>JAHJYA010000007.1 GCA_018826895.1 Gammaproteobacteria bacterium
CCGATTGGCGGGCTTTTTCATGGGCGCTGGTTCAGGGTCTGTTGCCGTTTCGTTCGCGGCAACGCGGCTAGCGACGAAACGGGAGTAGACCCTAGTTGCCGTATACCGGGAACTTGGCGCAGACCGCTTTGACTTGCTCGCGCACGCGCGCTTCGACTGCTTCGTCGCCCAGATTGGCGAGGATCTCGCAGATCCAGCCAGCCAATGCGCGGCATTCGTCTTCTTTGAAGCCTCGGGTGGTCACGGCTGGGGTGCCGATGCGCAGGCCGGAGGTGACGAACGGCGAGCGTGGGTCGTTCGGCACGCTGTTCTTATTCACGGTGATAAAGGCGCGACCCAGGGCGGCGTCGGCGTCTTTACCGGTGATGTCCTGCTTGATCAGGCTGAGCAGGAACAGGTGGTTTTCAGTACCGCCGGAAACCACGTCGTAGCCGTTCTCGATAAACACGCTGGCCATGGCCTGAGCGTTCTTGATCACTTGCTGCTGGTAGGCCTTGAACTCAGGCTGCAGGGCTTCCTTGAAGCACACGGCCTTGGCGGCGATTACGTGCTCCAGCGGGCCGCCTTGGCCGCCTGGGAATACTGCGGAGTTGAATTTCTTCTCCAGTGCTTCGTTGGCACGGGCGAGGATCAGGCCGCCGCGCGGGCCACGCAGGGTTTTGTGGGTGGTGGTGGTGACCACGTCGGCGAATGGCACCGGGTTCGGGTACACGCCAGCCGCAACCAGACCGGCTACGTGAGCCATGTCGACAAACAGGTAAGCACCGACTTTGTCGGCGATGGCACGGAAGCGCGGGAAGTCGAGAACCTGCGAGTAGGCGCTGAAACCGGCGATGATCATGTTCGGCTTGTGCTCAACGGCCAGGCGCTCGACTTCGTCGTAGTCGATCAGACCGGTGACGTTGTCGATGCCGTACTGCACGGCGTTGTACATCTTGCCGGAGAAGCTGACGCTGGCGCCGTGGGTCAGGTGGCCGCCGTGGGCCAGGCTCATGCCCAGTACGGTGTCACCGGCTTCCAGCAGGGCCATATACACGGCGCTGTTAGCTTGCGAACCGGAGTGCGGCTGGACGTTGGCGTAGTCGGCGCCGAACAGCTCCTTGGCGCGGTCGATGGCCAGTTGCTCGACGATATCGACATACTCGCAGCCGCCGTAGTAACGCTTGCCCGGATAGCCTTCGGCGTACTTGTTGGTCAGTACCGAACCCTGGGCTTCCATCACCGCTGGGCTGGTGTAGTTCTCCGAGGCGATCAGCTCGATGTGATGTTCCTGGCGCTGGGCTTCTTGCTCCATCGCGGCAAACAATTCGGCGTCATAACGGGCAAGAGTCAAATCACGGCTGAACATGGCATTCCCCTGAGAAAAAGCAGCTGGGCAGTAGAAAGAGGGGGCGAATTCTAACGCATCCCGCGCTGACAGGCATATGAAGGTTGATCATGTGCTGCACGAGCGGGGTTCAGCTGAGCATGAACAGCGCGGCGCCACTGAACTGTGCGGCGAACTGGTGAGCAGGCATCGGCCGCCCGAGCAGGAAGCCCTGCACTTCGTCGCAGCCGTGTTCGCGCAGGAAGTCCAGTTGTGCCTGGGTTTCCACGCCCTCGGCGATAACCGAAAGGTTCAGGCTATGGGCCATGGCGATGATCGCGCGGGCAATCTGGCCATCTTGTTCGCCGTGGGGCAGGCCGTCGACGAAGCTGCGGTCGATCTTCAGTACGTCGATGGGGAACTGTTTGAGGTAATTGAGTGAAGAGTAGCCGGTGCCGAAGTCGTCGATGGCCAGACATAGCCCCAGGTCCTTGAAGCCATTGAGCATGTTCAGGGCGCTGGCGACATCCTGCATGAGAATGCTCTCGGTCAGCTCCAGCTCGAGGCCTGCCGGGTCGATTCGGGTCTGTCGAATGATGCTGGCAATACGTTCTGCGAGATCGCCTTCAGCAAACTGGCGGGCCGAGAGGTTGACCGAAATCTTCGGTACACGCACGCCGTCCTCCAGCCAATCGGCCAGTTGCTGGCAGGCCTCACGCAGGACCCAGTGACCCACTTCAACGACCAGGCCGAGCTCTTCGAGTACCGGGATAAATGCATCGGGCGAGACCAGGCCGCGGTATGGGTGTTGCCAGCGCAACAAGGCTTCGACACCGGTCAGGCGTTTGCCGTCGCCGGAGAATTGCGGCTGATAGTGCAGCACGAACTCGCCCTGCTCGAGGGCGTGGCGCAGATCGCTTTCCAGCTCCAGACGTTCCAGGGCGCTGGCGTTCATGTCCGCCTGGTAGAACTGGAAGTTGTTCTTGCCGCGTTCCTTGGCGTGGTACATGGCGGTGTCGGCGTTCTTCATCAGCTGGCTCAGCTCGTTGCCGTCCTGGGGCGCCAGGGCAATACCGATACTGGCGGTGACGAAGAACTCACGGCCCTCGAGGATGAACGGGCGGGCCAGGCTGCTCAGGATCTGCTCGGCGACATGGATGGCCCGCGTCAAAGCGGCTTCGCGAGTACTGCGCGACTGCAGCAACAGGGTGAACTCGTCACCGCCCATGCGCGCGACCGTGTCCTCTTCGGCGACGCAGGCCGCCAGGCGCACTGCCACGTCCTTGAGCATGTGGTCGCCGGCGGCATGGCCGAGGGAGTCGTTGATCGGTTTGAAGCGGTCGAGGTCAAGGAACATCAGCACCACCCACTCATGGTGCCGCTCGGCGAGTTGCAAGGCCGTATACAGACGGTCCTGGAACAGGGTGCGGTTGGGCAGGTGGGTGAGGGCATCGTAATAGGCGAGGCGGTGGATGCGCTGCTCACTCGCCTTGCGCTCGCTGATGTCGCTGAAGAAGCACACATAGCTGACCAGATCGCCTTCTTCGTCCTGTACCGCGGTGATGCCGACCCAGGCTGGGAAGTTCTCGCCACTGCGCCGCTTCAGCCAGACTTCGCCTTCCCAACTGCCGCTCTGGTTGAGTTGGCCGACGATGAACTGCAGGTGTGTGGCCTGCTGGCGATCGGCCGTGAGCAGGCCGGGACGCTGATCGAGGACCTCGGCGGCGCTGTAGCCACTGACGCGGTTGAACGCTTCGTTGACCTGCACGATATAGCCGGCCGGGTCGGTGACCAGAATTGCGGCGGTCGAGTGCTCGAATACTGTGGCGGCCATGCGCAGTTCTTTTTCGGCGCGGCGCTGCTGGCTGATGTCACGGCCGACGCCGAGCAACCCTTCGAAGCGACCGATATCGTCCCACATGGGGATCAGGCGCAGGTCGACAGGGATTTTGCGGTCATCGCCACGCATGCAGTCGAAGACGAACAGTTGCGGCTCCAGACCCTCGCGCAGGGCACGCATTTGCGCCGGGTTACCCAGTGCATGGCGGATGCGTTCGAGCAGGGCATACAGGCCAGTGAGTTGCGCGGGGTTGCTGGCCATGCCGACGAAGCCATTGATCAGCACCCATTCAGGGGTGTAACCGAGGGCGCTTTCGACCGACGGGCTGACGTAGTTGAGGCGCAGTTCGGGGTCGGTGGAAAAGATCACGTCGCTGGTGCTTTCGGCGAGCAGGCGGTAGCGCTGTTCACTGTCGCGCAACGATTCGCTGCGCTCGATCTGCTCGGTGATGTCTTTGGCCACGCCGATCAGGCGTTCGACCCGGCCATTGGTATCGCGCGACAGGGCCTGCTCACGGATGCTGAACCAGCGCCATTCGCCGTTCTTGTGACGCCAGCGCAACACCGATTCGAGCAGGGTGCCGTTGCCGACGACTTTCTGCAGGTTGCGGATGCGCCAGTAATAGTCGCTGTCGTCCGGGTGCAGCAGGTATTCCCAGAAGCTGTTGCCCATCTGCTTGAGCTCAGTGCTGCTGTAGCCCAGCTGAAGGCCCAGGTGATGGTTGCTGAACAGCACGCGCTGGCCACTGATGTCGTGGACATAGAGGGTGTCGGGCACGGCGCGTACCACTTCGGCCCAGAAACGTTCACGCTCGGTCAACGACAGTTCGATGCGCTTGCGGCTGGTGATGTCGCTGAGGCTCAGGGTCACTGCGCGCAGGTCGTGGGCACTTTCCGGCAGGCGCATGACCAGCCACAGATGGCGCTCCTGGCCATGGGCATTACTGATCCGGGTCTCCAGTTCGATCTGACTATTGCCTTCCAGCAAGGCGTTCAGGACCTGGGCGCGGAAACCGTTGCTGCGCAGTGAGCCGCCACGCAGCAAGTAGCGTTTGACCTGTTCGGCATCGTGTACGCCCAGCAGGCGCAAGGCCATCTGGTTGGCCTCGGTGAAGACCATGCGCTGTACCAGTTCATCCTGGCCGTTGGGGTGAGTCTGCAGCCACTGACCCAGGTCTCTGCTGTCATAGATATCCTGTTCCTGGAGGTACTGGTGCAGGCCGCACAGGTCCAGTACGCACAAGGCTATCCCTGTGTCCTCGAAGATATTCTGATAGCGCCGCCGTGCCTCTTTCAGTACCTGAGTGGCGTGTTGGGCTTCGGTCACGTCGCGCAGCACCCAGACGAACCCCAGGCGCTGGGTTTCGCCCAGGTCGCTGCGGGTGATATCGAATAAGCGCGGCTGCCCGTCCTGGCGAATTTCGACCAGATCGCTTTCCCCGCCGCCCCGCAGGGTGGCGGTGTGCAGCAGCAGCGGGTCGAGACGGGGTAGCAGTTGCAGCAGGTGCCAGCTGTGCAGGTTCTGGTTGCGCAGGCCGAACAATGCCTCGGCCTGCGGGTTGAGGTAGCTGAGTTGACCCCGTGTATCGGTGACCAGAACGCATTCTTCGATCACCCCCAGCGCGCTGGCGGCCTGGAGCAGCGAGTGACGTGAGGCCGCATTGAGTGCATGCAGGGCACGCTGTTCGCGCAGCAGGCAGTAGAGGGCCAGTAAGGTCAGCACTGTGCAGAGAATCACCAGCAAAAACTCGCCGGCCAACTCCGGGAGGATCTGCGCCCGCACCTTGCGCTCGTTGAACAGTGCGCGCACTTGCCAGTCACTGCCTTGCAGCGGCAGGACCAGGATGGTTTCGGCGCTGTCCTGGGCAGTCAGTGGTGCAAAGACGCTGGACAGCGTAGGTGCGCCCACATCTTCACCCGTGCGCGGGCGGCTGACCACCCGTTGCGAAAAGCGGTCTTCAAGCAACCAGGGCTGCGCACCGCTGTAATGCTCGCTTAGCCACTGACGCAGGCCCTGGGCATCGAGACGCAGCAGCCAGTAAGCCGCAGGGGCTGTACCGGAGGCGTGGAGAAGGACGTAGAGGCGACCTTTGTCATTGGCGCTGAAGGCATAGTGGAAGGGTTCGTCGCGGCTGCGCTGATAAAGTGCCGCGATATAACGGGTATCTTCGGCCTGAGTAAGTGTATCGGCCAGTGACCCGCCGCGCGGTCCAACCCAGACCATGCTGTCGAGGGTTGGGTAAACGCTGCGCAGACGCTCGACCAGCCGCGTGGCGGCCTCACCCGTGAGAGGTTTAGGTGCCTCGGCCTCGAGGACCGTTCTCGCCAGGCTGGCCTTGAGGGCCATGACCAAGTTGAGCTGGCTAGCCAGTTGCCTGCTGAAGTCCAGGCTCAATTGACGCTGGTTGTCTTCTTGCTGGGTAACCTGCGCCTGCATCTGCCAGAGCAGCAGTGCCAGCATGCCTAGAACCAGTGCCACCAGCGCGCCTTTGTAGGAGCCGCGCAGCAGGCCGGGGCGCGCGCGGTTTGACTCCTGTAGGGGTGCAGATTGGGTAGTGCTCGGCACGGGCGATCCTGCGGCGACTGCAGCTGGGGCGCAGCGTTACGCTGGCCTAGTTTAGGGGGGCGCTAGCATGCCATAACCATGGCAAAGTGCTAGTGCAGCCGACGAGCGTCGTTTGCCCTGCACCTTGCAGGGTTACGGCACTCTGGGGTGTAGCGTGTTTTTGTGCTGTACAGGGCTGCCCTCGCTTTTGCTAAGGGCCGCGATTATCCGTCGGCCTCAATTGTTATATGACCATCATTTTGCCTACTCATCCGCGGCTCGCACGATGAGTCATCAGGCCTGGAGCTTGGGCGCCGGCGCTGGGTAACCCATGGGGGCGCTGCCATCTTCACGTTCGAAGAGCTGCGCCTGCTCTTCCAGCCAGGCACAGAACGCTTGCAGGGGCGGGCGCTGCGCGCTCTTTTTCAGAAACACCACATAGACGCCGTCCTCCTCGACGACATCGTCGAACAGCGCAAGCAAGTGCCCGCTCGCCACCTCGTCAGCAACCAGCACATGCCGGCCAAGGGCAACCCCGCGGTCGTTCAGGGCAGCCCCGACGATCAGGTCCGCCTGGTTGAAGCGATAACCCCCGCTGCAATCGAGGTGACGAATACCGCGCTCACCCAGCCATTTCTGCCAGGAGGTGGCGAGCTTCGCCTGGGGCAGCGAGTCGTGCAGGAGCACGGCACGGCTCAGGTCTGCCGGCTCCTTCAGTTGCAGCTTCTGCTGCAGCGACGGGCTGACGACCGGGTAGACATAGTCGCGAAACAGCAGGCGTTGCTCCGTGGCCTGCTGGTCGGTGAAGCCATGGCAGATACCGATGTCGACGATCTCGCTATGGAAGTTGGGCTCGCTGAATTCGGCAATCAGGTGCAGGTCGATGTGCGGGTGCTTGTTATGAAAGTCCTGCAGGCGTGGCATCAGCCAGCGATTGGCAAACGACGGCATGCAGTAAACGGTCAGTTTGCTGCGCTGGCCAAGGGTTTCGATTGCCCCCAGGGTTTCGCTGAGCAGGCCCAGGGCTGCGCGCACAGCTGGATAAAGTTGTATGCCGGGTGCGGTCAGCAGCAGGTGACGAGGGCGGCGCTCGAACAGTTTGCAGCCCAGGCGTTGCTCCAGCTGGATAACTTGCTGGCTCACTGCGCTTTGCGAGATGCACAGCTCGTCGGCGGCCAGGGTAAAGCTCAGGTGGCGCGCAGCGGCTTCGAAGTAGCGCAAGGATTCGAGCGGTGGAAGGCGAATGGACACAAGAGCTCCTGGTTAACCCAACAATGCGGCGGCCTGACAGACAAGGCATGCAGCGTGCCAAACAGTCAGGCCTCAGCGCAGACAGGGTCTGCGCTGAGCCTGTGGCAGGGCGTGACTCGAAATGGTGCATTAGCACAGCTTATGTGCGCGGATTAGCAGATCACGTTTGTTGGGCGACTCACCGCTGCGCCACGATGGAATCAGTCTTTTACCCATCAAGCGCGTCGCCGGAGAGTTCGAAGATGACCACTGCAACCCTCGTAACCCTGAGAAAACTGCTGTGCATCGCTGGCGTGTTGCTGGCGACCCAAGCCCAGGCCGATCTACTCGATGAGATCAAGGCGCGCGGTGAGATCGTGGTCGCTACCGAGGCGCGCTACGCCCCGTTCGAGATGCTTGAAGACGGCAAGATCGTCGGTTACGGCAAGGATATGCTCGACGAGATCCTCAAGGACCTGCCGGGGGTTCAGCTCAAGCAACTGGACCTGCCGTTCCAGAGCATCCTCGCCGGCCTGTCGGCCAAGCGTTACGACATTGTCGTTACCTCGCTGATGATCACGCGCCAGCGTCTGGATGCCTATGCCTTCACCAACCCGATTTCCGATGCATCGGTGGCCATCCTCAAGCGCAAGAGTGATGACAGCATCAATAGCCCCGAGGACATGGCCGGCAAGGTCATCGGCGTGCAGGCCGGTTCCGCTCAGTACACGGCGATACGCAAGTTCGAGAGCGAGGTGCTCACTGGCAAGGGGCAGGCGGTGAAGGAGATCAAGGAGTTCACCGACTACAACGAAGCCTACGCGGCACTGGCTTCGCGCCGCGTGGACATAGTGCCGCAGGCGCTGCCCAACCTGTCCTCGGTGGTCAAGTCGCGACCGGAGATGTTCGCCATCGTGCAACCGCCCTTCGGCGACAAGAGCTATTACGCCTGGGCCGCCCGTAAGGATGCAGAGTCGGCGTCCCTGGTGGCCTTCTTCAATGCCGGCATTCTCAAGCTGCAGCAGAGCGGCAAGCTCGCTGAACTGCAGATGAAGTGGTTCGGTTTCACCATGGAGGTGCCGCAAGGCGTCTTGCCCGAGCCTGCCAACTAACCCCTTTTAGCTGTGCCTGCGCCAGGCGCAGGCGTGCACTCGACTGCAATGCGGCAGCGCCGCTGGAGACATCATGCCCCAAGACCCCAAAACCCAGCCGCGCTACACCGGGATCGCCACCTTTATGCGTACTCCGTACAGCCCGACGTTGGTGGAGGTGGATATCGCCCTGGTCGGCATTCCCTTCGACGGTGGTGTGACCAACCGTCCAGGCGCGCGCCATGGCCCGCGTGAGGTGCGCAACCAGTCGAGCCTGATGCGCATCATCAACCAGGCCACCGGCGTTGCCCCCTTCGAGCTGTGCCGGGTGGTCGATGTCGGCGATGCGACCCCGGAAAGTCCGTTCGAGCTCACCGCGGCGCACAGCGCCATCCAGGCCTTTTACGAGCCGCTGTGCGCCGCTGGCATCGTGCCCTTGTCGGTGGGCGGTGATCATTCTGTGACCCTTCCGGTGCTGCGTGCGCTGGCCAAGGATGGTCCCGTGGCGCTGGTGCATTTCGATGCCCATTGCGATACCGGCGATTTCTACCTGGGCTCGCGTTTCCATCACGGCTCACCGTTCAAAGTGGCCGCGCAGGAGGGGCTGATCGACCCGCTGAAGACCATTCAGATCGGCATCCGTGGCGGGGTCACCGACCGCGATATCTGGAAGTTCAGCTACGACAGCGGCATGCGCGTCATCAGCATCGAAGAGTTCTACCAACTGGGGCTCAGTGCGGTGATCGAAGAGATTCACCGGGTGGTGGGCGATGCCCCGGTGTATGTCACCTTCGATGTGGATGGGCTCGACCCCGCCTATGCGCCGGGCACGGGCACCCCGGAAATCGGTGGCTTCACGCCTTTCGAGGCGCAACAGATGATCCGCGCCCTGGGCGATCTGGACATCATTGGCGCCGACGTGGTGGAGGTGTCGCCGCCGTTCGACCCGAGCGGCAACACGGCCCTGGTCGGCGCTACCCTGCTGTTCGAGTTGCTCTGCGTCAGTGCCCTGGCCTGGCAGCGGCGGCAGACCTCACGCGAGGCCTAAGCATGTTCGACATGACGGTGGTGTTCGACTATCGCGGTGCCTTGTTACATGGCCTGTGGATGACCGCCTGGATTTCCGCGCTGGCGATTGTCCTGGGCTTTGTCATCGGCGTGCTGGCGGCGATCGCGCGAGTCTCCTCCCATCGCCTGTGGCGCGCATTGGCCGCTGTGTATATCAGTGCCCTGCGCGGTACGCCGCTGCTGGTACAGCTGGCGGTGATCTTCTTCATGTTGCCGCTGATCGGTGTGCAACTGCCGGCGCTGCTGGCCGCGATCATCGCCCTGGCGCTCAACAGCGGTGCCTCGCAGGCCGAGATTCTGCGTGGTGGCTTCGCGACCCTGCCGCCCGGGCAGACCGAGGCGGCCTGGGACATCGGCTACACGCGCTGGCAGGTATTGCGTTATGTCCAGCTGCCGCAGGTGCTGAGGGCGACCATTCCAGCGCTGGTCAACGAGACCATCGACATCATCAAGAACTCCTCGCTGGTGTCCACCATCGCCGTCACGGAGTTGATGCGCGTGGCGCATACCTATTCGTCTACCACCTATCGGCCGATCGAGTTCTTTCTCGCGGCCGGGCTGCTCTACCTGCTGCTGACCCTGACGGTCAGCCAGGCGGGCCGGTACCTCGAACGGCGCCTGCGCCATGCATAGGGGCCAGCCATGAACCTGCATCTGTATGTGGACTACGGCCCCCTGTTGCTGCGCGGCCTGTTCTTCACCCTGGCGGTGAGCTTCGGTGCCCTGTTGATCGGCCTGCTCTGGGGGCTGCTGTTGTGCCTGTTTGGTCAGTTGAATAACCCTTTGAGTCGGGCGCTGTACCAGCTCTATATCACCCTGTTCCGCGGGACGCCGCTGCTGGTGCAGATCTACCTGGTGTTCTATGGCGGTCCATTTGTCGGCATCGAACTCAGCGCGTTGCAGGTTGGTGTGGTCGGTCTGGGCATGTATAGCGCGGCCTATTTTGCCGAGATCTATCGCAGTGGTTTTCTCAGCATTGCCCGTGGGCAGATCGAGGCCGCGCGCGACCTCGGGTTTTCCCGCTGGCAGATACTCACCCAGGTGACGTTGCCGCAGATGCTGGGGCTGATCCTGCCTGCCGTGGTCAACCAGACCATTTTGCTGGTGAAGGAGTCGGCGATCCTGTCGGTCATCACCGTGCCGGAAATGATGAGCGCCGCCAGCCGCATGTCCACCGAGACCTTCAGCTTTATCGAACCCTACCTGTTCCTGGGCCTGAGCTACTGGCTCATCACCTTTGCGCTGGCCCGTGCCGCGCGCCTGCTGGAACGGCGTACCAGCCGCTACAGCGCCCGACCCTGAGGAGCCCTGCGCAAGATGAACAACCCGATCATCAAGCTGATTGACGTGACCAAGCGCTTTGCCGACAACCCCGTACTCAAGGGCATCAGTCTGGAGGTGAACGCGGGGGAGGTGGTGTGCATCATCGGCGGGTCCGGGTCGGGCAAGAGCACGCTGCTGCGCTGCATCGATTTCCTTGAGCACTACGACAGTGGCGAGGTGCTGGTGCAGGGACGAATGATCGGCTACGGCGCCGACCCGCGCGGCAACTTTATCCGGCTGCCCGAGCGGGTGGTGCAGCAGGACCTGGCCAACGTGGTCATGGTGTTCCAGCAGTTCAACCTGTGGCCGCACAAGACCGTGCTGGAAAACGTCATGGCACCCCTGCGCCTGCTCGCTGGCATGGACCGGGCGCAGGCCCGGGACAAGGCCCTGGCCGTTCTGGGCAAGGTCGGCATGGCGCACAAGGCCAACGCCTATCCCGCCACCCTGTCCGGTGGTCAGCAACAGCGTGTGGCGATTGCCCGGGCCCTGGGGCGTGAACCGAAGATCATGCTCTTCGATGAGCCCACCTCGGCACTCGATCCGGAATTGGTAGGCGAGGTGCTCAAGGTCATGCGCGCCCTGGCGGACGAGGGCATGACCATGGTGGTGGTCACCCATGAAATGGGCTTCGCGGCCCAGGTCGCCGACAAGGTGGTCTTCCTGGCCAATGGCCTGATCGAAGAGCAGGGGCCGCCCTCGGCGCTGTTTGGTGCACCGCAGTCGCCGCTGCTGCAGAGCTTTCTGGCGACCTGGACGGAGCGCAATGGCGGCGTTACCGGGGCATAGGGTCTGCTCGCAGACGTCGGCTGGCGTTTGCCCTGTGCAGCGCATTCCGGTAGCTTTGCCGGCATGCGCGCAAGGGTTTGCGCGCCTTGCGGCGGCGGGCCATTCCCGTTGCCTGCCCAGCGCCCTCGACTGCCTTTCGCACTGCATGTGCGACTGCCTGCGGCGCCTTCTCTCGTACCCTGTCTAGAACCAAGGTTATCCATGGCTCAATACGTCTACACCATGCATCGGCTGAGCAAAGTAGTGCCGCCGAAGCGGGAAATCCTCAAGAACATCTCCCTGTCGTTCTTTCCGGGCGCCAAGATCGGCGTGCTCGGCCTCAACGGTTCGGGTAAATCCACCCTGCTGAAAATCATGGCTGGGGTCGATACCGAGTTCGACGGCGAAGCTCGCCCGATGCCGGAGCTGAATATCGGCTACCTGCCCCAGGAACCGCAGCTCGACCCGAGCAAGACCGTGCGCGAAGTGGTGGAAGAAGCGGTCAGCGTGATCAAGGACGCCCAGGCGCGCCTCGACCAGGTCTACGCCGCCTACGCCGAACCGGATGCCGACTTCGACAAGCTGGCCGCCGAGCAGGCCAAGCTCGAAGCCATCCTGCAGGCTAGCGATGGTCACAACCTCGAGCGCCAGCTGGAAGTGGCCGCCGACGCCCTGCGTCTGCCGGCCTGGGACGCCAAGGTCGAGCATCTCTCTGGTGGTGAGAAACGCCGCGTGGCATTGTGCCGCCTGCTGCTCTCGGCCCCCGACATGCTGCTGCTCGATGAGCCGACCAACCACCTGGATGCCGATTCCGTCGCCTGGCTGGAGCACTTCCTCCACGATTTCCCGGGCACCGTGGTCGCCATTACCCACGACCGTTACTTCCTGGATAACGTCGCCGGCTGGATCCTCGAGCTCGACCGCGGCGCGGGTATCCCTTACGAGGGCAACTATTCCGGCTGGCTGGAGGCCAAGTCGGCGCGTCTGGCCCAGGAGTCCAAGCAGCAGTCGGCCCACGAAAAGGCCATGAAGGAAGAACTGGAGTGGGTGCGCAAAGGCGCCAAGGCGCGTCAGTCGAAATCCAAGGCGCGCCTGCAGCGTTTCGAGGAAATGCAGTCCCAGGAATTCCAGAAGCGTTCGGAAACCAACGAGATCTACATCCCGGCCGGTCCGCGCCTGGGCGACAAGGTCATCGAGTTCAAGAACGTCAGCAAGGGGTATGGCGATCGCGTGCTGATCGACAACCTGTCGTTCGCCATGCCCAAGGGCGCCATCGTCGGCGTGATCGGCGGTAACGGTGCCGGTAAGTCGACCCTGTTCCGCATGCTGATGGGCAAGGAACAGCCGGATTCGGGCAGCATCGAAGTCGGCGATACCGTGCAACTGGCTTGCGTGGATCAGAGCCGTGACGACCTCGACGGCAACAAGACTGTGTTCGAGATGATTTCCGACGGTTCCGATCAGATCCGCATCGGCAGCTATGAAATCCCCTCGCGCACCTATGTCGGCCGCTTCAACTTCAAGGGCGGTGACCAGCAGAAGTTCGTCAAGGACCTCTCCGGTGGTGAGCGCGGGCGTCTGCACCTGGCGTTGACGCTGAAAGAGGGCGCCAACGTGCTGCTGCTCGACGAACCGTCCAACGACCTCGACGTGGAAACCCTGCGCTCGCTTGAAGAAGCGCTGCTCGATTTCCCCGGTGCCGCCATTGTGATCTCTCACGATCGCTGGTTCCTGGACCGCGTGGCAACGCACATCCTGGCCTACGAAGACGATTCGCAGGCAGTGTTCTTCGAGGGCAACTACACCGAGTACGAAGCCGATCGCAAGAAGCGTCTGGGCGAGGCCGCTGCCCAGCCGCACCGGGTCCGCCACAAGAAACTGGCGCAGTAAAAGCCGGGATGATCAGCGAAACGGAGCCGAAAGGCTCCGTTTTGTTGTGTGTGGTGGTGGCTGTATGCCGGCAAGCTCGGTAATCTTGGCAAAACGGTCAATAAACAGACCTGTCGAGTATCCATTCAAGACAGGCGCAGAGTTTTATTCGCTTGGGGAGCGCCATGGCAGCATTGGGTTTACGCGGCAAGTCACTGCTGGCGCTGCTGTTCACCTTCATCCTGGCGTTCGGGCTTGCGGCGCTGGTTGGGCGCGAAGCCTTGCAGGGGGTGCAGAATCGCTTCGGTGATGCCTATGCGCGCAATGAGGTCCAGCTCAACCGTGAGCGCTTGTTCGCCCCGGTCACCCGGGAATTGGCGCTGGCCCAGCGCCTGGCAGAATCGCAGCTCACCCTGGCCTGGCTGAACGACGAGCAGAACCCGCAAAAGCGGGCGCTGTTCTTTCGTGAGGCCGACGGTTACCAGCGCGCCTTCAGCGACCATGCTTACTTCGCCGCCTCGGCGCAAAGCAATGGCTACTACTCCAATAGCGCTGAGCAAGTGCCCAGCGATGCACCCCGTTACCAGTTGAGTGCTGATACCGAGCGCGATGAGTGGTTCTATGCCGTGCTCAACTCAGATGCGCCTTATCACCTGAACGTCGATCAGTCGGCGGTCACCGAGGACATCAAGGTCTGGTTCAACATCGCGGTGCGTGATGGGGAGCGGCGCATT
Source organism: Gammaproteobacteria bacterium (assembly GCA_018826895.1). GTDB lineage: Bacteria > Pseudomonadota > Gammaproteobacteria > Pseudomonadales > Pseudomonadaceae > Aquipseudomonas. The sequence continues at coordinate 13,774 of JAHJYA010000007.1, forward strand.
GGTGTGGTGGGTTCGGGTATCAGCCTGAATGCTTTTATCAATGACTTCATCAAGGTCGACAAGGCCGGCGTCGAGTCCATGGTGCTGGACAGCTCCGGAGCGATTCTGGTCCACCCGAACGCCAGCCTGATTACCCTGAATGCCGAGACCCAGCAAGGTCGCTCACTGTCGACCAATATCCTCGGCCTGCTCGGCGACGTCGAACAGGCTACCGCGCTGCGCCAGCGCATGGCACAGAGCCGCGCCGAACCCGACAGCGTGGCCACCTTGTCGGTGCTGCTGGACGGCGAGCCGCGTTTGTTGGCCTTGACCTGGATTCCTGAGCTGCAGTGGTTCGTGGCCAGTGCGGTGGACCTGCGCACGGCCCAGGTGATCGAATTCAAGTCGCTGCTGCCGGCGATTATTTCGGTGGTGTTGCTGTTTCTGCTGCTGATCATTGTCGGCGCCTGGCTGGTCGACCAGCGTGTCCTCAAGCCTCTGCGCCAGCTGCGCAAGAGCGCCCAGGCCATTGCTGCAGGTCAATATGGCGTATCGCTGCCGACCGAGCGCGACGATGAAATCGGCGAGTTGAGTGCCGCCTTCGGCGTCATGGCGCAGAAGGTTCGCAACCATACCAGCGAGCTGGAAAACCGCGTCCGCGAGCGCACCCAGGCACTGGAACAGGCCAACAGCGAAATGGCGGCAGCGCACAAGAAGATCGACGACTCGATCGACTACGCCAGCCTGATCCAGCATGCCATCCTGCCGCGGCGCCAGTTGGTCAGCGCCCTAGGCGAGCGCCATGCGGTGCTCTGGCGCCCGCGCGATGTGGTCGGGGGCGATTTCTACGTCTACCGCGCGGGTGAGGGCGGATGCCTGTTTGGCGTGGTCGACTGTGCCGGCCATGGCGTCCCGGGTGCGCTGATGACCATGCTTGCCCATGCTTCCATCGATCAGGCGATCAGCGAGGCGGGGCTGGCCGATCCGGCGGGCATTCTCAGCCGTACCGATCGTATTGTGCGGGCCATGTTGCGTGATGACAGTGAACGGCAGGCGTTGGCCACCAATATGGATGTGGGCCTGGTCTACGTCGATTTCGCGCGCCGCGATGTGACCTTTGCCGGCGCCAAGATCGCCCTCTACTACAGCGACGGCGACAGCGTCGAAGAGCTGCCGGGCGGGCGTCGGGCGATTGGCGACAAACGTGTGGGCGAGTACATCAATGCTCAGGTCGCGCTGCAGGCCGGGCGTACCTTCTACCTCACCACAGATGGATTTCTTGACCAGGCAGGCGGCGAGCTGGGTTATGGTTTCGGCAACAGTCGCTTTGCCGAGATGATCCGTATGCATGCTCGGCGGCCGCTGGTCGAGCAGGGCGAGGCGTTCAGCGAGGTATTGGCGGCCTACCAGGGTGATTACGCCCAGCGCGATGACATTACGATGCTGTGTTTCCGTTTTGACTGATTACCGATTTCACCAACCTGGGAGCTGCGATGGAACCCCTTGACCTGTTCGGCATGCGCGAGAGCTACAACCGACAGCAGATCATGCTCTGCTTCAATGGCCCGATTTCCCGCAGCCTGATCGAAGAGATTGGCAATGCGCTGCGCAATTACCTGAGCTCCGAGAATGCGCCAGCATCCTCGGCGATGGATGTGTTCGCCGTGTATATCGAGATGACCCAGAATATTCGCCACTACACCCGGCAGAAGGACTGGACCGATCAGGAGGCTGGGGCCACTGTAGTGGTTGCCCGGGACGAGCAGGGCCGTTACGTGGTGTCGGCCGGTAACCTGATCGAGTCGGCCGATGGCGAGCGTCTGCAGGCCGCGGTGCAGGCCCTGGCCGGGCTGGACAAGGCCGAGCTCAAGGCGCGTTACAAGGAGCAGTTGCGCAAACCCCGCGATGAGCAAGCCAGCAGTGGCGCAGGCCTGGGCCTGATCGACATCGCCCGCAAGGCCAGCGAGCCGCTTGAAGCCACATTGCGCGAGGTCGATGCTTCGCGTTCGTTCATCAGCCTGCGTGCCGTTATCTGAATCACTCCACGAGTCATGACACATGAATGATTTTTCCATTGCCGGTACCCAGTCTTCCCCCGCCATTCGCGGTGACTGGGCGCAGGGTCTTCTTGCCATGCAGGGTGACTCCTATCCGGAGAACTCCTACGAGCTGTTCCATCAGGTCTTCACCTGGATCGAAGCCTACCTGGCCGATGCTGGCCGACCGCTGCACCTCGAGTTGCGCCTGCTGTACCTCAATACCAGCAGCATCAAGGCCATGATGGACATCTTCGACCTGCTCGAAGCTGCCCATCTGGCGGGCAAAGCCGTTTCGGTGAGCTGGCTTTACGACCAGCGCAATGAGCGGGTGGTCGAGCTGGCCGAGGAGTTCAAGGAAGACTGCACCTTCCCCTTCGATGTCGTCAGTCACGATTGAGCGAGCCTGCCATGATCCGCGACCGCACAGCCCTCGAAGAGCGCATCGCCAGCCTGCTGGAGGACCCGGCGCAGGCTGAGAATCCGCTGCAGGAGCCGCTGGGCCAGCTGTGGGAGGCGCACCACGAACTGATGCGGCGTATCGACCGTATCAGTCGTATTTCCGACGCCTATCAGAGCATTGCCAAGCAGCGCGAGATGAGCCTGGCCGAGCGCCTGGACAAACAGCTGCGGCAACTGGAAAAGGTGGCGCGTATCTCTGACCGCTACCAGCAGATGATGCATGACCTCAACAAGGCGCTGCGTCAGGCTTCCACCCACGACGCCTTGACCGGTATCGCCAACCGTCGGCTGCTGGGCGAGCGGCTCAAGGAGGAGGCTGACCGCAACAAGCGTTATGGTCGCTCGTTCAGTATTGCCATGCTCGACGTGGATTTGTTCAAGCGGATCAACGATCAGCATGGCCATGATGTGGGCGACCGCATGCTGGTTGAGCTGGCGAGCGTGCTGGAAACCGAAGTGCGCGAGCAGGACCTGTGCGGCCGCTGGGGAGGCGAGGAGTTTCTTATCCTGCTGCCGGAAACCGATCTGGAAGCCGCCCAGCAGGTGATCGAACGGGTACGTGAGCGCGTTCGTGAATTGGCTGTGCGCGTCGATACCGAACTGTTGATGGTCACGCTCAGCGCCGGGATTGCCCAGCAGATTCCCGGTGAGTCCTATTCGCGAACCATCAGCCGCGCTGACCTGGCCTTACTGCAGGCCAAGCGTCTGGGCCGCGATCGCTGTGAAGTGGCCGACGTCACCGAGTGAGGGTCAGGCGGCGCAGCATGCGCCGCCCGTGGCCACTTAATAGTGATACCAGCGCAGCTCCAGTTGCAGGGTGTTTTCCACCTCGCCTAACTGGCTGAAATCCCGTTGTGCGCCCAGACGCAGCCCCAGAGCTGGAGTCAATTCCCACTGTTGGGCCACTGCCAGGCTGCGCCGCACTTCACCGTTATAGAAATAGTCGGCGCGCGCCTCGGCCAGCAGATTGCCCAGCGGATTGCGCCACAGCAGCCCGCCATTGAAGCCGACTGCAGGGGTAATAAAGGCAGCGAAGTCGGCATTGTGCTCGACGCGTACTGTGCCCAGGGCAAAGCCCAGCACGTCCTCAGCCAACGACCAGGTCGCCCCGGCGCCGCCGTTGACCTGGCTGACCAGCGTCGGCTCGCCGTCGCTGCCCGGCACCCGTTCCAGGCCGCCGGCGACCTGCCATGACCAAGGCTTGAGCAACGCGGTGCGCGGGGTGAAGGAGCGGATGCTGGCGAGGTCGAAGCGCTGCACTTCCCAGTGATTGCCTTCGTACTGGCGCAGCTTCAGCTGGCCAATCTCGATCTGCGCGCCCAAGGGAAAGCCATAGGCGTTGTCGGCCAGGTCATGGTAGGCCATGCGTAGACCGTACTCGGCGAACGCTTTGCCGTCACGGCTGCCCGCGCCGAGCTGCCAGGTGCGCGACGCGTGGCCTTGTTCCGGCAGGCCTGGGCGGTCGAGGGTCAGCGGCGGCGGCGGGTTACGGCTGATCGCGCTGAGCAGCTCGTAGCTGTTGCGCACGTCCTCGGGGTTACGTGCATCGCCCGTGGTGCGGTAGCGCAACAGGCGGAAGGCGGTGTCCTGCATCAATGCCTGACGCGCTGCCGGGTAGGCCTGGAAGGCCGGTGTATCGCGCTGCTGCGGATCTTCGGCCAGGCGCTGGGCCCAGGTCTGCTCCTCGGCATCCAGGGCATCGGCACGGCCCAGCAGCTCGCGCTCACGGGACGGGCGGTAGTCGATGCGCTCGACCAGCCCGGCGTCCTTGATCGCCCGCACGGTGTCGGTCGGTACCGCGGTCAGGGGGAACTGTTCGGTCAGCTCGAGCCCCGGGCGGGCGATTTCCAGCAGTTCCAGCAGGCGATAGGAGCAGTTTTCGTCGAAGAAGTAGTAGTCGAAGCGTACCTGCTTGAGCTCCCAGACATGGGTGACCATGCGCTGGGTTTCCTCCTCGCTGAGGTTCAGCCGGTATTCCCACAGGTCGCGGTTTTCCAGGCTGCGGTACTCGGCAAGCTTCTCGCGGTAGGGCACCAGGGCGAACAGGCCGGGGTAACCGCCCATCAGGCCTTTCCAGGCGTACAACATGCTGTTGTCGCTGCCCTCGATAAAGGCGCCGAAATTCAGCGCGTAGCTGAGCAGGGCGGTGTTGTGGCTGTCGACGTCGGCCTGGTCGATGCGCAGCAGGGTGTGGCCGAACATCGACGAGGGACTATTCAGGTAGGCCGCCGGGAAGATCAGCACGGTGCTGTGCGGGGCGATGTCGCGTAGCCAGGTGTCGAACTCGGCGCACACTGGCTGCGGCAGGTCGGTCAGCTCGAGCTGTTCGCGCAACCAGCGCGTGCGGGCTGGATAAACACATTGGGCATGGCGATCAGCCAGGTCCGCGCTTTGGTACAGCGCATCTAGGGTGGCTTGCAACTCTGCCCTGGGGTTGTGCGCACCGTCGGCGGCGAGAAAGAATTTTTCATCATCGACGTAGCTGCGCCAGCCACCGAGCTTGCCGGTTTCGTAGTGGCCGAGGGCGATCCAGTAGGGCTGGTCGGCGAGGGCTTGCAGGCGCTGCTGGTCAAACGCTGGCGCGCTGGCGTGGGCGAGTGTGACGGCGCATGAAGCAAGGCAGGCGAAGATCCGTTTCACGTAGATTTTCTTGTAGGAAGGCGACGGCCGAGCTTTGGCGAAGCGCCGGCCCCTGTCAACCCATGCGGCGGCATAGGCGGGTGGTTACCGACGACGCGTAGAGTTCGGCGTTTTGCTTGGCCGCGCTGACGTTGTACTTTAGGCACATGCCAACGCAGCACTGCTGCGATCGTCCCGATTATGGCCTTATGTATACGGCCTTTGCCCTGTCCCAAGGATTTCCGATGCCCGATACCCTTGCTGCCCGTTTGCGGTTGGCTCCCGATGCACTGACCCGTCCCTTTGCCCCCGAGCAATTCGCGTTTACCAGCACCGATGACCTGGAACCCTTTCGCGGTGTGCTCGGCCAGGAGCGCGCGGTCGACGCACTGCAATTCGGCGTGGCCATGCCGCGGCCGGGCTACAACGTATTCGTCATGGGCGAGCCGGGTACCGGGCGCTTTTCCTTCGTGCGGCGCTACCTCAAAGCTGAAGCCAAGCGCTTGGCCACGCCATCTGACCGGGTCTACGTCAACCACTTCGACGAACCGCGCGAGCCCCGTGCGCTGGAACTGCAGGCTGGTACGGCAGGCGCTTTTATCGCCGACATCAATGGCTTGATCGACAACCTGCTGGCGACCTTCCCGGCGGTGTTCGAGCACCCGTCCTTCCAGCAGAAGAAGAGTGCCATCGACCGCGCCTTCAACAAGCGTTACGACCAGGCCCTGGACATCATCGAGCGTCTGGCGCTGGAAAAGGACATTGCCCTGTACCGCGACAGCAACAACATCGCCTTTACCCCGATGCTTGAGGGCAAGGCGGTGGATGAAGCCGAGTTCGCCCAGCTTCCCGAGACCGAGCGCGAGCGCTTTCATGCCGATATCGCGACCCTTGAGGAGCGCCTCAACGAAGAGCTGGCGAGTCTGCCGCAGTGGAAGCGCGAGTCGAGCAACCAACTGCGCCAGTTGAATGAAGAAACCATCACCGTGGCGCTGCAGCCGCTGCTGGCGCCCTTGTCGCAGAAATACGCGGAAAACGCCGAAGTCTGCGCCTACCTGCAGGCCGTGCAGGTCAACCTGCTGAAGACCGTGGTCGACCAACTGGTCGATGCCGAGCGTGCCGACGCTCAGACCCGCAAGCTGCTCGAAGAGCAGTACTGCCCCAGCCTGGTGGTCGGCCACCATGCCCAGGGCGGCGCTCCGGTGGTGTTCGAGCCCCATCCGACCTACGACAACCTGTTTGGCCGCATCGAGTACAACACCGACCAGGGCGCGCTCTACACCAGTTACCGGCAACTGCGCCCCGGCGCGCTGCACCGCGCCAATGGCGGCTTCCTGATCCTCGAAGCAGACAAGATGCTCGGCGAACCCTTCGTCTGGGATGCGCTCAAACGCGCCCTGCATTCGCGCCAGTTGAAGATGGAATCGCCCCTCGGCGACCTCGGCCGGATCGCCACCGTGACCCTCAACCCTCAGGTTATCGACCTGCAGGTCAAGCTGATCATCATCGGCGCGCGCCAGCTGTACTACGCACTGCAGGACCATGACCCGGACTTCCAGGAGATGTTCCGCGTGCTGGTCGACTTCGACGAGGACATCCCCCTGGGCGAGGAAAGCCTGGAGCAGTTCGCCCAGTTGATGAAAACCCGCACCTCGGAAGAGGGCATGGCGCCGCTGACCGCTGCCGCGGTGGCGCGCCTGGCCACTTACAGTGCGCGCCTGGCCGAGCATCAGGGCCGACTCTCGGCGCGTATTGGCGATCTGTTCCAGCTGGTCAGCGAGGCGGATTTCATCCGCAGCCTGGCGGGTGAGACGCTCACTGACGTCGGCCATATCGAGCGTGCACTCAAGGCCAAGGCCACACGTACCGGCCGCGTGTCGGCGCGAATTATTGACGACATGCTCGCCGGCATTATCCTGATCGACACCGCCGGTGCCGCGGTGGGCAAGTGCAACGGCCTGACCGTGCTGGAGGTTGGCGACTCGGCCTTCGGTGTGCCGGCGCGGATTTCCGCCACCGTCTACCCGGGCGGCAGTGGCATCGTCGACATCGAGCGTGAGGTCAACCTCGGTCAGCCGATTCACTCCAAGGGCGTGATGATCCTTACCGGCTACCTGGGCAGCCGTTATGCCCAGGAATTCCCCCTGGCGATTTCCGCGAGCATCGCCCTGGAGCAGTCCTACGGCTATGTGGATGGCGACAGCGCCTCGCTGGGTGAGGTCTGCACGCTGATTTCCGCGCTGTCGCGCACGCCGCTCAAACAGTGCTTTGCCATTACCGGCTCGATCAACCAGTTCGGTGAGGTGCAGGCCGTCGGTGGGGTCAACGAGAAGATCGAGGGCTTCTTCCGCCTGTGCGAGGCGCGCGGCCTGACCGGCGAGCAAGGCGCGATCATTCCGCACTCCAACGTCACCACCCTGATGCTCGACGAGCGCGTGCTGCAGGCGGTGCGCGCCGGGCAGTTCCATGTCTATGCCGTGCGTCATGTTGATGAGGCGCTGAGCCTGCTGGTCGGCACCGATGCCGGTACGCCGGATGAGCAGGGGCAGTTTCCGGCGGGCAGCGTCAATGCCCGGGTGGTCGAGCGCTTGCGCGAGATTGCCGAGATCACCGAAATCGGCATGGATCAGGGCGACAAGGAAGAGGAAGTGGTCAAGGTCGAGGTGGTCGCGCCAGCGCCTGCCCCGGCCAAGAAGCCGCGCGGCAAGAAACCCGCCAGCGAGGCATAGAGGCTGTTGATGTTTCGTTCGCGGCAACGCGGATTGCGACGAAACGTCAACAGACCCTAAGACGCCATCCACAGGGTTATCCACAGCCATCCGACGTCCGGTCGCTTCCCGGCGTCGGCGTTGCGGGTGTAGGCTGCAAGTCTGTCCCTGTGAGGATCGCCGTCATGCCGCGTGCCCTCTACCTCACCCGCCAGTGCCTCGGCCTGGTCACACGCATCGAGTGTCTGGTTGCTCCACTGGCCAGTGGTAATGGCCTGTGGACCCTGGTGTGCGCCGCTGGCATGGCTGGCGCCCAGCCATCTGCGCTGCAGGCTCAAGGGCCTTTTCATGGTTCCGGTGAGGCCGAAGAGGTGCTCCAGGCGATTGCCGAGAGCCTGGCCCAGCAGGGCTATGAGCCGAGCGATGAAATCCCTATCTGGCGTCTGCACATTCAAAGTGAGCTACGCCGCCTCAACGGCACGCGCAGCCGGGCATGTGGAGCAGATCAACTCTGGCCGGAGCGCTAGGGTTATCCACAGCCGTTCGCCCTGTGTGCGGTGACCTGCGCAGGGCGCCTGGGTATACTTCGCGGCATCGTTATCCCACCTGCGAGACCCTATGGAACGCTTCATCGAAAACGCCATGTATGCTTCCCGTTGGCTGCTGGCACCGATCTATTTCGGCCTCTCCCTGGCGCTGCTGGCGCTGGCCCTGAAGTTTTTTCAGGAAGTCTTTCACATTCTGCCCAATGTCTTCGCCCTGGCCGAGGCGGACCTGATTCTGGTGCTGCTGTCGCTGATCGACATGGCGCTGGTGGGCGGTCTGCTGGTGATGGTGATGCTCTCGGGCTATGAGAACTTTGTCTCTCAACTGAACATCAACGAAGGCACCGAGAAGCTCAATTGGCTGGGCAAGATGGATTCCAGTTCGTTGAAAATGAAGGTGGCCGCCTCAATCGTGGCGATCTCCTCGATCCACCTGCTCAAGGTTTTCATGGATGCCAAGAACATCCCCGACAGCAAACTCATGTGGTACGTGATCATTCACTTGACCTTCGTCGGCTCGGCGTTCGCCATGGGCTATCTGGACAAACTGACCAAAAACGACTGACGCGCTCCCTGCGCGTCCACCACCCGTCCGGCGATTACCGGACGGGTGGTAATAGGGCACCTTGTATTCGCCGAATCTTATACAAGAATTGAGTTTGTACATATTTTTGTATAGCTTGATCGGCGAGGTGCTCCATGAATCTGCACGACCTGTCTCAACACGCCCATGCGGGCCATATCGACGCGCTTAATCTGATCTCCATCGAAGGCGGCATTTACGTGCTCGAAGCCTATATGGACGGTCGTGCGCATCCGCTCAACGACACCCAGGGCAAGACCCTGCACCTGCGTTCGGTCGAGCATGCCCGCGACCTGCTGCGTGAGCTGCCGAGCCTGCCTTTTCATCTGGTTCACGCCGTGGTGCATGACGAAATGTGCGGCATGCAGGACGGTACCCAGGACACCTTGCGCGTACCCATCTCCCTCAACTCTGCCTGGTAAACCACGCTGTGACGCAAAACTGCCAACTTGCCCTGGTGCTGGGTGATCAACTGTCGTTTGACCTGTCCAGCCTGAGCGCCCTTGACCCGGCGCGTGATTGGGTACTGATGGCCGAAGTGGCGGCGGAAACCGACTACGTGCCGCACCACCCGCAGAAGATCGTGCTGATCTTCAGTGCTATGCGCCACTTTGCCGAGGCGCTGCGCGCGCGGGGCTATCAGGTGAGCTATGTGCCGCTGGACCAGCCCGGTAATCCCGGTAGCCTGCCGGCCGTGCTTGAGCAGGCTGTGGCCGAGTTGTCGATTGCTCAGGTCCATCTCACCGAATGCGGTGAGTGGCGCCTGGAGGACGCATTGCGCGCCTGCATGCTGCCGATCACCTGGCATGCCGACACGCGCTTTCTCTGTGGCCGTGACGAATTCGCGCGCTGGGCCGAAGGCCGTAAGCAACTGCGCATGGAGTTCTTCTATCGCGAGATGCGCCGCAAGAGCGGCCTGCTGATGAACGGCGACGGCACCCCGGTGGGCGGCGCCTGGAACTTCGATGCGGAAAATCGTAAGGCCTTGCCCAAGCAGGTCAAGGCGCCGATGACCGCGCGCTTCCCGGCGGATACCGTGACTCAGGACGTGCTGGCGCTGGTGGCTGAACGCTTCAGCCATCACTACGGCAGCCTGGCGGCGTTCGATTATCCGGTCACCCACGCCGAGGCCGAGGCGTTGTGGCAGCACTTTCTCGACTTCGCCCTGCCGGCGTTCGGTGACTACCAGGACGCCATGGCCACGGGCGAGCCGTTTCTATTTCATGCACGCATCAGCGCCGCGCTGAATATCGGCCTGCTCGATCTGCGGCGCCTGTGTGCGGATGTCGAGGCGGCCTATTGGCAGGGGCGGGTGCCGCTCAATGCGGCCGAGGGTTTTATTCGGCAGCTGATCGGTTGGCGCGAATACGTGCGCGGCATCTACTGGATGCACATGCCCGAGTACGCCGAGCGTAATGCCTTCGGCAATACCAGGCTGCTACCCGAGTTCTACTGGACCGGCAAAACCCGCATGAAGTGCATGAGCCAGGCCATCGGTCAGACCCTGGAGCACGCCTATGCACACCATATTCAGCGGTTGATGGTCACCGGCAACTTCGCTTTGCTGGCCGGCATCCAGCCGAGCCAGGTGTGCGACTGGTACCTGGCGGTGTACATGGACGCCTTCGACTGGGTCGAACTGCCCAACACCCTGGGCATGGTCATGCACGCCGACGGCGGCTACCTGGGTTCCAAGCCCTATTGCGCCAGCGGCCAGTACATCAAGCGCATGTCCAACTATTGCGGTGACTGCGCCTACAAGGTCAGCGAGAGCACCAGCGAGCAGGCCTGCCCGTTCAATGCGTTGTACTGGCATTTTCTGATGCGCCACCGCGAACAACTGGGCGGCAACCATCGTCTGGGCATGATCTACAAGGGCCTGGACAAAATGACCGAAGCCAAGCAAGACGCGCTCTGGACCCGCGGCGAAGCGCTGCTGGCGCGCCTGGACGCCGGGCAGGCGCTGTGAAAAAGGCCGATCTGCCGTTCAAGACCTGTGCCTTCTGCCAATTGCCCTTCAACTGGCGCAAGAAATGGGCGCGCTGCTGGGACGAGGTGCGCTACTGCTCCGAGCGCTGCCGCCGTCATCGTTCAGGCACTGCCGAGCGTTAGAGCCGGCTGGGGCTTTGTGCTAGGCTGGCCGACCTTTTTTAGCCCTGCGGAGCCGTGACATGTCCGAACTCAATCTCTCCACTGACGAAACCCGCGTCAGCTACGGCATCGGTCGCCAGCTGGGCGGTCAACTGCGTGACAACCCGCCACCGGGCGTCAGCCTGGACGCCATCCTCGCCGGGCTGACCGACGCTTTTGGCGGCTTGCCAAGCCGCGTCAGCGAAGCCGAGTTGTCGGCCAGCTTCAAAGTGATCCGCGAGATCATGCAGGCTCAAGCCCAGGCTCAGGCCGAAGCAGCTGCCGGTGCTGGCGTGGCCTTCCTCGCTGAAAACGCCCAGCGCGAAGGTATCACCGTGCTGGCCTCCGGCCTGCAGTACGAAGTGCTGACCGCAGGCGAAGGCGCCAAGCCATCGCGCGAAGACACCGTGCGCACCCACTACCACGGCACCCTGATCGACGGCTCCGTGTTCGACAGCTCCTACGAGCGCGGCCAGCCGGCCGAATTCCCGGTCGGTGGGGTGATCGCCGGCTGGACCGAAGCCCTGCAACTGATGAACGCCGGCAGCAAATGGCGCCTATACGTGCCGAGCGAACTGGCCTACGGCGCCCAGGGCGTTGGCAGCATCCCGCCGCACAGCGTGCTGGTGTTCGACGTCGAGCTGCTCGAAGTGCTCTAACCGGCCCTAAGCGCCTGCTGCAGGCGCTGCGTACAAACGAAAACCGCCAGGCATTGCCTGGCGGTTTTTTTGTTCTTCGCATTTCTCTCGAAATGCTGGGCCTGGCACCGTACTGGCAAATAAGTGTGCGCGACTGATGACGTGGCTCTATCCATTACTGCGCTGTCTGGTCTGACGGTTTTCGCCCCTTACGGGCGAGTCACTTTCTCTTGCTTGCCTGTATGGACCGGAGACATAGGTGACAGGTGTGCGGGGACATGGTTGACACTTTCGGTAGACCTCTGCCGAGTTCACGA
>JAHJYA010000043.1 GCA_018826895.1 Gammaproteobacteria bacterium
ACCCCTGGCGTTGTTCAGCCAGTGGTTCGCCGAGGCGGTCAAGACCGAGCAACCGCCGGTCGAGCCCAATGCCATGACCCTGGCTACCGTGGATGCCGACGGCCGTCCGCATTGTCGCGTGCTTCTGCTCAAGGGGCTGGATGCCAGCGGTTTCACCTTCTTCACCAACTACGACAGCGCCAAGGGCGAGCAACTGGCTGCTCGGCCGTTCGCTGCCATGACGTTTTTCTGGCCCAGCCTGGAGCGCCAGGTGCGCATCGAAGGGCGGGTGGAAAAGGTCAGTCCAAGCGATTCGGATGCCTACTTTCAGGTACGCCCGCTGGGCAGCCGCCTGGGCGCCTGGGCATCGCCGCAGAGCCGAGTGATCGCTGATCGCGGCGAGCTGGAAAATCTGCTACTGCAGACCGAGCAGCGCTTTCTCGATCAGGCGCCGCATTGTCCGCCGCACTGGGGCGGTTACCGCCTGCTGCCCGAGCGTATCGAGTTCTGGCAAGGGCGCTCCAGTCGCCTGCATGACCGCCTCAATTACCGCCTTGATGCAGAACGCTGGGTGCGCGAGAGGCTGGCGCCCTGATAGTTGCCGCTGATCGCCTGGCGCTCAGCGGCGTGCTGCAAAACCTCCCTCGTGCAGGCAGATAACTCCATGCTCGAACTCGATTCTGCTCTGGCGCAACATATCGTTGATCGCGCCATGGCCATTCTGCCGCACAACATCAATGTCATGGATGCCCAAGGCATGATCATCGGCAGTGGCGATCCGGCGCGACTGCACACGCGCCATGAAGGCGCGCAACTGGTGCTGGCCAACCGTCGGGTCGTGGAGATCGACGAACAGGCCGCAGCCTGTTTGCGCGGCGTACGGCCGGGGGTGAATCTGCCGCTGCTACATGCCGACCAGTTGATTGGAGTGCTCGGCATCACCGGCGCCCCGGAAACCGTGCGGCCCTATGCCGAGCTGGTGCGCATGGCTGCCGAAATGCTGGTCGAGCAACGCCAGTTGCAGGCCGAGCGGCACTGGCAGCGGCACCAGCTGGAGGCCTGGCTGCGCCAGTTGTTCGACCCGGCACAGGCCCTCGCCAGTTTGCGCGCGGAGGCCGAGCGCATCGGTCTGGCATTGGTCTGGCCCTGTCAGTTGTGCCTGATCGAGCTGAGTGAGGAGGGCGACCCACTGCCACGTCAGGACAAGCTGCTGACCTCGCTCAACCACAAGACCGATTACCTCTGCGCACCGCTGGGCAGCCGCGAGCTGCTCTGGTGTCGGTCCCTGGCGGTGCGGGACGATGAGGCCTGGCTCAGCCATGCCGATGAGCGCGACTGGGCGGTCAGCCGTCTGGTGCTCAGCGATCCGCTGCATGACCTGAGTGAGCTGCGCCAGGCCTGCGCGGCACTGCGCGATCTGCAAGCCTATGCCCGCGCACGTTTCCCCGCTTTGCGCGTGCTGCGCCTGGAAGATCAGCGCCTGCCAACGCTGCTCTATGCCCAGCGCCACAGTTGGTTGCTGCAGGGCTGGCTGGCGCCGCTCAAGCGCCTGCTGGCGCAGGATGGCAACGGTACCTTGCGCGAGACCCTGGAAGCCTGGTGTGCCCATGATGGACAGGTGCAGGCGTGTGCCCAGGCTCTGGGCATTCATCGCAACACCTTGCGTTATCGCCTGGAACGGATTGCCGAGCTCAGTGGCGTAGAGGTCATGCGACTGGATCAGCGCCTGCAGCTGTCCCTTGGACTGGGGTTGCTGGACTAATCGTTTCACTGGGCGCCCGCACAATAACGAGTGTCATCAGGTCTATATTCTTTGTGCAGCCGTATCAGGCGTTAGCGGGCTGGGCAGAGTGACAATGCCTAGGGTCTGTTGCCGTTTCGTCGCAACCCGAAGGGCCGGGCCAGTTTTAGCGCGATGCTGCGTTTCTCGATGGCTCATTTAGCCAGCTAAACCTCGCATCTCGCGCCTTGCCTCGCGCTAAAACTGGCTCCGGCGCGGCCGCGGACGAAATGGCAAAAGACCCTAGCCCACGGGCACCCCGTACCCATAACAACAATGAGGAGACCTCGGCATGGTCCTGGTCCTGATTCTGGTGGCGTTGATCGCATTCATCGTCCTCTCCACCACACGCTTGAAACTGCATCCCTTCCTCGCTCTGCTCGGCGCCGCTCTCCTTGCTGGTTTCGCCTACCAAGTGCCCAGCGGTGAAATCGTCAAAACCATTACCAGTGGTTTTGGCGGCATTCTCGGTTATATCGGTATCGTGATTGCCCTGGGCACCATCATTGGGGTGATCCTGGAGCGCAGCGGCGCCGCCATCACCATGGCCGAAACGGTTATTCGCCTGCTCGGCGAGCGCTTTCCCACGCTGACCGTGTCGATCATCGGCTACCTGGTGTCGATCCCGGTGTTCTGCGATTCCGGCTACGTGATCCTCAACTCGCTGAAGAATGCCCTGGCTGCGCGCATGAAGGTGTCGGTCATCGCCATGAGCGTGGCGCTGGCCACCGGTCTGTATGCCAGCCATACGTTCGTACCGCCGACGCCGGGGCCGATTGCCGCGGCCGGTAACCTGGGGCTGGAATCGAGCCTGGGCCTGGTAATCGCCGTCGGTCTGCTGGTTTCCCTGGTTACCGCGCTGGCGGGGATGTTCTGGGCCAACCGCTTTATCGGCAAGGACATCGCGCTGGAGGATGACGGCCTGCCGCTGCCGGCCGAGCAGGACTTCGCCGAGCTGAAGGCACGCTACGGCACGCTGCCGACGCCGTTCCAGGCCTTTGCGCCGATCTTTATCCCGATCCTGCTGATCTGCCTGGGCTCCGTTGCGGCGTTCCCGAGCAAACCGCTGGGTGAGGGCGCGCTGTTCAGTGTGCTGGGTTTCCTCGGCCAGCCTGTTGTCGCGTTGCTGGTTGGTCTGGCGCTGGCTTGCACGCTGCTGCGCGGCACCGGTAAGCGCCAGCAACTGCATGATCGGGTTGCCGAAGGGATTCTCGCGGCTGCGCCGATCCTGCTGATTACCGGTGCCGGTGGTGCCTTTGGTGCGGTGCTAAAGATCACCCCGCTGGGCGATTACCTGGGCACCACGCTGTCGGCTCTGGGTATCGGTCTGTTTATGCCATTCCTGGTAGCGGCCGCGCTGAAAAGCGCCCAGGGCTCGACCACAGTGGCGCTGGTCACCACCTCGGCATTGGTTGCGCCGCTGCTCGGCCAGCTTGGCCTGGACAGCGAAATGGGCCGGGTGCTGACGGTGATGGCCATCGGTGCCGGGGCGATGACGGTGTCCCATGCCAATGACAGCTTCTTCTGGGTGGTCACCCAGTTCAGCCGCATGACGGTCGCCACGGCCTATCGTGCGCAAACCGTTGCCACTCTGATCCAGGGTGTGGCCGGGATTATCACTGTGTGGCTGCTGAGCCTGGTGCTGCTGTAACCCGCCTTCCAAGCGACGCGCGGCCTGCGGCTGCGCGTTCGTCCTGTGTCCGTCGCCCCTCAAGCGTGACTGAGGGTTGTGCGACGTCGCTGTCCTCGAGGTCTGATGTATGAAAATCGTTATTGCCCCCGACTCCTTCAAAGAAAGCCTCAGCGCCCCCCAGGTGGCCGAGGCTATCGCCGCCGGCTGGGCGGATGTCTACCCGCAGGCCGAGTTGTGCCTGCGGCCGATGGCTGACGGTGGCGAGGGCACCGTGGACGCCGTGCTGGCGGCCACCGGGGGCGAGCGGCGTGAGTGTGAGGTGAGCGGCCCGATGGGGGCGCCGGTGCTGGCCCACTGGGGCTGGCTGGAGAATGCTACCGCGGTGATCGAGATGGCGGCGGCCAGTGGCTTGCACTGGGTGGCGCGCGAGCAGCGCGATGCCACAGTGGCCAGCAGCCGGGGTACCGGTGAGCTGATCCGCGCTGCTCTGGACGCTGGCGCCCAGCGCATCATCCTCGGCCTCGGTGGCAGTGCCACCAACGATGGCGGTGCCGGTTTGCTGCAGGCGCTGGGCGTGCGTTTCCTGGATGCGGCAGGGCGCGACCTAGCACCCGGCGGCGCGGCCCTGGCGCAACTTGATCAGATCGACCTGACCGGGCTTGATCCGCGTTTGCTCGACGTCCAGGTCGAGGTGGCGGCGGATGTAGACAACCCCTTGTGTGGCGAGAAGGGCGCTTCCGCGGTTTTCGGGCCGCAGAAGGGCGCCACGCCTGCGCAGGTTGCACAGCTCGATGCTGCGCTAAGTCGCCTGGCATGGGTCGTGTCCGGCACGCTGGGGGAAGACTTCAGTCAATTTCCTGGGGTGGGCGCCGCGGGCGGCCTGGGCTTTGCCGCCAAAGCATTTTTGCGTGCACGCTTTCGCCCAGGGATCGAACTGGTGGCCGAGTTGTCTGAACTGGCAGATGCGTTGCGCGGTGCCGATCTGGTAATCACCGGCGAAGGTCGTCTGGATGAGCAGAGCCTGCATGGCAAGACGCCGGTAGGCGTTGCCCGTCAGGCCCGAGTCGCGGGTGTTCCGGTGGTGGCGTTGGCCGGTAGCCTGGGCGAGGGGTATGAGCAGCTGTATGCCGTGGGTATCGATGCGGCATTCAGCCTGACGCCTGGCCCTATAACGCTCGAGCAAGCCTGTGCCGATGCGGCTGCACAATTGCGGGCCCGGGCCGGTGACATTGCCCGGGTGTGGCGGTTGGCGCAGGCTGCCAGGCGCTGATAGGGTAACGGCAAGCGCAGATTATTCGTCTAACAGTCGTGACAGCGCCGGAGCGGGCGCTGTCTAATAAGGCAAATCACCCGGAGGGTTGCTCCATGCGTAAACCTACACTGCTTGTCACCACGTTCACGGCCCTGGCGCTGACCCTAGGCGGTTGCGCCTCCAGCCTGACGGGTGACACTTACTCGCGAGACGAAGCACGCACCGTGCAAACCGTGCGCATGGGTACTATCGAGTCGCTGCGCCCGGTCAAGATCGAGGGTACCAAGACGCCCATCGGCGCGGGTGCCGGTGCGGTCGTTGGCGGCGTTGCCGGTAGTGGCATCGGTGGTGGGCGTGGCAGTGCCGTCGCTGCAGTGATTGGCGCAGTTGCTGGTGGCCTGCTGGGGGCGGCGACTGAAGAAGGGATCACCCGCACCCAGGGTGTGGAAATCACCGTGCGTGAGGACGACGGCAGCATGCGTGCCTATGTCCAGGCGGTGGAAGAGAACCAGATTTTCCGCGTCGGTGAGCGGGTACGTATTCTCACCGTCAACGGCACCAGTCGCGTTTCTCACTAAGTGAGTAAAACAAGCCGGATCAGTGCAGGCTGATCCGGCTTTTTCTTGCCTGGTGATTGGCTGTGCCAACTTTGCGTTGGCAGGGTGAGACAGAGGGTCGCATGGGCTCGGCCTTTGCCGAGACTTTTGTAATACTTCTATCCACGACGACTTGTCGATAGGTATGGATAATCGGAAGATTGTCCTGTGCCGACAAAGGGTTAGGGTCTGTTGCCGTTTCGTTCGCGGCCGCGCCGGAGCCCGTTTTAGCGCGAGGCAAGGCACGAGATGCGAAGTTTAGTGAGCTA
>JAHJYA010000044.1 GCA_018826895.1 Gammaproteobacteria bacterium
AGCGGCCAGAAAATCGTCCTCGACGCCGGCAGCGAACTGACCCTCAAGGCCGCCGGCAGCTTTATCAAACTGGACGCCGGCGGCATCACGATGGTCGGCCCGGTGATCAAGTTCAACTCGGGTGGTGCACCGGGCAAAGGCTCGGGAGCGGCGCCAGTACTGCCAGGCAAGGTCAAGGCGGCGGATGCGGATAAGGCGGGCATGGTCACCAGTGCCTACAGCGCCCAGGCTCTCGCCGGGCACCTGCTACCCGCCACTGGCTGCGTGTTCGATGCCAGCGGCAAGTGCATGATCCACCCTCACGGATGAATATCATGGTGAAGCCTATTCCTTCCCCCTTCGAGCAGGCCCCAGACCCGCACCTGCGCTGCGTGATTCTCGAGGCGACCGCCGACCCGGATATGCCCAGGTGGCTCTATCAACTGGCGCCCGAAGGCACACCACAGTGGGCGCCGCTGTTTCTGGATACGCCGTATCAGGCCTTGAGCGAACAGGGCCCGGCCTTGGTGATGAGTGCCGCGTCTGATCAGTGGAGCGATTACGCCCATGCACTGCTGACGCAGAGCGATGCGGGCTGTGTCCTGTACCTGGACGATCTGCGGCATTGGGATGCCGCGATAGCGCATTGCCAAAGCCTGCTTGCCGTACGCACCGAGGAACGCTCTGACCAGTTGATGCGCTTCTTCGAGCCGCGCTGGCTCGAACCGCTGCTGGAAACCCTCAGCCCCGGAGAGCGCCAGGCCTTCTTCGGCCCGTTCTGCGGGCTGGCTTGGCGCAACGAGCTTGGCTGGCGCTATGCCTCCCGCCCCCAGCCCTGGGACGGCACCCTGCAAGCACCCGGCTGGCTATGGTTGGGCGAGCAGCGCAGGCAAGAGCTGGAGAAAGCCCGCCTGCGGCTATTCGCGGCGCAAATGGCCGATGACTACCGCGCCGTCATTGATGCCTCGCCGCCTCAAGACTTCGTCCATACACAGCTTCTGGCGGCCCATGAGGCCGGCATTACCCAAAAAGCCCATTACGAACGCTGGCTGCGGCTGGCACTGAGCCGTGGCCCGGAATTTTTGCAGGCCGCACCGGCACAGCGCGTCATGGCGCGTGAAGACCTGGCGACAGGTGCAAAACTGGATGAACTGGAAAGCCTTTCGGGCTAGGGACAAGGACATGTCGAACGGCAAGACCTACACCGTACAACGCGGCGATACCTTGGGGGGCGTAGCCCAGCAACACGCCACCACCACAAGCGAGCTGCAAAAGCTCAACCCCATCATCCGCGACCCGAATATCATCCAGCCGGGCTGGAAGCTCAAGCTACCGGCTCAAGCCGCCGCCAACGAGGCGCCCGCGCCGACCAACCGCCAGGCTGGCGCAGCCGGCGAGCCGCGCGCTCTGCCGCCTGCACAGCACAGCGACGACTCCAGCAGCACTCAAGCGCAGTGCGCCGGCCAGTGTAATGACGAGCTGGTCGATGTGGTGCACATCACAGGCGACCCCCACTACTACGTCTTGACCGAACAGCAGGCCCAGGCGCTGAAGCGTGAAATCCAGCGCGTACAGACGCTGATGGATGAACTGCAGCAGAAACTGGCGCAAGCCAAAGACCGCATCGAGTGCCTGAAAGATCGTACACAGGGCAACGAATGCACCTGTAGCCGCTGCATCAAGCAGGCCTGGAACGAGAAAGCCGGTGACGCCGGATTGCTGATTCTGTCGCCGCCTCAAGAAGAAAATGAGCGCCCACCACTGACCACCGAAGAAGATATCCAGGGCCAACTGCGCACCCTGCAGGCTGCGCGTATCTGGTATCAGTCGTATCACCCACTGCGCAACTCCGCTCACGCCACCGGCAACCTGCTGGAGCGCAGTACCTGGGAGCGCCTGCGGGACAAGAAGCTGGCCGAGCTGGATGCCGAAATCGCCACGTTGCGCGGCCGCCTATCGAGCGAAACAGGTGACAGCAGCACCCTGGGCAGCGGCACCCGCCCAGACCTTGCGCATGGCCGCGGTCGCAGCACTGAGCGTGCACGTGGTAGAGCGCAGCGCAGTGGTGTCACCGTCGTAGAGGTCATCCTGTTCAGCCAACCGGACAGGCGCTACTACATCGCCACGCGCTATCACGAACAGGTGGACTGGAAGCTCAAGGTACGTAGCAATGTACTGGCCGGTAAACCCTTCGGTAAGCAGTTGGCCAAAGACCTGCTCGACGATATCCGCAAGGGCATTGGCGAAGGCCGCAAGGCGAGCCCTCTCGGCACGCTGGAAGCCAAGCTGGTCAGTTGGTCGAGCAAGGAAGACAACCTGCTCAATGCCCTGCACCAGGAAACCAACTGGACCAGCAACCCCGATGATGCCGCCCCCTATGCTATTTCGGCCGAGGCGCACGCCCTGCGTTTCGCCGCCAGTGCCAGCGCAGGTGTAAACAACTGGAACCCGGCCAAAGGCAATATCGAAGTCGGCGCCAAAGCCAGCGCGGCGTTTTCCCTCGCAGAAGGCTCGGTATCGCTGACCAGCTTCTTCCCCTCCCAGGGCGGCTATCCGCTGCGCCTGCGCTACCGCAACGCCGAAGGCCGTGAAGTCGATTGCCCGCTCGGCCTGGTACGCCTGCAAGGAAAGGTGGAACTGTCGTGCTTTGTCGGCGCCCAGGCCCAGGCCTCGGCGGGCGCCAAGGTACAGTACAAGCCCAGTGATGAAGGCGCGGGAGGCGCCACGGCCTTGCTCGGCTCCCCCCATATCGCCCCCAGCCGCGGCGGCAATCTCGGCCTGAAAGGTGATGCCTTCGCCGGCGCCCAGGCAGGCGGTGCCCTGAGCGGCTCCTTACAGTGGATAGAGCCCTCCAAACAGGGACGCGGCAGCGTCGTCAGCGGCCAGTCGAACGCCAGCAGCAGCTGGGGCAGCCTGGCTGAAATCAAGGCCGAAGGCAGCGCTGCCTTTGGTGCCGGTATCGGTGGCGAGTTCGGCATCAGTATTTCCAGCGACAGGCTGGCCGTAAATTGCAAAGGCAGTCTGGTCTTCGGCCCCGGCGCCAGCGGCGGTTTCTCCACCGTGGTGGACCTGGAAAAGACTTACGACCTGCTAAAACTGGTCTGCGAAGCGCTGGCTGATGTGGACTATCGCTATTTGTTGGGGGTGACAGAGGATGCCTTTAACTATATGGCTTGGGGGCTTTATCAGGTGGCCTCAGCTCCAAGGGGCACTGTTATTAAAGCGTTCGAGATGGGTAGACTGGAGCTAAACCGGTGGTGGCTAAAACGAAGCACTTCTAAAGTGGAGGCCGAGAGCTTAGCCCACTACCTACTTACGAACCAAGCAGTGTTAGTAAACGGCCATAGGCTGGAGCTTAATAAGTTACCACCGCAAACTATTGGCCCTATGCTTTACATATTGAGCAATAGCTTTGTAGAAAGCCTACATGAAGCGCAAGAGAAAGCAATTATATTACTAATAAGCCATACCCAACACCGATGGCGCTACTTTATAGAGGTACTAGAGCATTGCTCCCCACAAGCAAATAAAGTTAATGCTATGGAAAGCCTTAACAGGCTTAATCGCTTGCTCGACGGCCCACAACAAAACGAATTCAATCGATTTATTGAACATTTAGCCGTTCGTGGCCTACCAGGTTCAGTTACGAGTAATAACACGATGCTAGCATGGACGCCAACAGACCCGTGGCGAAAGCTTGATATATTAATCGCAGCAAGAGCTAGTGGGAAATTTGACAACCTAGCCTAATATAAAATGGCCGCCGCTGGCGGCCATTAAATTATAATGGCTGATCGACCTGAATGGCACAACGAAAACTATTACCTAAGAAATGCCCGTTTTGAACCGGTTCATCTGCCCAGCGTCGAACAGTATTGGCAGATTGCCAGTTCAGTTCGGAAATATTTGAGCCACGACGAATTTTCTTTACTCCCGTCTCGGGGCCCTGTGGATTTTCGGCAGGGGAGTACCGATAATAATCTGGCGCGTACCAGTCATTTACCCAATCAGTGGCGTTACCTGCCATGTCATATAGACCAAGCGGACTAGGTGCGAACTGCCCTAGTGGTAATACATCTGTTTGTTCATCCCGAGGAATATTACGCCCATAGTCTAAGCTTCCGGTATCGGTGGGATATTGTACATATTGGCCACGATTTCTAGCTGCAAACTCCCACTGTGCCTCGGTAGGTAGATCAACCGGATAGCCGCTCAAATCGCCTAGCCACAAACAATAGTTTTTCGACTCCTGCCAAGTTTTGGCAGGCGCCGGATTGTCTTTCCGAAACATATCTTTTAGATCTTCACGATCACGATACTCTGCGTCAAATAAGGTCAGCCCTTGACTTGTCCTAAACAGATCAAAGTCACCATGACTAACTTGATAGCTCGACAAATAGTAACTGCTCAACCGCACCTGATGCAGATAGTCGTCATCGAACTTTCCGGTAATCGGGCATAGTTCGTCCGGCTCATAGCCATAGGGCCAGGTGCCCATATTGGTCTGGTCAAAGTCGCAAGGGGCGCCGAAGTCGCCCATCTCGAACTCTCCACCTTCGATAAACACCATCTCGTCCAGCGAGCGCACCACAGTGCTGAGCATCTGTCTGCGTAGATCATCCGAAAGCTTGGGGTAGCGCGCGTCAATTCGCTCTGCGATAGCTGCGACCTTTTCCGGGCTGAGCTTTTCGCTTTTCGGTAGTGGCTGAGATTGGGCTTGGCAGCCTACAGCCAGGAGTGGAAAAAAAAGAGTAAGTATTAATTTACAACAATGCATAGCGACATCCTTGTAGATATTTAGTTTAATGATTGGCCGGACTGAATCGCACAACGAAAACTACTATCTGGAAAGTGCCGAGTGCTGGCAGGTGGTTCTGGCCAACGCCTTACTGTATTGGCCGCTTGCCAGTTCAGCTCAGAAATACTTGAACCACGCCGAACCTTCTGAGTTCCACTTTCCGGGCCTTGAGGATTTTCGGATGGAGAATTTCTATAGTACTCCGGATCATACCAGTCGTTAACCCAATCAGTAGCATTACCAGCCATATCGTAAAGCCCAAGCGGGCCGGGAGCGAACTGCCCGATAGCCAGCTCATTTGTTTCTTCATCTTTTGGGATATTCTTCCCATAATTCAAGCTACCGGTGTCTGTAGGGTAATGCACATACTTCCCACGATTTCGTGCGGCATATTCCCACTGCGCCTCGGTTGGAAGGTCTATCGCATGTCCACTTAACCCTCCGAGCCATAGACAATAGTCTTTGGCTTCCTGCCACTTCATCGTAGGCGCCGGCTTATTTTCATGAAAGAAACCACGCTCACGTAAGACCTCATCAAATAAAGGTAACCCTAAGCTAGCCCGGAACACATCAAAATCCCCCAACCGGGTCTGATAACTTGCCAAGTAGTAACTGCTTAACCGCACCTGATGCAGGTAGTCGTCATCAAACTTTCCGGTAATCGGGCATAGTTCGTCCGGCTCATAACCATAGGGCCAAGTGCCCATATTGGTCTGGTCGAAATCGCAAGGGGCGCCAAAGTCGCCCATCTCGAACTCACCGCCTTCGATAAACACCATCTCGTCCAACGAGCGCACCACCGTGCTGAGCATCTGGCTGCGCAGGTCATCCGAAAGCTTTGGGTAACGCGAGTCAATTCGCTCTGCGATAGCTGCAACCTTTTCCGGGCCGAGCTTTGCGCTTTTCGGCAAGGGCTGCGATTGAGCCTGACAGCCAACAACCAGCAGCAGCGCAATGGAAGGGAGGAGCATTCGGCAATACATGACAACGTCCTTGTGAGTCGGATCAACAATTTAGCCTTACCAGGCTGGGCCAGGCACAACGCTCAAAGCCTTGGTCCAGACAATACCCAGCACAGTGCCGACAGTGCCAGACGAGATGACCCACGCTGTGCACTCTGTCATAGGGATCAGCTGGTTTGTCTCTGACGCCCGTTCCAAGCACGAGTTCTGTAGAGCACACGATTAACCCGCTCGTTGATGCCCAGATCTTCTTCTCGATGCTAAATAACGATCAGACTGGTAGCGGCATCAACCCTTCGCAGGGCAGCGCGTGCATCAACAGCGCCCAAGCGGCATACACTTGGTAGGGCTTGGAGCAGCACCGCTCACCTGTGGATAACTCTGTTGAAAACCCGGTGAAAAAGTCGCGCCAGGCGTTTGCCCAGCGCCTCTGCTTTTATCCGCTCAGCCTTTCCTGGCGCGCCCGTCAGGTTATTTGCAGAGGCCGCGGGCACGCCTGCGGAAAATGTGGATAAAAACTAACTGCCTGTTTCACAAAGCCTTTTTCTCACTCAATGGCGCACCCGCTGCAGCCCTGGTAACACCGCCACGAGGACCAACGCGCCGAGAGCACCAGCCAGCAAGAACAGGCCGTCGTAACCCAGCCATTTGGCCAGGGCGCCGCTGCTGGCGCCGACCACGCCGGCCAGCAGCAGTTGGGCCGAGGCTTGCAGGGTAAAGTCGGCGCCTTCGTGCTCGGGTCGGCACATACGCATCATGGCGGCGAACAGGGCGACCGTGGACATGCCATCGGCGGCCTGCTCGAACAGGGCGATGGCGTAAACCAGGGGACGATCGGCGCCCGCATTCACCAGCAGGGCCATGGCGGCGATGCCGGCTGCCTGCAGCGCACCGAATAGCAACAGTGCACGCAAAGCGCCGAGGCGGGCATAGAGCAAGCCGCCGATCAGCGCGCCGGCGATGCCGACCAGGCTGCTAATCAGGGTCAGTTGACCGAGCTCGGTGGTGCTCCAGCCCTGGTCAACCAGCATGGGCTTGATCATCGGCGAGCCGAGCGCATCGCCCAGCTTGAAGGTCAGCACCACCAGCAGCCAGGCGAGCATGCCGGGCTGCAACAGCAGGCCGCGGTAATGGGCCAGCAGCAGGCCTGGACCAAGGGCGGTTTCGGCCAGGGCGGGCTGCTGCGGTGCCTGGCGCGACTCGGCGAACAGCCAGATAGGTACGCTCATCAGGAGCAGTAGACCAGCGACCAAGCCCATGGCCAGGTTCCAGCCCAGGGGGTCGATCACCAGCAACAGGCCGCTGCCGCTGACCAGCATGCCGATTTTGTAGCCGCCCACTTGCAGACTATTGCCCAGGCCGCGCCAACGTTCGGGCAACAGGCGCACGGTAAGGCCATCGGTGGCGATGTCCTGGGTCGCGGCAGCGAAGTTGATCAGCAGAAGGACGCCCAACAGCCAGACCAGTCCGCTGCCAAACAGGCTCTGCGGCGCCATCAGGGCCAGGCCGGCGACGCCAAGGGTAACCCCGCCCTGCAGTGGCAGAATCCAGCCACGGTGGTGGCCCAGGCGCCGTGAGCCGATGCGGTCGACCCAGGGTGCCCAGAGCACCTTGAGCAGCCAGGGCAGTGCCAGCAGCTTGAGCAGGCCGATCCACGCCAGGTCGACACCGTGCTGACGCAGCAGCACCGGCAGGGAATGGGCGATCAGCCCCGAGGGCAGGCCCTGGGCGCAATATAACGATGCCAGCAACACCAGGGTGGCAGTGGCCGGGCGGTCAGGGGCGAAGCGGTTGAGCGACATCACGACCTCTGTGGCACGAGCCTGGGCAAGGTGCGAATTGAGCCAGCCTGGCGCGCTGCGTGCAAGGTGGTGCGGGCGTGGCGTTACATATCCGTTAACAAAGCGGCGGCCTGTATCGCGCGAATTCGCCGGAAAATGCCAAACATTGTGCGCGCGGCCTGGTCTATTGCCGGTCCCTTGCTCCGCCCCCTTCGATCAGGATTTCCCCATGATGACGTCCCTTGCCGCGCTGTTGCGCCGTCGCTGGCTGAGCATGAGTTTGCTGGCATGCCTGTGCCTTGGCTTGCCGATTGGCTGCGCGCAGCTGGAGCGCAAGGAGCGCGAGCTGGTCTTTCGCATTGAGCCGGGTACCGCCCGCTGGTTCGGCGGCCTGCCGGCCGGCGTGCAAGAGCGTCAACTGGAGGTACCGACTTTCGGCCCCGACCAGAGCCTGCATGCCTGGTGGTGGCCGGCCGCACGCGCCGATGCACCCACCCTGCTCTACCTGCATGGCTCGCGCTGGAACCTCACCGGTCAGCTGTTTCGCATTGAGCAACTGCATTCACTGGGGTTCTCCGTGCTGGCCATCGACTACCGCGGCTTTGGCGAGAGCCGCGGCGAGCTGCCGTCCGAGCGCACGGTGTACGAAGATGCCGAAGCGGCCTGGGCGCACCTGACCGAGCTGCAGCCCCAGGCGAGCAAGCGCTTTATCTACGGCCATTCCCTGGGTGGTGCGGTGGCCGTGAACCTCGCCGAGCAGTTATCCACCGGCACGGACGAGCCGGCGCTGGGTGGGTTGATCGTTGAGTCGAGCTTCACCAACCTGGCCGATGCAGCCACAGCCGTGGTCCGTGAGCACACCTCGCTGCCGGTGCACTGGTTGCTGTCGCAGAAGTTCGACTCCCTGAGCAAGATCGAGCACATCAAGGTGCCGGTGCTGATTGCCCACGGCACCGGTGACCGCTATATCCCGGCGCGCTTCAGCGAGCAGCTCTATGCCGCCGCCCCGGAGCCCAAGCGTCTGTTGCTGATCGACGGTGCCAACCACAACAACGGCCTGCGTACGGGCCGGCGCGAATACCGCGAGGCGCTGCATAGCCTGTTTGGCCTGCCGCGCTCGTAGCTTGGTGCCTGTTGCAGTTGTGTGGGCAGCCGCACCCGTCGCTAAAACCTGCGTCGCGGCCACCTTTCGCCGCGGGGCGCGGCTCCTACCGAGATACTCGCCACACCGCTCGATGCAACGGCAACAGCCGCTACGCCAGCCGCGCTTGCTCGCGCAGGAGCGCGGCAAAGGCCTCGGCTTCGATGGGCCGGCTGATCAGGTAGCCCTGCAGCTCGTCGCAGCGCTGCTCTTTGAGGAAATCCATCTGCGCCTGGGTTTCTACGCCCTCGGCCACCACCTTGAGGCCCAGGCTGTGGGCCATGACGATGATCGCGCGGGTGATCGCGGCGTCTTCGCCACCCGCCGCCAGGTCGCGGATAAAACTCTGGTCGATCTTCACGTAATCCACCGGGAAGCGTTTCAGGTAGCTGAGTGAGGAGTAGCCAGTACCGAAGTCGTCGATAGCCAGTTTGACGCCCAGCCCACGCAGTTGCTGGAAGGTGCTGATGACATTCTCGACGTTGTCCAGCAGCTGGCTTTCGGTCAACTCCAGTTCCAGCCACTGCGCTGCCAGGTCGGTTTCCTCCAGCACCCGACGCACCAGGCTGACCAGATTGCCCTGGCGCAATTGGTGCACCGACAGGTTGACCGACACGCGGATATCCGCCAGCCCTTGCAATTGCCAGCTACGCGCCTGCTGGCACGCGCGACGCAGGACGAATTCGCCAATGGCGGCAATCAGCCCGGTTTCCTCGGCCAGGCCGATAAACTCACCCGGCGCTACCAGGCCGCGCTCGGGGTGGCGCCAACGCACCAGGGCTTCGGCGGCGCTCAGGCGGTCTTCGGCCATGCACAATTTGGGCTGGTAGAAGACCTCCAGCTGACCTTCGTCGATGGCCTTGCGCAGCTGGGTTTCCAGCTGCAAGCGCTCCAGGGTGCAGGCCTGCAGGTTATCGGTGAAAAACTGGAAGGTATTGCCGCCCAGGTGCTTGGCGTGCTGCATGGCCATGTTCGCCTGGCTGATCAGCGAAGCGATTTCCCGGGCGTTGTCCGGCAACAAACTGATGCCCAATGAGGCGCTCACCACCAACTCCTGCCCACCGACGATGACCGGCAAGCGCAGCGTGTCGAGCAGGCGGCTGGCCGTACGCGCCAGGGCAGAGAGGCTGCCGTAGGCATCGAGCAGCACAGCGAATTCATCGCCGGACAGCCGTGCAAGGGTGTCGGCTTCGGGCAATGCCTGGGTCAGGCGCCGGCTCATTTGCCGCAACAACTCGTCGGCCACGTCGTGGCCCAGGCTATCGTTGAGCAGCTTGAAGCGATCCAGGTCGATATGCAGCAGCGCAATGCTGCCACCGCGCTGGCGGGCACGCTGGCCGGCGTCGTGCAGGCGTTCGCGGAACAGGCTGCGGTTGGCCAGGCCGGTCAACTCGTCGTAGTGCGAGAGGTAGCGCAGGCGCTCCTCAGCCGCGCGCCGCGAAGACAGGTCGGCGAAAAAACCGACGACATGGCTGACGTTGCCGCGGGCATCACGCACCACATTGAGTTGCAGCCACTGCGGGTAGAGTTCGCCGTTCTTGCGGGTCTCCATCAGCTCACCCTGCCAGCTGCCATGCTGCTCCAGTTCCAGGCGGATCGACTGATACTGGCGCTGGGTCTCAGGCTGGCTGACCAGGCGAATGGCACGCTGACCAAGGACCTCTTCGCGGCTGTAGCCGGACAGCGAGCTGAACGCCTGGTTGATCGCCAGCAGGCGGTAGTCGGCATCGAGGATAACGATGCCTTCGCTGGCCGCTTCGAAGACCATCGCGGCGAGGCGCTGCTGCTCTTCATGCTGCTTGCGCGCGCTGATGTCGCGGCGCGTACCGAGCATACGCCGCACCCGGCCACGGCCATCGCGCTCGACCGCCCGGCCACGATCCTCGATCCACACCCAGTGGCCGTCGGCATGGCGCACCCGGTATTCGATCTGGTAACCGTCGCTTTGCCCCTGCATGTGCTCGACCAGCGCGCGACGCAGCGCCGGCAGGTCATCAGGATGCAGGCGCGGCTTGAGGTCGCGCAGCATCACCTGTACCGCTTCCGGCGGTAGACCGAACAACTCGTGCAGGTGGCTGTGGTGCACCTCGTCGCTCTGCAGGTCCCAGTCCCACAGGCCCAGTTCGCTTGCCTCCAAGGCCAGGGCCAGACGCGCCTGGCTCTTGCCCAGGGCATGGGTCGCCTCGTCCAGCTCCAGGGTGCGCTCGGCCACACGCAGCTCCAGTTCGCCATGGGCCTGGCGCAGCTCGCGCTCAGCACGGCGGCGCTGCTCCACCTCACGCGCCAGCTCATGGTTGAGGCCTTCGGCCTGCTGCTTGGCAGATTCCAGATTGGCGATCAGCGCCTGGTTCTGGAAGCGCTGCAATAGGCTGCGCTGCACCAGCCGGTGCACCTGCCAGGCCACCACCATCAGGGCCACGAGCAGGATACAGCCCAGCAAACCCCAGCCACGCAGCAGCGGATCACCGCTGAACAGCAGGTAGGTCAGGGTCGGCAGCAGACAGGGCAGCGCAAAGGCGAGGAAGGCGGCGCGGCTTACCGCATAGGCCACACTGGCCGAGAGAATCGCCGTGGCAATCAGCCCATAGACCAGCGCCTGCTGGTAGAACACATCACTGGGCACCAGTAGCACTGCGCCAAAGGCCAGAGTCAGCCCCGAGGCGCCGGCACCAAGCAGAAACCGCCGGCGCCAGTGCGTGCTGGCCTGGCTACTGGGCGGCGCCGCATTGAAGGCCGAGACCTGGACCAAACGCAGCACCGCCAGCAGCACCAGCCAGACCAGCCAGCCAATCAGCAGCCAACCGTTATCCGGCCCCCACAACAGACAGGCACAGGCCAGGCCATTGAGCAGCATGAACAGGGTGGGTACACGGGAGCCGAGGTACAGCAGGCGCGTGCGTTCGGCCTCGATATCCGAGGCAAAATGACGGGCAATGTCGCGCGAAGTGTCCAGCGTCAGCGAGGCAGGCGCACCTGCCGGTAGAGCAGTCATAGGCGATATTCTTATTTGAGGGTGCCTAGGGTCTGTTGCCATTCGCCGCGGGTCACATTGCCGCGAACGAAGCGGCAACAGTCCCTGAAGCCGGCGCAGCATACCCCACGAAAACCCGTCGCCCAACTGTCTGGCGTGGGGTTTTGCGCAGTTTTCGGGGCAACGTCTGGCAGGCATGGAAGATGTGGCCGAGCCTGCCGGGATGACTGGCCGGTCGTCCGGTTTATCCCACGTCCTACGAGCTGGTAGCGCTGCTCAGGGTGATATCGCCTCCAGACACCTCGCGCAAGTCGCCGCCAGCGCTCAGCTCGCTGCCGATGACGCTGTCCAGCACGGCTTCGACTTTCTTGCCGTCACCTCTGCGCTTGGCATCAAAGCGGTACTCGTTGGTGGCCGAGGCAATGGCAACGCAGGTAGTTTTTCAGCGGCCTGGCAAGGGGCTTCGGTGCTTTTTCGGCAAGCCCAACCCTGACATCGCGGGAGAAGGCCGGGATAGACGCTGTTCCCAGCATGGATGTAGGCAGTTTCGTCTGTAATTCAACGCCAGGAAGCGTCCTACGCGCATTGAGCGACAGCAACGTATAGTCGGCTGCTAAGACTACCCCCACTCTTACGAACGACCCAGAAGTCCACTGAGCTCAAGTATCCAATACCTCTAATCCAGCTCCTGACATAGCATTTCGAGAAAGGCAGCAACGCCCTTGGGCAATGTACGTCCGGCCAACGTCTGCACTTCGATGGTTCGCGCACTCATTTCACGATCCTTGACGGGCAGCACCGCCAGGCGCTCGCGATAGCTGTGATGACGTACGGAGAGTTCGCCGAACAGGGTTACGCCGCCACCACTGGCGGAAAAGGCGATCAGGGCATTGACGTAGTTGCTGACCAGCACAGGCTCGATCAACAACCCCTGACGACTGCAGGCGATGTCGAACAGGTTGCGCAGGTTGGTGTTCTCCTGCGGCAGACCGAGCGGATAGCCTGCCAGTTGCGCAAGCGTGACTTGACGCTTGGACGCCAACGGGTGATCGATGCTCATCACCGCATGCACCGGCGCCATGATGCGTTTTTCCACGCGAATGCCGCGCATCGGTGGGGGAGTCAGGGTCAGGCCGATATCCGCAACGCCCTCCTGCACACGTCGGGTGACATTACTGTTAGAGCAGGCGATCAATTCAAAGTGGATACCGCTGTAGCGCTCACGGAAGCGGCTGATCAGCTGTGGTAGGAAATAGGTCGCCAGGCCCTCGATGCTGGCGATGCGTACCATGCCTTTCTGAATGCCCTCCAGCCCGGTGATCTCGTTGACCACTCGCAATGCCTCCAGGCGCGCCTTGCGCGCATGGTCGGCGAGCAACTCGCCCGAGGCAGACAGACGCATGCCGGTCTTGGTGCGCTCGAAGAGCTGGGATCCCAGTTCCGCCTCGAGCCTGGCGATCTGCCGGCTGACGGCCGAAGGGGCGACGTGCAACTGCACCGAGGCCTTGTTGATCGAGCCATATCGCACCACCGCCAGGAAGTAGCGCAGCGCACTGTCCACCAGCACCCGTTCAGTCATTTTCTGGTTCCCATGGAGTCGCCCCGGGTATTGCCGTAATGGCAATACCTCCTTCTAAAAATGCATCTAACGACATGATTGGCACGAGCGCTAGTATCGAACCCGACCCATGAGTCATTGCGGCCCTCGAGCCCGACTCGCCACCGAAGACCAGTTGAAGGGGACCATACGATGCACGAGTCGACCGTCACGCGCCGCACGTCACGAAGCCACAAGCTGTTCGCCATGCTGGCAATCGCCGGCAGCCTGTCGCTGACCGCGCAGGCCCAGGCCGAAACCACCGTGCATGCCGTCATGCATGCGGCCCTGCGAGCACTGGATCCGGTCGCCAGTAGCGCCACCATCGCGCGCAACTACGGCTACATGGTCTACGACACACTGATCGGCCTGGACGGCAACAACCAGCTGCAGCCGCAGATGGCTGACTGGACGGTTTCCGACGATGGCCTGAACTACACCTTCACCCTGCGCGACGGCCTGCTCTGGCACGACGGCACACCAGTGACCTCGCGTGACTGCGTGGCCTCACTCAAGCGCTGGGGGGTGTTCGATGCCGGCGGCAAGTTGCTGATGGCCAACGTCGACAGCCTGCAAGTGGTCGACGACAAGCAATTCGTGCTCAAACTCGCTCGCCCCTTCGGTGACGTGCTCGAACTGATCGCCAAACCGTCATCAGTGGCCCCCTTCATCATGCCGGAGAAGGTCGCCTCGGCCGCCCCAGGCGAGCCGCTGGCCAACCATATCGGCTCCGGGCCGTTCCGCTTCGTCGATGCCGAATTTCAGCCGGGCGTGAAGGCGGTGTTCGAGAAATTCGCCGACTACCAACCGCGCAGCGAAGCGCCCAGCGGCACCGCCGGCAGCAAGCAGGTCTATGTCGACCGCGTCGAGTGGATCAACATGCCGGACATGCAGACCACGGTGAACGCCATCAACAGCGGCGACATCGATTACATCGAACGCACCCCGTTCGACCTGTTGCCGCTGCTTGAGGGCAACCCCGAGATCACCAGCGAAGTGCTCGACAAACTCGGCATGCAGACCCTGGGACGCATGAACTTCCTGCAACCGCCGTTCGACGACCTACGCATCCGCCGTGCCGCACTGCTAGCGATCAAGCAGAAGGACGTACTCGCCGCACTGGTCGGCGACCCGCGTTACTACCAGCTGTGCGGCTCGGTATTCGGCTGCAACACCGCGCAAAGCAGCGAAGTGGGCGCCGAAACCTTGATCAAGGACGGCGACCTCGGCGAGGCCCAGCGCCTACTCAAGGAGGCCGGCTACCAGAACACCCCGGTGGTCATTCTGCAGCCCTCCGATGTCGGCACCCTGGCGCCGCAACCCATGGTCGTGGCCCAGCAACTGCGCAAGGCCGGCTTCAATGTCGAGCTCAAGCAGATGGACTGGCAAACCCTGGTCAGCCAACGCGCCAGCAAGAAGTCTCCGGCCGAGGGTGGCTGGAACATGATGTTCACCAACTTCGCGGTGGACAGCATCTGGAGCCCGGCGGTGAACCCGACGCTGATCGCCACCGGCAACGATGACGCCTGGTTCGGCTGGCCTAAGGACGAGCGCATGGAGCAACTGCGCAGCGAGTTCTCCCTGTCCACCGACCCGGCGCAGCGCAAGTCGCTGTCCGCAGCCGTACAGAAAGAGGCGATGGATCAGGTGATCGTGGTGCCGCTGGGTCAGTTCCAGAACGTCACCAGCTGGCGCAATGAGCTCAGCGATATCGTCCAGGGCACGGTTACCGCCTTCTGGGGCATGAAAAAAGCCGACTAGAGCAACAGGTGCCCCGCGCGGGGCGCCCATGCTTGCATGCACCCTCCGGGAGATTCCCATGTTCAGTTACTTCATCCGCCGCCTACTGACCGCCATCCCGGTCATGCTGGTGGTGGCGCTCAGCGTGTTCCTGCTGCTGCGCCTGTCACCGGGCGATCCGGCGACCATCATCGCCGGCGACATGGCCAACCCCGAGCAGGTGGCCAACATCCGTCGCGCCCTGGGTCTGGACGAACCGATCCTGACGCAGTTCCTGCTCTGGATCGGCAACCTGCTGCAAGGCGATCTCGGCACCTCGCTGATCTCGCAGACCACAGTCTCATCAATGATCGCCCAGCGTCTGGAGCCCACCGTCAGCCTGGCCCTGGCGGCCATCCTGATCACCGTGCTGATCGCCGTACCGCTGGGTGTAATCGCCGCCTGGCGTCAGGGCAGCTGGATCGACAATCTGGTGATGTCCGTCTCGGTGGTGGGTTTCTCGGTGCCGGTATTCGTCATCGCCTACCTGCTGATCCAGGTGTTCGCCATCGAACTGCGCTGGCTGCCGGTGCAGGGCTTTCGCGGCCTCGACAAAGGCTTGGGCGAGTTCCTCTCGCGGCTGATCCTGCCGGCGTTGACGCTGTCGTCGGTGTACATCGCACTGATCGCCCGCATGACCCGCGCCAGCATGCTCGAAGTGCTGCGTGAGGATTACATCCGCACCGCTCGCGCCAAGGGTCTCAGCCAGAGCGTGGTGC
Organism: Gammaproteobacteria bacterium; assembly: GCA_018826895.1. Taxonomy (GTDB): domain Bacteria; phylum Pseudomonadota; class Gammaproteobacteria; order Pseudomonadales; family Pseudomonadaceae; genus Aquipseudomonas. The sequence goes on from JAHJYA010000044.1 coordinate 15,728, forward strand.
TGTTCCGCCATGCCCTGCGCAATGCCGCCGTGCCGATTCTCACCGTGGTCGGCGCCGGCTTCGCCATGATGGTGTCCGGCGTGGTGGTCACCGAGAGCGTGTTCAACATCCCCGGCCTCGGCCGCCTGATCGTGGATGCCGTACTGGCCCGCGACTACCCGGTGATCCAGGCGCTGATCCTGCTCACCGCCGGCCTCTACGTGGTCATCAACCTGCTGATCGACCTGTCCTACGCGATCACCGACCCGAGGATCCGCTACTGATGAGCCAGACCACCTATTCACCGCTCAGCGGTGCACGGACCCTGCCGCGCCTGCTTACCAGGCTCAGCCGCAAGCGCCCACGCGGCGCCACGCTGGTGGCCGCCATCGTGCTGCTGTTGATCGTGGCGATGGCGATCTTCGCCCCCTGGCTGACCCAGCACGACCCCAGTGAAATCGCCCCGGCGCAGCGCCTGCAAGGCATGAGCGCGGAACACTGGCTGGGCACCGATGCCTACGGCCGCGACCTCTTCGCCCGGGTGATCTACGGCGCCCAGGTGTCGCTGACGGTCGGTGTCGGCGTGGCCCTGGCCACGCTTCTGGTGGGCCTTCCCCTGGGCTTGCTGGCGGGTTACTTCCGCAGCATCGATGCCGTGCTGATGCGCTTCATGGATGGCCTGATGGCCATTCCCGGGATTCTCGCGGCAATCGCCATCGTCTCGCTGACCAGTGCCAACCTGTGGACGCTGATGATCGCCATCATGATTCCGGAGATTCCCCAGGTGGTGCGGCTGATCCGCTCGCAGGTGCTGTCGATCCGCGAAGAGGCCTATGTCGAGGCCGCGCAACTGATGGGCACGCCGACGCTGACCATCATCTGGCGCCACCTGATGCCTAACACCCTGGCGCCGCTGATCGTGCAGTGCACCTACATCTGCGCGGCGGCGATCCTCACCGAGGCCACCCTGTCGTTCCTCGGTGTCGGCCTGAGTTCGGAGACGCCGACCTGGGGCAACATCATGGCCGACGGACGCACCTTCTTTCAGCTCAAGCCGTCGCTGATTTTCTGGGCCGGTCTGCTGCTATCGCTGTGCATTCTGTCGATCAACCTGCTCGGTGACGCGGCGCGCGACGCCCTCGATCCGAAGATGCAGCGCCGGGAGGGCTGAACATGAACGCCGTACTGCAAGTGGAAAACCTCCAAGTAGAGACTGTCGGCGATAAGCCCCGGTCAATCCTCAAGGGCATCTCCTTCGAGATTCATGCTGGCGAAACCCTGTGCCTGGTTGGCGAAAGCGGCTCAGGCAAGTCGGTGTCCTCGCTGGCCACCATGGATCTACTGCCGCAGGGCGCATTGCGCGCCAGCGGCGGGCGCATCCTGCTCGATGGCGAAGACCTGCTGCAGGCCTCCCCGGCCCGCCTGGCCGAGCTACGCGGCAGCCGCATGGCGATGATCTTCCAGGAGCCGATGACCGCGCTCAACCCGGTGCTGAGCGTCGGCCGGCAGCTGGACGAAGTGCTCGCCCAGCACACCGACGACAACGCCGCCACGCGCCGCCAGCGCGTGCTGGCAGCGCTGGAGCAAGTGCACCTGCCGGATATCGAGCGCATCTACGCGAGTTATCCACACCAGCTGTCCGGCGGCCAACGCCAGCGCATCATGATCGCCATGGCGCTGCTGCTGGAGCCACGCCTGCTGATCGCGGACGAGCCGACCACCGCGCTGGACGTCACCACTCAGCACCAGATTCTCAAGCTGATCCGCGAGCTGCAGGAGAAGCACGGCACGGCGGTGCTGTTCATCACCCATGACATGGGCGTGGTGGCGGACATCGCCGACCGTGTCTGCGTCATGCACGTCGGCACCCTCGTCGAGCAGGGCCCGCTGCGCGAAGTGCTGAGCACCCCGCAACAGGCCTATACCCGCGACCTGCTGGCCGCCGTGCCGAGCCTGACGCCACGCGCCCCACGGCCCGCCAGCGGGCCACGCCTGGTGCTCGACGTGGCCGAGCTGCACAAGGTCTACGCCGGGCCACGGCGCCTGTGGTGGCGCAAGCGTAGCAGCACCGCAGCGGTGCAGAACGTCAGTTTCCAGCTGTATGAAGGCCGCACCCTGGGCATCGTCGGCGAGTCGGGGTCGGGCAAGTCGACCGTGGCGCGCTGCGTGATGCGCCTGATCGACCCGACCTCCGGCGCCATCCGCGTCAGAGGCCAGGACATCTCCGACCTCAGCGCAGCGGCGCTCAAGCCACACCGCCAGCGCATCCAGATGATCTTTCAGGATCCCTATCGCTCGCTCAACCCACGCCGCAGCGTTGCCCAGAGCCTGATCGAAGGGCCGATGAACTACGGCGTGCCACGCGAGCAGGCCATGGCCCGCGCCGCCGAGCTGCTGAGCCTGGTCGGGCTGCCGGAAGATTCCTTGCAGCGCTTCCCGCACCAGTTCTCCGGCGGTCAGCGCCAGCGCATCGCCATCGCCCGCGCGCTGGCCATGGAGCCCTCGGTGATTGTCGCCGACGAGGCGGTCTCGGCCCTCGATGTTTCGGTACAGGCGCAGGTGCTGGCCCTGCTCGATGATATCCAGAAACGCCTGGGCATCGCCGTGCTGTTTATCACCCACGACCTGCGTGTGGCCGCGCAGATCTGCGATGACGTGCTGGTGATGCAACGCGGTCAGGTGGTCGAGTACGGCCCCGCGCAGCAGGTGCTGGGCGCGCCCAAGGCGGACTACACCCGCCAGTTGATCGAGGTCGCCCCCGGTCGCTCCTGGGACTTTGCCGCCTTCGCCCCGGCCCTGTGATGCCACGCGGCGCCAGCGGTGCCGCGCCTTTTTATTTCGTTTGAAGAGAATCTGCCCATGCAACCCTGCGATCTGAGTGCTCAACAGGCGCGCCGCCTGCTGGCAAGCAAGCAACTCTCCGCCGTGGAACTCGCCGATAGCTGCATCGCCCGCGCCGAAGCGGTCAACCCAGCCGTCAACGCCCTGGTCGCCGACGACTACACGAACATGCGCCAGGCGGCCGTCGCCGCGCAACGCGCCATCGACCGCGGCGAAGCGCTCGGCGCCCTGCACGGCCTGCCGCTGTGCGTGAAGGACATGGTCGACGTCAGCGGCCTACCGACCACCTTCGGCAGCACCCTCTACGCCGACAACATCGCCCGTGGCGACGACCCGATGGTCGCCCAACTGCGCAGCGCCGGTGCACTGATCATGGCCAAGGCCAACAACCCCGAATGGAGCGCCGGCGGCAATACCCGCAACGCGGTCTACGGGGTGACTGCCAACCCCTTCGACCTGACCCGCTCGGCGGCGGGCTCGTCCGGTGGGTCGGCGGTAGCTCTGGCCTGTGGCATGGCGCCGCTGGCCACCGGCTCGGACACCGGCGGCAGCCTGCGCAGCCCGGCCGCCTTCAACGCCGTGGTCGGCTTTCGCGCCACCCCAGGCCTGGTGCCTGGACACAGCCGCCCACTGGGCTTGCTGCCCATGTCGATCAACGGGCCGATGGCGCGCACGGTCGGCGATGTCGGCCTGATGCTGTCGTCGATGATTCGCGCTGACCGCCGCGATCCCTGGGTGCCTGTGATCGACGGCGCTCTGGCCCACGACGCTGCCGCCTACCGCCAGTTGCCGCCGCTGGACTTGTCCAGCGTCAAGGTCGCGGTGACCAGCGACTTCGGCTTCACCCTCACCGAACGCCTGGTGGCCGACAGTTTTTCCGACAAACTGGCGCGCTTCGCTCATGTCTTCGCCCGGTGCGAGCACACTCACCCGGACTGCAGCGATGCCGACGACACCTTCGCGGTGATCCGCGCCCTGGGTTTCTCCGGCCATCACCGCGACCTGCTCTACCGTCACCCGGAGCAGATGGGCCCGAACATCACCGACAACATCCGCGAAGGCGAAAGCTACTCGGCCCTCGACGTGGTGCGCGCGCTGGGCAACCAGACCCAGCTGTACCGCCGCTGGCAGGCCTTCTTCGAAGAGCACGACTTCATCCTCGCGCCGACCACCACCATCAGCCCACGCGACTGGCACGAGCTCTACCCCGAGCAGATCGACGGCCGCCCGACGCAAAGCTACTACCACTGGCTGTCGCTGGCGTACGCTTCGACCCTGGCCGGTCATCCGTCGGTGACCCTGCCCGCCGGACGCGACCGCAACGGCATGCCCTTCGGCCTGCAGATCATCGGTCGACGCGGCAGCGACCTACAGACCCTGGCCTTCGCCGCCGAGCTGGAAACGCTGTTCGTAGGCGACGCCGAGCTGCGCCGCCCACACGTGGATCTGGACTACCTCACCCGAGCCAGGCCGCTGCGCGAAGCCGAAGGATTCCTCGGTTTCGCCTGAGTCAACTTATCCACAGGAGCGGGACATGACCGATTCCCCTGAACAACGCTGGCTGACCGATGCCGCCGCACGCCAAGATGTGCAACTCGAGCGACTGCGCGAGGCGCGCGAAACGCTCTGGATCAATCCCTTGCGTCAACCTTTCGCCGAGGTACGCAATACGCTGCCGCTGGGCCCTGCGGACATCGAAGACGCCGCCCAGCGTCTGCAGCGCTTCGCCGCCTACTTCCGCACCGTGTTCCCGCAAACCGCCGCCAGCGACGGCATCATCGAATCGCCGCTGCGCTGTATTCCACAGGCCGCGCGCACACTGGCGCAGTGGCTGGGCGCAGAGACACCACAGCATCTGTGGATAAAGTGCGACAGCGAACTGCCAATCTCCGGCTCGATCAAGGCCCGCGGCGGCTTCTACGAGGTACTGCTACACGCCGAGCGCCTGGCCCTGGAGCATGGCCTGCTACAGCCGGGTGAGGATTACGCCTGCTTCGCCAGCCCGCCCTTTCGCGCGCTGTTCGCCGAACACGCGATCATGGTCGGCTCCACCGGCAACCTCGGCCTAAGCATCGGCATTCTCAGCGCGCAACTGGGCTTTCGCGTCACCGTGCACATGTCCGCCGACGCCCGCGAATGGAAGAAGGCGCTGCTTCGCAGCAAGGGCGTGACGGTCATCGAATACGCCTCCGACTATAGCGTGGCCGTGACCCAGGGGCGCGCCGAAGCGGCTAACCTGCCGCGCTGCCACTTCGTCGACGATGAGGATTCCAGCGCGCTGTTCCTGGGCTACGCGGTCGCGGCGCAGCGGCTGCAGGCGCAGTTCCAAGTGCAAGGCGTGGCGGTGGATGCCGCGCATCCATTGATCGTCTACCTGCCCTGTGGCGTCGGCGGCGGCCCCGGTGGCGTGGCCTTCGGCCTCAAGCAGGTGTTCGGTGACAGGGTGCACTGCTTCTTCGTCGAGCCCACCCACTCGCCGTGCATGTTGCTGGGCATGCACAGCGGCCTGCACAACGGCATCAGCGTGCAGGACATCGGCCTGGACAACCTGACCTGCGCCGACGGCCTGGCCGTGGGCCGCGCGTCGGCGTTTGTCGGTAAAGTCATGGAGCCGTTGCTCGACGGCATCTACACGGTGAGCGACGAGCACCTGTTCGCCTGCTTGGCGCAACTGCGCGACAGCGAGAACCTGGCTCTGGAGCCCTCGGCCGTGGCCGGCGCCAGCGGCTTCGCCCGCCTGCTGGCACAACAGGCCGAACTGCCAACGGAGCTGGCCAGCATCGACCTGATGCGCGATGCCACCCACCTGATCTGGGCCACGGGCGGCAGCATGGTGCCGGAGGCCGAGAGGCAGGCCTACTACGCGCAAGGCAAAGCCCTGCTGTAGACAAGAGCCGGGCGCCGCCTGGGCGGATACCGCGCAGGCGGCGCCGCTCTTGGCTTGTGATGGCGCCAGTGCCCCCCTAGAATGCCGCGATGCAAAACGACCTCGATCAGCGACTCACCTCCCTCAATCCAGCCCAGCACCACGCGGTTACCACGCCGCCTGGGCATCAGTTGGTGCTGGCCGGTGCCGGCTCCGGCAAGACCCGCGTGCTGGTGCACCGCATTGCGTTCTTGATCCAGCGGCTGGATGTCTCGCCCCACAGCATTCTGTCGGTGACCTTTACCAACAAGGCCGCCGCCGAGATGCGCCACCGCATCGAAGACGTGCTCGGGCAGAGCCCGGCCGGCATGTGGGTCGGCACCTTCCATGGCCTGGCCCACCGTTTGTTGCGCGCCCACTGGCGCGAGGCCAACCTGGCGGAGAACTTCCAGATTCTCGACTCCGACGACCAGCAGCGCCTGGTCAAGCGGGTGATTCGCGAGCTGGGCCTGGATGAGCAACGCTGGCCGGCCAAGCAGGCGCAGTGGTTTATCAACGGACAGAAGGACGAAGGCGTTCGTCCGCAGGGCATTCAGGCCAGCGGTGATCTGTTCCTGGCGACCATGCGCGGCATCTACGAGGCCTACGAGGCCGCCTGCGCCCGCGCCGGGGTCATCGACTTTGCCGAGCTGCTGCTGCGCGCCCTCGACCTGTGGCGCAACAACGCAGGGCTGCTGGAGCATTATCAGCGGCGTTTCCGACACATTCTGGTGGACGAGTTCCAGGACACCAACGCCGTGCAGTACGCCTGGCTGCGCTACCTGGCCAAAGGCGGCGAGAGCCTGATGGTGGTGGGTGACGACGACCAGTCGATCTATGGCTGGCGCGGGGCGAAGATCGAGAACATCCAGCAGTTCGACAGCGATTTCGCCGGCGCCGAAATCATCCGCCTGGAGCAGAACTACCGCTCCACGGCGAATATCCTCAACGCCGCCAACGCGCTGATCGCCAACAACCAGGGGCGTCTGGGCAAGGAGCTGCGCACCGATGTCGGCGATGGCGATCTGATCAGCCTGTACGCCGCCTTCAACGAACACGACGAAGCCCGCTACGTGGTCGAAACCATCGAGGACGCCCTGCGCAAGGACGGCCTCAAGCGCAGCGAAATTGCCATCCTCTACCGCTCCAATGCCCAGTCGCGGGTGCTCGAAGAAGCCCTCCTGCGCGAGAAGATCCCCTACCGCATCTACGGCGGCCAGCGCTTCTTCGAGCGGGCGGAAATCAAGAACGCCATGGCCTACCTGCGTCTGATCCACCAGCGCCATAACGACGCGGCGCTGGAGCGGGTGATCAACCTGCCCGTGCGTGGCATTGGCGAAAAAACCGTGGAAACCTTGCGCCAGTTCGCCCGGGCCAATGAGCTGTCGATGTGGGCCGCGCTGCACGAAGCCGTGGGTACCAAGGTGATCGGTGGACGCGCCGCCGGGGCGCTGAATGGTTTTGTCGAGCTAATCGACACCCTGGCCCTGAAGGTTGAAGGCCTGCAGCTGCACAGCATGGCGCAGCTGGTCATCGAGCAATCCGGCCTGCTCGCCTACCACCGCGACGAAAAGGGCGAGAAGGCCCAGGCACGGGTGGAAAACCTTGAGGAACTGGTTTCTGCCGCCCGCGCGTTTGACTCCTACGAAGGCGAAGAAGGCGACGAAGAACAGACACCGCTGGGCGCCTTCCTCAGCCACGCCTCCCTGGAGGCCGGCGACACCCAGGCCGCCGAGAACGAAGACAGCATCCAGTTGATGACCCTGCACAGCGCCAAGGGCCTGGAGTTCCCACGGGTGTTTTTGGTCGGCATGGAAGAAGGCCTGTTCCCGCACAAGATGAGCCTGGAAGAGCCCGGCCGCCTGGAAGAGGAACGCCGCCTGGCCTACGTCGGCATCACCCGCGCCATGCGCCACCTGGTGATCAGCTACGCGGAAACCCGCCGTCTGTATGGCAACGAGACCTACAACAAGGTCTCGCGTTTTGTCCGCGAAGTGCCGTCGCACCTGCTGCAGGAAGTGCGCTTGTCGAACAGCGTCACCCGCCCCTACGCCAGCGATAACCGCAGCATGGGCGGCAGCAGCCTGTTCGCCGGCAGCGCCGTGCCAGACACACCGTTCAGCCTCGGCCAGCGCGTGCAACATTCGCTGTTCGGCGAAGGCACCATCCTCAATTTCGAAGGCGCAGGCGCGCAAGCACGGGTGCAGGTGAACTTCGAGAACGAAGGCAGTAAATGGCTGATGCTGGCTTATGCCAAGCTGGAAGCCCTTTGAGGAGCCTGCTCAAAGACAGCTGCGCGTCGGCCCTGCCGCGTTGAAATCAAGCTCGGAATGCTCATGTACAAAAGTACACTCCGCTTCCTCGCATGATTTCGCCTTGCATGGCTCTAGCTCGCAAGTCTTTGAGAAGACTCTTGGAAATCTATGGCAGCCAATCTTTTAGAGCGACCGCCAAATACAAAAAAGCAATCTGGGCACGCCGCTCAACACCCCCAAGGGAGATCACGATGAACCGCCGTAACCTGTTCGGTGCCGCTGTGGCGCTACTCGCTGCCATCGGCCTGGCCGGCTGCAAGGAAGAAACCTCTGCCCAGCAAGGCGCCAGCGCCGCACAAGCGCAAAGCTTCCACTGGAAGATGGTCACCGCCTGGCCGAAGAACTACCCCGGCCTGGGCACCGCTGCCGAGCGCCTGGCCGAACGCGTCGCCACCATGAGCGGCGGCCGCCTGACCATCAAGGTGTATGCCGGTGGCGAGCTGGTACCGCCGCTGGAAGTCTTCGATGCCGTGTCCCGCGGCACCGCCGAGCTGGGCCATGGCGCTGCCTATTACTGGAAGGGCAAGGTCAGCACCGCGCAGTTCTTCACCTCGGTGCCGTTCGGCCTGTCGACCAGCGAAATGAATGCCTGGCTGAGCAAGGGCGGCGGCCAGGCCCTGTGGGATGAAGCCTACGCCCCGTTCGGCGTGAAACCCTTCGTGGTCGGTAACACCGGCATGCAGATGGGTGGCTGGTTCAACAAGGAGATCAACTCCCTGGACGACCTCAAGGGTCTGAAGATCCGCACCCCGGGCCTGGGCGGCGAAGTGCTGGCCAAGCTCGGCGCGATCACCGTCAACATGCCCGGTGGTGAGGTGTTCACCTCCCTGCAAACTGGCGCCATCGATGCCACCGACTGGGTCAGCCCCTACAACGACCAGGCCTTTGGCCTGCAACAGGCGGCCAAGTATTACTACTACCCCGGCTGGCAGGAGCCGCAAGCGGTTTTGGAGCTGCTGGTCAACCAGAAGGCCCTGGACAGCCTGCCCGCTGACCTGCAGGCGATTCTTACCGAGGCCGCGCGTGCCGCCAGCCAGGACATGATGGACGACTACGTCTACCACAACGCCATCGCCCTGGAAGAACTGAAGAAAAGCGGCACCCAGCTCAAGCGCTTCCCCGACGACGTACTGGCGGCCATGCATCGCGAATCCGACGTCGTACTCGGTGAGCTGGCCGCGCAGAGCGAACTCAACGGGCGCATCTGGGCCTCGATGAAAGCCTTCCAGGACCAGGTCAGCCAGATGCACCAGCTGTCCGAGAAAGAACTCTACAACTGGCGCTGATCCGCCGCGGTGCCGGCACCGCCCATCGGACCCCGCGCACGGTGCGACGCAGTACGAGTCCAACCTTGCATAGCGTCAACCATGCGCTCAGGCAAAAGCCGGATACATTCTCCGGCTGGCCTTGCGCCCCAAAGGCGGGGCAAGATGCCGCGCAAAGTTCCAATCACAAGAGATGGCCCCTTATGCAGCGTTTCCTCAGTGTCGCCATGGCCATGTGCCTGGCGTTGACCCTCAGTTTCGATGCCGAAGCCAAGCGCTTCGGTGGTGGTAAATCCTTCGGCTCGGCGCCTAGCCACCAGACCCGCCAGGCCGCACCGCCTTCGCAGCCTGCTGCTGGCGCTGCCGCAGCCGGTCGTGCACCTGCCGCCGCGAGCGGTGCTTCGCGCTGGCTCGGCCCGCTGGCTGGTCTGGCCGCCGGTGGCCTGCTGGCCTCGATGTTTATGGGTGACGGCTTTGAAGGCCTGCAGATCATGGACATGCTGATTTTCGGCCTGATCGCCTTCCTGCTGTTCCGCTTCCTCGCCGCGCGCCGCCAGAAGCAGAATCCGACCGTTGCCACTGCCGGTGGTGCGCCCTTCCAGCGTGAAGCCCATGGCCAGCCTGCGCCGAACTCGATCTTCGGCAGTGGCGCCAGCGCCGCCGCGATCAAGCCGGTGATCAACGCTCCAGCCTGGTTCAATGAGCAGAGCTTCGTGGCCGCCGGCCGTGAGCACTTCCTCAGCCTGCAGCAACACTGGGACGCCGACGAGATGGACAAGATCGCCGAGTTCGTTACCCCGCAGCTGCTGGAATTCCTCAAGCGCGAGCGCGCCGACCTGGGTGATGGCTTCCAGTCCACCTACATCGACGACCTCGAGGTACAACTGGACGGTGTCGACGACCAGGCCGACAAGACCATCGCCACCCTGACCTTCAGCGGCCTGTCGAAGAGCTCGCGTTTCGATCAGGGCGAAGCCTTCAGCGAAAGCTGGCGCCTGGAGCGTGCTGCTGGCGAGAACCAGCCGTGGCTGGTCGCCGGTATCCGGCAGAACGGCTGATAACAGCGGACAACAAAAGACCGGGCATGCCCGGTTTTTTGTTGTCCATCATTTAGCGACGCCGCCCGGACCCGGCGGCTTGACCGTCGCACTGGGTTGCTGGGCTCTATCACTCCAGGCGCGAATGTCTTCACTGCGTTTACGGCTGCTGAGTTGGGCACGATCAATCGCTTCGTTGTAATACGCCAACCAACTGCGCGAACCCGGCAGCATATTGGCAAGGTCTCGCATACCTGTCTTCAAGCCCTGCATCACCTGCTGGTAATCGCGCTCCTGGTCCTGCAGCACCTTGCTCACTTCGGCGATGCTGTCCGGGTTTTCCGCGCGTGCGAACAAACCGCTCAACTGGGATGCCTGCTGACTCGCCAATAGCGCTTCCTGATGGCTCAAGGCACCCTGCTGCACCACTAGTTGCTGTTCAAGCTGGCGTACCTGCTGCTCCAGCGCCTGGATGCGCGGCTCATCAGCGGCGCTGAACAGGCTGTAGAGATTCAGTCCGCTCGACACCAGCATCAGGCTGCCCAGCACGCCGGCCAGGGCCAAAATAAACAAGCGATTACGCTGACCGGCCTTGGTCAGCAATTGCAGTCGCTCGTCCTCACTGAGCACCGTATCACCGGAATCCTGCGTATGGCTTTTCATAGGAAGCTCATTTTATGACGCTGGCAAATTGACATACGTCTACGCAAAAGATAGCACTCGGCGATCATTTCTGCTCAGACCCGAACAGCCTGTTCGGGCTTGATCGTGGCAAGGGGAGAAAGCCGAAACATGGCCACATCCGGTTTCAGCTGGGACGACTTTTTGCGGGCACATGGCGTGCGACTAAAACGCCTCTGAACCTGTCCCGAGGTTGTGCATGTGCGGATGCGTATCGATGCAGTTCAGCCGGAGGGGGATGATGCTTTACCGCCCCTGCGTATCAGCAGCCCGGCGCATGCCGATATGCGGGATATCGTCTTCCAGGTACACCTCGGTAACCGGCGCGAAACCATAGCGCCCGTAATACCCCTGCAAGTGCGCCTGGGCCGACAGATACAACGGCACGCCCGGCCAACGCCGATGGCATTCGGCGAGCGCCTGCTCCATCAGCGCATGGCCCAAACCCGTACCCCGCGCCGACTCGGCGATCACCACCCGGCCAATCACCACCTCACCCTGCATGCGCTGCGGGTCGAGCAGGCGCAAGTAGGCCACCAGCCCCTGAGCATCATGGGCCAGCAGGTGGCAGGTATCGCCGAGCAGGTCCTGGCCGTCGGTTTCCAGGTAAGGACAACGCTGCTCGACCACGAAGACCTGGGTGCGCAGTGCGAGCAGCGCATACAGGGTGGCGGTGTCGAGTTCGCGATGGTGCAGACAGTTCCAGGTGACGGGCATAAGGGCGCTCCGCAAAAGCGTCAGTATATGTCCACAGGGGTTTTCATTCTGCAGGCCAGCTACTGTATAAAGCCGATCCCACCACTCGAGGACCTGTCATCGTGGAAGAAGTCATCGAACAACTGCGCGAACTCAACGAACCCGTCCCGGTTCCGCTGGAGCTGCCCGAAGAGGAGCTGCTGGTCGAGATCGAGGAACAGCTGCTGATCAACCTGCCGTTCGAGCTGCGCGAGTTCCTGCTCAAGGTCAGCGACGTGGTCTACGGGCGTCTGGAGCCAGTGACCGTTACCGACCCGCAATCGCACACCTACCTGCCGGAAGTCGCCTCGGTGGCCTGGTCCCTGGGCGTACCTCGCGAGCTGGTGCCGATCTGCGAAGACCACGGCAACTACTACTGCGTGGAGCAGGACGGCACTGTGGTGCTGTGGGACGGCGACGAGTGCGAGCTGACCGACGACAGCTGGGATTCGGTCTGGCACTGGGTGCGCGAAATCTGGCTGGAAGGTTAAGCTCGCCCCGCAGCCTAACGCAGGGCGGGATAGGTAACGTTCAGCGCACGCCTTGCTCCAGGTCGAGCAGGTTGAGCAGAAAGCGCGCGAAGTAGGTCAGGTCCTGCTCCAGCGCCTGACGCGCGGCCTTAGCGTCACGCGCCTCAAGGGCGGCAAAGGTGTCCTCATGAAAGTCGTTGAGCCGTAGTGACAGGTCGGCGTTGGTAAACAGGCGATTGAAAAACGGCCCGATCTGCAGCCAGAGCGATTCGATTGTGCGCACCAGCACCGGGTTGCCGCAGGCGGCATACAGGTGCAGGTGGAACTGACTGTTGGCCGTCAGGTAAGCCTGCACCTGGCGCTGCTCGATGGCCAGGTCCATCTGCTGCACGCAGGCGCGCAGGGTGGCGATGTCAGTATCGTTTAAGCGCGGCACGGCCAGCTCCACGGCCAGCCCCTCCAGACCCATGCGTACCTGAAAAATCTGCTCATAGCGTTCGCGGGTCATCGGCGGGACGCGCACCGAGCGCTGCGGTTCGCCTTCCAGGGCACCTTCGGCCACCAGACGCTGCAACGCGGCACGCACCGGCATGGGACTGGTGCCCCATTGGCTGGCCAGTTCACGGATCTTCAAGCGTTCGCCTGGCTGGAAATGGCCTGCCAACAAACCCGCGCGAATGTTCTGGTAAAGATGGTCCTGTAAGTTCTCAGCCATAACTCAGCGCAAGCCTCTAACCGGCGGTGCGGGGAGCTGAGCAAGGGTCAGTGAGCAGTTATGCATAGGGTTCTCCGAAAGATGGAACATCACGCTCTGCAAAAGGCAGACGGTAAAACGAAATAAGCGCCGTAGACGCTCACGGGGCTTTGTTCTCGATCAGGCAGTTACCGCCGTCAACCACCAAGACTTCGCCGGTGATATAGCTGGCTTCGCGGGATGCCAGAAAGGCCACCGCCGCCGCCACTTCCTCAGGTCGGCCCGCGCGGCCCAGCGGCGTGTACTCGGCGGCGTGGCGCTCTTCTTCGGTGCTGGAGCCGGTGGCGATCCAGCCCGGCGCCACGCTATTGACCGTAATGCCCTGCTTGGCCACTTCCAGCGCCAGGCCCATGGACAGGCCCAGCATACCGGCCTTGGCCGCGCTGTAGGCCGCCTCACCAGGGTTGCTGCCACGGGTGCCGGTGGTTGAGCTGATATTGACGATGCGCCCATAGCCGCGTGCACGCATGCCGGGCAGCACCGCGCGGGTGAGCAGAAACGCGGTGCCCAGGTTACGCGCGATGGACAGGTTCCAGGTCGCCAGGTCCATGTCCGCCAGCTCAGCAAATGGCTCAGGGCTGCCTTGCATGGCCATGCCGGCGTTGTTCACCAGAATATCGATCTGCCCCCACTGCGCCTGCGCCCAGGCGAGCAATTCGGCGACCTGCTGTTCATCGGTCAGGTCAGCGGCGCGGCCACGCGCTTGAATGCCCTCAGCGCAAAGTTCGGCAACCCGTTGCTCGACCCGCGCACTGCTGGCGGTCAACAGCACCCGTGCCCCGGCATGGCCCAGACGGCGGGCGATGGCCAGGCCGATACCCGATTCACTGCCCGCGCCGCTGATCAGCGCTACCTCTTGCTGAAAGTTCATCGCACACCAACCTGTGATCACAAATATAGCGATAATCTAGCAATAAAGCCTGATCAAACCAATGCTTGAGTTTTTTGTGATCACAAAATAGCATGTGCAGAAATTCGAACGAGGTGTTCAACATGACTGCCAGTGGAATCAGCCCAGCCGCTGTAGAAGCTTTCGCCCAACGCGAGCGTGAGCGTTTTATCGCGCGCAATCCGAAATCCGTGGCCCTGGCTGAACGCGCACGCCATTCGTTATACGGCGGCGTACCGATGCACTGGATGGCGGACTGGTCGACCCCGGTGCCGCTGTTCGTCGAACGGGCCAAGGGCGCGCGCTTCTATGACGTCGACGGCCACGAATACATCGACTTCTGCCTGGGCGACACCGGCACCATGTTCGGCCACTCGCCGGACCCGATCGCCAAGGCCATCGCCGAACAGGGCAACAACGGCCTGACCACCATGCTGCCCGGCGAGGACGCGGTGGTCTGCGGTGAGCTGCTGGCCGCGCGCTTCGGCCTACCGTTCTGGCAGGTCACGGCAACCGCCACCGACTCCAACCGCTACGTGCTGCGCTGGGCCCGCGCCATTACTCAGCGCAAGACGCTGCTGGTGTTCGACGGTTGCTACCACGGCACCGTGGACGACGTGATGGTGCGCTGCATCGACGGCGAAACCGTGCCGCGCAGCGGTTTGGTCGGCCAGGCCTACGACCTGACCCAGTACAGCCGTTCAATTCCATTCAATGACGTGGCTGCGTTGGAAGCCGCACTGGCCCAGGGCGACGTATGCGCCCTGATCTGCGAACCGGCGATGACCAACATCGGCATGGTCCTGCCCGAGCCGGGCTTTATGCAGCAATGCCGCGAGCTGACGCATAAATACGGCGCGCTGCTGATCATCGACGAGACCCACACGATCTCCACCGATATCGGTGGCTGCACCAAGCTTTGGGGGCTTGAGCCGGACTTCTTCGTGGTCGGCAAACCCATCGCCGGCGGCGTGCCCTGCGGCATCTTCGGCTGCAGCGCAGCGATGGCCGAAGCCATGACTGCCGCGCGCAAACGCGCCAGCGAAGGCAGCCACGGCCATGGCCACAGCGGCATGGGCACCACCCTGTCGGCCAACGCCCTGGCCATGCACTGCATGCGCGCCAACCTGGAACAGGTGATGACCGAGGCCGCCTATGCGCACATGCTGCCGCTGGCCAAGCGTCTGGCTGACGGCTTCCGCACATTGATTGGTAAGCACGGATTGAAGTGGTCGGTGACCGAGCTGGGCGCGCGCAGCGAGTTCCAGTTCTGTCCGGTGTCGCCGAAGACCGGTGCCGAGGCCGAAGCGGCCTTCCACGACGAGCTGCAAATGGCCCTGCACCTGTACCTGATCAACCGCGGCATCCTGATCACCCCGTTCCACAATATGACCCTGTGCTGTCCGAGCACCACGGCAGACGATGTGGATAAGTTGATCGCAACGCTCGACCAAGCCCTGACCGAGCTGCTGGCCATTCCCGGCGCCCGCGAGTAATGCCCGTGGGAGGCGCTTCAGCGGCGATTGTCGCGGCTGAAGCCCCTCCCACAGGATGACTGGCGCCCACACGACCTTCTGCGAGAATCACCATGCACTTCGCCAATCCCCAAGAAGCCCGCGACTTCCTCACCGCCCATCCTGATGTCCGCAGCATCGAGCTGATGCTGATCGACGCCAATGGCATCCCGCGCGGCAAGCTGCTGCACCGCGACGAACTGCTGGCCATCTATGAAAACGGCCGGCCGCTGCCCAGCTCGATCCTGGCGCTGACCATTCAGGGCGAAGACGTCGAAGAAAGCGGCCTGGTCTGGGAAGTCGCGGACGCTGACTGCTGGACCTACCCACTGCCCGGCAGCCTGACCCTGCAACCCTGGCGCAGCACGCCCACCGGCCAGTTGCAGGTGAGCATGCACCCAACCCAGGGCATGCCCGCCGCCCCGGCCGACCCACGGCATGTGCTGGTACGCGCCATCGACCGCCTCAAAGCAGACGGCTACCACCCGGTGATGGCGGTGGAGCTGGAGTTCTACCTGCTGGACAAGCAGCGCGACGCCAAAGGCCGCCCGCAACCGGCGCTGCAAATGAACGGCGTGCGCCCGCAGGCGCCGCAGGTCTATGGCGTTTACGAGCTGGAGCAGGTGCAGCCGTTCCTCGATGACCTCTATGCCGCCTGCGAAGTGCAGGGCCTGCCGGTGCGCACGGCGATTTCCGAATACGCGCCCGGCCAGGTCGAACTGACCCTGGAGCACCGCTTCGACGCGCTACAAGCCATCGACGAAGGCGTGCGCTACAAGCGCCTGGTCAAAGGCGTGGCCAACAAGCACGGGCTGCAGGCCTGCTTTATGGCCAAGCCGTTTGGCGACCAGGCCGGCAGTGGGATGCACATGCACGTGAGCCTCGCAGATGCTGACGGCAACAACCTGATGGCATCCGAAAACCCCCATGGCACGCCACTGCTCAAGCACGCTATCGGCGGCATGATGGCCACGCTCAACGACGCCCTGGCGATCTTCTGCCCCAACGCCAACTCCTTCCGCCGCTTCCAGGCCAACAGCTACGCGCCGCTGGCCAAAAGCTGGGGCGTGAACAACCGCACGGTGTCGTTCCGCGTGCCCGGTGGCCCGGCCAAGAGCAGGCATGTCGAGCACCGCATCTGCGGCGCCGATGCCAACCCGTATCTCGCAGCGGCGGCGATCCTTTCCGGTATTCATCACGGCATCAAAAACCAGATCGATCCGGGCGAAGAAATCATCGGCAACGGCTACGAGCAGGCCCGTGAAACCCTGCCCACCGACTGGTTGACGGCACTGCGCGCGCTGGAAAACTCGGCCTGGGCCAAGGACGCCCTCGGCGAGGACTTCCTCAAGGTGTTCCTGGCGATCAAATGGAACGAGTTCCGCCAGTTTATGGGCGAAGTCGGCGAGCAGGACTGGCGCTGGTACCTGACCCACGCCTGACGCGTGTGCCGTCATGCGCTCGGAGGGCATCCAGCCAACTGAGCGCCCGTGCGATCCTGGCATGAAGCGGGCAGTTGCCGGCCACTCCCGCCGTGCGGGAATAGGCCCTAAGCAATTGATCGCGCTTTTCGCGGACGCAACAGGGGGCAAGCCGAGCAGTATTCAACAGGATCGCTGGCCGCATAGTAGAAACAGCAGGTGCGCCGAAAGCGAAGGTGTCGGCCATCCGCCAACAGCGTCGGCGGACGGCGGAAGTGGCGCAAAGGGTTGTAATCCAGGCCGAATAACGCCGGCTCAGCCTCCTGCAACAACCACTCGAAGTCCGCCTGACAACGCCGCCGAATCAGCGGGTCCTCGACCTTGCTCAGACGTTTTTCGTAGAGTGAGTAAACCCGCACCGCGGTGTTTTCCCAAAGAATCCGCCGGGAAATACCGCTGACCCGGTTGAAGGTCTGCCACAAGGGAGCGAGCACCTCGGCGAACAGGGCCGTGACGATGGTCGCGCGCCAGACCTCACGCGCCCCGGGGGCATAACGCTGCGGGTCGCGGTCTGGCAGCGGCATCGCAGACGTCCAGAGCCCATCGTCATGGCCATACTCGACCACAGACTCGTCCAGAGACAGCAACAGCCCCTTGTCACACGCCGACATGGCATACAGGCAGGCGCCTGTGGCAAGAAAGGCAAACCGCTTGGCCAGCAGCGAGGCGGTAATGGCCGGCGTGGGCGAGCCGATTACCGGGCCCAGCCGCGCGAACAACTGCTCGCAGGCATCCTCAGCCATGAGTGCCCGAGCGCTGAGCGACCGCGATTTGTCGCACAGGGCCAAGGGCCGTAGACGCAGAGGGCCAGACAATACCGCCCACTCCTGCGCGCTGAACGCCGCCTCGAGGCTCATTGCGGACGCTCCCGACCAAAGGGAATGCACAGCGGTGTGCCGAAGAACGGGTCGGTAATGATCCGGCAATTGAGGCCGAACACCTCCTTTACCACCTCTTCGCTCAAAATATCGGCCGGTCGACCCTGAGCGAAAGCGGTGCGCTGGTGCACCGCCACCATGTGGTCAGCGTAACGGCAGGCCAGATTGAGATCGTGCAGCACCATGACGATGGTCTTGTTCGCCTGCCGGTTAAGGTCGCGCAACAGGTCCAGTACATCGATCTGGTGGGCCAGGTCGAGGAAGGTGGTCGGCTCGTCCAGCAGCAGGATGTCGGTATCCTGAGCCAGGGTCATGGCGATCCATACCCGCTGCCGCTGGCCACCGGACAAGGCATCCACCGGTCTGTCTGCCAGGGCCTGCACACCCGTTTGCAACAGCGCGCGCTCGACCATGGCCTCATCCTCCGCCGACCATTGCTGCATCCAGTTCTGATAGGGATAACGGCCCAGGGCCACCAACTGGCGGACGCTAATGCCTTCCGGGGCACAAGGCATCTGCGGCAGGATCGCCAGCTCCCGTGCCACGCTGGCGGTGGAGCGCCGCTGGATATCGACACCGTTGAGAATCACCGAGCCCTGCTGCGGCTTGAGCAGCCGCGCCAGGGATTTGAGCAAGGTACTTTTGCCACAGCCGTTGCTGCCGATCAGCACCGATACCTTGCCCGCTGGCAGTTGCAGATCCAGGGCGTCAATGATCACCTGGCGCTGATAGCCCAGGGTCAGTTGATGGGTCGTCATCGATGCCATCAAGAAGTCCTTTAATGCCGCTGATTGATCAGCAGGTAGAGAAAAAACGGCGTGCCCAGCGCTGCGACAAAAATACCGGCGGGCAAGTCCAGAGGCAGAAACAGGGTGCGGCCAACCAGGTCAGCCAGGATCACTAGATTGGCCCCGATCAAGGCCGCCATCAGCGCTTGCCCAACAAACCCGGGCGCTACCAGTCGCTTGGCGATATGCGGCGCAATCAAGCCGACAAAGGCAATCGCCCCGCCCCAGGCCACTGCGGCTCCGGCCAGGGCCACACTCACCAACAGCAGCCCGGCACGCAGCCACTGCACCCGCACGCCGATCCCCTGGGCCAAGGCGTCATCCAGTTGTTGTACCCGCACTTGGCGGGCCAGCAGCACCAGCACGGGCACCAGCGCCAGCAACCAGCCGGCCAGCGCCCTGGGCTCAGGCCAACTCGCCCCGTAAACGCTGCCCGTCAGCCAGACATAGGCGGACAAGGTCGTCGTCAGTGGGCTGAACACCAGGATGAAGGTGGTGATCGCCGTCAGCAGCGCCGATACGCCAACCCCGATCAACACCAGGCGTAATGGTGAGGCACCCTGTTTCCAGGCCAGCCCGTAAATGACCAGCGCGGCGAGCCCAGCCCCGAGCATGGCCGCCAGCGGCAGCCACTGCGGGCCCAGCAACACCGAGAAAAACGACAGGTAGAGTACGGCCGCAGCACTCGCCCCGCTGGTAATACCCAGCAGATCAGGGGACGCCAGAGGGTTACGGATAATGCTCTGCAAGATCACCCCGGAAACTGCCAATGCCGCGCCGACCAGAGCGGCCAACAGCACACGTGGCAGGCGCAGTTGCTCGACGATAAACAGCAGGCTGGCGTCCCCACCTCGCCAGAGCAGCGCGATTACCGTTTGCGGCGACAGGGTAAGGGTGCCCAGAGACAGAGCCCCGAGCATCACCAACAGGGTCAGACACGATGCGGCTATCAACCGCCACAGGGTCGCCAAGTCGATACGCCGGGAAAATCCAGCCGTGCGCAGGAGCAGCGTCCTAGTCATGCCGTCCCCCACGGCGCACCAGAGCAATGAAGAAGGGGGCGCCGAACACGGCAGTCATTACCCCCACCGGCACTTCTTGCGGCAGGATCACCACGCGCGCCAGGGTATCGGCCAGCAACAGCAGGATGGCACCACCCAGGGCGCAGCCTGGCAGTAGCCAGCGATGATCGATGGACAGCCCCTTGCGCACCATATGCGGCACCACCAGGCCGATGAATCCGATACTGCCGGCCAGGGCCACCGCGCTGCCAGCCAGGCAGATGATCAACACGCTCAACTGCAGCCGAATCAACCCGGTTCGCTGTCCTAACCCAGCGGCAATGGCGTCGCCGGCATTCAGCACATTCACCTGCCCGGCAAGCAGCACTGTCGCGAGCAGCGCCAACAACACACAGAGCAACAAGGGCGCCGCCAGCGTCAGGTCGCGCTCGGACAGTGAACCGGCGAGCCAGAACAGCACACTGTCCAGGCCACTTTGATCGACCACCAGCAGGGCCTGACTGAAGGCCGAGAACAATGCCGTTATAGCCGCTCCGACCAGCACGATACGTAACGGGCTGAGGCTACTCTGCCCACGATTGCCGATCACCCACACCAGGGCTCCGGTCACGGCAGCCCCCATAAACGCACACCACAACCACTGCTGCGGCGTGCTCAGGGCAAACACCGAGGAACCCAGGATGATTGCGAAAGTTGCGCCCGCGTTGATGCCGAACAGGCCGGGAGAAGCCAGTGGATTACGCGTCAATGCCTGCATCAGTGCGCCGGCGACCGCCAGGCTTGCCCCCACGGCCATCGCCATCAGCGTGCGCGACAGGCGCATGGCGACCAGCGCCTGATGCGTCGCACTCATGCCGTCGACGCCCAGCAGAGCGCCCAGCAGTTGCTTGGGCGCAATCCAGGTGGCCCCACTGGCCAGGCTCAATAGGGCACAGAGCAACAACAGCAGGAACAGGCTCAGCAGTTTCTGGGCGTGACTCATGAAACCGCCTGCCCGTTGCTCACACGCGCAATGTCATCAAGCATCAGATTGGCGCCCAGAATACCGCCGGACAAGCTCCAGGCCACCGCATCGACCTGCCACACCTGACCCTGCTGCACGGCCTGCAACTGCTGCCAGACAGGATGCTGCTGCAGACTCAGGAACTGCTGTTGCGCGGCCTGGCTGTCGCTGCGCTGGAAGACAAAGAACAGGTCGGCGTTGACCACCGGCAAACTCTTTTTGCTGGTGAGCTTCAGGGACGTCCCTCGCGCGGCGCGAGCCACCGCGGTCCAGGTGAAGCCCAGTTCGCTGAGTACCGAACCGGCAAAGCTGGCCGGCAGGTAGCTGCGGATATGGTCCTCACGAATATCCAGTACCGCAACGCTCAGGGGCCAGCACTCGGCAAACCGCGCCTGCAACTGCAGACGCAGTTGCACCACTCGCTGCTGCCACAGCTGCAACAGGTACCTGGCCTGTTGCTCACGCTGCAGGGTCGCGCCCATCACCATCAGGGTCTGCTTGAAAGCGAACACCTCATCGAGCATCACCAGCGTGGCCATCTGCTCCAGCAAGGGGGCAATACGCTGGTGGCGAAAACGCGAGGCGACAATCACATCGGGCCTGAGCAGAACGATGTCTTCCAGGCTCGGCTGGGTTTCCAGACCCACATGGGGAACACCCTGCACCGACTGGCGCAGGTAGCGGTACATGGGCTTCTCGCTCCATGAGTCCACCACACCGCAGGGCGTCACCCCCAACGCCACGGCACTGTCGGTCGCGCCCTGGAACAGGGTGATCACGCGCAGCGATTCAGCCCGCGCGACCCAAGGCAAGGCCAGCATGCCCAAGGACAAACGCAGCAGCCGGCGCCTGCCCGGAAGGTGGCAAGGATCACTACTCACCGGGCGACTCGCTGGCTGAGAAACCCGCTTGCAGCGCAGCGCATCAAAAGCCCACGGTTGCCGACAGCAGGTAGGTCCTGGGGCTCGACAGCGTCAGCCCCGCCTCGCTGTCATCCGAGGCACCGGCCGATGCCCAGTAGCGCTCATCCAGCACGTTCTCGACCGTGGCACGCAGAGTGATCTCCTTGCCGCTTGCCTTGAAGGCATAGCGCGCGCCGAGGTCGAAGCGCTCCCAGCCGTCGATCTGCTTGCTGTTGGCCTGGTCCAGGTACTGCGAGCTGGAGTGAATACCGCGGGCGGTCAGGGTCATCCCCGCCAAGGCCGGAACATCCCACTCGGCGCCGAGGTTGACGTTGTACTCCGGCGTGGCCGGCGCATGGTTGCCATCGGCGATGCCGTCGACGGTATCGCTCAGCTCGCTGTCGATGTACATCACGCCACCCAGCAGGCGAAAGCCCGGCAGCGGTTCGCCGAACAGGCTCAGCTCAATGCCCTGGTTCTCCCGCTTGCCATTCGGGCCGAACACCCGTGAAGTGGCGTTGGTCTCGTAAGCCGGCTGCTTGATGCGAAAGGCGCTGGCGGTGAGCGCGAAGGTGCCCAGGTCATACTTGGCCCCCACCTCGACCTGGCGGCTGGTGAAGGGCGCAAAGATCTGGTCGGCGTTACTCGAGGTCGACGGGGCGATCTTGCCCTGACTCAAGCCTTCCATGTAGTTGGCGTAGAGCGACAGCTGGTCGGTGACCTTGTACAGAACACCGGCCGATGGCGAGACCTTCTCCTCGTCGTAGGCTGTTTTGCCTTTCACGTCGTTGGTCCAGTCATCGACCTTGATCCGCTGCCAACGCGCACCCAGGGTCAGCAGAACACGGTCCTCGAAGAAACCGAGGGTGTCGGCCAGCGCCACGCCGGTCGAGCGGTTCTCGGTGTAAACCTTGGCATCGGGGCGGGTCGGCGTGCCGGGGGGCGGCGTCGCCACCGGGTCGTAGAGGTTGCTGGGCGCAACCGCATAGCGCGCACCACCGTTCTCGAAGTCCATGTAGAAGTAACTGGCGGACAGGTTCAGCTCATGGCTCACCGCACCCGTGTCGAAATGCTGGCGCAGGCCCGCCATGGCCGTTCTGACCGACTCGTCACGGGTGAAGTCGCGCGGCTGTACGCTGAAATCACCGGCATCATTGGTGATGGGAACGTTATGCCGGAGGAACTCATGGTTGCTCTCGCGGGCGCCGACAGCCGCGTAGGCCATGAGCGACTCGCTGATATCGAACTCAGCATTCAGCGCGCCGAAGGTATCCTCGGTACGCGCCTTGCTCCAGGCCTGGGCGTAGTTGCGCCGCACGTCGTCGGCATCCGGGACCCGAGCGTCGGCACCAATCAGAACGCGCTTCTGCGGCGCGTCGGTATCGCGCTCGGTATGCCCGACATCCGCCGAAAGACGCAGCCGCTCGCCGCGAAAATCCAGGCCCAGCACGGCCATCTCGCGCTCGACACTCTGGTTATCCCACTCGGTATCACCGGACTGCTGCACACCGTTGAAACGCAGACCGAACTGGTTTTCGTCACCAAAACGCCGACCGATGTCCAGCGCCCCGCCGATCTGACTGTCACCTGCGTAGCTGCTGGTGAAGCTAGTGGTCGGTGTGTCCTGCGCTCGCTTGGGCACCACGTTGATGCCCCCCCCGACACTGCCGCGGGGCGAAATGCCGTTGATCAGTTGGCTCGGGCCCTTGAGGATATCGACCCGGTCGGCCATTTCCATGTCGATCGAGTAAGTCGGCAGAATGCCGTAGAGACCGTTGTAGGCCACATCGCTGTTAAACAGGCTAAGCCCGCGGATGGTGAACTGCTCGAAACGCCCGCCGGCCGGGTTGGTCGCCCGCACCGATGGGTCACTGGCGATCAGGTCGCCCAGGGTCCGCGCCTGCAGGTTCTGCACCGCCTCGCTGGTGTAGGTGGTCATGCTGAAGGGCGTGTCCATGAAGTCCCGCGAGCCGAGCAGCCCCTGCGAGCCACGGCGGGCGACCTGACCGCCGGCATAACGCTCACCATCGGCACGGGTGCCGCTCTGCGAGCCCATGATGGTGCTCGGGGCGATTTCCAGGGCTGTGGCATCCGGCGTTGCGGGGACCAGGGTGTAGGCATCCGCCCCCACGGGCTGCAGCTGCAAGCCAGTGCCTCGTAGCAGCCGGGCAAAGCCTTCTTCCACAGCGTATTCACCGGACAGACCGGCACTGTCACGCCCGCGCACCAGCGCCGGGTCAACGGAAAGGTTGACACCCGCCAGCCCGGCGAAGCGGGTCAGGGCGACGCTCAAGTTGCCGGCGGGCACCTGATAACTGCGCCGGGCGAGCTCTTGCGCCCAACTGGCCGAAATAAGAAGTGGGCTACTGCTCAGGCTCAGAATCAGGCCCAGATGCAACAACGGGCGCACGCCGGACAACATCGGCCGCGGGCGGCTAGGCAATACTGCTGGCATAGGAAGAAGCTCTCGTTTTCTGTTCACGTACCTGGAATGACCGACGACGTGAAAAAAAGGGACAAGCTTCAAACACTTTGTTTGCGCGGGCTCAGGGTGACCCAGTAACGGGTGCGCGCATGCACTTCGACGGGCAGACTGGCTGCCAGCAGCGCCAACACCCGGTCGGTGTTGTCGAGGCGGAAGCTGCCGGTCACCCGCAAGGCTTCCAGCGCCGGGTCCCAACGCAACAGCCCTGGGCGGTAGCGGCTCAGCTCGCGCAGGAAATCACCCAGGGGCTGGTCCTGGGCCATGAGCACCCCTTCGCGCCAGCCGGGTAGCAAGGGGTCGAAAGCCTCCACGGTGCCCGCACCGCCTGGGTGCAGCCCCACTTGCTGGCCTTCGCCCAGAATCAACTCAGGGCCCTGCAACGGCTGCACCTGCACCACCCCGCTGGCCACCGAGAGCCGGCACTCGCGCTCAGTGAGGCGCATGCAGACGTCACTGCTGTTGAGACGAATACGTCCATAGGGAGCCTGGATGGTCAGCGTCTTGCTGTCTGCCACCTTGAGCGCGATTTCCCCCCGCACCAGCGTCAGCAGACGCGCCGCCAGGTCAACATCGACCGCCGTATCGGTGTTCAGCTGCAACAGGCTGCCATCGGCCAGTACCACCCGCTTGTGCTCGCCAGTGGCGGTGTGCAGGTCGGCACGCCAGACATCCAGGGGCAACTGCCACGCCAGCAACCAGCTTGCGGGTACTAGCGCCGTCACGCCGAGGATGCGCTTTAGCGCCTCGCGTCGTGCCGTGTCCGGTCGATCCAGGGTGGCCATTGCCAGCGCCGCTGGCAGCCCGGCAAAGCGCTGGCGCAGCAACTGCGCCTTCTGCCAGGCGCGCTCGTGGCTATCCTTACTGGCGCGCCAGTTCTGCAGGCGAATGTGATCCTCTTCCTTGGCCCGACCCGACTCCAGCAGCGCCAGCCACTGGGCTGCCGCGCGGGCCACCTCGCGAGTCTCGTCGGCAGGCGCCGAACGCATCACAACGCCACCAGCAGACAGTGCTCGTAAGCCTGGGCCATGTAGCGTTTGACCGTACGCTCGGAGACCTCGAGGCGTTGCGCGATCTCGCGGTAACCCAGGCCTTCCAGCTGGCTATAGAGAAACGCCCGGCGCACTGGGCGCGGCAGGCCGTCGAGCAATTCGTCCAAGGCCTGTAAGGTTTCCAGCAGCAGCCAACGCTGCTCCGGGGACGGCACGCTGTCCTCAGGCAACTGCGCCAACGCCTCCAGATAGGCCTGCTCGAGGCTGCGCCGCGCATAGAAGTTGCTCAGCAGGCGCTTACCCACCGTGAGCAGGTAAGCGCGCGGCTCACGCAGCTCGGCGAGCTGCTGGGAGCTGGCAAGTACTCGCACAAAGGTATCCTGACTCAGGTCCGCCGCATCCCAGGCATTGCCCACGCGCTTTCGCAACCAGCTCTCCAGCCAGCTTCGGTGCTCGCGATACAGCGTATTCAGGCTCTGCTCCGGCGGCGTAGCTGCGTCAATCATCTCAAGATGCCCTACACACAAACAAATGAGATTGATTCTAATTAATATCAAGGCAACGCACCATGCTTTTACGCCGCCGACGAAGCGAATGGGCGCTCGCCGTCTGTGCCGTCACGCGCCTTGCAGGCGTCCAGGCAGAGTGTCTGTTATGCAGTATGAGGGTAGGCACAGGCTTACCCTGGCACGAAGCTGGCTTAAATTGCCCTCTCCCCGAGCACAGAGCGCCCCCTATGGAACCCGGAAACGCCCAACTGACGATGACCGTGTTGATGACCCCGGATATGGCCAACTTCGCCGGCAATGTCCACGGTGGCACCCTGCTCAAGTACCTGGATGAAGTGGCCTACGCCTGCGCCAGCCGCTACGCCGGCAGTTACGTGGTGACCCTGTCGGTGGATCAGGTGATCTTCCGCGAACCGATCCATGTCGGTGAACTGGTGACCTTTCTCGCCTCGGTCAACTTCACTGGGCGCACCTCGATGGAAATCGGTATCAAGGTGGTGACCGAGAACATCCGCGAGCGGTCGGTGCGTCATACCAATAGCTGCTTCTTCACCATGGTTGCAGTGGATGAGGCGCGCAAGCCCATCCCCATTCCACCGCGCCAGCCGCAAACTGCCGACGAGCGCCGCCGCTTTGTTCAGGGAGAGCAACGCCGAGGCATTCGCCAGGAGCTTGACGCCCGTTACCGCGCATTGAAAACCGATGGCGAGTACTGAACACATACTGTTTAAATATTTTTTGGTTATAAGAAAGCCGAGCATGTAAACTCCCAGGTCTATTTGGCCGCAGCAGGCGATGCCCTGCCGCCGCACCGGCTGCCTCCCCTCCAGCCGCGTGCGGCTCCGGCCGTCGTCTGCAAATCGGGAGCCGCTATGCCGCACCACACCCCCCTGATCGCCACCATTGCCGCCGGCTTCGTGCTGGCCTACATCTTTGGCAGCCTGGCCCACCGCTTACGCCTCTCACCGTTGGTCGGCTACCTGCTGGCTGGTGTCATCGTCGGCCCGTTCACGCCTGGCTTCGTCGCCGACAAGGAGCTGTCCCACGAGATTTCCGAGATCGGCGTGATTCTGCTGATGTTCGGCGTAGGCCTGCACTTCTCGCTGAAAGACCTGATGTCGGTAAAGCACATCGCCATTCCCGGCGCACTGGTGCAGATCACTGTCGCCACCCTGCTCGGCATGGGCCTGGCCTGGGCGATTGGCTGGGGTTGGGGCGCTGGCCTGGTGTTCGGCCTGGCATTGTCGGTGGCCAGCACCGTGGTGCTGTTGCGCGCGCTGGAGGAGCGCCAGTTGCTCGACAGCCGGCGCGGCAAGATCGCCGTGGGCTGGCTGATCGTCGAAGACCTGGTGATGGTCGTGGCGCTGGTCCTGCTGCCAGCGCTGTCCGGAGTCCTCGGCGGCCTGCCGGTGGGCATCGCCGCGGACAGCAGCGTTGGCCTGCAGTTGGCGTTGACGCTCGGCAAGGTCATGGCCTTCGTCGCGCTGATGGTCGTGGTCGGTCGCCGGGTCATTCCCTGGTTGCTCGAGCGCAGTGCCGGCACCGGCTCGCGTGAGCTGTTCACCCTGGCGGTGCTGGCCATTGCCATGGGCATCGCCTACGGTTCGGCCAAGCTGTTCGGCGTGTCCTTCGCCCTCGGCGCCTTCTTCGCCGGCATGATCCTCAACGAGTCGAAATACAGCCACCGCGCAGCGGAAGATTCGCTGCCGCTGCGCGACGCCTTCGCCGTGCTGTTTTTCGTCTCCGTCGGCATGCTGTTCAACCCGGCGATCCTGGTGCAGCAGCCCTTGCTGGTACTGGGCACGGTGCTGGTTATCGTGGTCGGTAAATCCCTTGCGGCGATGCTTATCGTGCTGGCCTTCCGCAAACCACTGAGCACAGCCCTGACCATTTCGGTCAGTCTGGCGCAGATCGGCGAATTCAGTTTTATCCTCGTCGGCCTGGGCGTCAGCCTGGAGCTGCTGCCACCTGCCGGGCGCGACCTGGTGCTGGCCGGTGCGATCCTGTCGATCCTGCTCAACCCCCTGCTGTTCCTGCTGATCGACCGTTTGCAGCCGTGGCTCGACCGCCGCGAAGACACGGTTCCGGTGGACGGCAGCAGCCGCGCCGAAAGCGAAGACAACGACCGCCATCCGATCAGCGAAACCGGCCATGCCATCATCATCGGTCATGGCCGGGTCGGCAGTCGCATCAGCCGGCGTCTGCGTGCCGAGGGCATACCGCTGGTGATCATCGACGACAACCGCAGTAACGCTCAGGACTTGCGCGAGGAGGGCTACAGTGTGGTGCTCGGCAACGCGGCCAGTACCCACGTCTTGCAATTGGCCAACGTGGCCCAGGCGCGCTGGCTGATGATCGCCATCCCCAATTGCCTGGAAGCCGGGCAGATCGCCAAGCACGGTCGCGAGGCCAATGCCGCGCTGGACATCATCGCTCGCGCGCATTTTGACGACGATGTCGACTACCTCAAGGCCCACGACGCCGACCTGGTGGTGATGGGCGAACGGGAAATCGCCCGGGTCATGTTCGCCCGCCTGGGCATGGCCAACGAGAAAGCCTGAGCCACCCGGCGGTACATCGGACAGCGCACCGCGGTAGACGTTTTTTCCGCAGTGCTCAGGTAAGCTGGAGCGTCTCTTTCGCCCGGCGTGCTCCTGATGCTGACCCTTGGCAACCTGTTCGTCCTGATGCTGCTGGCTACCGCCGGCGCCTGGCTCTGGCATGCCCACGGCCTGCGCGAGCAGGCGCTGAAGCTGGTACAGCAGCATTGCAAACGCGCCGATGTCGAACTGCTCGACGGTGCCGTCGCCCTGCGTCGCCTGGCCCTGCTGCCCGACACCCGCGGACGCAAGCGTCTGGCGCGGGTCTATGGCTTCGAGTTCACGGTAACCGGCGAGCAGCGCCACGACGGCCTGATCATCATGTTCGGCCGCCATCTGGGGCGTATCGAGCTGGCCCCGCACCCGGTGCAGGAGCCACAGCCCGAACCCGTCGCTGTGCAGCATGACGCCAAGGTGATCCAGCTCGACGACTGGCGGCGCAAGGCCGAGTAAGCAGCGAGTAGCCTGGTCGAGCTTGGCGACACCCGGGTATCGCTGCGCTCAACCCAGGCTACTGTCAGGCCTGCGGCAACAGAAACTCGGCCACCCGCTGCGCACTGTCCTGCGGAAACTCCTGCATAAAACAATGCCCACCGGGCACAACCTGCCCACGAACATGCGCGTTACCGGCGCACCAGCGTGCCACGGAGCGGGCGACAAAGGGGTAGCTGTGCTGACCGTAGAGCACCAGGCTCGGCGTGGTGACCTTGGCCAGCGACGGCCACAACCGGCGTGGGTAGGAGCTGAAGATGTCGGCCTCACGGCTCGGCCGGCAACGCAGCTCGACGCCGGCTTCGCTGTCCTTCAACGCGTGTTCGATGTAAGCGGCAAACGCCTCCTCGGTCCAACCGCGAAACATCCCGCGACCATGCAGCGCCTTATGCGCCGCGGCGCGGTCCGGCCAGCTGCTGCGGCGCTTGAGCGCCTTGCTCGCCAAGGTGGTGCGCCGGCTCAGGCCGACGACATCGGACAACGCCATCACCCCAATCATCGCCGGACCAAACAGCACGGGATCAAGCAACACCGCGCGGCTGAACAGGGTCGGGCGCTGCGCCAGCATCAGGCTGGTGAGCACCCCGCCAAAGCTGTGCCCGAGGGCAAACAGCGGCGCATCGGCAAATCGCTCGCGGCCGGCATCGAAGGCCTCCAGGGCCAGCTCAGCGCTGCGGTTCCAACCGTGAAAACGACCGCCATGGTCACTCTCGCCGTGCCCCTGCACATCGCACAGCCAGAGGTCGAACGTTGCGGCCAGCTCGCGCAGCATCGGCGTATAGACCCGGCCGCAATAGCCGTTGCCGTGCAGCATATGCAGCACCGGCTTACCGGACGGCGGCGAATACCAACCACGCAGGGTGAAGCCGGCGGAACAGGCGTGGGACCAGGGAAGCAGGTGCATGGGCGTACCTTGCGCAATCTTGAAGAAGGGGATTATCGGCGGCGCCGGGCGACTCGTCAGTTCTATCTGCTTGCGGCATGCTAACGGCCCACCGCTCAGGGAGGATGTCAGGGTGTTCGTTTTACTGGAATCCAGCCACAAAGGCTTTATCGAGCACCTGGGCCACCGGCTCAGCCGCAACGGTATCAACTGCCACGTACTGACGACGGGATGCGCAGACGACGGCGACCTGCACTTCGTCCTGCGCGTGACGCTCTACACCGACATGGAGCACGCGCGGCACCTGCTCTACCGCGACCCGCTGTTTGCTCTGTGGATAGACCGGCAGTTCGCCCCACACTTGCAGGCCCTGCGTGCCGAACCGCGGCATCAGCTGTGGC
Source organism: Gammaproteobacteria bacterium (assembly GCA_018826895.1). Taxonomy (GTDB): domain Bacteria; phylum Pseudomonadota; class Gammaproteobacteria; order Pseudomonadales; family Pseudomonadaceae; genus Aquipseudomonas. The sequence goes on from JAHJYA010000044.1 coordinate 45,546, forward strand.
GCTGGCTCACCTCACCCCTGGCTCTGCGTATCAGCGTCGTGGCCGTGCTGATGCTGGTGATCGGCAGCCTGATCGAGCTGATCGTGCGCTAGACAGGCGTGCAGACCAAGTCGCAGCGCCTGTTCGTCTTGTGCCTCAGCAAAAATCAGCTCCAGCCGCGAATCCTTGCGCCATTCACTGTGCTGCCACTGCAATGCCTGGCCATTCAGGGCATTGGCCGAGCGCCAACCAGCGTTGCTGTGCAGCACCAGCTTGGCGCGGCGCCAGGGCAGGCTGGCAAGCCATTGCTCGATACGTGATAGCGCGAACTGCTGGCTGGGGTGCCAGCGCCAGCCGATGCTCCAGCCTTCGGCTTGCTGCTGCACTTGGCAGATCGGCTCGGCCGGGTTGCGCCACAGCTGAGGCAAGGGTTCTGCGGCTTTGGGCAGGTTATCCAGCGTGCCACCGCTGTCGCCCTGGGCGCTGAAACCGGGCAGCTCGGCCAACGGCAATGCCCCCTGGCTGGCCCAGTAAAGCGGTCGCGCGGGCAGCTGCGCCAGGATGCGTGCCTTGGCCGCAGCGTCCAGCCCTTCGGCCTTGTTCAACAGCATCAGCCCGGCGTGTTCCAGCGTCGCCTGTTGGCTCTGCGCCAGGGCTTCGCCATGGGCTAATGCCTGGGCATCCAACACCAGCAGCGGCGCCTGCACCGCCAGCACGCCGGCCCAGGGCGCTTCGCCCAGTTGCGCCAGCAGTTGCAGCGGATGGCCAAGGCCGGACGGCTCAATCAGCAGACGATGGGGCTTGGCCTGGCGCAACAGGCGGCCCAGGCCAACCTGGAACGGCACACCGTTGACGCAGCACAGGCAGCCACCGGCCACCTCACCCAAGGCCACACCATCCTCGTGCGTGGTCAGCAGCGCAGCGTCCAGGCCGACCAGGCCGAACTCGTTGATCAGCACCGCCCAGCGCTCATGGGCGGGACGCTGCGCCAGCAGGTGACGGATCAGGCTGGTCTTGCCGGCGCCCAACGGCCCGGCAATCAGATGAGTCGGAATATTCTTCAACATGGGCCTATGGTGCGGGTTTGCCGGCTGAGAGAGAAGCCGCTGACGCTGGAAAAGCTGCGTGCTAGAGTCGGCGCCTTCTCTCTGAGCATTGTCTGTTTGTCGAGGTTTGCCACGATGCGCGCCGTTCTGCTGTTGGGGATGTTCCTGTTGTCCGGGCTGGCCTGGGGCGAAGCCTGCGTGGTGCGCAGCCAGGCCGAGCGCCTGGACGTGAAGGTCTGTCAGCAGAACCGCAGCATCCCACCGAACCTGTTTCGCAGCGGCTTCTGCCAGCCGCAGCTCAAGGGCCAGACCGTCGCCGTGGAGTTCGTCGAGCAATGCCCAATCGGTGCCTACGGCGTGTGCCGCAACGCCCGCGTCGGCGGCACGCCCTACCAGCAGGATGTGCATTACTACGGTGTCGCCAGCGACGCGACCTACCTCAAGGCCTACTGCGAGCAGCAAAGCAAAGGCGTGTGGATGGCGCGCTAGTAGGCGAACGCTTCGCGCCGAGGCGGCGCTCCTACAAAGCAGTGGCCTTGCCACAATCCCGTAGGAGTCGCGCCCCGCGACGAATAGAAGCCATCGCACAATCCCACAGACAGCCAACTGCTTCGCGCCGGGGCGGCGCTCCTACAGGCTGTGATTCACTACCCCAACCAATCCAGCGTCAGCAGCAAACGCTGCTCACCCGCAGGTGGCTGCGGTGAACGGTGGATCAGCCCGTGCCCTTCGTTACCGACCCACTTTTCCCCCTTGGCGAGCAGCACGTCACCGGCCTGCGCCTGATGGATCCGCGTCGCGTCCTGCGGTTCGGCGGCAGGGTCGCCGAGGCGCTGGCGCGGGATCACGCCCTCCTCCAGCCATTGGCTGCCGATCCCGGCGTAACTGGTGATCAGCCGTAGCGGCACGTGGTCAACGTGAAAGCGCGGGCACATGGCCTTATCCAACAGGCGCAGACGCAGGCCGATGCGCCGCGCATCGACCAGGTAGGCAAAGGCGCTCACCAGCCAAGCGACATCCGCCAGAAACGCCGCCTGGCCCGGTAGGTCGCTGTACTGGTCGACCAGGCCGTGCAGCTTCGGCGGCTCTTCCGGGCTGGCCAATTCCAGCACTACGGAGGCCGCCAGGGCATCACCCTGGGCCAGCAGAGCGTGGCAAAAGTCGCTGATCTGCACCGGCAGTTGTCGTTGCCAACAGGCCAGGTTGACCTCGTCGCGCAGTACCTCGCCGAGCACCCCGATCTGCGCACTGCACAGCTGCTGCGCCGGCGCGCGCAGCGTGATGGCGTGGGCCAGGCTCATGCAGCCTCCTCGGTCCAGGCACCGAACGGATCGGGCAGCAACCGCCAGCCTTCAACACCCAGGGCCATTTCCGCATCGTCGAGCAGGCAGGCATCCAGCTCTGCGGTCAGTTGGGCGAAGTCGATGTTCTGGCCGATAAACACCAGCTCCTGACGGCAATCGCCGGTCTGCGCCTGCCAGTGTTTCATGATGGTTTGCAGCCCTTCTTCGTCCTGCGGCCACTGGTTTTTCGGCACAAAACGCCACCAACGCCCGGCAAAGCCATGGCGCATCAGCCCGCCAGCCTGGGACCAGCTGCCGGCCTCCTGGTGCTTGCTGGCCAGCCAGAAGAAACCTTTGGAGCGCAGCAGGCGGCCGTTGGTCCACTCGCGGTTGAGGAAGGTATAAAAGCGCTCGGGGTGAAACGGCCGCCGCGCGCGGTAGGCGCTGGAGGCGATGCCGTACTCCTCGGTTTCCGGGATGTGCTCGCCACGCAACTCCTTGAGCCAGCCGGGCGCCTGGGCCGCACGCTCGAAGTCGAAACGCCCGGTATTGAGAATTTTCTCCAGCGGTACCGCGCCCATGGCCATCGGCACGATCTCGGCGTGGGTATTGAGGCCGCGCAGGATGGCGCTCAGCTCCTCGCGCTCGGCGCTGCTGATCAGGTCGATCTTGCTGATCAGCAACACGTCGGCGAACTCGACCTGCTCGATCAGCAGGTCGGTGATCGAACGCTCGTCACCCTCGCCCAAGGTTTCGCCACGGCTGGCCAGACTCTCGGCCTCGTGGAAATCGCGCAGAAAGTTGACCCCGTCGACCACGGTCACCAGGGTGTCCAGGCGCGCCTTGTCAGCCAGGCTCTGTCCTTGCTCATCGCGAAAGGTGAAAGTCTCGGCCACCGGCAGCGGCTCGCTGATGCCGGTCGACTCGATCAGCAGGTAGTCGAAACGGCCCTCATCGGCCAGGCGGCTGACCTCTTCCAGCAGGTCTTCGCGCAGGGTGCAGCAGATACAGCCGTTGCTCATTTCCACGAGTTTTTCTTCGGCGCGGTTAAGGGTGACATCACGCTGAACTTCGCTGCCATCGATATTGATTTCGCTCATATCGTTGACGATGACTGCCACTTTCAAGCCTTGGCGGTTTTTCAGGATGGCGTTGAGCAGCGTGCTTTTACCGGCGCCGAGAAAGCCGGACAGCACGGTAACGGGAAGGCGGGTGGGCATGGCGAGTCCCTCAGGGTTCACGGTTATTGAAGGGCGGGTTCAGACGACCCGCTTCTGATGTCTTTCGCGCAGTTCCTGGCGCTCTTTGGCTTCGATGCACAGGTCGGCGGTGGGCCGCAGCAGCAGACGTTGCAGGCCAATCGGCTCACCGGTTTCACGGCACCAGCCGTATTCGCCACGGGCAAGGCGAGTGAGCGCTTCGTCGATCTTGTCGAGCAGGCGCTTTTCCCGCTCCAGCAGGCGCAGTTGCCACTGGCGCTGCTCTTCGGCGGCGCCAATATCGGCCGGGTCGCTGCCGACCTCGTGCTCGCGCAGGCCGGCGAACTCCTCGGCGATGCGCGCCTGCAGTTCGCTGCGTTGCGCCAACAGACGCTCGCGGAAAAACGCCTGCTGGGCCTCGTTCATGTAGTCGTCGGCGGGCTGGGCAAGCAGCTGCGCGTCATTCAGGGGTGTGGACATGGCGATGGATTCGCTGGCAAGGTGACTTAATTGTTATAACATAACATTAACTACACAAATCAACCTCTGGAATTCCGATGAACGCTCTGACCCTGCCAGACATCGCCGCCCAGGCCACCCACCACGCCCAAGCCCTGACTTGGGTGGGCATGGCTGATATCGCCCTGCCGCTGCACCTGGCCGACCAACGCATCGCCGGACGCGCTGATGCCGGCGTCAGCCTGGATGACGGCGAAGCGCGGGGCATTCATATGTCGCGCCTGTACCTGGCGCTGCACACCTTTGAACATCAGGCCGTGACGCCCGCGCTACTGCAGCAGGTGCTGGGGCAGTTTCTCGACAGCCACCTGCAGCTGTCCAATAGCGCCTACCTGAACCTGCGCGGCGAGCTACTGCTCAACCGACCTGCGCTGGTCAGCCCGCTCAGCGGTTGGAAGAGTTATCCGTTGGAAATCCGCGCACGCCAGGATGCGCAGGGGTTTCATCTGGAACTGCAGGTCAGCGTCGGTTATTCCTCGACCTGCCCCTGCTCCGCTGCCCTGGCTCGCCAGTTGATTCAACAGCGCTTTAGCGTCGACTTCGCCGGCCAGCCGCTGGACCACGCCGATGTACTCGCCTGGCTCGGCTCAACCCAAGGCATCCTCGCCACGCCGCATAGCCAGCGCAGCACCGCGACCCTGCAGGTGCGCCTCGACGCCAGCGCCAACGAGCTGCAGCTGCTGACGCTCATCGATGACGCCGAGCGCGCCCTGGGCACCGCGCTGCAAACCGCAGTCAAGCGCGCCGATGAGCAGGCCTTCGCCCTGGCCAACGGCCAGAACCTGATGTTCTGCGAAGACGCCGCGCGGCGCCTGCACCGCAGCTTGGCGGCGCTGTCGCAAGTAAGCGGCTTTCACCTGCGCGTGGTGCATGCCGAAAGCCTGCATGCCCACGATGCCGTGGCTGAAAGCCGGTGCAATTGGCCTCATCCGCACTAGCGGCTTGCGCAGGAGCACGGCCCCAGGAAACATGATTACACCCGCGAGCGCGGACAGCTGCCGGTCAACGCCGTATCCTGTACCGCCCGCCCGCGAACGAGGCCCCCATGCAGATCGAGTTGATCGAGATCCGCGATCACCTGAACCGCTTCCCGCCCTTCGACGCCCTGCCCGAAGACCGTCTCGATGCCATTGCCACCCAAGTGCAGGTGGCTTACTTCAAGGCCGGCAGCGACATCCTCCTGTACGGCGCCGACATCCACGAGCTGCACTACGTGCGCAGCGGCGCGGTGGAGATCTATCGGCGCAACGGTGAGCTGTACAACCGCCTGAGCGAGGGCGACATCTTCGGCCAGGCCGGTCTGCTGCGCAGCAACAAGGTGCGCTTCCCGGCGCGGGCCATTGAAGACAGCCTGATCTACTTTATCCCCGCTGCCGTATTCGCCCAGCTCTGCGAGGCCTTCGACAGCTTTGCCGACTTCGTCGAAGCCGAGGGCCAGTCGCGCCTCAAGAGCGCGGTGGACAGCCAGGGCAAGGCGCGCGACCTGATGAAGATCAAGGTGCGCCAGTTGATCGCCCGCGCGCCGGTCAGCGTCAGCCTCGACACCTCGGTGCGCGAGGCGGCGCGGGTGATGACCGAGCAGAGCGTGTCTTCCCTGGTAATCGTCGACCCCAACGCGCGCTGGCCCAACCCCGAGCAGGTGTCGGTGCTCGACCAGCAGACCCAGGTGATGGTCGGCATCCTCACCGACCGCGACATGCGCACCCGTGTGGTCGCCGAAGGCCTGAATGCCGACACCCCGGTGAGCCAGGTGATGTCACCCAACCCGATCACCGTGCAGGCCGACGACTCGGTGTTCGAGGCCATGCTGTGCATGCTGCGCAACAACATCCACCACCTGCCAGTGGTGCAGCGCCGCCGCCCGGTGGGCATGCTCAACCTGTCGGACATCGTCCGCTACGAATCGCAAAGCAGCCTGCACCTGGTCAACACCCTGTTCAACCAGACCCAGGTCAGCGGCTTGCAGGCACTGCTGCCGGATCTGCGCGCGACCTTCGTGCGCATGGTGCGCGACGAGGCCAGCGCACACATGATCGGCAGCGCCACCGCCGGCCTGGGCCGCGCCTTCACCCAGCGCCTGCTGGAGCTGGCCGAGGCCGAATTCGGCCCGCCACCGGTGCCCTACAGCTTTATGGCGCTGGGCTCCATGGCGCGCGACGAGCAACTGCTGGTCACCGATCAGGACAACGCCCTGGTCCTCGACGACCGCTTCGACCCCGCAGTGCACGATGAGTACTTTCTCAAGCTCGCCCGCTTCGTCAGCAAAGGCCTGGCGGCCTGCGGCTACGCCTACTGCAAGGGCGGGATCATGGCCAGCAACCCACAGTGGCGCCAGCCACTGCGAGTCTGGCAGGGTTATTTTCGCGAGTGGATCGACCGCCCTAACCCAACCACCCTGCTCAACAGCTGCATCTTCTTCGACCTGGACAGCGTCTACGGTGAAAGCGAGCTGGTCGAGCAGCTCAAGGACCTGGTCGCCACCCGCCCCAGCGCCAACCCGGCGTTCCTCGCCGCCATGGCGCGCAACGCCCTGAACCGCACGCCGCCGCTGGGCTTCTTCCGCACCTTCGTGATGGAAAAGGACGGCCAGCAGAAGAACATCATCAACCTCAAGGGCCGCGGCACCGCCCCGCTCACCGACCTGATCCGCGTGCACGCCCTGGCCTGCGGCAGCAAGGCGCAAAACTCCTTCGAGCGCCTGGACGCCATCGCCGCCACCAAACTGATGCCGCCCGAAGCCATCAGCCAGCTGCGCTACGCCCTGGAATTCCTCTCCCTGGTGCGCATTCGTCACCAGGCCGCGGCGGTTGAGGCCGAGCGCGAGCCGAACAACTACATCGAGCCCGAACAGGTCTCGGCGAGCGAGCGCTACAACCTCAAGGAAGCCTTCCAGGTGCTCAGCAACGCGCAGAAATTCCTGCGCTTTCGCTACCCACCCCACGCGGTGCGCAACCCATGAAAGGCCAGCGCCAGGATCAGGTGCCCGACTGGCCAGCGCTCTACGCGCAACTCGCCGAACAAAGCCGCGACCCGCGCCTGAAAGCCTTCTACCAGGCGGGCGTGGTAGCCATGGACACGCCCATCGAGGCCGTGCCGCTGCTCGCCCTGGATGTCGAAACCACCGGCCTCGACGCCCAACAGCACGCCATCATCAGCCTCGGCCTGGTACCACTGGACCTGCAGCGCATCCGCTGCGGCGAGGCGCGCTACTGGGTGGTCAAACCCACCAGCGAGTTGAGCGGCGAGTCCGTGCCCTTCCACCGCATCACCCACTCCGACATCCGCCACGCCCCGCGCCTGACCCACATCCTCGACGAACTGCTGGCGGCCATGCAGGGCCACGTCATGGTGGTGCACTACCGCAATATCGAACGCGGCTTTATCGACCAGGCCGTACGCCAGCAACTCGGCGAAGGCCTGCACTTCCCGGTGATCGACACCATGCAACTGGAAGCCCGCCTGCACCGCACACGCCAACCCGGCTGGCTGGCCAAACTGCTCGGCCGCCAACCCACCTCCATCCGCCTGGCCGACAGCCGCCTGCGCTACAACCTACCGCTGTACCAGGCGCACCATGCACTGACCGATGCCCTGGCCACGGCAGAGCTGCTGCAGGCACAGGTGGCGACGCACTATGCGCTGGATACGCCGGTGGGGGCGTTGTGGAGTTGAGGCGGTTGAAGGCTTACACCCTGAGGGAGGGGCTGGGCGGCACTCCGCTTTAGCCGCGATGCTTTAGTCGCGAAGTTTTGCACTGTCGTTCAGACAGAAAAAGGGATAAAAACACGGTTTTCTTGTAGGTAATCGTGGCCTGTTCCCTAATACACGCACTCGAACATGCTTAAGTTGATCACATTGGGCTTTAGCCCGTCCCAGTGAGCGCAGCGAGCGATTTGAATGCTGTAATGGACTCTCCCCGCGCCACCGTTCTATACCGAAATAGGTGTTGACTGACATTGGGAGAGCCGCGATGAAGCGTATTGCCGTTGATTTGGCCAAGTCCGTTTAC
>JAHJYA010000045.1 GCA_018826895.1 Gammaproteobacteria bacterium
AGCAGGCCATCGGAAATATCCAGCGCCGCCGTGGCCCGCCCGCGCAGGGCCTGACCCAGGTCAAGCTGCGGCATTGGCGACCAATAACGCGCCAGCAGCGCTTCGGCATGCACCCCGTCGGCCGGCACCTGCCCCAGCACCAGCGGCAACGCCGCCGCTGCCTCGCCGAGCGCACCGCCGACACACAGCAGGTCGCCAAGCTGGGCGCCAGCGCGGGTCAGCGCCTGACCACGGGGCACACGGCCAAATACCGTCAGGGTCAGGCTCAGCGGACCACGGGTGGTATCGCCGCCGATCAGGCGCAAGCCGCAGCGCGCAGCCATGCAGTCCAGGCCACGGGCAAACGCCTGCAGCCAGTCAGCATCGGCTTCCGGTAGGGTCAGAGCGAGGGTAAAGCCAATGGGCGTGGCACCCATGGCGGCGAGATCGCTGGCCGATACGCCCAGCGCACGCTGACCGAGCAGGAAAGGGTCGGCCTGCTGGGGAAAATGCACGCCCACCACCAGGGTATCGGTGGAAATGGCCAGTTGCTCGTCGCCGGCGAGTTCGAGCAGCGCACAATCATCGCCAATGCCCAGCGCCACACCCGCAGCCCCCTGCGCACAGGGCGCGGCGGCGAAGTAGCGGCGAATCAGCTCGAACTCACCCAACGGCATCAGCGCTTGAACGCGCGAACTTCTTCGGCCCGCAGTTGCGGTGCCAGCTTGTCCAGCACGCCGTTGACGAACTTGTGCCCGTCAGTGGCGCCGAAGACCTTGGCCAGCTCGATACCTTCGTTGATCACCACGCGGTACGGCACGTCGATGCGTTGCTTCAACTCGAAGGTCGACAGGCGCAGGATCGCCAGCTCGACCGGGTCGATCTCGGCCAGCGGACGGTCGAGCAGCGGCTCGAAGGCGCCGTCGATGTCGCTCTTGTTGCGCGCCACGCCGTAGAGAATCTCGTGGAAGTAGGCGCCGTCGACCTTGTCGAAGTCATTGTCGACGCGGAACTGCGCTTCCAGCTCGTTCAGGCTCTGCCCGGCCATGTGCCAGGAATACAGCGCCTGCATGGCCAGGGTGCGCGCCTCGCGACGCGCCAGGGTCTTGGCGCTGGGGCCTTTCTTGGCAGCTTGCGGCTGCTTGCCGTCGGCCTGGCTCACTTGGCCTCCAACTGCGCCAGCAGGCTGACCATTTCCAGAGCCGACAGAGCCGCTTCGGCGCCTTTATTGCCGGCCTTGGTGCCGGAGCGCTCGATGGCCTGTTCGATCGAATCGACAGTCAATACGCCGAACGCAACCGGTACGCCGAATTCCATGGAGACCTGAGCCAGGCCCTTGGTGCACTCACCGGCCACGTACTCGAAATGCGGGGTGCCGCCACGGATCACGGCGCCCAGGGCAATGATCGCGTCGAAGTCGCCACGCTGCGCGACCTTTTGCGCCACCAGCGGAATCTCGAAAGCACCCGGCGCGCGGATGATGGTGATGTCGTTCTCGCTCACGCCGTGGCGTACCAGGGCATCGACGGCGCCGCTGACCAGGCTTTCGACGACGAAGCTGTTGAAGCGGCCGACCACCAGGGCAAAGCGGCCTTTGGGGGCGATGAAGGTACCTTCGATGGTCTTCAGGGTCATTTCGAGTTCTCGCAGTGTGTAAAGAGCCAGGGCGCTGTGCACCCCGAAATAAGCATTCTGTCTGTCGCCAGGCCCGCCCTTGATGGGTCAGGCCTGTGCCGAGCGTAGCCGGCTGTCAATCAGCGGGCAGGTATTCTACAACTTCCAGGTCGAAGCCGGATATCGCGTTGAACTTCATCGGCGAACTCATCAAGCGCATCTTGCGCACGCCGAGGTCGCGCAGAATCTGCGAACCGGCACCCACGGTGCTGTAAGTTGCCGGGTTGGACGGCTGCTGACGACCAAGCAGGGCCAGCAGCTCCGGGCCAGTGAGCGGGTTGCCGAGCAGCAGCACCACGCCACTGCCGGCTTTGGCCACCTCGGCCATGGCCGCGCGCATGCTCCAGCGCCCCGGCTGGTTGACCAGAAACAGGTCACGCAGCGGGTCCATATTGTGCACCCGTACCAGGGTCGGTTCTTCGGCGCAGACGGTGCCCAGGGTCAGGGCCATGTGCGCAGTGTTTTCCACGCCGTCGCGGTAGGTCACCAGGTTGAACTGACCCAACTCGGTGTCCAGGGGCTGCTCGCTGACGCGCTCGACCGTGCGCTCGTGGATCAGGCGGTAGTGGATCAGGTCGGCGATGGTGCCGATCTTCAGGCCATGCAGTTCGGCAAAGGCTTCCAGCTCCGGACGACGGGCCATGGTGCCGTCGTCGTTCATGATCTCGCAGATCACCCCGCTCGGCTCGAAGCCGCCCATGCGTGCCAGGTCGCAGGCTGCTTCGGTGTGGCCGGCACGGGCCAGCACGCCACCGGCCTGGGCCATCAGCGGAAAGATATGCCCAGGGCTGACGATATCGTCGGCCACGGCACCTTTGGCCACAGCGGCCTGCACGGTGCGCGCACGATCAGCGGCGGAAATACCGGTGGTGACGCCTTCGGCGGCCTCGATGGAAACGGTGAACTTAGTGCCAAAACCGGAGCCGTTGCGCGGTGCCATCAGCGGCAGTTTGAGCAGTTCGCAGCGCTCGCGGGTCATCGGCATGCAGATCAGGCCACGGGCAAAGCGCGCCATGAAGTTGATGTGCTCGGCGGTGACGCATTCCGAGGCGATGATGATGTCGCCTTCGTTCTCGCGGTCTTCGTCATCCATGAGGATGACCATCTTGCCGGCGCGGATGTCTTCGATCAGTTCTTCAGCGGTATTGAGTGCCATCGGGCAGTGTCCTTAATTCTTCAGGTAGCCGTGTTCGGCGAGAAAACCTTCGGTCAGGCTGGAAGCCTTGGGCTCTGCGGCCTTGTCACCGAGCAGCAGGCGCTCCAGGTAACGTGCCAGCAGGTCAACCTCAAGGTTGACCTTATGCCCGGGGCGGTAGTCGAGCATGATGGTTTCGGCCAGGGTATGCGGCACGATGGTCAGCTCGAATTCCGCGCCATTCACGGCATTGACCGTCAGGCTGGTGCCATCGACGGTGATCGAACCCTTGTGCGCGATGTACTTGGCCAGCTCCTTCGGCGCACGCACGGTGAACTGCCAGGCACGGGCGTTTTCCGCCAGGGCGACGATCTCGCCGACCCCGTCGACATGGCCGCTGACCAGGTGCCCGCCGAGGCGACTGGTCGGCGTCAGGGCCTTTTCCAGGTTGACCTTGCTGCCGGTCTTGAGGTCGACGAAGGCGGTTCGCGCCAAGGTTTCGCGGCTGACATCAGCCCAAAAACCGTCGCCGGGCAGCTCGACTGCGGTCAGGCACACGCCATTGACCGCAATGCTGTCGCCGAGCTTGACGTCGCCCAGATCGAGCTTGCCGGTGGCTACATACAGGCGCCAGTCACCACCCTTGGGGGTAATTGCGCGGATGCTGCCGATGGACTCGATTATGCCGGTGAACATGGCGCCTCCGCGGACAAAACCCAGTCGCCGAGCACGCGCAAGCGGCCTACGGCAGTGAGGGAATACTGATGGGACATCGTTCGAACTCCTGTTTAATGAAAAACAGGGCGTGTTGGATCGATAGGGATCATTCCGGCAGGCAAGCGCAGGCCGGGGTCTACAAATCCCGCTCTCTCTTTATCCGGACTGTAACCGTCGGCCCCGGGATCACACCGGGTCTGCTGACCTTGCCAGCGTGGCAAGCGCTCGCGGGCTAGACGCGTTGCGCGTCATTACCGCCGGTGGGGAATTGCGCCCCGCCCTGAGAACGTTGTGGCCACCGCAGTGGCCGGTAAGCGTTTTACCACATTTGCCTGCTGGCTGTACCGCACCGCAGACGCTGACCCAGCAGTCAGCTCGGCGACGGCACGGCGATGATGCGCCAGTCGTCACCCACCGCGCGCATATCGACGATGGTCAACTGTGGCGCCTCGGCCATGCGCGCCAGCGGCAGGTCGAGCAACGGCCTCGCGCCGGAACCGAGAAACTTCGGCGCCATAAACAACTGGTACTCATCGACCAACCGCTGCCGGGCAAAGGCGCCCGCCAGCCGCGGCCCGGCCTCCACCAGCACTTCATTGGCGCCGCGCCGCGCCAGCTCCAGCAGCAGCTTGCGCAGGTCAACATGCCCATTGCTGCTGGCCACGGCCAATAGTTCGTGTCCATCGTCGGCATAGCGATCACGCGAGGCGGCCGCCGCACAGGTCGCGACCAGGGCCGGGCCGGCCTGGAAGAACGCCGCGCTCAGCGGCACGCGCAGGCGGCCATCGACCAGCACACGCTGGGGCGGCCGGCTGGCGGCGAGAAAACTCAATTCGGGGTTCAGACCCAACTCATCGGGGCGCACGGTCAGGCGGGCGTTATCCGCCAACACGGTATCCGCACCGCTGAGCACTACGCTGGAGCGCGCGCGCAAACGCTGCACCGCAGCACGCGCCGCAGGCCCGGTGATCCACTGGCTTTCGCCGCTGGCCATGGCGGTACGCCCGTCCAGGCTCATCGCCAGCTTGACCCGTACAAACGGCAGGCCCTGCTCCATACGCTTGATAAAGCCAGGGTTGAGTGCCCGCGCTTCGGCCTCCAGCACCCCGCTCTGGACGGCAATGCCGGCGTGCATCAGGCGCAGCAGGCCGTTGCCGGCCACCTCGGGGTTGGGGTCCTGCATGGCCGCGACCACCCGGGTGACGCCGGCAGCGACCAGTGCATCGGCACAAGGCGGCGTGCGGCCATGGTGGCTGCAGGGTTCCAGGGTGACGTAGGCCGTGGCGCCACGGGCCTTATCACCGGCATGGCGCAGGGCGTGCACCTCGGCGTGGGGCTCGCCGGCGCGCACATGCCAGCCTTCGCCGACGATCTGCCCGTCGCGCACGATGACGCAGCCGACGCGGGGATTGGGGTGGGTGGAGTACAGGCCCTTGCGCGCCAATTCCAGGGCGCGCGCCATAAAGGCGTGGTCGTTACCGCCCATCAGGATTGCGCAGGTTCGCGGGACAACCGGTCGATTTCCTCGCGGAACTCGTTGAGGTCCTGGAAGCGTCGATAGACCGAAGCGAAGCGGATATAGGCGACTTCATCGAGTTTCTGCAACTCGGTCATCACCAGCTCACCGAGCACCAGCGACTTGATTTCGCGCTCGCCGGTGGCACGCAGCTTGTGCTTGATGTGGGCGATGGCCGCTTCCAGGCGCTCAATACTCACCGGGCGTTTTTCCAGGGCCCGCTGCATGCCGGCGCGCAGCTTGTCTTCATCGAACGGCTGACGGCTGCCGTCCTGCTTGATCAGGCGGGGCATCACCAGCTCGGCGGTCTCGAAGGTGGTGAAGCGTTCACCACAGGCCAGGCACTCGCGCCGACGGCGCACCTGCTCGCCCTCGGCGACCAGCCGGGAGTCGATCACCTTGGTGTCATTGGCAGCGCAGAAAGGACAGTGCATAGGAAAGCGAGGGCCAGAAAGTTCGAGGCGTCATGGTAGCGCATCCCACCGGCAAGACAAGCCAGCGCCTTTGCGGTATACAGACGCGCGCCCCCATTGAAGAACGCGAGCCCATGCTGATCGATCTGAACACCTTTCGCCGCGCCCTGCGCGCCCTCGCCCTGCTTGGCTTTGCCGCCACACTGCTGGCTTGTTCCAGCGAGCCTTCGCAGCCGCAACCTGCCGCCGTGCCAGTCACACCTGCGGCCCTCCCGGCGCCAGTCGAGGTGGAAACCGACTACCGCCACGCCCTTAGCGGCCAATTGCTGGATGTGCCAGCCAATGCGGTGGTCGAACTGGCGCTGCTGCAGGTCGACGAACGCGGCCGCCCCCTGGGCCTGCTGGGTAATATCCAGGTGCGCAGCAACGGCGCCGCCCTGCCCTTTCGCCTGCCGTTCAACCCGCAGGCAGTGAAGGCCGAGCGGCGCGTCGAACTGCACGGCCGCGCCCATCTCGATGGCCGTTTGATTCTGCGTCTGACGCCGCAAACCATCACTGGTACCGACAGCCAGGACCTCGGGGCCCTGCGCCTGGTCAGCGCCCCATGACGCCACCCGGCGCCCTGCAAACGGCGCTGGGCAAGCTGCTTGGCGATGCCCGTTTGAGCGCCACGGCGCTGCCGGGCACCGACCTGCAGCTGTGGCTGATCGATGCAGCGAATATGGACCGCGCCTTCAACCCCGAAGAAACCCGACGCATCCTCGAGGAGCCGCCCTACTGGTGCTTCTGCTGGGCCAGCGGCCTGGTCCTGGCACGCTGGCTGGCGGCCCATCCCGAATGGGTGCGCGGCAAGCGGGTACTGGACTTTGGCGCCGGTTCAGGGGTGGCCGCCATCGCCGCGGCCAAGGCAGGGGCGATGGAAGTAGTAGCCTGCGACCTCGACCCGCTGGCCCTCGACGCCTGCCGGGCGAATGCCGAACTGAATGGGGTGACTCTGAGTTACTCAGCGGATTTTTTTGCCGAGACCGACCGCTTCGATCTGATCCTGGTGGCCGATGTGCTCTATGACCGCGCCAACCTGCCGTTGCTTGACCAGTTTCTCAGCCGCGGCCGCGAAGCCCTGGTGGCCGACTCACGGGTACGCGATTTTCGCCACCCGCTGTATCGCCAGTTGGCCATGCACGAGGCCAGCACCTGGCCGGATCTGGCCGAGTCTGCCGAATTTTGCCATGTGAGCCTGTACCATGCTCAGCGGGTTTAACCGGCGCCTTGATTTCGCCGCACTTCAACCACACTTACTAGTGCTAAGACTTTTCGCCCAACGAGACCGACCATGAGCGACTCCCCCTATATCTTCAACGTCAGCGGCGCCGCTCAGTTCGAGCAGCTGGTGATCGAGAACTCCTTCCACAAGCCAGTACTGGTGGATTTCTGGGCCGAATGGTGTGCGCCGTGCAAGGCGCTGATGCCGGTTCTGGCGCAGATCACTGAGGGCTATCAGGGCGAGCTGCTGCTGGCCAAGGTCGACTGCGATGTGGAGCAGGACATCGTCGCGCGCTTCGGCATTCGCAGCCTGCCGACCGTGGTGCTGTTCAAGGATGGCCAGCCGGTCGACGGCTTCTCCGGCGCGCAGCCCGAGTCGGCGATTCGCGCCCTGCTGCAACCCCATGTTGCCGAGCCGCCGGCACCGCAAGCCGACTTGCTGGAAGCAGCCAAAGCGCTGTACGCCGAGGGCCGCAGTGGCGATGCCGAACAGCTGCTGACCCAGTTGCTTGGCGAGAACAGTGACAACCCATCGGCGCTAATCCTCTACGCCCGCTGCCTGGCCGAACGCGGTGAGCTGGACGAAGCCGAACGGGTGCTGGGCGCAGTGAGCGGTGACGAACACAAACAGGCCCTGGCCGGTGCGCGGGCGCAACTGACCTTCCTGCGCCAGGCCGCCGACCTGCCCGAAGTCGCCAGCCTGAAAACCCGCCTGGCCCAGCAGCCAGAAGACGATGAAGCAACCTACCAACTGGCCGTGCAGCAACTTGCCCGCCAACAGTACGACGCCGCCCTGGACGGGCTGCTGCGCCTGTTCGTGCGCAACCGCACTTACGCCGACGGCCTACCGCACAAAACCCTGCTGCAAGTCTTCGAGCTGCTGGGCAATGATCACCCACTGGTGACCCAGTACCGTCGCCGCCTGTACCAGGCAATTTATTAAGCGGGCGTTGCGCTGAAACGCAGACCTGTTGCGTCGCTGTAGGAGCGAATTTATTCGCGATGGCGTCGCGAAAGCATCGCGAATAAATTCGCTCCTACATAAGCCAGATCGGGGCATTACAAACCAACCGGGGCACTGACACACCACTAAGGTGTAGCCAATAAAAAACGCCGCGATCCCTTGAGGGTATCGCGGCGTTTTTCGTTCAGCGGCCGAGGCAGTTTATGGCGTGCCCATGCCCGCAGCCTGCATAAACTGGCGCAGCAGCCAGGACACCAGCCCCAGCGCCAACACACTGCCGGTCCAGATCAGCACCAGCCAACCCAGGCGCTGCCAAAACGGTTTTTTCTCGGTGTGCTCGTCCATCACGAAGCCCTCAATGGTAGCCGTCTTCTTCCGTCACCTTGCCGCGGAATACGTAGTAGCTCCAGGCGGTGTACATCAGGATGAAGGGGATGATCAGCAGCGCGCCGACCAGCATAAAGCCCTGGCTCTGCGGCGGTGCGGCGGCCTCCCAGATGGTCACTGACGGCGGGATGATGTACGGCCACAGGCTGATGCCCAAACCGCTGTAACCGAGGAAGATCAGCACCAGGGTAAGGATAAACGGGCTGATATTGGCGTTGCGCGCGATGGCGCGCAGCAACGCCCAGGTCGCCAGCAACACCAGCACCGGCACCGGCATAAACAGCAGCAGGTTGGGCATGCTGAACCAGCGCTCGGCAATCGGGCTGTGCGCCAACGGCGTCCACAGGCTGACCAGCGCGGTAACGCCGAGCACCACGAACACCAGCGGCCGGGCCAGGTCGTGCATCTGCTGTTGCAGGCGGCCTTCGGTTTTCATGATCAGCCAAGTACAGCCGAGCAGCGCATAGGCGGCGATCAACGCCACGCCACAGAACAGCGAGAACGGAGTAAACCAGTCGAAGGCGCCGCCGACGAACTTGCGCTCCACCACCTGGAAGCCATCGATAAAGGCACCCAGCGCCACCCCCTGGAAGAAGGTCGCAGTCAGCGAGCCGCCGATAAACGCCTTGTCCCACAGGTGACGCTTCTCGGCCTTGGCCTTGAAGCGAAACTCGAAAGCCACACCACGGAAGATCAGCCCCAGCAGCATAAAAATCAGCGGCAAATAGAGCGCACTGAGCACCACCGAGTAGGCCAGGGGGAAGGCGCCGAACAGGCCAGCGCCGCCGAGTACCAGCCAGGTTTCGTTACCGTCCCAGACCGGCGCTACGGTGTTCATCATCACATCGCGCTCGCGCTCGCTTTTGACGAACGGGAAGAGGATGCCAATGCCCAGGTCGAAGCCATCCATCACCACGTACATCATGATGCTGAAGATGATGATGACGGCCCAGATAAACGGCAGATCAATACCCATGTTCAATTCCTCTCGCCCAGGTCGTCGCTTTGACCTTCTTCGAAGCTTTCATCGGCTGCTGACAGCGGCCGCGCCGGGGTACGCTTCTGGCCGGGGCCACCGGCGCCCTCTTCCTTGCCTTCGTTGATCACCGGGCCTTTGCGCACCAGGCGCATCACGTAGCTGATACCGGCGCCAAACAAGGCGAAGTAGACCACCACGAACAACGCCAGGGTCAGGCTCATCTGCGCAAAGCTGTGCCCTGACGAAGCATCGGCGGTGCGCATCAGGCCGTGGACAATCCAGGGCTGGCGACCGATTTCAGTGGTGTACCAGCCGGCGAGGATCGCGATGACTCCCGATGGGCCCATCCACAGCGCCATATAGAGGAACGCGCGGTTCTCGTAGAGGCGCCCGCGCAGGCGCAGCCACAGGCTCCACAGGCCGGTCAAAATCATCAGCATGCCCAGCGCGACCATCACCCGGAAGGTCCAGAAGACGATGGTCGAGTTGGGCCGGTCTTCCTTGGCGAACTCTTTGAGCGCCGGTACCTGTTTGTCCAGGCTGTGGGTCAGGATCAGGCTGCCCAGAGCCGGAATTTCGATCTTGAAGCGGGTCTCTTCACGCTCCATGTCCGGCCAGCCGAAGAGGATCAGCGGAGTCGGCTCGTCACCGACGTTTTCCCAGTGGCCTTCGATCGCGGCGATTTTCGCCGGCTGGTACTTGAGCGTATTGAGGCCGTGGAAGTCGCCGATCACCGCTTGCACTGGCGCCACCAGCAGGGCCATCCACATGGCCATCGACAGCATCTTGCGGATCGCCGGGTTGTCACGCCCGCGCAGCAGGTGCCAGGCCGCCGAGGCGCCGACGAAGAATGCAGTGGCGAGGAACGCCGCCGTGGCCATATGCGCCAGGCGATAGGGGAACGAGGGGTTGAACACCACAGCAAACCAGTCGGTGGGGATAACGCGCCCATCGATGATCTCGAAGCCCTGGGGCGTGTGCATCCAGCTGTTGGAGGCGAGAATCCAGAACGTCGAGATCAGCGTGCCGACGGCCACCATCACCGTGGAGAAGAAGTGCAGGCCAGGCCCTACGCGGTTCCAGCCGAACAGCATGACGCCGAGGAAGCCCGCCTCGAGGAAGAAGGCGGTGAGCACTTCATAGGTCAGCAGCGGCCCGGTGACCGCGCCGGCAAAATCGGAGAACGCGCTCCAGTTGGTGCCGAACTGGTAGGCCATGACCAGGCCGGAGACCACGCCCATGCCGAAGTTCACCGCGAAGATCTTCGCCCAGAAGTGGTAGAGGTCGCGGTACACCTCTTCGCGGGTTTTCAGCCACAGGCCTTCAAGCACAGCCAGGTAGCTGGCCAGACCGATGGTGATGGCAGGGAAGACGATGTGAAACGAGATGGTGAAGGCGAACTGGATTCGTGCCAGGTCTAACGCCTCTAAGCCGAACATAGAGCATCCTCGTTCAAGTTAATTCGGAGCACAGCCATGTGCACGCTCCGGGAGTTGGAGCGCAATCGGGCTCGATTGTTCTTGTTTTATTACTATCGACGGGCTCGCCAGTGGCGGCCACAGCATGAACAGTCACTGCGCTGACTGATCTGGATCAATCATGAGCAAATGATACGGCGCACAGACCGCACCAACGCTGTGGTCATTTGTCGCGCGAATGCCAGCACGGCCTGCTTCCGTACCGAGGAAAATGATAGGCTGCTACCTAGGATCTGTTCCCGTTTCGTCGCAAGCCGCGTTGCTGCGAAAAATCTCGCAAGGCCGGGCGGCGTTCCGCTAGGCGGAGGACGCAGGTAATGGTTGTTCCCTTGCCAAGTCCTCCAACACCGCATGGCGAGATTTTGCGCGCAACCCGCAGGGCCGGGCCAGTTTTAGCGCGATGCTGCATTTCTCGATGGCTCATTTAGCTCACTAAACTTCGCATCTCGTGCCTTGCCTCGCGCTAAAACGCGCTAAAACTGGCTCCGGCGCGGCCGCGACGAAACGGGAACAGACCCTACCTCCCCTACCTTGCGCCCTCACGCTAAGCGATCGCCATGTCCGTCCACGGTACTTTGCTGCTGCGCCACCATCGCCCCTTTATCGCCTTCTGGCTGGCGCGCGTCTTTACCGCCAGCGGCTTCCAGATGCTCACTGTGGCCATTGGTTGGCAGATGTACAGCCTCACCGGCAGCGTGCTCGACCTTGGCCTGGTCGGCCTGATCGAGTTCCTGCCGAAGATCCTGTTTATCCTGATCACCGGCCATGTGGCCGATCGCTTTGACCGGCGCAAGGTCGCGGCGCTGTGCCAGAGCGCTCAGGGCCTGGTCGCGCTGGGGTTGCTGATCGGCACCACGGTCGACGGCATCAGCCGCGAGACGATCTTCCTGATCGCTTTTTTACTCGGCACCGCCCGCGCCTTCGAGATGCCGACCACCCAGGCACTGCTGCCGAATATCGTGCCGCCGGGGCTGTTCCCGGCTGCCGTAGCGGCCTCCGCTTCGGCGATGCAGAGCGCCACCATAGTCGCGCCCGCCCTCGGCGGCCTGCTCTACGCCCTCGGCGCCGGCTGGGTCTATGGCCCGGCCACGCTGCTGTACGTGATTGCCTTGAGTTTGATGCTGAGCCTGCCGGCGCAGCAGAAACCGCTGAAACAGAAGATATCCGTGGAGTCGCTGCTGGCCGGCTTTCGCTTTATCCGCAGCCGCGCGGATGTGTTCGGCGCGGTGTCGATGGACATGGTTGCCGTACTGCTCGGCGGCGCCACGGCGCTGCTGCCGGTGTTCGCCAAGGACATCCTGCTCACCGGCCCCTGGGGCCTGGGCTTGCTGCGCTCGGCGCCGGCGGTGGGCGCCTTGCTGATGTCGATCTACCTGGCGCGCCACCCCATCGAGCGGCGGGTGGGCCCGGTGATGTTCACCTCAGTGGCGATTTTCGGCGTGGCGACCATCGGCTTCGGCCTGTCCACTTCACTGTGGTTCAGCCTGGCGACCCTGGTGCTGCTGGGCGCGGCCGACATGATCAGCATGGTCATCCGCGGCGCCTTCGTGCAGTTGCAGACGCCAGACGAAATGCGCGGCCGGGTCGGCGCGGTAAACGGCTTGTTCATCGGTGCCTCCAACCAGCTCGGCGACTTCCGTGCCGGGCTCACCGCCAGTTGGTTCGGCACCGTGCCAGCGGTGCTGATCGGCGGCGTTGGCGCCATCGTCGTCACGGGCCTGTGGATCAAGCTGTTCCCAACCCTGGCGCGCCGCGACCATATGCACAGCCCCGTTCAGGAAAATAAGCCCTAAAGCAGCTTATCCAGGGTGATCGGCAAATCACGCACGCGTTTGCCGGTGGCGTGATAGACCGCGTTGGCCACCGCCGCCGCGACCCCGACAATGCCGATTTCCCCGACGCCCTTGGAGCCTAGGCTGTTGACCACGCTGTCCGGCTCATCGACGAACAGCACCTCGATGGCCGGGTTATCGGCATGCACCGGTAGGTGGTACTCGGCCAGGCTGTGGTTCATGTAACGGCCCAGGTTGTGGTCGATCAGGGTTTCCTCGTGCAGGGCCTGGCCAATACCCCAGACCACACCACCGAGAATCTGGCTACGCGCCGTCTTAGGGTTGATCACCCGGCCGGCGGCGATGGCACTGACCACCCGACTGACCTGCACGGTGCCCAGGGCTTCATCTACCCGCACTTCAACAAACACCGCCGAATGGGTCGCCGTGGCATAGGCATCGCGGGCTTTGCTGGGCTGCGCCTCGACCTCGGCCTGCAGCTCACCCACCTGGCCGACCAGTTCGCTCAACGCCAGCCGACACGCGGGGTCGTCGACGCGCTGCAATGCACCGTCGACGAAGGCTACCTGCGCTAATGCCAGCCCGGCAAAGGGCGAGTCGGGGCGCTGCGTAGCAGCCTCAAGGATCTTCTCCTTGAGCGCCTCGCAGGCCTGCTGCACTGCACTGCCGACAGAGGAGACGGTGAAGGAGCCCCCTTGCAGCGGCGCCTTGGGCAGGCTCGAATCACCGAGTTGAAAACGCACCCGCGCCATCGGCAGGCCCAGGCTGGTGGCGGCAATCTGGGTCATCACCGTGTAGGTGCCGGTGCCGATATCGGTGGTCGCGCTGCTGACCTGCAAACTGCCATTGGCCGCCAGGCAGGCGCGGGCGCTGGCCGGTTGTTGCATGGCCTCCCAGACGCCAGTGGCCATGCCCCAACCGATCAGCGTATGGCCATCGCGCAGGCTGCGCGGTGCCAAGGGACGGGCATCCCAGCCAAAGCGCGCGGCGCCCTCGGCGTAGCAGGCGTCCAGGGCTTTGCTCGAATAGGGCTTGCCGCTGTTCTGGTTGAGCGCGCTGTAGTTGTTCAGGCGCAGCTGCAGCGGGTCGATGGCCACGGCGTAAGCCAGTTCATCCATCGCGCATTCCAGGGCATATACGCCCAGGGTCGCCCCCGGCGCTCGCATGTCCAGGGGCGTGTAAACGTCCAGCGGTACCAGTTGATAGTCCAGCTGCACGTTGTCGCAGTGATAGAGCATGCCCGACCACTCGACCACGTGCTCGGTGAAGTCTTCAAAGCGCGAAGTCTGCGCGGTCGCCCCATGGCGCAGCGCCTGCAGGCGGCCATCGGCGCCCGCACCGAGCTGCAGGTGCTGCACCGTGCGCGGGCGATAGCCGAAGGTGAACATCTGCTGGCGCGTCAGGCTGACGCGCACCGAGCGGCGCAGCTTGAGTGCCGCCATCACGGCGAGCGCCAATTGGTATTGCGGACGCAGGCCGGAGCCAAAGGCGCCGCCGACAAAGGCCGCGAGTACCCGCACTTTTCCCTTGAGGCCGAACACGTCTTCGACGTACTGCTGGCTGTTCTGCGTGCCCTGGGTCTTGTCGTGGATAGTCAGGTGACCGTCGTCGCCATACAACACCGTGGAGGCGTGCGGCTCCATCGGGTTGTGGTGCTCCACCGGCGAGCTGTAGCGCGCCTCGATCCCCAGCAGCGCACCGGCAAGCACGCCCTGGGCGTCGCCGCGCGGCGCGGGCAGTTCGGCGGGCGCAGTGTGGGCACGCGCCAGATCGGCCAGCAGATCGGTACGGTGCGGGGTTTGCTGGTACTCGACCCGCACCAGGCTGGCGGCGTATTGGGCCAGTTGCAAGCTATCGGCCACCACCAGAGCAAGCGGTTGCCCGCTGTAGAGGATGTGCGCATTGAACAGCGGGCGAAACGCGGCGCCGTCGGCGGCATCGGCATCCGCGTAGGCGTCGTCTTCGCAGGCCAAGGGTGGGCGGTTTTCGTGGGTCAGTACTGCCACCACGCCCGGCACGGCCAGGGCAGCACTGGCGTCGATATGACGGATCTGCCCGCTGGCGATGGCACTGCAGACCACGCTGCCGTGGAGCAGATCAGGCGCTGCATATTCGCCGGCATAACGCGCCTGGCCGGTGACTTTCTGCGGCCCGTCGACACGGTCCAGGGGCTGACCCTGGGGGGATTGGCGTGCGCTCATGGCTGTACTCCTGCAGTCGCATCCATCAGGGCGCGAATGATGGCGCGCCGCGCCAGTTCGATCTTGAAGCCGTTATGCGCCAGCGGCACCGCGCCTTCGAGCACCCGCTCGGCAGCACGGGCAAAGCGCTCGTCGCTGGGCGCCTGGCCCTGCAGCAGGGCTTCGGCTGCCGGCACGCGCCAGGGTTTATGGGCCACCCCGCCGAGGGCGATGCGCGCCTCGCGAACCTGGCCATCGACGATATCCAGCGCCACCGCCACCGACACCAGGGCAAAGGCGTAAGACGCCCGGTCACGTAGTTTTAGGTAATGGCTGTGACCCGCGAAGCCATTGGCCGGCAGCTCGACCGCCAGGATCAACTCATCGTCGGCCAGGTGGGTATCACGCTCAGGGCTGTCGCCGGGCAGGCGGTGGAAATCAGCAAAGGCGATACGCCGCTCGCCGGATGGCCCGACCACGCAGACCTGCGCCTCCAGGGCGGCCAGCGCCACGCAGAGGTCGGATGGGTGCACCGCGACGCAGGCCTCACTGGCACCGAGAATCGCGTGAATACGGTTAAGCCCCTCACGCGCTGGGCAGCCACTGCCGGGTTCGCGCTTGTTGCAGGGCACCGCCGGGTCGTAAAAGTAGTAGCAGCGCGTGCGTTGCAACAGGTTGCCGCCGGTGCTGGCCATGTTGCGCAGCTGCGGTGAAGCACCGGCCAGCAGCGCCTGGCTGAGCAACGGGTAGCGCTGCTCAATCAGCGGGTGCCAGGCCAGTTCGGCATTACTGACCAAGGCACCGATACGCACGCCGCCATCGGCAGTGGTCGTCACCTCACGCAGCGGCAGACCGGTGATGTCGATCAACTGCGTAGGACGCGCGACATTTTCCTTCATCAGGTCGAGCAGATTGGTGCCCCCGGCGATAAAGCGCGCTTCGGGGCCCATCATGCGTACGGCCTCATCAATCGCGGCGGGCTTGCTGTAGGTAAAGGGCGTCATGCCACACCCTCCCCACGGCAGACCGGCAAGGCCTCCTCAATGGCCGCCTGGATATTGCTGTAAGCGCCACAGCGACACAGGTTGCCGCTCATCCACTCGCGAATTTCAGCGCCTGTGCTGGCGCGCCCTTCGTTGGCCAGGGCCACGGCGGAGCAGATCTGCCCCGGCGTGCAGTAGCCGCATTGAAAGGCATCATGGCGCACAAAGGCCGCCTGCATCGGGTGCAAGGTGTCGCCGTCAGCGAGGCCTTCGATGGTGGTCAACTCAGCGCCGTCCTGCATCACGGCCAGGGCTAGACAGCTGTTGATGCGCTGGCCGTTGCGCAGCACGGTGCAGGCACCACACTGCCCATGGTCGCAGCCTTTTTTGCTGCCGGTCAGTTGCAGCTGTTCACGCAACAGGTCGAGCAGCGTGGTCCAGGGCTGCACATCGAGGGTGCGTCGCTGGCCATTGAGGGTCAGGGTGATGCGATGCAGGGCGAGAGGTTCGCCGGATGATGTCGCGCTCATGGGGGGCCTCACGGTCGAGTTCATTAGCGGCTGCGCAGTGGACTGCGTCTTCGGGTCCGCTGCCGTGTCGTTGCCATCGCGACGGACCTTGCAGGTACGACTTTTCTGCAGCGGCAAACGTTCAGGTTTCCGGATGGCTAGAAATGGGCCAGACGGTCGCCAGGCCAGCAGAGCGCGCAGACTCGTCCTTACTGACGCCTCGTGTAGAAACACAGGATGACCACTCATCACGGCCTGTTTCCACTGATGGGGGCAGAGGCCGGCACGCTTGTCTTTTCGTGTAGCTAGGCCAGCATGGCCTCGGCCACCTGCCGGCGCACGCCTCTGCCGCGCAGCTGTTCGACCAGTGTCAGGGCAAACGCCAGGGCGCTGCCAGGCCCCTGGCTGGTGATGCAGTTGCCATCCACCACCACGGCCTGATCGACGTAGCTGCAACCGCTCAGGCGATCATCGAAGTTCGGGTGACAGGTCATGCGCCGTTGTTTCAGTACGCCATAGTGCTGCAGCGCCACCGCCGGCGACGCGCAGATGGCGGCGAACAGCTTGCCGGCCTTGGCCTGCTGGCGCACCCGCTCGGCCAAGGGCTCATGGTCGGCCAGACGCTGGGCACCCGGCATGCCGCCGGGCAGTACGATCAGGTCGAACTCCTGCGCCAGCACATCGACCAGCATGGCGTCGGCCGTCAGCCGGGTACCGCGGGCACAGGTGATCATGCGCCGGGCCTCGATACTGGCCACCACGACTTCGATATCGGCGCGCCGCAGCACGTCGATCAGGGTCACGCATTCGAGGTCTTCAACCCCATCGGCGACGGTGATTACAGCGCGTGCGGTCATGTCCAACTCCTTATCCAGACGGGGGCTAGTGTCGTGAGACGAATCAAATGCGGTCAATGCCAGGCTGCGTAGGAGGTGCAGGGTGGCGTTCCGCTTTAACCGCGACACTCTCAGTGTTTTCAAGGATTATCGCGAGAGGCTAAGCGCCCCCTTCGCTTCTAGCTTCTACAAATAGAGATCCATTCCTTGTGTCGTGGTACTAGGCCGTGCGCACCATGCAGCCGGTTGCCTGCGCTGCGCCGTTACGCCAACACCTCCAGCCGACGCACTACCCGCACCTCATCTGGGCTGATATCCACGCCATAGGCCAGCACTTCGACGCCGGCCAAGCGCGCCTCGCGCAACGCCGCCGCGTATTGCGGGTCAATTTCCTCGGCGGCGCGCACGGCGCTGATACCGGAGAGATTCACGCAATACAGTTGCACCGCGCGTACTCCAGCGCGGGCCAGCGCCGCCAGCTCGCGCAGGTGCTTTGCGCCACGCTCGGTGCGCGCATCGGGGAAGGCCGCCACGCTGCTGTCGGCAAAGCCCAGGGTGACGCTCTTGACCTCGACGAAGGCCGTGCCACTGGGGTATTCCAGGCAGAAGTCCACCCGGCTGCGCTCCTGACCATAAGGCACTTCGCGGCGTAATCCGGTGAAGCCGTTCAGTTCACTGATCACCCCGGCGCGCAGCGCCTCCTCCACCAAGGTATTGGCTCGCGCAGTGTTGATCAGCGCCAGGCGACCGTGGGGCGTCTCGCCGACTTCCCAGGTGCCCGGTAGCTTGCGTTTGGGATCATTGGAGCGGCTGAACCAGACCGCAGCACC
The DNA here is from genome assembly GCA_018826895.1 of Gammaproteobacteria bacterium. Taxonomy (GTDB): domain Bacteria; phylum Pseudomonadota; class Gammaproteobacteria; order Pseudomonadales; family Pseudomonadaceae; genus Aquipseudomonas. The sequence continues at coordinate 17,637 of JAHJYA010000045.1, forward strand.
CTCGCTCATGCAATTGAGCATCGAGCCGGTATTTGGACAATGCAGGGTCAACAACTCGCCGGTTGAAGTTTCGATATCGGCGAGAAAGCGCTTGTAGCGGCGCAGCAAGCGCCCCTGCTGCAGCGGCGGCTCAAATTTCACGGGCGCGCCAGCTCTTCAGCCCACGGGCGATGCGCTCGACCGCCTGCTCCAGGCGCGGCAGGTCCTGGGTGTAGGCGAAACGGACATGGTGCGCAGCCTGGTAGCGACCGAAATCCAGGCCTGGGGTGAAGGCCACATGCTCGGTTTCCAGAAAGTGCTGGCAGAAGCTAAAGGCATCGCCACCAAAGGCGCTGATGTCTGCATATAAATAGAAGGCGCCTTCCGGCTCCACTGCAATGCCAAAACCAAGCGCGCGCAATGCTGGCAGGAGGTAGTCACGGCGCGCGGCGAAGGCATGTCGACGCTGTTCGAGAATTTCCAGGGTCGCGGGCTCGAAGCAGGCCAGTGCGGCGTGCTGGGCCATGCTCGGCGCGCTGATGTAGAGATTTTGCGCGAGCTTCTCCAGATCGGCCACCGCCGCCTGCGGTGCCACCAGCCAGCCGAGGCGCCAACCGGTCATGCCGAAATACTTGGAAAAACTATTGAGCACGAAGGCGTCGTCATCCACCTCCAACACACTGGCGGCGTCGCAGCCATAAGTTAGGCCGTGGTATATCTCATCGACCACCAAGTGCCCGCCTCGGGCCTTGAGCGCCTGGGACAGCCCAGCCAACTGCTCGCGGCTGAGCAGCGTACCGGTCGGGTTGGCCGGTGAGGCGACCAGGGCGCCGACGCTGTCGCTATCCCAATGCCGCTCGATCAGCTCGGGGGTGAGTTGGTAACGCGCCTCGGGGCCAACCGGCACCAGTTGCGCCGCGCCCTCGACCAAGCGCAGAAAGTGCCGGTTGCACGGGTAACCCGGATCGGCCAGCAACCAGTGCTTGCCCGGATCGACCAGCAGGCTGGTGGCCAATAACAATGAACCCGAGCCACCGGGGGTGATCAGAATGCGCTCGGCATCAACCTGCACGCCGTAACGCTGGGCGTAAAACCCGGCAATGGCTTCACGCAGGGCGGGCAAACCACGGGCCGCGGTATAGCGCGTATGGCCAGCCGCCAGGGCAGCCTGGCCAGCGGCAATGATAGGCGCGGCGGTGGTGAAATCCGGCTCGCCGATCTCCAGGTGAATCACATCATGCCCATCGGCCTGCAACTGATTGGCGCGGGCCAACAAGGCCATGACGTGGAACGGCTCGATGGCGCGACTGCGGGCACTGTAGGTCGTGGGCATGAAAGGGCCTTGAAATGGGTCGAGTCGCGGATTCTACCCAAGGCCTGGGGGAAACGGCAGCAACCTCGACAACCGGGAGTGGCGCGGCAGGTGTTGTTCTGGTAAGTTCGCCCGCTTGCAGCCGCAGGGCCGAGTATTAACGGCAAGGGATAGTATCCTGCGCAGTGGATTAGAGAGAGTGAGAGGCGGTCATCCATGCCCACCAAAGCAAAAGCAACTAGCAGCCAACTGACTCGTGGTTTCGAGCCCTATAAAGAAACAAAGGGCGAGGAATACATGGGTGAGCCGATGCGCGCCCACTTCACCGGCATCCTCAATAAGTGGAAGCTGGAACTGATGCAGGAAGTCGACCGTACCGTGCACCACATGCAGGACGAGGCAGCCAACTTCCCCGATCCAGCTGATCGCGCCAGCCAGGAAGAGGAATTCAGCCTCGAACTGCGCGCCCGCGACCGTGAACGCAAGTTGATCAAGAAAATCGACGAAACCCTGCAACTGATCGAAGACAACGATTACGGCTGGTGCGACTCCTGTGGTGTAGAGATCGGCATTCGCCGCCTCGAAGCCCGCCCGACCGCAACCCTGTGCATCGACTGCAAGACCCTGGCGGAAATCAAGGAAAAGCAGATCGGTTCCTGATTGGCCGTGCAGTACATCGCGCCAGGCTTCGGCCTGACGACCCACAAGGGGTGCTTCGGCACCCCTTGTTGTTTCTATCTAAGGTGTGCCCATGAACCGTCCGCCCTACATCGGCCGCTTCGCCCCCACACCCAGCGGCTATTTGCATTTTGGCTCGCTGGTCGCCGCACTCGCCTCCTACCTCGACGCCCGCGCCGTGGGCGGCCGCTGGCTGGTGCGCATGGAAGACCTTGACCCGCCCCGCGAAGTGCCGGGCGCCCAGGCGGCGATCCTGCAGACCCTTGAAGCCTATGGCTTCGAGTGGGACGCCGAGGTGGTCTGCCAGAGCCAGCGCACCGACGTCTACGCCGACGTGCTGCAGCGCTGGCTCGAACAGGGCCTGGCCTATGCCTGCACCTGTTCACGCAAGCAGCTCGAAGGCAGCAATGGCCTTTACCCCGGCACCTGCCGTGAGCAGCACCACAGCTTGAGCGATGCCGCGATTCGCCTGCGTGTGCCGGCGCTGCGCTATGGGTTCGAAGACCGCGTGCAGGGAACCTTTGCGCAAGACCTGGCCCGTGACGTGGGCGATTTCGTGATTCGCCGCCGCGATGGCCTGCATGCCTACCAGCTCGCCGTGGTGCTGGACGACGCCTGGCAGGGCATCACCGATGTGGTGCGCGGCGCCGACCTGCTCGATTCCACGCCACGACAACTCTATCTGCAGGAGCTGCTTGGCCTACCCCAGCCACGCTACCTGCACGTACCACTGTTAACCCAGCCCGACGGCCACAAGCTGGGCAAGACCTATCGCTCACCAGCGCTCCCAGCCGAGCAGGCCAGCGCCCTGCTACTGCGCGCCTTGCGCGCACTGGGCCAGGACAGTGATGCGCACCTCGCCCAGGCGCGCCCCGCTGAGGTGCTGGCCTGGGCGACAACACGCTGGGACGCCAGCCGTATTCCACGCAGCGCCAACCTGGCCGAAGCCAGCCTGGATTAGAGTCTGTCCCCGTTTCGTCGCACACGAACCAAACGAGAGAAGGCCCTCGGTCTGCTATCCTGCGCGCCTCTTTTATCCGCACCACAGGACACGCCATGAAAGCCCAACTCCACGAACTGATCAGCAAAATTAGCTCGGGCTGCATGGCCGAAGACGAGATTGCCCGCATCGCCGACGAAGCCGCCCAGGCCTATGCCGACCCGGCAGTGTTCCTGGGGGCCAACCCGGACATCAACTACGACGACAGCTTCCCTATCCCCCTGGGTGAATGGGTGGTGGTCGGCAGCCTGCCGGAGACCGTGCTGTTCCAAGCCGACAGCTATGAAGCCTTGTTCCAGCAAATCACCGAATCCTTCGGCCCAGAGGTCAGCTTCGTGCTCAAGGCCAAGCAACTGGCCAAGACCGATGCGCTCAAGGCGCTCAACCGTATTCAGGTGCAGCTCTCCAGCCTCTCGCCGGAAACCAGCGGCTATGTCCTGGTGGACTTCAGCGAACCGCTGGACGACGAACTCCAGGCTGTATTGGTGTACACCAGCGACCTGCCACGGGTGCTGGAGTTGGCCGTAGAAATCGGCCTATACGCCGCACCTGCCTATGAGTCGCTCAAAGCCGCCCAGGAATAAAACTGAACGGGAGGCCCCATGCGCCTGAACGCCGATTTCAGCCAACCGGTGGTGATCCGCCCCGGCGACAGCCCTTGGCTGGCCTCCCCCATGGCCGGGGTCGAACGCTGCCTGCTCGACCGCATTGGCGACGAGGTGGCCCGCGCCACCTCCCTGGTGCGCTATGCGCCCGGATCACACTTCAGCGAGCACCAGCACCCCGGTGGGGAGGAATACCTGGTGCTGGAGGGTGTATTTTCCGACGCCCGTGGCGATTACCCGGCCGGCACCTACGTGCGCAACCCGATTGGCAGCGCCCATGCGCCATTCAGCGAGGCTGGTTGCACGATTTTCGTCAAACTCTACCAATTCGCCCCTGATGACTGCAGCCCAGCGGTCATCGACACCGCCCGCGCCCAGTGGACGCTAGGTTCGACTCTGGGGCTTGATGTCTTGCCCCTGCATCAGCACGGCTATGAGCAGGTCAGCCTGCTGCGCTGTGCGCCTGGCAGTCATTTCACCCAGCCAGGGAATGGTCGCGGTGAAGAAATTCTAGTGCTCGAGGGCTGCTTTCAGGACGACCATGGTAACTACCCAGCAGGCACCTGGATGCGTATCCCGCAGCGTATAGCACGCCGCTGCTACAGCGAGAGCGGCTGCCTGATCTGGATGAAAACCGGACACCTGCCAATGATTTCGGGAGCTGCCAGCTGAGCGGTCGCCTGGCAACGTTCTGCGTACCGTACTATCGTGGCACCTAGCCAGTGCGGGTGCATACGCGATCTGCCCGTTGCAGTGCCATGGATGAAGGCCACTCCCCCAAGTACCTTTACGGACGTGCCCAGTTAGGCGAACCGTAAGCCAGTAAGGCATTTCAGGAGACGCCGATGCTCAACCCTACCCCGCACGAGCAACTCGAGGCGGCACTGGGCGAGCGCCAGTACCGTTTGCGCTTTCCCGATGATCTGGAGAAGCGCTTCGAGGCCGATACTGGCGACCAGCGCTCGCAGATGCTGTTTATATCAGGCGTGATTTGCCTGCTGATTTACGACTCTTTTCTTATCGCCGACTACCTGCTGCGCCCCACTCAACTCTGGAGCATTGCCGCTTTACGCCTTGGCCTGGTCAGTGGATTCGGCCTGCTGGCCCTGCTATGGGTTCGCCGCGGGCTGCCTTGTTTCTATCGGGAGGGCAGTCTGGCGCTGATTATTGTGCTGGGCATGGCCACTTCGGGGCTGATCTTTTCGTTCTCGCCGCTGCCCATTGCGATGTTCGACCCCTTCTCCTTCTGCCTGATTCTGCTAGCCGGCAATATCGTCGTGGCCCTGCGTTTCAAATTCGCGCTGCTCTCCACCCTGGCCTGCCTGCTGATCATGGCGCTGTATATCGTGCCCAATACACTGATACCGCTGGAAGCCAAGACTTTTGCGCTGTTGGTTACCCTGGGTACGGCAGTTTTCACCTTATTCGCCAACTATCGCCTCGAAGTCAGCGAGCGCAACAACTACCTGCTGCTGTTGCGCGAGCGCCTGCGCGCCAGCCTGATGCACGAAAGCAATCAGGTACTGACGCATATATCGCAAACGGACTCGCTCACCCAATTGCCTAACCGACGCCGCTTCGACGAGGTGTATCAGCGTCTCTGGCAAGAGGCAGCACAGCGAGCGCGGCACATTGGTGTGCTGATGATCGATATCGATCACTTCAAACGCTACAACGACCATTACGGCCATCAGCAGGGTGATATCTGCCTGGCCACCGTAGCCGCCGCCATAGAGTCCCAGCGCCGCGCCCAGGATCTGGTCGCGCGCCTGGGCGGAGAGGAATTCGCTGTACTGCTTACCGATACCGACCTGGACACCGCCGTGCAGATCGCCGAGCGCATCCGCAGCGCCATTGAGGTCCTGGGACTAGAGCATGGTGCATCCGGCGAGCGGACAATGGTGACAGTGAGCATTGGCGTGGCGCTGACGGTACCAACGCCCCAGACCACCCCGGCCTGGCTGATGCGCCAGGCTGATGAAGCGCTCTATGCGGCCAAAGGCAGTGGCCGTAATTGCGTGCAGATAGCGGCCAGTTCAGGCTGAACCGGTCAGAGGCCTGCCTCGTATAGCCGCCGCGCATGGGCGACAAACAGCCCGACCGGATCAGCGCCTTTACCGACCAGACCGAAACTCTGGTTGACGATATCGAAGTGATCCAGCGGAAAATCGTCGCCAATCACCGTGCCCAGGTGTGAGCTATAGCGACCAACCATGCCGTCGCACTGCCCCGCTTCGCGCTGAAAAGTGCGGGCGAATAACCGACACGCCCGGTTGGGGCCGTCGAAGCGGTTGCCGCCGCGGTCGGTGAGCCCTGGTTGCAAGGTGCCGGACCAGGAGTAGTAGCGCACACCATTGACCTCGGCCGGTCCTTCACCGCCCCAGGTCTCGGGCAAGCCCTGGGGAAAACGTGCGTTGAACGCCGCCACCCCTTCGCTGGTCAGCGAGCCCTCGGCGGCCGCCACATCCACTGGCAACCGCGGCCCACGATAGCCGGTTTCCAACCAACCCATGCAGCGCGCCAGCACACACAATAACGCACCCAATAGGCGACCGCGCCAACTGTCGAGCGGCGCTTTACGGGCGAGAAAATCCGCCAGTTCCGAGCCATGATTGGGCCCGGCCACCGAGGTTACCGAGGCCACCCAATCGGGGCGCAGAGCCGCGGCGTAGCGCGCCGTCAATGCGCCCTGGCTATGGCCGATCAGATGCACCCGCGGTGCGCCCGTTTCGCGCATGACTTCGGCAATGCGCTCAAGCAACTGTTCGCCGCGCACCTCCGTGGCGTTAATTGGCGAAACCAGCACAGCCCGCACTTGTGCGCCTTCGCGGCGCAGCGCGCGAATGATGCCGTACCAGTAGGAATACCCTAGCAACCGGACAAAGCCGAGCAGACCGGGAACCAGGATCAACGGATAACGCGGAGTTGCCGGGCGATGCATAGAAGCGTCCCTGTCATAAAGGAGGTGGGCGAAAGGCAGCGGCATGTCCTGTATCAGGACGGTCAATGGACACTATCAGAACGCTCAACTTCTTATATTTCACACAGCCCCTAGCATAGGCCTCCTGAACCACCCTGTGAGGACTTCATCATGAAACGCGCACTTGCACTCAGCCTGATGCTCAGCCTGCTTGCGCCCTATGCTCTGGCCATGCCCAGCCGCCAGCCCCTACCCCTGCTCGGTGAAGTCATCGACTCCCAGGTGAGCAGCGAGGCACTGCCCTCAGCCCAGTGAGAGCATCCATAGCGGCAGCGTCAACGCCGCCAGCACGGTGGACAGAAACACTGCCGAACTGACCTGCCGAGTGTCTTCAGGCGTCTTGGCGAACGCCAGAATGTTTACCCCGCTCGGGCAGGCCGCCAGCAGCACCAGCACCATCCGCGCCGAGTCGTTGAGGCCGGGCAGCCAGGCGCTGAACCACCATACCAGCGCCGGGAACAGCACCAGTTTGGCCAGCGTCACGCCCAGCGCGGTAGGGCTGGGGCGCAGGCGATAGCGCGATAGGCTGACGCCCAGCACGATCAGCGCACAGGGCAGCGCGGCCTGGGACAGCCAGGTGATCATCCGCCACAGCGGCTCCGGCACATTCAGGCCGGACAGGTTGAGCAGCGCGCCCAGGGCCAGACCAATGATCATCGGGTTGGCCAGGTTCTTCAGCAGCGCCAGCCCGTTGACCCGCTCCCGCCCACCAAAGGCGGCGTACAGGCTGTGCAGGGAAAACAGCGTCAGGCTGTGAAATACCAGAATGGCGAACACATACACCAGCCCCTGGGGCCCCATCAGGCTGGTGACCAGAGGAATGCCCACCAGCACGTTGTTGGAAAATGCCGCCGTCAGCCCCAGCGGGGTCGCCTGGCCGCGCTGCAGATGCACCACTAGGTTGACCGAGGCAAACACCAGCAGCACCGGCACGAAATAGGCTACCAACAACAAGGGCGACAGCCCTTCACCGAGCGGGGCCTTGGCGATGCCGGCAAACAACAGGGTCGGCATAAACAGCTTGAAGGTAATGGCCGCCAGCCCAGCGGCCGACTCACCGCTCAACGCGTTGCGCCAACCCAGCAGGTAGCCCAGCACTATCAACGCGAAAATCGGCAGAATCGCCTGGATAACCACCATCAGCCGCCATGCTCCTTGACTAGGGTCTGTTCCCGTTTCGTTCGCGGCCGCGCCGCGGCCCCTATGCCAACGCACCAAATCGTCTGCAAGGCGCGCTCTTTAGGGGGCGCCAGGATAAACCGCGGCGCAACGGCCACGCGACCGTTAGCGCGGAAAAATAAGCGCAACTTTCGCCCGCGCGCCGGGCTCCAAGGTTTATCCCTCCCCACGTGCAAGAAAAGGAAGCCTCCATGTACAAGCAATCACTGGGTGTCGTCTGTGTGCTGGCCACCCTGGCTGGCTGTGCGGGCAAACCGGAAAACCCGATCGACTACCTGACCTACCGCAATGAACCGCTGGTCAAACAGATCGAACTGGACATGAGCAAGGCCCGCGTCAGCGAACTGGCTGGCCCATCTTCCAGCGAAATGCGCCGCACCCTGCTGCCGGGTACCTGCAACAACTACGTCCTTAACAAGGATGGTCATCAGCAGCCGTATTACGTCAGCTTCAACTCGGCAGACCGGGTCGATGGCAAAGGCTTCATGACCTGCGAGCAGATGGAAATCAACGCCCGCGAACGGGCTCGCGGTAACGGCCTGTAAGCCGCACTGCGCACAAGCAAACGCCGCACCCCAGGGTGCGGCGTTTTGCATTGCGGGGTGAACAGGCCGTTGAAAAACGTAGGCGAGGCAGCCAGCGCAATACCGATGGCGGCCCCACAAAAACAGGCGAAAAACGGACTGGGCTCGCACTCGAGGTTACGAGTTGTAAATGAGCATTTTGAGACGCCGCGTCCCGGCCTGTTTTTAACGCAGCGATGGCAACGTAGGTAGTTTTTCAACAGCCTGTTAATCAGCTCGCCGTGCTGGGCAGGCGATACACCCAAATACGGCGCATCACACTGGCGAACTGCCGGGCCAGGCTACCGCTGTTGTAGACCTGGCCATAGCGTGTAGCGATGGCCTGTACCTCCCGCGCCAGGCTGGCGTAGCGGCGCGCCGGTAGGTCCGGGAACAGGTGGTGCTCGATCTGGTGACTGAGATTGCCGGTAAGGATATGAAACAGCCGCCCGCCTGCCAGGTTGCTGGAGCCGCGCAACTGGCGCAAGTACCAATGCCCGCGCGTTTCCCCCACCAGGCTGTCGGCGCTGAACACCGCGGCTCGCTCGGTGAAGTGACCGCAGAAGATCACCATAAAGGTCCACAGGTTGCGCAGCAGATTGGCCAACAGGTTACCGCTCAACACGGCCAATGCGTTGGCACCCAGCAGCACGGCCAACAATGGAAAAAACAGGTAATCCTTACCCCACTGTCGCAGCAGCTTGGCGGCAAAGACCTTGAGCAGCGGGCGCACCTCGTCGAAGGCCAGTTTGCCCTTGGCGACCTTGTCCAGGCGCAGATGCTGGATCGCCACCGCGTACTGGAACAGCAGCGCCTGCAGCGTCACCCACAGCGGCTGCCAGCGATAAAAAGGCTTCCAGCGCTGCTCGGGGAATAGCCGCACCACGCCATAACCGACGTCATCATCCATGCCCAGCACGTTGGTGTAGGTGTGGTGAATATGGTTATGGGTGTGCCGCCAGAAGTCGCTCGGCCCGGCGATGTCCCACTCATAACTGCGCCCGGCCAGGCTGGGGTCGTTCATCCAGTCGTACTGGCCGTGCATCACGTTGTGGCCCAGCTCCATGTTCTCGATAATCTTGCCCAGAGCCAACAGCAGCGCGCCAAGCAGCCAGGTCGGCGGAAACCAGCCGGCCATCAGCAGCACCCGGCCGCTCCAGCAGCACGCCCGTACGGCCGCGCGCACGCGGCGGATATAACGCGCGTCCGCAGCGCCGAGGTCGGCCAGGGTACGCTGGCGCAGCGCGTCGAGTTCCGCGCCAAAAGCCTCCAGCTCGGAGGCAGACAGGGTTTTATCCATGCGCATTGCGGTGCTCTCTCTAGAGGTCGATTTCGACATCACCCACTGGGGCGCTGACGCACAGGCGGATGGGTTGACCGGGCTCACGCAGCACAGCGCCACTGCGCAGGTCGCGCACCGCACCGCCAAGCAGCAGGCAGGTGCAACTGGCGCAAATGCCCTGGCGACAGCCGAACGCCGGGCGCAACCCCTCGGCTTCGGCCTGCTCCAGCAGGCTGCGCTGGTTATCCCCGGTCGCCTGCTGGTGACTGCGGGCGAAACGCAGGCTCACGGCCTGATGAGCGTCTTGTACTGCCGGCAGGTGCGGCGGCGTGAACGCCTCAAACTGCAGCGCTTCGCCAAGCCCGGCGATCTGGGCCCAGGCACTGACCCGCTCGACAAAACCGGCCGGGCCACAAGCCAGCACCTGATCTGCCGTAACCCCGAGCTGATCCAGGTGTGCGGCGGCAAAGCGCCCACGGGCCGTGCCGTCTGCCGCCTTGCAGGCTGGATCAGTGAACACCGCGTGCACCTGCACGTTGGTGTAGCGTTGCTGCAGCTGCTCGAGCAATTCGACAAAGGCGCGCTGCCCGGGCGTGCGTACGTAATGCAGCAGCGTGACTGGTGCACTAAACCCTTGGGCCAGCGCCTCGCGCAGCACGCCTAACAGCGCCGTGATGCCACTGCCGGCAGCCAGTAGCAGCACGCCCTGGGCCTGGCTCGGCCAGTGCAGCGCACCGGCGACTGTGCCGATCTCCACGGTATCGCCGACCGCCAGGCGCTCGACCAGCAGCGCTGAGACCCGGCCGCCATCCTTGCGCTGCACGGCAATCTCCAGGCGACCATCGGCGTTGCTGGCAGTCAGGCTGTAGCTGCGGCTCAGGCGTACACCGTCCACCTCCAGATAAAGCTGCAGGTGCTGCCCAGGCCGCGCGCCCTGCCAGTGGCCATTGGCGTGCAGGGTCAGCGCCAGCATGTCGTCGGCCACCCAGCGCCGCTCCAACACCTGCGCCATCACCCGCTGCACCTTGAGCAACGGATGCACCACACCCAGGCAAGCGTCCAGATCGCTGCCGCGCAACCAACCGCCGTCCACTGCAACACGCAGCGGACGCAATGCCGGCGTCAACCGGCGCACCCATGCCAGGGGAATCAGCTTCATGCTCAGCTCTTAGGGGATAAGTCCAGTGGACAACTGTTCACTAGATTGGCAGCGCCGCCCTTTTCAGTCAACAGTCGTACACCAAAACCGGTTCGACGCCTCCCGAGTGCCTTTGTTAAAGTGCGGCGCACTGCCACGGACAAGGTCTTGCAATGCAGCCGCGCGCCGAACAAAAACTGCAAACCCGTCATGCGCTGATGGACGCCGCACGCAACCTGATGGACAGCGGTCGCGGCTTTGGCAGCCTCAGCCTGCGCGAGGTCGCACGCACTGCCGGCATCGTACCCACCGGCTTTTACCGGCACTTTCAGGACATGGACGAACTCGGCCTGGCGCTGGTCGCCGAGGTGGGCGAAACCTTCCGTGAAGCGATCCGCCAGGTTCGCCACCATGAGCTGGAGCTGGGCGGCCTGATCGACGCCTCGGTGCGCATCTTCCTCGACGCCGTGGCCGCCAACCGCGCGCAATTTCTGTTTCTTGCCCGAGAACAGTACGGCGGCTCCCTGCCGGTACGCCTGGCCCTGGGCGCGCTGCGCGAGCGCATTACTGCCGACCTGATTGCCGACCTGACGCTGATGCCCAAACTGCAGCACCTGGACAGCCGCGCCCAGGCGCACCTGGCCGACCTGGTGGTCAAGACCGTGTTCGCCACCCTGCCCGAACTGATCGACCCACCCCGCGAAACCCTACCGGCACACCTCACGCCGCAAGCGAAGATGATCGAGCAACTGCGCTTTATCTTTATCGGTGCAAAACATTGGCAGGGCCTGGGGCATGGCAATGCCAGCAATCCGTAAAACGCACCTTAATAGTGCAAAAACATTCATCGCGCACCAGTAAAAACCTGACCAACGCCCCAACTCTTGCCACAGCCGGCGTGCAGCCCGCACCAGGACGGCGCTTCAGCGCCTTGGCAAGGCACTTGCTCTGTCTGTCCCATTGATCTGCCGGAAAGTCCCCATGCTTGTGATTCATCGCCGCACCGCCGCCCAGCCCACGTGGGATGCCGAACTGCACCTGACCTTCGAGGCCCGCAGTAAATCGCGCCTGCGCTGCTTCAGCGCCAGCGGCGAGGAAGTCGGCCTGTTTCTAGAGCGCGGCCAGCCCGCCCTGCAGGACGGCGAATGCCTGCAAGCCGAAGACGGCCGCATCGTGCGGGTGGTCGCCCGCCCAGAGCAACTGCTGCACGTCACCTGCAGCAGCCCGTTCGAGCTGATGCGCGCTGCCTATCACCTGGGCAACCGTCATGTGGCCCTGCAACTGGGTGACGGCTGGCTGCGCCTGCCGGATGACTACGTGCTCAAAGCCATGCTCGAACAGCTCGGCGCCGAGGTCAGCACGGTCGAAGCGCCTTATCAGCCTGAACAAGGCGCCTACGGCGGCGGCCATCACCACTCGCACGCCGGTGACGCCGAATTCAGCTATGCCCCGCGTCTGCATCAGTTCGGTGCACGCAAATGACCGCTGCCGCGCAGGCTGATCATGGCTACTGAGCATCTCGGCAACCCCAACCGTGCCTGGGCGCTGCTGCGCCTGGCCAGCCCGCAGTTACCGATTGGCGGCTACAGCTATTCCCAAGGCCTGGAAATGGCAGTCGAGCAGGGCCTGGTGGCAGACGAAGCCTCGGCAGCGCGCTGGCTGAGCGACCAGTTGCTGCTCAACCTGGCGCGCTTCGAGGCCCCCCTGCTGCTCGCCCATTGCCAGGCCGCGCATGCCAGCGACTGGACAGAGTTGCAGGAACTCGTCGGCCAACATCGCGCTAGCCGCGAAACCCGCGAACTGCGCCTGGAAAGCCGGCAGATGGGTTATTCACTCAAACAACTGCTCGATGGCCTGCCGGAACTGGAACAGCAGGTTCGTGAGCAGCTTGAGGCAGTCGAGGAACCCGGACTTGCCCTGGGCTGGGCGCTGGCCGCACGCACCTGGCAAATCAGCCCGCAAGACGCCCTGGCGGCCTGGCTCTGGGGCTGGCTGGAAAACCAGCTGGCGGTGCTGATGAAGACTCTGCCCCTGGGCCAACAGGCGGCTCAGCGCCTGACCTCGCAACTGCTGCCGACCCTCGATACGGCGCAGCGCGAGGCCCAGGCCTGCCCGCCACAACACTGGGGCAGCGCGGCCTTCGGCCTGGCCCTAGCGAGCATGGCCCATGAACGCCAATACAGCCGGCTGTTCCGCTCGTGAGCCTTTTTTTAGGCGATGTCCCCAAACCCTGTGCACGGTGCCGATGCTTTTGTGGGAGCCGCGCCCCGCGGCGAATGCCATGGGCAACGCCGACATCACTGAATGCCTGCAATCGCTTCGCCCCGAGGCGGGGCTCCTACACCTGTACGGTCATTCATTCCGGCGCTGCGTTATGGCCTGCACAGGTTTGCAACAGCCTAATGGGGCATAGCATTTTACTGTCGGCCGCCAAACGGCGACCGGCCCTGACATGATCGATGGGAGAAACAACCTGATGAACAGCCAACCCCTGCGTGTCGGCATCGGCGGTCCGGTCGGTTCCGGCAAGACCGCCCTGACCCTGGCGCTGTGCCTGGCCCTGCGCGAACGCTACAACCTGGCCGTGGTCACCAACGACATCTACACCCAGGAAGACGCCCAGTTTCTGGTGCGCAACGAGGCCCTGGCGCCGGAGCGGATCATCGGCGTGGAGACCGGCGGCTGCCCGCACACAGCTATCCGCGAAGACGCCTCGATCAACCTGGAAGCGGTCGATCAGCTCAACCGGCGCTTTCCCGGCCTTGACCTGATCATCGTCGAGTCGGGCGGCGACAACCTTTCGGCCACCTTCAGCCCGGAGCTGTCGGACCTGACCATCTATGTGATCGACGTGTCGGCCGGCGACAAGCTGCCGCGCAAGGGCGGTCCAGGCATCTGCAAGTCCGACCTGCTGGTGATCAACAAGGTCGATCTGGCCCCGCTGGTCGGCGCCTCCCTGGAAGTGATGGAGCGCGACACCCTGAAGATGCGCGGCGATAAGCCCTTCGTCTTCAGCAACCAGAAAATCGGCCAGGGTCTGGAACAGATCATCGCCTTTATCGAACGCCACGGCATGCTCAACGCCGCCTGACCCCAGCCCCTCAAGGAGAGACTCATGAACCTGCGCAAATCCCTTATCGCTCTCGGCCTGATGCTCAGCCCGGCGCTGGCTTTCGCCCACCCAGGCCATGACCATTCCGGCCTGATGGCTGGCCTGGCCCACCCGGTATTTGGTCTGGACCACCTGCTGGCCATGCTCGCAGTCGGCCTGTGGGCCGCGCAGCAATCCGGCGCGGCGCGCTGGGCGCTGCCGCTGACCTTCGTCGCCAGCATGCTGATCGGTGGCCTACTGGGCTTTGGCGGCCTGGAAATCCCGCTGATGGAAACCGGCATTGCCGCCTCGGTCCTTGCATTTGGTCTGCTGGTCGCGGTGGCCGTGCGCCTGCCGATGGTCGTTGCGCTGGGTCTGACCGCACTGTTCGCCCTGACCCACGGCGTCGCACACGGCCTGGAACTGCCGAACCTGGCTAGCCCCTGGACCTATGCCATCGGCTTCCTGGTCGCCACTGCAGCCCTGCATGGCGCCGGCTATGCCCTGGTGCGCAGCTTGCCCCGTGCCGCGGCCCCGTTGGTGCGCGTAGCGGGCGCCGCCTCGGCCCTGACCGGCGTTTGGCTGCTGGCCAGCTGACCCAACGTGTGCCCCGGCGTCATGCGCCGGGGCAACGCTGTACAAAAATCACTCAACCGACGCTACACCTTGGTACTGCTGGGCTGCAGCGCGACATGCGCAGCTTATCCACAGATCGCCCCACAAGCCTCGGGGATAACCCGCCCTGCGACCGCGGCAAGTGCTTGAATAATCTGCGATTTATCTTGACAGCAGCAACGTGCCGGTAGGCCACCGAATCCTGATCATAAAGTAACCATCCCGCTACAAGCCACGCTGTTACTGGGCTGCAGGTAGCTGCCCAATGGTTATCCACAGCCCTGCACACACGCAATGGGGATAAGCGTTGCGCCCCCCCGCTCCCCCACCTGAGATCATCGATCAAAAAACAACCAGACAGCGCAACGCCTAGTGCTGCAGAGCCTGCAGCGGCTTGCTCCCATGATATCCACAGCCGGCCCCACAGCGATTGGGGGTAAACCGCAACCACCACTGTGAATAACTCGCGCCCAGCAAAAAGCCGCTTACAAGAAGCGGCTTTTGTCCCTGCAGGCGTCTGGTTCAGTCGACCAGTTTCAGATTGCCTTTCATCAGCGCGACATGCCCTGGGAAGGAGCAGAAGAACTGGTAGGCTTCGCCGGCAGTCAGCTTGGCGACATCGAAGGTCACCGAGTCAGATTCGCCACCACCAATCATTTTGGTGTGTGCGATCACACGGGTATCACCGTCTTTCAGGTAGCCCTTGTCCAGGCCGGCACCGATGCCGTCAGCGGCGATGGCTGGCGCGTCTGCGGTCTTGCTCAGCACCCAGTTATGGCCCATGGAGGCCTTGGGCAGAGAACCCGAATGCTTGAGGTTGACGGTGAAGGTCTTGCAGCTCTTGCTGACCGCGATCTCTTTGGTATCGAAGGTCATCTGGTCTGTGGCTTGCACATCTACAGCACACTCGGCAGCGAGCAGAGGGGCACTGGAGAGGGCGAGCAACGATGCGACAACAAACTTGCGAATCATGTGAGTCTCCTGGGCAGTGAGGCAAATGGCCTCGTCCTCTAGATTGCACCGCGAGCGCCTCAGTTCCTATGCCCTGCGGCAACAGGCCGCGCCCAGTGGCGTTGTCTGATAAATGCTCCTGGATAAAGAAATACATCGCACCCTTGGAGCCTCCCCAGGTCAGCTGTAATGCCCGTGGTGTCTATCGTTGCGATGTACACAATCAACGGTGCAGAGCGCCGAGCAAGGCGTAGAGTCGCGACACGAACTCAGGAACAACGGCCATGTTTATCAATGATCTGTTACACAGTTTGCTCGCGGCCTATGCCGGCGGCGCCAGCGGTAGCACGCTCGACTGACTCACATAGGCAAACCGGGCAACCTCGCTACCCTGCTGCGCGACATTCGCACAACCGGGAGTTAACGATGGCCTTGCAATCGATCTGTGTGTTCTGCGGCGCCAGCCCCGGCGCGAATCCCGAGTATCGGGCAGCGGCCGAGCACTTGGGCCGCTACCTGGCCGAATAGGGTATTCGCCTGGTCTACGGCGGCGGTGCCGTTGGCTTGATGGGCGTGGTAGCCGATGCCGCCCTGGCTGCCGGCGGTGAAGTGATCGGCATCATCCCGCAAAGCCTGAAACGCGCTGAAGTCGGCCACAGCGGCCTGACCCGCCTGGAAGTGGTCGATGGCGCGCATGGCCGAACTCAGCGATGCCTTTATCGCCCTGCCCGGCGGCCTGGGTACCCTGGAAGAGCTGTTCGAGATGTGAACTTGGGGCCAGCTCGGCTACCACGCCAAGCCCCTGGGACTGCTCGACGTCAACGGCTTTTACAGCCGCCTGGGCGAGTTTCTCGATCACCTGGTCAGCGAGCAGTTCGTCCGCGCCCCGTACCGTGCCATGCTGCAGCAAGCTGAGACGCCGGCTGCGCTGGTGCAGCGACTGAGCGACTGGCGCTCGAGCGCAGCGCCGAAGTGGGGCTGATCCACTGCCAAGCCCTGATTCGGCATACTCAAGCTAACAAACGCCCTGCAGCCGGGTCTGACCCTCAACCCTTTTAAGGATTACCCCCATGGCCGGCGCTAGCCTGTTGACCCTGCTCGATGACATCGCCACGGTGCTGGACGATGTCGCGTTAATGACCAAAGTGGCGGCGAAGAAGTCCGCGGGGGTGCTCGGCGATGACCTCGCCCTGAACGCACAACAGGTGACCGGCGTGCGCGCCGATCGCGAGTTACCGGTGGTATGGGCGGTGGCCAAGGGTTCCTTACGCAACAAGGCAATCCTGGTGCCGGCGGCGTTGCTGATCAGCGCCATTGCCCCCTGGGCCGTCACACCGCTGCTGATGCTCGGCGGCGCCTTTCTCTGTTACGAGGGCTTTGAAAAGCTTGCCCATCGTTACCTGCATTCCGCCGCCGAAGATACAGATGCAGAGCAGCGCCTGCGTGCGGCAGCGGCAGATGAACACGTCGATCTGGTGGCGTTCGAGCAGGACAAGATTCGCGGCGCGGTACGTACCGACTTCATTCTATCGGCCGAGATCATCGCCATTACCCTGGGCATAGTCGCGGGTGCGGCGTTTTTCTCCCAGGTGGTGGTGCTGGTGGGTATCGCACTGCTGATGACCGTGGGCGTGTATGGCCTGGTGGCGGGTATCGTCAAACTCGACGATGCCGGCCTGTACCTCAGCCAGCGCGGCAGCAGGTCTGCCCAGGCCATCGGCCATGGCATTCTCGCCACCGCGCCCTACCTGATGAAAACCCTCTCGGTGGTCGGCACCGCGGCGATGTTTATGGTCGGCGGCGGCATCCTGACCCACGGCATCGCGCCCGTGCATCACGCCATTGAGCAGGTGGCCGCAGCTGCCGGCAACGGTCTGCTGACGGCCATCATCCCCACGCTACTCAGCGCCCTTTTCGGCGTCCTTGCCGGCGCCGTGGTGCTGGCGCTGGTGGGCGGCGGCAGCCGACTATGGCGCGCCGTGCGTACCTAAACTGGGGCAGCCAGCGGCAGCACCGTCACCTCGACTTCCGGGTCGTGGCTGCCGCCACCAAGAATCACCCCGCGCAGCGGCGAGACATCGGCAAAATCCCGGCCCCAGGCCAGGGTGATGTGTTCCAACGCCGGTAGCACATTGTTGGTTGGGTCGAAGTCAACCCAACCCTGGCGTGGGCAATACACCGAGATCCAGGCGTGGGAGGCATCGGCACCGATCAGCCGCGGCTGGCCGGGTGGCGGTTGGGTCAGCAGGTAGCCGCTGACGTAACGCGCGGACAAGCCCCGCGAGCGCAGGCAGGCGAGCATCAGGTGGGCGAAGTCCTGGCACACCCCGCGGCGCTCTTCGAGCACCTGCAACAATGGCGTCGCCACCTGGGTGGCGGCGGCGTCGAAGGTGAACTCGGTGAAGATCTTCTCCATCAGCGCACGCACCGCCAGCAGCAGCGGGCGCCCAGCCGGGAAGCAGTCCTCGGCATAGTCGACGAAGGCCTGCTTCAAGCGCACATAGGGCGACTCGAAGCGAAAGCGAGCGGCCTCCAGTAGTGGCCCCGGCAAAGGCCGCCCACTGTAGGTCAGCAGCGCGCAGGCACGCTCCCAGGGCGGGGAATCTTCGAGCGTCAGGGCAGCACGCGCCAGCACCTCGACCTGCAGCCGCGCGCTGACCTTGAGCTCGTCGTGTGGACGCTCGAACACCAGGCGGGTCAGCGGGTTGCCATGCACGTCGAGGGCATCGCGGCGCTGGCACGGCTGCGGGCCGACCTCCAGTTGGCGCAGATGGCAGCGCTGCCAGGCGCAGTCGCGCGGCCACAAGTGGGCCAACTGCTGGGCCAGGGAAACCGGCGCCGAATAGCGGTAATGGGTGTCGTGCAGAATCTGGTAGTGCGCGCTGGTCATGAAGACTGGGTCCGCTGGCTGGCATCGACGTGAACGAAAAAACGCAGCCCCAGGCGATCGGACGTCTCGCTGGCCGCCTGGGCAATGGCTTCCAGCCGTTCTGCCAGACCGTCGAGCACGGCGTCCACACCTTCGCTGCCAAACAGCGGGTTTTCCAGGCTACTCAGCTGAAAGGCCGACAACTGCTGCTCAAGCGTCGCCAGGGCCTGTTCCTCGGGCAGCTCAAAACGCTCACCCAGACGCTGCAGCGAGCGCAGCAGCGTGCGCAGTTGAAACAGCACGGCATGGGGGTTCTGCTCATCCAGTAACAACAGGTCGAGCACCGGAATCAGCTGCGCCGAGGCCAGGTAACGGGTGCGGTAGGTGATGCTGCTGTTGCCCAGTTCGAGCAGCCACTCCAGCGCGGACTGGTCCTGCGCCGCGCCGCTGCGCAGAAAGCCGGCGACGCTGTCGCAGATAAACTGCAGGCGCTCGATGCAGCGCCCGATCATCAGAAAGCGCCAGCCATCGTCGCGAGTCATGTCGTCCAGGGCGAAGCCCGACAGCGCGGCCAGTGACATCAGCAGGCGGTTGAGAAAGTCCAGCAGGTCGCCGAAGTCGCCGTGCTCGGCATCCAGCTCCTGGGCCTCGCGCTGCAACTCCACCAGGGCTTGCCAGTTGGCCTGGGACAGCTTGCCGCGCACGCTGCCGGCGGTCCATTGCAGGCGCTGCAGGTTGGCCCGCAGGCTGGCCGGCCACTCCTCGCCAAGCAGGGCCTCGAGCAGGCGCTCATCCATCTCGCCGCTGTCCGCCTCGGGTAGCAGGCCCAGGCGCTCGCCCAGCACCAGTGCGGTCTGCAAGGCCTGGGGATCGTCATCGTCGTCGACGTAGCGCGCCAGCATGATGCGCAGTAGCCGCGCGCTGTCTTCACAGCGCTCGCTGTAGCGACCGAACCAGAACAGGTTCTCGACCATGCGCGATGGCAGGAAGGGGTCGCTGCGCACCAGATCGGCGACGCCCAATGGCCGCAGCCACTGCCAGGGTTCACCACTGACCTGGCGCTCGCTGAGCACCCAGGTGTCCTTGCTCGCACCGCCGCGCTGCATCGACACCACCTCGGCGTCGGCGTCAGCCGCCACCCGGGTCAAGCCGCCCGGCATGACCCGGTAGCCGTCGGCGCTGGCCACGGCAAACACGCGCATGCCGATGGCCCGCGGCTGCAACGTACCCTCCTCGGCGTGCCACACCGGCGCCTGGGACAGTTGCGCCAGGGCCTGGGCCACATAGGCGTAAGGGCGCGCGCGCAGGCGCTCACTGAGGGCTTCGCGCTGCGCCGCGTCAAGGTCGCGACCAAACACCGGGGTGAAGCTCTGGGACGGAAAGGTCGGGCGAATCAGCAACTCCGGCAGTTTCTTCAGCGCCGCTTCGAGGACTGGCGGCTCGCCGCACCACCAACTGGCGATGCTCGGCAGTAGCAGCGGCGTACCCAGCAGCTTCTCGGCGATGGCCGGCAGAAAACCCGGCAACCCCGGCGACTCCAGCATGCCACTGCCCAGGGCATTGGCTACCAGCACGCGGCCCTGGCGCACTGCCTCAAGCAAGCCTGGCACGCCCAGGGCGGAGTCGGTGCGCAGCTCCAGCGGGTCGCAGAAGTCGTCATCCAGACGGCGCAATACCGCATGCACACGGCGCAGACCGGCCAGGGTTTTGAGGTAGACAGTGGCGTCGCGCACCGTCAGGTCGCTGCCCTCGACCAACGGATAACCGAGCTGGCGCGCCAGGTACAGGTGCTCGAAATAGCTTTCGTTGAAACGCCCCGGCGTCAGCAGCACCACCAGCGGCGGCTCGCCATCGGCCGGGGCCTGACGCGCCAGGGTGTCCTGCAGGGTGCGGAAGAAGCCGGCCAAGTGCTGCACGCCGAGGTCGCGGTACAGGTCCGGGAAGGCGCGCGAGAGAATTTGCCGGTTCTCCAGCGCGTAACCGGCGCCCGAAGGCGCCTGGGTACGATCGGCAGTGACCCACCAACGGCCATCGGGCGCACGCGCCAGGTCCACCGCATACAGGTGCAGGTAGGTGCCGCCAGGCGGCTGTACGCCCTGGCACGGCCACAGGTAGTTGTTGTGGCCAAATACCAGCTCCGGCGGCAGCAGGCCATCGGCCAACAACTGTTGCGGCCCGTAGACATCGGCTAGCACAGCATTCAGCAGGCTGGCGCGCTGGGCCACACCGGCAGCGATCTGCTGCCACTCGTGGGCGGGAATCAGGTTGGGCAGCAGGTCAAGTTCCCAGGGGCGGTCAGCGCCTTCCGGGTCGGCATAGACATTGTAGGTCACGCCGTTTTCCTGAATCTGCCGGGCCAGCAGCGCTTGCCGCTGATTCAGCTGCGCAGTGCTGCTTCGTTGCAATTGGGCGAACAGCCGGCGCCAGTGCGGCCGCACCTGGCCCTGGGCGTCGAGCAGTTCATGGTAGGCCGCCTCGGGCAGCGGGTAGTCGGCAAGCAAGTCTGGCATCAAGGTCTCGGCAGCAGATCATCGGTACGCGGCCCTTGCGACGCACGCCCGTGCGCGCCCATTAAGGGGCATCGACACGGGCGTGGCCGGGCTTCTATGCGGGGCGCCACTCAGCTGTGGCGCAAATCCAGGGTCATTGGGCTCTCATTATGGCTGATCGCCAGCAAAGGCGGGCGTTTGCCTGGCGTATGGCCGACGCGGAAGAAACGCGCCAGGCGCCGACTCTCGGCCTCGTAGGCGTTGACCGGCAAGCTGTCGTAGTTGCGCCCGCCTGGGTGGGCGACATGATACTGGCAACCGCCCAGGGAGCGGTTCATCCAGGTGTCGACCAGGTCAAAGATCAGCGGCGCATGCACGCCGATAGTCGGCTGTAGGCAGTTGGCCGGCTGCCAGGCACGGTAGCGCACACCGCCGACGAACTCGCCGACCTTGCCAGTAGGCCGCAAGGGCACTGGTACACCATTGCAGGTCAACACGTAGCGGTCAGCCGGCAGGCCATTGAGTTTGACCTGCAGACGCTCCAGGGACGAGTCGACGTAGCGCACCGTGCCGCCTGGTGCGCCCTCCTCACCCAGTACATGCCAAGGCTCCAGGGCCTGACGCAGCTCCAGGTCGATACCCTTGACGGTGAAATCGCCGGCCTTGGGAAAGCGAAACTCCAGGTGCGGGGCAAACCATTCGCTGCGCAGGCGATAGCCGAAGCTACCCAGTTCCTGCAGCACGTCGGCGAAATCCTGCTCGATGAAATGCGGCAACAGGAACCGGTCATGCAGCTCGGTACCCCAGCGAACCAGGCGTGGCGGGGTATAGGGCTCCTGCCAGAAGCGCGCGACCAGTGCCCGCAGCAGCAACTGCTGGGCCAGGCTCATCTGCGCATGGGGCGGCATCTCGAATGCGCGCAATTCGAGCAGGCCCAAGCGCCCGGAGGCGGAATCCGGCGAATACAGCTTATCGATGCAGAACTCGGCGCGGTGGGTGTTACCGGTGACATCCACCAACAGATTGCGCAGCAGGCGGTCGACCAGCCAGGGCGGGCACTCGCGATCCTGCTCGGGGAACTGGGCAAAGGCCACCTCCAGCTCGTAGAGCGCATCGTTGCGTGCTTCATCCACCCGTGGCGCCTGGGAGGTCGGACCGATAAACAGGCCGGAGAACAGGTAGGACAACGACGGGTGGTTGTGCCAATAGCTGATCAGGCTGCGCAATAGATCGGGACGGCGCAGGAACGGTGAATCTGCCGGCGTGGCACCACCGAGGACAAAGTGGTTGCCGCCGCCGGTGCCGGTGTGGCGACCGTCGATCATGAACTTCTCGCTGGTCAGGCGACACTGGCGGGCCTGCTCATAGAGAAATTCGGTGCGTTCGACCAGTTCGCTCCAGCTAGCAGCCGGGTGGATGTTGACCTCGATCACGCCCGGATCCGGGGTCACCCTGAAGTACGCCAGGCGCGGGTCGCTCGGCGGCTCGTAGCCTTCGAGAATCACCGGGCAGTCCAGCTCGGCGGCGCTGGCCTCGATGGCCACCACCAGTTCCAGGTAGGCCTCCAGGGTGGTCAGCGGCGGCATGAACAAGTACAGCTTGCCGTCCCGCGGCTCGGCACAGAGCGCGGTGCGCACGATATCGGCTGCTGATTGTTTGAGCGCTGGTTTGCTGCGGGTGCTGGCCTTGCCATTCCATACACCACGCAACTGGCGCTGCAACTGGGTCACCGCCGGCAGCGGGGCGAAGGACTGGGACGGGTCGGCCGGGGTGACATAGGGGTAGTCGGCCTCCTTGACCCAGGGCTGCGAATCCAGTGGCAAACGGAAGCCAATCGCCGAATCCCCTGGGATCAGACGGCAATGCCCGTCACGCAGGAACCAGGGCCCGCTGATCCAGTTTTGCTCATCACTGTCACGGGCCAGCGGCAGGATATGGCCAACCACCTTGTCCAGGCCCTGCTCGAATACCCGGCGCAAGCGCTCGCGCTCCAGCGGGTCGGCCAGACGCGGGTCTTCGGCGGTGACGTTGATCGGCAAACGCCGCTCGCGCCACAGGTAATAGAAGCGGTCCTCATAGGCCGGAATGCGGTGCGCCGGGTCAACCCCCAGGCGCCGCGCCAGGATCTCGAGAAAGCGTGCTGCCAGTGCAGCATCGACCCCATAGTCGCGCTGCTCATCGGCATACAGGCGCGCGTCCTGCCACACCGGCTGGCCGTCACGGCGCCAGAAGCAGTTCAGCGACCAGCGCGGCAACTGCTCGCCCGGGTACCACTTGCCCTGGCCGAAGTGCACCAGCGCCTTGGGCGCGTAATGCTCGCGCAGGCGATGGAACAGGTCGGCGGACAGACGGCGTTTGTTTGGCCCCAGGGCGGCGGTGTTCCACTCGTCATCGTCGGGGTAATCGAGGGCGACGAAGGTGGGCTCGCCGCCCATGGTCAGGCGTACATCATGGCGCTGCAGGTCTTCGTCGATGCGCTCGCCCAGGCTACAGATCGCCTGCCACTGCGCCTCGCTGTAAGGCCGGGTGACCCGCGGCGCTTCCCAGATACGCTCGATGCTCATGCTGTGGCTGAACTCGCACTCGCACTCATCCACACCGCCACTGATCGGCGCCGCCGACGACGGCTCGGGGCTGCAGGCCAGCGGGATATGACCTTCGCCAGCGAACAAGCCGCTGGTCGGGTCGAGGCCGATCCAGCCAGCGCCCGGCAGATACACCTCGCACCAGGCGTGCAGGTCGGTGAAATCCACCTCGGTGCCGGACGGGCCGTCGAGGGATTTGACGTCAGCGGTTAGTTGGATCAGGTAACCGGAAACAAAGCGCGCCGCCAGCCCCAGGTGGCGAAATAGCTGCACCAGTAGCCAGGCCGAATCGCGGCACGAGCCGGAGGCATTCGCCAGGGTTTCTTCCGGCGTCTGCACGCCCGGTTCCATACGGATCAGATAGCCGATGTCGGTCGACAGGCGCTGGTTCAGGCCGACCAGAAAATCCGCGCTGGGCGTTGGCGTGCGGCTGATGCCTGCCAGGTACTTGGCAAACAGCGGCGTCGCCGGCAGCTTGACCAAATAAGGCGCCAGCTCGCGCTGCTCGCCCTCGGTGTAGGCGAAGGGAATACGCTCGGCATAGGGCTCGAGGAAAAAATCGAACGGGTTGAACACCGCCATCTCGGCGACCAGGTCGACCTCGACCTTGAACTCGCGGGTCTTCTCGGGGAACACCAGGCGGGCGAGGAAGTTGCCCTGGGGGTCCTGCTGCCAGTTGACGAAGTGCTCGCCCGGCTCGACATGCAGGGCATAAGAAAGAATACGGGTACGGCTGTGGGGTGCCGGACGCAGCCGGACGATTTGCGGGCCGAGGTTGACGTCACGGTCATAGCGGTAGTGCGTCACATGGTGCAAGGCGATATGGATCGACACAGTGGGCCTCCTGCGAGCCTGGGCGATGGATGAAGGCGCGCAAGACTTATGCCAGCGCGCGGCAGCC
Source organism: Gammaproteobacteria bacterium (assembly GCA_018826895.1). GTDB lineage: Bacteria > Pseudomonadota > Gammaproteobacteria > Pseudomonadales > Pseudomonadaceae > Aquipseudomonas. The sequence goes on from JAHJYA010000045.1 coordinate 41,854, forward strand.
GGCGTTATGCGGAATGCCCGTGTATACGCGCACCATAGCAGCGCTAACGCATGCCCCATAGCTGACATGGCGCACCAAAATACAGCAACAGACCCAGCTAGCCGCGCACCTGTCCGCTTCCACGCTACGCAGGGTGACGCGCTTCCGTTACCATCACCGGCATTCCCGTGACGAGAAACGGCATGTACATCTATCGATTGGTGCTGATCCTGGTGGTGGGCATCTACCTGTTCTCCCCGGCCATCATGGACTGGTGGATCGACCCCAGCGGCGCCTGGTACCGGCCCTATCTACTGTGGCTGATCCTGATCGTCGTGACCTTTATCCTGCAGAGCCAGCGTGATGCCGATGAACTCTGAGCCCGTTCGGCGAACCGCCGTGCATGCCGATAACGCTTTCTTCGCCGAGCCAACCTGATGCTGACGAGCTTTAGCCTGAGCCAGCTGATACTGATCAGCGCGGCCTACCTGCTGGTGCTGTTCGGCGTTGCCTGGATCAGCGAACGTGGGCTGATCCCCCGTTGGATTATTCGCCACCCTCTGACTTACACCCTGTCGCTGGGCGTTTATGCCAGCGCCTGGGCGTTCTACGGCACGGTTGGCCTTGCCTACCAATATGGCTACGGCTTCCTCGCCAGCTACCTCGGGGTGTCCGGTGCCTTTCTGCTGGCGCCGGTGCTGCTCTACCCGATTCTGCGCATTACCCGCACTTACCAGCTCTCGTCCCTGGCGGACCTGTTCGCCTTTCGCTTTCGCAGCACCTGGGCCGGCGCCCTGACCACGCTGTTTATGCTGATCGGCGTGCTGCCACTGCTGGCTCTGCAGATCCAGGCGGTGGCCGACTCGATCGGCATCCTCACCCGCGAGCCGGTGCAGGAGCGCGTGGCCCTGGCGTTCTGCGGCCTGATCATCCTCTTCACCATCCTGTTCGGCGCCCGCCATATCGCCACCCGCGAAAAACACGAGGGCCTGGTCTTCGCCATCGCCTTCGAGTCGGTGGTCAAGCTGGTGGCGCTGGCAATCATCGGCCTGTACGCCCTCTACGGCGTGTTCGACGGCCCGCAGGACCTGGAACGCTGGCTGGTACAGAACCAACTGGCCCTGAACAGCCTGCACACGCCGCTGCAGGAAGGCCCGTGGCGCACCCTGCTACTGGTGTTCTTCGCCTCGGCTATCGTCATGCCGCACATGTACCACATGACCTTTACCGAGAACCTCAATCCGCGCGCCATGGTCAGCGCCAGCTGGGGTTTGCCGCTGTTTCTGCTGCTGATGAGCCTGGCCGTGCCGCTGATTCTCTGGGCCGGGCTGAAACTCGGTGCCACCACCAACCCGGAATACTTCACCCTGGGCCTGGGCATTGCGGTGGACAGCCAGACCCTGGCGCTGGTTGCCTACGTGGGCGGGCTTTCGGCCTCCAGCGGGCTGATCATCGTCACCACCCTGGCGCTCTCGGGGATGATGCTCAACCACCTGGTGCTGCCGCTCTATCAGCCGCCAGCCGAAGGCAATATCTACCGCTGGCTGAAGTGGACGCGCCGCGCGCTGATCGTCGCGGTGATCATGGCCGGCTATGGTTTCTACCTGCTGCTCGGCGCCGAACAGGACCTGGCCAACCTGGGCATTGTCGCCTTCGTTGCCACCCTGCAGTTCCTCCCCGGCGTGCTCTCGGTGCTGTACTGGCCGACCGCCAACCGGCGCGGTTACATTGCCGGCCTGCTCGCCGGCATCGGCGTCTGGCTGGTCGGCATGCTGCTGCCGATGCTGGGCAACGTGCAGGGCTTCTACCTGCCGGCACTGGACCTGGTGTACGTGCTCGATGACAGCAGCTGGCACCTGGCAGCCATCGCCTCGCTGGCGACCAACGTGCTGGTGTTCACCCTGGTGTCACTGTTTACCGAAGCCAGCCCGGAAGAAAAAAGCGCCGCTGAGGCCTGCGCCGTGGACAACGTGCGTCGCCCGCAACGCCGCGAACTGGTGGCCCTGTCGCCCCAGGAATTCGCCGCTCAGCTGGCCAAGCCGCTCGGTGCCAAGACCGCCCAGCGCGAAGTGGAACAGGCGCTGCGCGACCTGCACCTACCCTTCGATGAAAACCGCCCTTACGCCCTACGCCGTCTGCGCGACCGTATCGAAGCCAACCTGTCTGGGCTGATGGGCCCCAGTGTGGCCCAGGACATTGTCGAGACCTTTCTGCCGTACAAATCGGGCAGCGAAACCTACGTCACCGAAGACATCCACTTTATCGAAAGCCGCCTGGAGGATTACCACTCGCGCCTCACCGGCCTGGCGGCCGAGCTCGACACCCTGCGCCGCTACCACCGGCAGACGTTGCAGGAACTGCCCATGGGCGTCTGCTCCCTGGCCAGAGACTTCGAGATCCTCATGTGGAACAAGGCCATGGAAGAGCTGACCGAAGTACCTGCGCACCGCGTGGTCGGCTCACGCCTGACAGCGCTCAGCGAACCCTGGCGCGGCCTGCTGCAGCAATTTATCGCCATGCCCGACCAACATCTGCACAAGCAGCGCCTGTCGCTCGATGGCCAGATTCGCTGGCTCAACCTGCACAAAGCCGCCATCGACGAGCCACTGACGCCCGGTAACAGCGGCCTGGTGCTGCTGGTCGAAGACCTCACCGAAACCCAGTACCTGGAAGACAAGCTGGTGCACTCCGAACGCCTGGCGAGCATCGGTCGCCTCGCCGCCGGGGTGGCCCATGAGATTGGCAACCCGATCACCGGCATCGCCTGCCTGGCGCAGAACCTGCGCGAAGAACGCGAGGAAGACCCGGAACTGACGGAAATCAGTCAGCAGATCATCGAGCAGACCAAACGCGTCTCGCGCATCGTCCAGTCGCTGATGAGCTTCGCTCACTCCGGCAGCCACCAGCACAGCGACGAGGCCGTATGCCTGGCCCAGGTCGCCCAGGAAGCGATCGCCTTGCTGGGGCTCAACCGGCGCAGCGTCGAGGTGCAGTTTTTCAACCTCTGCGACGCCGACCACTGGGTCTGCGGCGATCCGCAACGCCTGGCCCAGGTGCTGATCAACCTGCTGTCCAACGCCCGCGACGCCTCGCCGCCCGGCGCGGCGATCCGCGTACGCAGCGAAGCCAGCGAGCACACCGTCGATCTGATCGTCGAAGACGAAGGCAGTGGTATTCCCAAGGCGATCATGGACCGCTTGTTCGAGCCGTTCTTCACCACCAAGGATCCTGGCAAGGGCACCGGACTGGGCCTCGCGCTGGTCTATTCCATCGTGGAAGAGCATTATGGACAGATAACAATCGACAGCCCGGCCGACGCCGAGCACCAGCGTGGCACTCGCATTCGGGTGACCCTGCCGCGGCATGTCGAGGCGACGTCCATAGCGAACTGAACCTGCGACCTGAGACCGTCGAGAGACCTTAATTAATGCCTCATATTCTGATCGTCGAAGACGAAACCATCATCCGCTCTGCCCTGCGCCGCCTGCTCGAACGCAACCAGTACGAGGTCAGTGAAGCCGGCTCGGTGCAGGAAGCCCAGGAGCGCTTCAGCATTCCCGGCTTCGACCTGATCGTCAGCGACCTGCGCCTGCCTGGCGCCCCCGGTACCGAGCTGATCAAGCTGGGCCAGGGTGTCCCGGTGCTGATCATGACCAGTTACGCCAGCCTGCGCTCAGCCGTCGACTCGATGAAGATGGGCGCGGTCGACTATATCGCCAAGCCCTTCGACCACGACGAAATGCTCCAGGCCGTTGCCCGCATCCTGCGCGACCGCCAGGCCCTGGACAGCGCTGCCGCGACGCCGGCGCCCGCCGCTGGCCGCACAGCCGACAAGGCTGGCGACAACAGCAATGGCGAGATCGGCATCATCGGCTCGTGCGAGCCCATGCAGGCGCTCTACAGCAAGATTCGCAAGGTCGCCCCAACCGACTCCAACGTGCTGGTCCAGGGCGAGTCGGGCACCGGCAAGGAACTGGTTGCCCGCGCCCTGCACAACCTCTCACGCCGCGCCAAGGCGCCGCTGATTTCAGTGAACTGCGCGGCGATCCCGGAAAGCCTGATCGAGTCCGAGCTGTTCGGCCATGAAAAGGGCGCCTTTACCGGCGCCAGCGCTGGTCGCGCCGGCCTGGTCGAAGCGGCTGACGGCGGCACCCTGTTCCTCGACGAGATCGGTGAGCTGCCCCTCGAGGCCCAGGCCCGCCTGCTGCGCGTGTTGCAGGAAGGGGAAATCCGCCGTGTCGGCTCGGTGCAGTCGCAGAAAGTCGACGTGCGCCTGATTGCCGCGACCCACCGCGACCTGAAAACCCTGGCCAAGACCGGCCAGTTCCGCGAAGACCTGTTCTACCGCCTGCACGTCATCGCGCTCAAGCTCCCTGCCCTGCGCGAACGCGGCGCCGATGTCAGCGAAATCGCCCAGGTGTTTCTCGCCCGCCAGTGCCAACGCCAGGGTCGCGAAGGGCTGCGCTTTGCGGCCGATGCCGAACAGGCCATCCGCCTCTACAGCTGGCCGGGTAACGTGCGCGAGCTTGAGAATGCCATTGAGCGTGCGGTGATCCTGTGCGAAGGCAACAGCATCTGCGCCGAGCTGTTGGGTATCGATATCGAGCTGGATGATCTGGAAGACGACGATGGCGGCTTCATGGGCATGCCGGGCAGTTCGAGCAACAGCCACGAACCCACCGAGGACCTGTCCCTGGAAGACTACTTCCAACACTTCGTCCTCGAGCACCAGGACCACATGACCGAAACCGAGCTGGCGCGCAAATTGGGTATCAGCCGCAAATGCCTGTGGGAGCGCCGCCAGCGCCTGGGAATCCCACGGCGTAAGACCAGCAGCACCGCTCCATGAAGCGGTGATAGGGCGCACACAGTTTGTTACCGCTCAAACACCTCGTAACAAAAGCCGGGTCTTATGGTAACGAGAACTCAGCTTTTTTAGGCCTACACACTGTCACCCACAGCAGCCAAGCCTTTGATTTAAAAGGATTCACAAAAACTGGCACGGCTTCTGCTTTATATCTGGCATAACAACAATAACAAGCAATGCATCACACACAATAAAAACAAAACGCAACGGCTCTAGCACAATAAGAACAAGACGGCAGAGGCGCAGCTAACTGATTCTTTTGGAGAGGAATGGCTTTTTTGGGGTTCGCCCCACACCAGACCGAGAACAATAAAACTGTCCTGAGACAGCACCCGTACTGGTAAGACCGCAAGGTAAAAAGCACTGTCAGCATCCAAAGAAATCCGTTTGCTATTGACTCCCCTTTGGGAGGTCTCCGGAAGCACGGCGCTTCCAGGAACGGGCAATTCAACAAGAACAACAAGCCCGCAATAACAATAAAATGAAGCACGCATTACTTAGAGGGGAGCTTAGGCTCCCCTCAGTGCTTTCTGGCGTTTGACGCCTGTCTTCCCTCCCGTCCTACACCATCCCGCGACACAATGCTAGAATCCGCGCCACTCTTGTGGTCAGCGTTTACTTCTGGCCGGTCATTCCGTCAAACAGTGCATCCCATGCTGAAAAAGCTGTTCAAGTCATTCCGTTCCCCGCTGCGCCGCGCCCAGACCAAAAGTACGCCTCAGGTACTCAGCAGCAGCCAGCACCCGATCAAGCGCAGTGAGATCAGTCGCTACGCCATCAGCGTGGTCGAACGTCTGCAACAAGCCGGTTACCAGGCCTACCTGGTCGGCGGCTGCGTACGCGACCTGCTGCTGGATATCGACCCCAAGGATTTCGACGTTGCCACCAGTGCTACGCCCGAACAGGTGCGCGCCGAGTTCCGCAATGCACGCATCATCGGCCGGCGTTTCAAGCTGGTTCACGTGCACTTTGGCCGGGAAATCATCGAGACGGCGACCTTCCGCGCCAATCACCCACAGGATGACGAGGAAGAGGACAGCCACCTGTCCTCACGCAATGAAAGCGGCCGCATCCTGCGTGACAACGTCTATGGCACCTTGGAAGACGACGCCCAGCGCCGTGACTTCACCATCAATGCGCTCTACTACGACCCGGTGACCGAACGCATCCTGGACTACGCCAACGGCGCCCATGACATCCACAACCACCTGGTACGCCTGATTGGCGACCCAACACAGCGCTACCAGGAAGACCCGGTGCGCATGCTGCGCGCCGTGCGTTTTGCCGCCAAGCTCGACTTCGATATCGAAAAACACAGCGCCGCGCCTATCTACAAACTGGCTCCGCTGCTGGCCGGTGTGCCAGCCGCGCGCCTGTTCGACGAAGTGCTCAAGCTGTTTCTCAGCGGCTACGCCATCTATACCTATGAGCTGCTGGTCGATTACGGCCTGTATGGCCAGTTGTTCCCGGCCAGCGCCGCCGCGCTCAAGCAGAACCCGGACTACACCGACACCCTGATTCGCAATGCCCTGAGCAATACCGACCTGCGCATTCAGCAGGGCAAGACAGTCACGCCGGCCTTCCTCTTTGCCGCCCTGCTCTGGCCCGCCCTGCCGGCACGAGTGATTCGCCTGCAAGAGCGCGGCATGCCACCGATTCCGGCCATGCAGGAAGCTGCCCACGAGCTGATCAGCGAGCAAGTCCAGCGCATTGCCGTACCCAAGCGCTTTACCCTGCCGATCCGCGAGATCTGGGACATGCAGGAGCGCCTGCCACGGCGCAGCGGCAAACGCGCCGACTTGCTGCTGGAAAACCCGCGCTTTCGCGCCGGCTATGACTTCCTGCTGCTGCGTGAAAGCGCCGGCGAGCAGACCGGCGGCCTGGGTGACTGGTGGACCGACTATCAGGACGCCAACGACAGCGAACGCCGCGGCATGATCCGCGACCTCAGCAGCAAGGACGACAGCCCCAGCGCCCCACGCAAGCGCCGGCGCAGCGGTAGCAAACGCAAACGCAGCGGCGCCGATGGCGCAGCACAGCCTGCCGCTGACTGATGGAACGCGTGTATATCGGCCTGGGCAGCAACCTGGCCGAACCCCTGGCGCAATTGCGCGACGCCTTCGAGGCGTTGGCGCAATTGCCGGGCACTCAACTGGTGGCCAGCTCATCCCTGTATGCCAGTGATCCTCTCGGTCCGCCTGACCAGCCGCGCTACGTCAATGCCGTCGCCGCCCTGGATACGAGCCTAACGCCCCTGCAACTGCTCGATGCGTTGCAGGGCATCGAGCAACGCCAGGGTCGCCAGCGTAAAGCCGAGCGCTGGGGGCCGCGCACCCTCGACCTGGATATCCTGTTGTTTGGCCAGCGCCTGATCGATGAGCCGCGTTTGGTTGTGCCGCATTACCACCTGCACGCCCGCGCCTTCGTCCTTTACCCGCTGGCCGAGCTGACCCCCGACCTACACCTACCCGACGGCCGCACGCTACCCACGCTACTGGCCGCCTGTCCGTTCGCCGGCCTGGAGCGACTCGCGAGTCTACCCACAAGCCGGTAACGCCCGTAACAGGACGGTAACACCCGCAATTGACTTCGAGCGGCCCCATCAGGACTATAGGCGTCCCGTTGCCCCGCACCGGTGCAAACCGAGGCCATTGCAGGCCAAATTGAAGCAGCCCAGAAGCTGACAGAACGCCTGAGTGAGGACGATTTTCATGCCTGACATTACCCTGACCACCCTGCAGAGTCTCAAGCAGAATGGCGAGAAAATCGCCATGCTAACCTGCTACGACGCCACTTTCGCCCATGCTGCCTGCCAGGCTGGGGTTGATGTGCTGCTGGTTGGCGACTCCCTGGGCATGGTTCTGCAGGGGCACGACAGCACCCTGCCAGTCAGTGTCGAGGACATGGCCTACCACACCGCCTGCGTAAAGCGCGGTAACCAGGGCGCACTGATTCTCGCCGACCTGCCGTTCATGGCCTACGCCACCACCGAACAAGCACTGCGCAGCAGCGCTGCACTGATGCAGGCCGGCGCACACATGATCAAACTCGAAGGCGCTGCCTGGCTGGCCGAACCGATCCGCCTGCTGGCCGAGCGCGGCGTGCCGGTGTGCGCGCACCTGGGCCTGACCCCGCAGGCGGTGAATATCCTCGGTGGCTATAAGGTCCAGGGCCGCCAGGAAGCCCAGGCACGGCAGATGCGTGCCGACGCCATGGCCCTGGAACAGGCCGGCGCGGCCATGCTGTTGCTCGAGTGCGTGCCCAGCGAACTGGCGGCGGAAATCACTCAGGCGGTGAAGATCCCCGTGATCGGTATCGGCGCCGGTGTCGCCACCGACGGCCAGGTGCTGGTGCTGCACGATATGCTCGGCTTATCCCTGAGCGGGCGCGCGCCCAAGTTCGTGAAAAACTTCATGGCCGGCCAGAGCAGCATTCAGGACGCGCTGCGCGCCTACGTCACAGAAGTGAAGGCGCAGACCTTCCCCACCGCCGAACACGGATTCAACGCATGAATACGGTCAAGACTGTCCGCGAATTGCGCGCTGCGGTCGCCCAGGCGCGTGCCGAGGGCAAACAGGTCGGCTTTGTGCCGACCATGGGCAACCTGCACGCCGGGCATGCCGCACTGGTGGAGAAAGCCGCCCAGCGCGTCGACTTCGTGGTCGCGAGCATTTTCGTCAACCCACTGCAGTTCGGCGCTGGCGAAGACCTGGACAAGTACCCACGCACCCTGGCCGCCGACCAGGAGCGCCTGCTCGCCGCAGGCTGCCAGTTGCTATTTACCCCCAGTGTCGAGGAAATGTACCCCGAAGGTATGCAGGGGCAGACCCGCGTCAGCGTTCAGGGCGTCTCCGAAGGTTTGTGCGGCGCCAGCCGCCCCGGGCATTTCGAGGGCGTCGCCACCGTGGTGACCAAACTATTCAACATGGTCCAGCCGGACCTGGCGATCTTTGGCGAGAAGGACTTCCAGCAACTGGCGGTGATCCGCACCCTGGTGCGCGACCTGAACATGCCGATTCAGGTGATCGGTGAACCGACCGTGCGCGCCGCAGACGGTCTCGCCCTGTCCTCGCGCAACGGTTACCTGAGTGCCGAACAGCGCGCCCTGGCGCCCGTGCTGTACCAGACCCTGGCGCAGATTGGCGACGCCCTGCAGGTTGGCGGGCGTGACTTCGTCGCGCTGCTCAGTGCGGCCCGTGAGCGCATCGAAACGGCCGGGCTGCGCCTCGACTACCTGGAAATTCGCGAGGCCGAAAGCCTGCGTCAGGCCACGGCGCTGGACCATAACCTGGTCATTCTGGTTGCCGCCTATTTGGGCAACACCCGCCTGATCGACAACCTCTGCGTTACCCTCGCCACGGACGCCTGAGTACGACCACCGCCCTGTCACCAGGGCGGTTACACGGCAGCGCTTGCTCTGCCCCGCCCTGCCCCAGTTACACTGAGAGTGATCGGAGCCTTGCATGGCATCGGCCGTACCCGCGCGAAAGAATTCGGACCTTTTCGCCCTGGCGCTGCCTAATACCCTGTTCCCGCTCCCGCACGTCGCACAAGGAAACGAGCTCAGATGGCGTATTACCAGCACCCTCTCGATGTGACCCGCCTGCCGACCTGGCAAGCCCTGCAAGCCCACCGCGATAGCCTGCAGCACTTCAGCATGCGCGAAGCCTTCGCCGCCGATAACACGCGCTTCGACAGCCTGTCGCTGAGCAGCTGCGGGCTGTTTCTCGACTACTCGAAGAATCTGATCACCACGCAGACCCGCGAAATGCTGGTCAGCCTGGCCCGCGAAGCCGGCCTGGAACGCGCCATCGAGGCGCTGTTCGACGGCGAGCTGATCAATGCCTCGGAAGGCCGCCCGGCCTTGCACACCGCCCTGCGTCGGCCGTTCGGCGATCGCCTGCTGGTCAACGGTGAAAATGTCATGCCCGACGTGCACCGCGTGCTCAACCAGATGACCGAGCTGGTGGGGCGCATCCATGACGGCCTGTGGCGCGGCTACACGGAAAAGCCGATCACCGACGTGGTCAACATCGGCATCGGCGGCTCCTTCCTTGGCCCGCAACTGGTCTCTGAAGCGCTGCTACCCTTCGCCCAGCGCGGCGTGCGCTGCCATTACCTGGCCAATATCGACGGCAGCGAGTTCCACGAGCTGTCGGCCAAGCTGCACGCCGAGACCACCCTGTTTATCGTCTCGTCGAAGTCCTTCAACACCTTGGAAACCCTGAAGAATGCCCAGGCTGCGCGCCAGTGGTACCTGGCCCAGGGCGGCACCGAGGCGCAGCTGTATCGCCACTTCATCGCCGTGTCGAGCAACCTCGAAGCAGCCGTGGCATTCGGCATCCATGAGGAAAACGTGTTCCCGATGTGGGACTGGGTCGGCGGTCGTTACTCGCTGTGGTCGGCCATCGGCCTGCCGATTGCCTTGGCCATCGGCATGTCCAACTTCAAGGAGCTGCTGTCTGGCGCCTACAGCATGGATCAGCATTTCAGAAGCGCGCCCTTCGAGGAAAATATGCCGGTCCTGATGGCCCTGCTGGGCATCTGGTACGGTAATTTCTGGGGCGCACAGAGCCAGGCGATCCTGCCGTACGACCATTACCTGCGCAATATCACCAAGCACCTGCAGCAGTTGGACATGGAGTCCAACGGCAAGAGCGTGCTGCAGGATGGCACACCCGTGCACTGCGCCACTGGGCCGGTGATCTGGGGCGGCGTGGGCTGTAATGGCCAGCATGCCTACCACCAGTTATTGCACCAGGGCACTCAGTTGATTCCGGCCGACTTTATCGTGCCGGTGGTCAGCTATAACCCAGTGTCCGACCATCACCAGTGGCTCTACGCCAACTGCCTGTCGCAGAGCCAGGCGCTGATGCTCGGCAAGACTCTCGAAGAGGCCTGTGCCGAGCTGCGCAGCAAAGGCATGGCCGAAGACGAGGTGCAACGCCTGGCACCGCACAAGGTGATTCCTGGCAACCGGCCGAGCAACACCCTGGTGCTTGAGCGCATCAGCCCGCGCCGCCTCGGCGCGCTGGTGGCGCTGTACGAGCACAAGGTCTTCGCCCAGAGCGCTATCTGGGGCATCAATGCCTTTGACCAGTGGGGCGTGGAGCTGGGCAAAGAGCTCGGCAAAGGCGTTTACTCGCGCATGGTCGGCAGCGAGGAAAGTGGCGCCGAAGACGGCTCCACCCAGGGTCTGATCGACTACTTCCGCGGTCGCCACCGCGGCTGACGAAGGGCTGCGGTCCTCACGGGCCGCAGCTGCTACCCTGCAACATCGCGGACACAACAAGAAGGAAGCCGCCATGTTCGAGATCACCCGTCATCCCGTTTCCGCCGCCACGCGTCAGCGTGCCCACCTCAACGACGCAGACTATCAGCGCCTGTACCGCGAGTCGGTCGAGCAGCCTGAACACTTCTGGGCCGAGCAGGCTCGCCAGTTTCTCGACTGGAGCCAGCCCTGGCAGAACGTTTACCGTGGCGACCTGCGCAGCGGCGAGACGCACTGGTTCGAGGGCGGCCAGCTGAATGTCAGCAGCAACTGCATCGACCGCCATCTGGCCAGCCGTGGCGAGCAGATCGCCCTGATCTGGGAAGGTGACAACCCCGCCGAGTCGGCCAACATCACCTACCGCAAGCTGCACCATCACGTCTGCCGCCTGGCCAATGTGCTGAAAAGCCGTGGTGTAGGCAAAGGCGATCGGGTGTGTATCTATATGCCGATGATTCCCGAGGCCGCCTACGCCATGCTCGCCTGTGCGCGCATCGGCGCGGTGCATTCAGTGGTGTTCGGCGGTTTCTCCCCCGACGCCCTGCGTGACCGTATTCTGGATGCTGACTGCCGCACGGTGATCACTGCCGATGAAGGCGTACGCGGCGGTAAATACATCGCCCTGAAGACCAACGTCGATAAGGCACTGCAGAGTTGCCCAGCTGTCAGCACGGTGGTCGTAGTCGAGCGCACCCAGGGCGAAATCGACTGGGTCGAAGGCCGCGACCTCTGGTACCACGAAGCCCTGCGCACGGTCAGCGACGATTGCCCCGCCGAGCCGATGGACGCCGAAGACCCGCTGTTTATCCTCTACACCTCCGGCTCCACCGGCAAACCCAAAGGCGTGCTGCACAGTACCGGTGGCTATCTGCTGATGGCCGCCATGACCCACAAGTACGTCTTCGATTACCACGAGGGCGACATCTACTGGTGCACCGCCGATGTCGGCTGGGTCACCGGCCACAGCTACATCGTCTACGGCCCGCTGGCCAACGGCGCGACCAGCCTGATCTTCGAGGGTGTGCCCAACTACCCGACGCCCTCGCGCTTTTGGCAGGTGATCGACAAGCACCAGGTAAATATCTTCTACACCGCGCCCACCGCCCTGCGCGCGCTGATGCGTGAAGGCACGGCAGCAGTCACCAGCACCTCACGCAGCAGCCTGCGCCTGCTTGGCAGCGTCGGCGAGCCGATCAACCCGGAAGCCTGGGAGTGGTACTTCAACGTGGTTGGCGAGCGCCGTTGCCCGATCGTCGATACCTGGTGGCAGACCGAAACCGGCGCCATCCTGATCACCCCACTGCCTGGCGCCACCGACCTCAAGCCCGGCTCAGCCACCCGCCCATTCTTCGGTGTGCAACCGGTGCTGCTCGATGAACAAGGCAAGGAAATCGACGGCCCTGGCAACGGTGTGCTCGCCATCAAATCAAGCTGGCCAAGCCAGATCCGCAGCGTCTATGGCGACCACCAGCGTATGATCGACACCTACTTCAAGCCCTACCCCGGTTACTACTTCAGCGGCGACGGTGCGCGGCGCGATGAAGAGGGCTACTACTGGATCACCGGGCGGGTAGATGACGTAATCAACGTCTCCGGCCACCGCATCGGCACGGCCGAGGTGGAGAGTGCCCTGGTACTGCACGACGCGGTCGCCGAAGCTGCTGTCATCGGCTACCCCCACGACCTCAAGGGCCAGGGCATCTACGCCTTCGTCACCCTGATGAACGACGCTGCGCCGAGCGACGCGCTCAAGGCCGAGCTGCTGACCCTGGTCGGCCGCGAGATCGGCAGCTTCGCCAAACCCGAGCTGCTGCAGTGGGCACCCGGGCTGCCGAAGACCCGCTCGGGCAAGATCATGCGGCGCATCCTGCGCAAGATCGCCTGCAACGAGCTCGACAGCCTGGGCGACACCTCGACCCTGGCCGATCCGTCGGTGGTCGACAGCCTGATCGAGCAACGCCTGAATCGCTAGCAGGCCTTATCGGTGACGACCGGCCTACGTAACGTAGGGTGCGCCGTGCGCACCTAGGAGCCTTATTCGGCCACAGCCCCTCAATGCGGCATGCTTTTACTTGAAGCTTGCCGCTCAAGGCCTGAAGCTAGCGCCAATGGAATGGCTCCGCTCCCACATTGAAACCCAGGTGCTCAGCCTTAGCGGCATCGCCCTTGGGCAGATCGATTTTACCCAACCCCCTGGCGACCCCGGCCTGTTCGGCCCGGATGCGGTGTGCTGGCGCGTGCACGGCGACTTCACCAGCATGTTGGTCGGTGGCATCAGCGCGTTGTTGCTGCAGGCCTTGCACCCGCTGGCCCTGGCCGGGGTGTGGGACCACTCGAACTTTCGCCAGGACCTGCTCGGACGTCTGCGCCGCACCGGACAATTTATCTCCGGCACCACCTTCGCCGCGCGCGCCGACGCCGACTGGCTGATCGACAAGGTGCGGCGAATTCACCTCGGCGTGACCGGCACCGCGCCAGACGGCCGGCCCTATGCCGCCAGTGATCCGGCGCTGCTGACCTGGGTGCATGTCGCCGAAGTGCAGAGCTTTCTCCAGGCCCACCTGCGTTACCACAACCCAGGCCTGGCTGCCGCCGAGCAGGACCGCTACTACGATGAAGTCGCGCTGATCGCCGAGCGCCTCGGCGCCGCCCAGGTACCGCGCTCGCAGGCGGCAGTGGCGGCGTATCTGCAGCATGCTCGCGGCGACCTGTATGCCGACGCACGCAGCCATGAAATCCTGCGGATTCTGCGCAACGCGCCGGCGCCCAGCGCCCTGGCGCAACCGGTAGGCGCCTTGCTGGTCCAGGCCGGGATCGAACTGCTGCCGGACTGGGCACAGGCAGCCTACGGCCAGTCATTCTCGCCCCTGCGCAGCAGGCTGATTCGCCAAGGCGTAAACCGCCTCGCACCCACACTACGCTGGGCGATACGTAACGGCGCCACACAAAAGGCGCACCAGCGCATGGGCCTGGCGCCGCGCACCTGAGCAGTGCGCTTTATTGCTAAACTGCGCGACCTCCCCTTACGAGCTGCCGTGCATGTTGCCTCTCGACCAGGCGCTGCGCGCCGCCCTTGCCCAGCGCGCGCCGCTGCTCGCAACCCTGCATGCCCAGGGCACCAACTGCTACCGCCTGTTCCACGGCAGCCAGGAAGGCGCAGGCGGGCTCACCGTCGACCGTTACGGTGCGCAATTGCTGGTGCAGAGCTTTCACCAGACGCTGCCGCGCGACACCCTGCTGCACCTGGCGAGCCTATGCGAAGAAGCCTTGGGCATGCCCCTGCTGCTGGTCTACAACGACCGCTCCCAGGGCAACTCGCGGATCGACCGCAGCGACCCGGTGTACCAGGCCGAAGACGCCGCACTGGTTGACCTGGTCGGCCAGGAGTGGGGGCTGAACTACCGGGTGCGTGGCCGTCATGCAGGACAGGACCCGTTGCTGTTTCTCGACCTGCGCAACGCCCGTGGCTGGGTCAAGGCGCACAGCGCCGGCAAGTCGGTGCTCAACCTGTTCGCCTATACCTGCGGCGTCGGCCTCGCCGCTGCAGCAGGCGACGCCCGTGAGGTGGTTAACCTCGACTTCGCCGAAGGCAACCTGGCGGTCGGCCGCGAGAACGGCGCGCTGAACCCGGAGCTGGCGCCCATGCAGTTCATCCAGAGCGATTACTTCCCGGCGATCCGCCAATTCGCCGGCCTGCCGATCGCTCAGCGCCGCGGGCACAAACTGCCGCCCTATCCACGCCTGGCTGCGCGCAGCTTCGATCTGGTGTTCCTCGACCCACCGGCCTGGGCCAAGAGTGCCTTCGGCACCGTCGATTTATTGCGCGACTACCAGAGCCTGCTCAAACCGGCGATTCTCGCTACCGCCGAAGACGGCGTGCTGATCTGCTGCAACAACCTGGCAAAGGTCGCCCTGGCGCCCTGGCGCGAACAGGTGCTGCGCTGCGCGGAGAAAATCGGCCGACCGGTGCGCGACTGCCAGGTGCTGGCCCCGGCTGACGACTTTCCCTCACAGGATGGCCAGCCGCCGCTGAAGACACTGATCCTGCAGTTCTGAGCCGCCGGCACTGGCTGCGGAACTGCACACTCGTGCCATACTCCAAGGCACTTCGTCAGGACACAGATGCCCCGCCATGTACAAAGGAATGAAGCGCCTCGTCAGCGCCCTGTTGCTCGCCGTGCTGCTCTACAGCCTGCTTGGTTTTCTGATCCTGCCCGGCATCGCCCTGCGTATCGCCAACCAGCAATTGGCCCAGTACAGCAGCGTACCGGCCAGCCTTGAGCGGCTGCAGTTCAATCCCTTCAGTCTCGAGCTGAGCCTGTGGGGGCTGCGTATCGGCGAGGCCCAGGCACCCCAGCTGGCATTCGCGCGGCTGCACGCCAATCTGCAGCTCGACAGCCTGTGGCGCGGCGCACTGCATCTGGCTGACGTGGAACTGCAGCAGCCCCAGGTCGAGCTGCGCTTTGCCAAAGACGGCACACTCAACCTGGCACAGCTGTTCAAGCTGCCGCCCAGCGCTGAACCCGCCGCCCCCGCAACTGAGACGCCCAGCGACCCCTTCCCTCTGCAACTCGACCGCCTGCAGCTGAGCGGCGGCAACCTGTATCTGCAAGACCTGCGCCCCAGTAGCCCGGTCGAACTGCGCTACGACGACCTTGCGTTCGAGCTGCATAACCTCAGTACGCGCAGCGCTGACGACGCCGAAATGACGTTGGTCGCCAGCGGCCCGGATGGCGGACGCCTCGACTGGAGCGGTACTTTCGGCCTGACGCCAATCCGCTCCAGCGGCAGTCTGAAGATCAGCGATGGGCCACTGCACAGCCTCTGGCCCTATGTCAGCGATGCTGTCCCCCTGACCCTGGCCGAAGGCGCCATCGACCTGGCCGCCGATTATCAACTGAGCCTGGCCGAAGGTACCCAGCTGGTGCTCAACGGCATCCAGATCAAACTCGCCCCCTTTGCCCTGCAGACCACCGATGGTCGCCCGCTGCTCAAACTGGCCAGCCTGGAGGTCGCTGACAGCAGCCTGGACCTGGCCAAGCGTCAGGTCAGCATCGGCAAGGTGCGCAGCCAGCAACTGGAAACCTGGGCAGCGCGTGAAGCCGATGGCGAGCTGGACTGGCAGAAGCTGTTCTCCGCCGAGCCAAGCGCCCCGGCTACAGCCAACAACGCAACGGTTGCACCAACCACTGCGACCGATACCGAGGCAATCACGGCCCAGGCGGAAGCTCCCTGGCAGGTGCGCCTGCGCGATATGCAGCTGCGAGATAGCCATGTACACCTGGCCGATCGTGGACCTGAGCAAGCCGTCACACTCGACCTCGGCCCGCTCAATCTGAGCGTGCAAGACTTCGACAGCAGCGGCACCTCGCCCTTCAACCTGCAGCTCGATACCGGCGTCGGCAAACAGGGCCGTCTGAGCGCCGAAGGGCAGGTACAGCTGACGCCGACTACGGCCCAGCTCAAGGTCAGCACCCAGGATATCGACCTGCGCGTGGCCCAGGCCTATCTGAGCCCGTTTGTCCGCCTGGAACTGCGCAGCGGCCTGCTCGGCAGCGACCTGGATGTGAGCCTGGAAAGCACCGAGCCTTTGGCCCTCAGGGTTACCGGTACTGCGCGAATCAGTCAGCTACATACCCTCGACACCCTCAAGGAGCGCGACTTCGTACGCTGGAAGCAGCTCGACCTGACAGGCCTGAACTACCGCCACGGCGAGTTGCTCAGCATCGACGCAGTGCGCCTGGAGCAGCCCTATGGGCGCTTTATCATCAACGAAGACCTGACCACCAACGCCAGTGAACTGCTGATTGCCCAGGCCGAGCCTGCAGCGCCCAGCGAAGGCCCACCGCTCGGCGTGCGCATCGGCCAGGTGGATATCCACGATGGCTCGGCCAACTTCGCCGACTTCAGCCTGACGCCCAACTTTGCCACCGCCGTGCAGCAGCTCAATGGCCGCATCGGCACCCTCGACAACCGCGCGGCCAAACCCGCCAGCGTAAATATTGCCGGCAAGGTCGACCGCTACGCACCGGTGAGCATCAAGGGCAGTCTCAACCCGTTCGACCCGCTGGCCAGCCTGGATATCGCCACCCAGTTCAAGCAGGTCGAACTGACCACCTTGACGCCCTACTCAGGCAAGTTCGCCGGCTACCGTATCCGCAAAGGCCGGCTCAACCTGGATCTGCGCTACCGCATTCGCAACGGTCAGCTGGACGCCGAAAACAAGGTGGTAGTCGAACAACTGCAGTTGGGCGAGAAGGTCGACAGCCCGAGCGCGGTGGACCTGCCCATCCGCCTGGCGGTTGCTCTGCTCAAGGATACCGACGGCAAGATTGCCCTCGAGTTGCCACTCAAGGGCGACCTCAACAGCCCCGACTTCGATGTCATGCCGATTGTCTGGCAAACCTTGCGCAACCTGGTGCTGCGCGCTGCCCAGGCCCCCTTCAAGTTTATCGGCGGCCTGGTCAGCGGTGGTGGCGCCGAGGTGGACCTGAGCAGCGTGCCCTTCGCACCCGGTAGCGACGAGCTGGACGCCGACGCACGCAGCCGCCTGGATACCCTGTCGGCCGCGCTCAAGGCGCGCCCGACCTTACGCCTGGAAATCGAAGGGATGAGCGCAGCGCAGGACGGCCCAGTTCTCGCGGCACAACGCCTGGAGCGCGAATACCAGCGTACCTACTACGCCATCCTGCAGCGCCGCGGCGACAAAGTACCGGCCAGCGCCGGCGAGCTGCAGGTAGCCGATGACGAGAAACCCGCCTTGCTCGAGGGAATTTACCGCGCCCGCCTCAAGCAACAGCCGCCTGCCGAGTGGGCCGAGCTGGACGATGATCAGCGCACCGAGCAGTTACAAACAGCGCTCCTGCAATCCTGGGGCGCCAGTGAACTGATGCAGCGCCAGCTTGCCCAAGCCAGAGGCGCACGCATCAAGGAATACCTGGTCGACCAGGGCGGGCTCGAAGACATGCGCCTTTACCTACTGGATGTCCGCCTCGGCCAGGCCGAAGCGGATGGCCGTATAGCCACGCCACTGCACTTGGACAGCGAGTAAAGAATGCGGATTAAACGATGTCTCTACCTACTGGCCCTGTGCTTACTGGCGAGCGGGGCACAGGCCAGCACCATGCGCTGCGGCAGCCAACTGATTGGTCTGGGCGACCGCATGTTCGAGGTGCAGCGCAAGTGCGGTGAGCCCGCCGCACGCGACTTGATCGGCTATACCCTGGGCCCTAATGAGCGCCGTGAGGCGGTTATCGAAGAATGGGTATATGGCCCGAGTAACGGCATCTATCACTACCTGCGTTTCGAAGCCAACCGCCTGACCAACATCAGCAGCGAGCGTAGCCGCTGATGCATCTCTTCGGCCCGCTAACCGTCCTACTGCTCGGCCTGCTTGCCGTCAGTACGGCCCAGGCAGCAAGCCTGCGCTGTGGCAGCGCGCTGATTACCCGCGACGACAGCACCCAAGAGGTGCTGAGCAAATGTGGCGAGCCGATTAGCCGCGATTTTCTTGGCTACCGCGAACGCCTGGACATCTACGGTTTTCACAACGAAATAGCGATCGAGGAATGGACCTACGGGCCGCGCAATGGCATGTACCACTTCCTGCGCTTCGAAGCCGGTCGGCTGGTCAGTATCGGCAGCAAACGCGGCAACTGACAAACCGCTGAACGGCTGCTAGTGTCGCGCCACAGAAGAGTCTGGCGCTTTCTGTGGGAGGGGCTTTAGCCGCGATTGACCTCGAAAGCGCTGACAGTATCGCGGCTAAAGCGGAGCGCCGCCCGCCCACACAAGGATCCTCACCATGCTGCGCTGTTCAGCGCCCCAGCAGCGGCCATGCCGTGTTCTGTCGCATGACGCACTGGACACGCCCTCATGCTGATCATTCCTGCCGAGCACCCGCTGGACTGGAAGAAGCCGCCGGTAATGACCCTGCTGCTGATCCTGCTCAACGTGCTCGTCTACCTGCTCTACCAGGGCGGCGACGAGCAACGCGAACAGCAGGCGGTGCAGACCTACCTCGACGGCGGTTTGCTCAGTCGCGAGCGCGAGTTGTTTATCGACGCCTTCGTGAGCCGGCATGACCTTGATGCCGACGAGCAACGCTATATCGAACGCATGGCCGGCACCGCGCTGACGCGTCTGGTGCTCTATGACCTGCAGTTCGAGCATGACCTGCATCAACGCACGGACTACCAGGCCGACCCGCAGTGGCAAGCCGCGCGCCAGCACGCCGAGGCGGCCCGCGATAAGGTCAGCAGCATCCGGTTCGGCTTCATCCCGGCCCGCTTCACGGTCGAAGGCCTGGTAGGCGCAATGTTCCTGCATGGCAGCATCGACCACCTGGTCGGCAACATGCTGTTCCTGTTTATCTTCGGCTTCGCCCTGGAAATCGCTCTAGGCCGCTGGCTGTACCTGGGCCTCTACCTGGCCACGGGTATCGCCTCGCACCTGCTGTGGTGGTTGCTCGACCCAGTGTGGATCAGCGGTGTTGGTGCATCCGGGGCGGTGTCCGGGCTGATGGGCATGTACATCGGCCTCTATGGCCTGCGGCGGATCAACTTTTTCTACTGGCTGGGGCCGTTTTTCGGCTACCTGCGCGCCCCGGCCCTGTGGATCTTGCCGGTGTGGCTGGGCAAGGAGCTATACGGCCTGCTGTGGGCCAAGGACAACGTCAATTACTACGCTCACCTGGGTGGCCTGGGCGCCGGCTACCTGGGCATCTGGCTACCACAGGTGCTCGGGCGCCTGAAGGTCAACCAGGCCTACCTCGACAAAGAACAGCCCGACGCAGCCTTCACCCGTGAACTCGCCAGCCTCGACCAGGTGCTCGAGCGTTTTGATCTGGAAGCCGCCGCGGCCCGAGGCCTGGATCTGCTGAGCCGCTATCCAGGGCGCCTGGCCCTGCTGCAGCGCCTCTACCCACTGGCGCTCAACCGCCGCGACAAGGCCCTGCTAAGCCCCGTACTGCAGCAACTCCTGCGCCTGCCGGAAAGTGCTGACAGCCTGCCACTGCTACAACGCCTGGCCCGCGACAGCGCCGCCCCCCAACACCGGATACTGCAGCACCCCAGCGTGCAGGCCCACCTGTTGCAGCGCCTGCTACGTGCCGGCCAGGGCCAGCAGGCCATTGCCTGCTGGCGGCACCTGTGCGCCGCCCCAAAAGCCCCTGACAACCTGCCCGTCCTGACCCTGATGCTGGCCAAGCAGGTCGGTAACCAGGGCGACAAGGCCACCCTAGCCGAGCTGGCGAGCCTGCTGCACAGCCGCTACCCCGACAGCGAACAAACCCGGCAACTGGAACAGTTGAGGGCACACCTGGCGCGTTGAACACACAACAAAAAGCCCCACCGGCAAGCCGGTGGGGCTTTTGCTAAAACATACATCCTGCCAAACCGGCGGATGCTGATCCATTCCAGGATCAGGCGCGAGCATCCTGCTGCATCCTTGCCGTCTCACTAACGCTACGACAGCCTTGTCGATCACGCCCCCGTCCATGGGGGACGCCTCCTGGCGAACGTGATAAGCGTGCTGAGACGCGCCTCAAACCTGCCGTGCGGCGCCATGGGCATCCGCCAGGCGGTATTAGTCGGCCGCTTTCAGGCCATCAGCGGACACCGCGGTCACGCCTTTGATTTCCTTGGCCTTGGCAATCGCCAGGTCACGCTCGGCGTCGCTAGCGACTACACCAGAAAGGGCAACAACACCCTTGTTGGTTTCAACCTTGATATCCATGCCGCTGAGGCTGTCTTCAGCAAGGAAAGTGGATTTGACCTTGCCAGTGATCCAGGTGTCAGACACGGCTTCCTCAGCCTTGTCCATGGTTGTATTGGCAGCCAGCACAGTGGACTGCAGGGTCGGCGTTTCCGCGAAGGCAGCGCTGGCCATCGACAGGCTCAGGGCGGCAGCAGTGGCAGTGGCAACAAAAACGTTATTGATCGAGTTCTTCATGGTTCGACTCCTAGGTTCTGAATAATCCGCCGCCATTCCTGGCCGCAGTCTCCCCTAGGTAATTGCATGCGGCATGCCAGCCCACACACAAAATAAAACACATAAATATCAACAACTTACAAACAAACAAAAACAGCTTAGCCGTGCAAACTGCATGCTGCAGCGTAAAACGCCGGGCAATTTGCATGGCGCCTTACGCTGTCTTCTCAAGTCGGTCCAGGGTCGCCTCAAGCACCGCTACCTCGCCCAATAACGACGATTGCGGATAGCGCTGGCGAATGAACTGCAACAACTGACGGGCCGGCCCCAACTCCCCCAGGTACTCGGCAAAGCCACGCGCTGCAAGCAGATAGGCACGCGCAATATGCGGGTAATCGGGGAAGCGCCGGTGCAGGTTGCGCAACAGGCTCAACGCCTCACGGGGCTTATGCCGCTGCAGCAGGGCCGCAGCGAGACGCTCGCACACCAGGGCATCATCCGGCAGGTAATCGGCCTGCAGCTGACGCGCGTTGAGCAGCGCAGTCACCGCCTGGGGCTCGCTCATCCGGCTCGCCAGCGGCAGGTAATGAGCCAGGTGGCGCAGGCAGCGCTCGCGGGCGCCGAGACCGTAAAGCAGTTGGTGGAAGCGCTCATTGAGCGCCAGGTCATCCGGCGCGCGCTGCAGGGCCAGGGTCAGAATTTCCAAGGCCTGCTCAAGCTGGCCTTCCTTGATTCGCACCTGCGCATCGGCCAGCGCCTTGCGCCGCAGAAACTCTGCGGCCGGGTAGGCTGCCTGGCCCTCTTCGTCGGCGATCACATAACCCAGGGCCGCCTGATACTGGAATACGGCATAGCCCATCATGGCGCACATGACCACGCCGAAATAACCGAACAGAAAGGCCGCCACCGGCAACAGCACCACACGCGGCAAACCACCGGCCAGCATCATCGTCACCCAGCTCGGCGACTGCCAGAGCATAAACAGAAAGGCGCAGAGGATCAGATAACGCCAGCCCATGGCACTGATCACCTGACCGACTTGCTCCGGACTCAGCGCGGCGCCGAGCTGCTTGTCCAGCGCCAGGCGAATAATACTGGCCGGCATAACCAGCAACAGCCCGAGGTTGACCAGCCAGAACAGGCTGCTCCCCCCCATATCAGCAGCCAGCCAGAGCACACCAAAGGCGACCAGAAACACCGCGAGCTGCTTGATAAACAGCGTGAAGCCCTCGCCTGTGAAGGCGCTGAGCAGGCTCGGTGCCTGCCGCTCGGCCTGGCTGCTGCCCTCGATGACGCTGTGGAAGTACTTGGTTGCCACGCTGAATACCAGCAGCCAGAGCAGCAGCGAGCGCGGCAAGAAAAGCCCAGCCAGGGCCAGCAGCGCGGCAAAAGCCAGCGGCCCACTCTGCAAGCCATAGGCAAAGAAGCTCGGAATGCGCTCCCAGAACGGCTGGGCACTGTTGGCGGCGCCAAGAAACTCCAGAGCGCCCGCGCAGAGTGCACATTTCGGGGCATCGTCGGGGGCGTCGGCATTGAGCGGCACACAACAATCGCCGTAACTGCGTGCGCAGGGTCGGCACGTCCAGGTGGCAGGTTGTGCAGAGTGGTAGTGACAGTGAATTTTATCCATGGGTGTGCATCGTCCTGCTCGCCAACTCATAAGGTCAGAGGGTTTCAGCAGACAAAAAAAGAGGGCCCGCATGGGGCCCTCTGTTCAGCATGCTGCTTAGGTGCGATTAAGCACCCGAGGCTTCTGCTGCTGCAACGTCTTTGATCGACAGCTTGATACGACCGCGGTTGTCCACGTCCAGTACCAGTACCTTCACTTCCTGGCCTTCTTTGAGCACGTCGGTGACTTTCTCGACACGCGCATCGCTGAGCATGGAGATGTGCACCAAACCGTCTTTGCCCGGCAGGATGTTGACGAAGGCGCCGAAGTCGACGATGCGCTCAACCTTGCCGACGTAGATCTTGCCGATCTCGGCTTCCGCGGTGATGCCCAGTACGCGCTGACGCGCGGCCTCTGCAGCGTCCTTGGTCTCGCCGAAGATCTTGATCGAGCCGTCGTCTTCGATGTCGATCGACGCCTTGGTTTCTTCGCAGATGGCACGGATGGTCGCGCCGCCTTTGCCGATCACGTCGCGAATCTTGTCCTGGTCGATCTTCATGGCGATCATGGTCGGTGCGTTGGCCGACAGTTCGCTACGGGATTGAGCAATGACCTGGTTCATCTGGCCGAGGATATTCAGGCGCGCTTCCAGGGCCTGGCCCAGGGCGATTTCCATGATCTCTTCAGTGATGCCCTGGATCTTGATGTCCATCTGCAGTGCAGTAACGCCATTGGCGGTACCAGCAACCTTGAAGTCCATGTCGCCCAGGTGGTCTTCGTCGCCGAGGATGTCGGTCAGAACGGCGAATTTCTCGCCTTCTTTAACCAGACCCATGGCAATACCGGCTACCGGCGCCTTCATCGGCACACCAGCGTCCATCAGGGCCAGGGAAGCGCCGCAAACGGAAGCCATCGAGGACGAACCGTTGGATTCGGTAATTTCCGAGACAACGCGGATGGTGTACGGGAACACGTCGGCAGCCGGCAGCATGGCCTGCACCGAACGACGAGCGAGACGGCCGTGGCCGATTTCGCGGCGGCCAGTGGCGCCCATGCGACCACACTCACCGACCGAGTACGGCGGGAAGTTGTAGTGCAGCATGAAGGGGTCTTTACGCTCGCCTTCGAGGGTGTCCAGCAACTGGGCGTCACGGGCGGTACCGAGGGTGGCAACCACCAGAGCCTGGGTTTCGCCACGGGTGAACAGCGCCGAACCGTGGGTCTTGTCCAGTACCCCGACTTCGATGTTCAGGCCACGCACGGTGCGGGTGTCACGGCCATCGATACGCGGTTTGCCGTTGACGATGTTCTCGCGCACGGTGCGGTATTCGATTTCGCCGAAGGCTTCTTTGACTTCACCGGCGGAAGGCTGGCCTTCTTCACCTGCGAATTTAGCGACAACCTGGTCTTTCAGCTCGCCCAGACGCGCGTAGCGATCCTGCTTGATGATGATGGTGTACGCCTGGGAAATCGCCTCGCCGAACTCGCTGCGGATCGCATCGAGCAGCGCGGTATTTTCCGCTTTCGGCTGCCAGTCCCAACGCGGCTTGGCGGCTTCGGCAGCCAGCTCGGTGACGGCCTGGATCACGGCCTGGAACTCGTCGTGGGCAAACAGTACGGCGCCCAGCATCTGGTCTTCGGTCAGCTCTTTGGCTTCCGACTCAACCATCAGCACGGCGTCTTTGGTGCCGGCTACGACCATGTCCAGGCTGGAAGCCTTGAGCTGCTCGTAGTTCGGGTTCAGCAGGTAGCCGGTTTCCGGGTGGAAGGCGACGCGCGCAGCACCGATCGGGCCGTTGAACGGGATGCCGGAGATGGCCAGCGCAGCCGAGGTACCGATCATCGCCGCGATGTCCGGATCGGTCTTCTTGCTGGTGGAAACCACGGTGCAGATGACCTGGACTTCGTTCTGGAAGCCTTCCGGGAACAGCGGACGGATCGGACGGTCGATCAGGCGCGAGGTCAGGGTTTCTTTCTCGCTCGGGCGCGCTTCACGCTTGAAGAAACCGCCAGGGATCTTGCCGGCTGCGTAGGTTTTTTCCTGGTAGTGCACAGACAGCGGGAAAAAGCCTTTGCTTGGGTCGGCAGTTTTTGCTCCAGTGACAGCGACCAGCACGGTGACGTCGTCGTCAACGGTGACCAGCACTGCGCCGGAGGCTTGACGGGCGATACGGCCTGTCTCGAGGGTAACGGTCGATTGACCGAACTGGAACTTCTTGATTACCGGGTTCACGGTGTTTTCCTTCTCTCTATTGCCCTTGGGGAAAGCGTTTCTTGCAACCGTTCTATCACGTCTAGGTGAACGACACGGGTCTTGCAGAATGTGTGGGCGGTGGCGGGAATCGGACCCGTTCACGTCCAAAACAGCTAAAGCAGAAAAGCAAAAGCTGGAAGCAGGGGCAAACCCCACTTCCAGCTTCGGCAGTCAGCTACGCATAAGCATTGCTTAGCGACGCAGACCCAGGCGACCGATC
>JAHJYA010000046.1 GCA_018826895.1 Gammaproteobacteria bacterium
TGCAGGCTTGCCTCGTTATAAGGGTTATGGTTAGCTGGCTAATAATTAGTTTTTTATAGTTAAGAGCCGTTGTCCATGTCGCATACCGATCAACACCGTTTTGCCATGCAAGTTGCCCAACTCTCCCGCGCCTGGCGCGCCGAACTGGATCGCCGCCTGGTCGGTCTTGGGCTATCCCAAGCCCGCTGGCTGGTGCTGTTGCACCTGGGGCGCTTTGCTGAATTGCCGACCCAGCGCGAATTGGCGCAGAGCGTCGGTGTTGAAGGGCCGACTCTGGCGCGCCTGCTCGACAGCCTTGAAGCTCAGGGGCTGGTCAGCCGCCAGGCGGTGCCAGAAGACCGTCGCGCGAAGAAGATTGCCCTCAGCCCACAGGCTCGCCCGTTGATTGAAAAGATCGAAGCGATCTCCGCACAACTGCGCCAGGAAGTCTTTGCCGGCATCGATGAAGACGAGTTGCGTCGCTGCCAGAAGGTCCACGCCCAGGTGTTGAGTAACCTGGAAAAACGCTGATGCGTGACGACCTGCAGAGCCTGCAGCAACGCTTCGGTCCGCGTTACCCGAAGTGGCTGCTGGCGTTGCTGATGGTCGGCAGCATGGCCATGGTGTTGGCCTCCACCAGTATCAATGTCGCTCTGCCGGCGATCATGGCGGATTTCGCTATCGGCCGGCCGCTGGTGCAGTGGTTGTCCACTGGATTTCTCGCGGCCATGACCGCTGGCCTGCTGTTGGCCGCCTGGGCTCAGGCGCGCTTCGGCGCGAGGCGTACGGCGCAATTCGGCCTGCTGCTGTTTATCCTCAGTTCACTGTTGGCGCTGGTGGCTCACGCCGCCTGGCAGCTGATTGCCCTGCGCATTGTGCAGGGGCTGTGTGCGGGGATCGTGCAGCCGTTGGCCATGGTGCTGATCTTTCGTGTCTTCGCCGACGGTGGGCGCGGCATGGCGCTGGGCATCTATGGCCTGGGTGTGATGTTGGCGCCATCGCTGGGGCCGGGGATCGGTGGTTACCTGGTCGATCATTTCGGCTGGCCGTCGATCTTCTGGATGCCGCTGCCAATGTGCTTGCTGGCCATGCTCGCGGGGCAATGGTTGCTGCCCAGTGAGCGTGAGCACAACACGCCACGTCTAGATATCCAGGCATTTGCCTGCCTGTGTGTGGCGATATTTGCCGCGCTGGGTTTTCTGGCCGAAGCGCAGCGTTTTGCCTGGACGGCGCCGAGGGTCTGGTTGCCGGGTTGTCTGGCGCTGCTGGCGGGCGTGGCGTTTATTCTGCGCAGCCGCCACGCCGCTCAGCCGCTGCTGCCCCTGGCGCTGTGGCGGCATGCCGGGTTTCGCAGTGCCAGCTGGGTCGCCCTGACCCTTGGCCTGGGCCTATATGGCTCGACTTACCTGATCCCGCTGTACCTGCAGACCGTTGAAGGCTTTAGCGCCGGGCGCTCGGGTCTGCTGCTGCTGCCGGCTGGGCTGTTGATGGGCATGGCATCCTTTCTCGGCGGCTGGCTCAGTGATCGGCTGTCTGCGGCCGTGCTGCTGAGTAGTGGGTTGCTGATCTTTGCGCTGTCGGCGGCGGGGCTGGCCTGGGTCGATCAGGGCGCCTCGTTTATCCAGCTGTGTTTCTGGGCCTGTGTCGGGCGCATTGGCCTGGGTGTATTGCTGCCGGCCTTGAGTACCGGTTCACTGGATATCCTCAGCCCCGAAGAATTGGCTCAGGGCGCGGGGGCTATTACCTTTGTCCGTCAGCTAGGCGGGGCGTTCGGGGTCAATCTGCTGACCTTCTTTCTGGAGTGGCGACACAGCGCTGAAGGCGGCGATCACTTCGCGGAGATGCTGGCCTTCAAGCAGAGTTTCTGGCTGGTGGCCGGTGTGTTCGCGGTGACGATGTTGGCGGCCTGGGGCGTCAAATCGACAAGGCGCTGACAGCTCAGTGCTAGTGTGATGGAGTTGTCATTTTCTTGACTGTGAGCCTATGCTTGGACCTGTGATGGCTTTTTGCCGAGCGGCGATTGGCATTTGTCTATTCAGTGCGCCGTAATTATTGCCATGCACCAGCCGGGTTAAACACGGAGCGTACTTCCCAAGGCAACATTTGCCGTCTTCTATACTCTCGCAAGCGCTGGAAGCGCACGTCGTGGACGTGAAGTGGCGAGGGAGCAGGGGCGGATTCACCGGGAGCGTTTTTATGGCAAAGGTTCGTCAATTACTGATTGGTCTGGCGTCCAGCTCAGCCCTCTATTCTGGGCTGGTTCAAGCCCTTGGCCTGGGCGAAATCACCCTGCATTCGGCGCTTAGTCAGCCGCTGGATGCCGAAATTGAATTGTTTGATGTAGGCGATCTGACCGACGCCGACATGCGCGTGCGCCTGGCGCCCGCCGAAGTGTTCAGCCGTTCCGGCGTTGACCGCCTGTATTTCTTCAGTGACCTGCGTTTTACCCCGCTGTTGCGTGGCGGCAAGAGCGTGATTCGCGTGGTGTCGACCCAGCCCGTGCGCGAGCCTTACCTGAACTTTATTGTCGAAGTGGTACGGCCCAATGGTCAGTTGTACCGCGAGTACACCGTGCTGCTCGATCCGCCCAGCTCTGCCGCTTATCGAAGTCTGGCTGCGCCTGCAGCATCTGCCGCGCCAGCTGCCGCGCCGACTACGCCCCGTGTAGCCACAGTCGCGCGTCCGGCAGTAATGCCCGCCGCGCAGCAGGGTAATCGCTACAGCGTGGTCAGTGGCGACAGCCTGTGGAAGATTGCGACACGTCTAAGCGCCGATGCTGGGCAGGTCGGACTCCAGGAACTGATGAGCGACATCCATGCACTTAATCCGCAGGCCTTTATCAATGGCGATATCAATCGCCTGCGTGCCGGAGCGCAATTGCTCTTGCCCGATAGCCTCGCCAGTGCTGCATCGGTAGTAGCTGAAGCTCCTGTTGCCGCAGCTGCTACGCCAGAGGTTGTGGTCGCTCCTAGTACTCAACTGCCGGTTGATCCGCCGGCCGAGCAGCTGATTCAGGAGCAGGCCCGCGTCGAGCAGGAACTGGCCAATCAGATTAGCGAGACCCTGCAATTGCAACAGAGCCTGGCGCAGCTGGGCCTGCAGGTGCAGCAGTTGCAGGAACAGATGGAGGCCCGGGATCAGCAGATTGCCGGCCTGCAGGCCGAGTTGGCCGCGCGCCAAGCGAGAACCGAAACAACTGCAGCGCCTGTGCCTGCGCCGGTTGCGGCACCCGCGCCGGTTACAGCCGAATCAGGCAGCAA
>JAHJYA010000047.1 GCA_018826895.1 Gammaproteobacteria bacterium
TTAGCGCGAGGCAAGGCACGAGATGCGAAGTTTAGTGGGCTAAATGAGCCATCGAGAAACGCAGCATCGCGCTAAAACGGGCCCGGCCCTACGGGTTGCGCGCAAAATCTCGCCATGCGGTGTTGGAGGACTTGGCAAGGGAACAACCATTACCGGCGTCCTCCGCCTAGCCTGGCGAGATTTTTCGCGGCAACGCGGCTTGCGACGAAACGGGAACAGACCCTAGGTCTCGGACTTTCACTACGTCTGAGGGTTCGCCTCATTCGTGGCAATGGCATCAGCCTCTCAAGGCAAACTTGGACAGCTTCTTGCAAACCTCCGGGCAAGGGCGCTCAAGGCGTCAAAAGTTTGAATGGATACCGGGGTAACACGTGGCAGTAGATCGCACGCAATTGGTCGGAAACGTACGCAGTAACCTGTCCGGGTTGCGCGACGGCAACCTCGGCATTCCGCTGATGCTGCTGGTCATGCTCGGCATGGTCATGCTGCCGATTCCGCCGTTCCTGCTCGACGTACTCTTCACCTTCAGCATTGCGCTGTCGATCGTCGTCCTGCTGGTCAGTATCTATGCGCTACGGCCGCTGGACTTTGCGGTCTTCCCCACCATCCTGCTTGCCGCAACCTTGCTGCGTCTGGCGCTCAACGTGGCGTCGACGCGGGTGGTATTGCTCAATGGTCAGGATGGCCATGACGCCGCAGGCAAGGTTATCCAGGCCTTCGGTGAGGTGGTGATCGGCGGCAACTACGTGGTCGGTATCGTGGTGTTCGCGATCCTCATGATCATCAACTTCGTGGTGGTCACCAAAGGCGCCGGGCGTATTTCCGAAGTCAGCGCGCGCTTTACCCTGGACGCCATGCCAGGCAAGCAGATGGCCATCGATGCCGACCTCAATGCCGGCCTGATCGATCAGGTAGAGGCCAAGAAGCGTCGCAGCGAAGTCTCCCAGGAAGCCGATTTCTACGGTTCCATGGACGGTGCCAGCAAGTTCGTGCGCGGCGATGCCGTGGCGGGTCTGTTGATCCTATTCATCAACCTGATTGGCGGCATCCTCATCGGCATCATGCAGCACGACCTGAGTTTTGCCGACGCCGGGCGCATCTACACGCTGCTGACCATCGGTGACGGCCTGGTGGCGCAAATCCCTTCGCTGTTGCTGTCGACGGCTGCTGCGATCATGGTGACGCGGGTATCCAGCTCCGAAGACATGGGCGCGCAAGTCAACCGCCAGATGTTCGCATCGCCGCGTGCGTTGGCAGTAACGGCCTCTATCATGATCGCCATGGGCCTGGTGCCGGGCATGCCGCATTTCTCGTTCATCAGCCTCGGGCTGGTGGCTGCCGGTGCGGCTTACTGGATCGCCAACAAGCAGCGCAAGGGCAAGGAAGAAGAGGTCAAGGAAGTTCAGCGTCAGCAGGACCTGCTACCGGCGCAGCGTGCGCAAGAGGTCAAGGAGCTGGGCTGGGATGATGTGGTGCCGGTCGATATGGTCGGCCTCGAGGTGGGCTATCGCCTGATTCCGCTGGTCGACCGTAACCAGGGCGGCCAACTGCTGGCGCGGATCAAGGGCGTACGCAAGAAGCTGTCCCAGGAAATGGGCTTTCTCATGCCCTCGGTACATATTCGTGACAACCTTGATTTGCAGCCCAACGCCTACCGCCTGACCCTGATGGGCGTCAGTGTTGCCGAGGCTGAGGTTTTCCCGGACCGCGAGCTGGCGATCAACCCCGGTCAGGTGTTTGGCACGCTCAACGGCGTTGCCGCCAAGGATCCCGCCTTTGGTCTGGAGGCGGTGTGGATCGACGCCTCGCAGCGTGATCAAGCGCAGTCGCTCGGTTATACCGTGGTCGACGCCAGTACGGTGGTGGCTACTCACCTCAATCAGATTCTGCACAAACACGCCCACGAACTGCTGGGCCATGAAGAAGTTCAGCAACTGATGCAGCTGCTGGCCAAGAGCTCGCCGAAGCTGGCTGATGAGTTGGTGCCGGGACTGGTTTCGTTGTCGACCCTGCTCAAGGTGCTGCAGGCATTGCTGCAGGAGCAGGTACCGGTACGCGATATTCGTACCATCGCTGAAGCCATCGCTAACGTAGCACCCAAGAGTCAAGATCCCGCCGCGATGGTCGCTGTAGTGCGTGTGTCGCTGGCCCGCGCAATCGTGCAAAGCATTGTGGGACTAGAGCCGGAGCTGCCTGTGATCACCCTGGAACCCAGGTTGGAACAGATATTGCTCAATAGTATTCAGAAGGCCGGTCAGGGCGCTGAGGAGGGGATTCTCCTGGAGCCCGGCATGGCTGAGAAGCTGCAGCGTTCCCTGGTGGAAGCGGCGCAGCGCCAGGAGATGCTCGGCAAACCAGTGATCCTGCTGGTAGCCGGTCCGGTTCGGGCGATGCTTTCGCGGTTTGCGCGTCTTGCGGTGCCGAGCATGCACGTATTGGCGTACCAGGAAATTCCGGACAACAAGCAGGTCACCATCGTTGCGACGGTGGGCCAGAACTAACCGAGGTCACAGGCCATGCAGGTCAAACGCTTTTTCGCTGCCGATATGCGGACCGCCATGAAGCTGGTGCGCGATGAATTGGGTGCCGACGCCTCGATCATCGGCAATCGCCGGGTTGCCGGCGGCGTCGAGCTGACGGCTGCACTCGATTATCAGGTGCCTGCTGCCCCCAGTCGCGAGCCGAATCCGGCACTCGAGGCTGAGTTGCGCAAGACCCAATCGCGTATCGCCACGGCCCAGGCTGAACTGGCGACCCGTGCGCAGAGCCATGCCGGCAAGGACCGCCAACTGTTTGGCGCAGAGCCCAGCCTGCCGCTTGAGCCGCTGGCCGCTGCCATGTGCTCGCCGAAGTCAGCTGCAGGTGCGGCTGATCAGGGGGCTTTGGATGCCATGCGCAGTGAACTGCACGGCCTGCGTGAGCTGATTGAAGTCCAGCTGGGCTCGATGGCCTGGGGGCAGTTGCAGACCCGGCGTCCGCAACAGGCCAATCTCTGGCGTCGCCTGCAGCGTATGGGCTTGCCCGCCGAGTTGTCGCGCGTATTGCTTGAGCGCGTTGCACGCATCAGTGAGCCGCGCCAGGCATGGCGCATGGTGCTGGCCCATCTGGCCCATGCCATTCAGGTGCAGAAGGAGGAGCCGCTGGAGGCGGGTGGTGTGATCGCCCTGGTTGGCCCGGCCGGCATGGGCAAGACCACCACCTTGGCCAAGATGGCAGCCCGTTATGTACTCAAGTTCGGTGCTCACAACATTGCCCTGGTCAGCATGGACAGCTACCGCATTGGCGCCCAGGAGCAAATCAAGACCCTGGGGCGTATCCTGGACGTTCCCGTGACGCTGGTCGACCCTGGCCAGTCCCTGACCCAGGCCCTGGCACCGCTGGCGCGCAAGCGTGTGGTGCTGATCGATACGGCCGGGCTGCCAGCCAATGATCCGGCTTTGCGTCTGCAGCTCGAGGCGCTGGCCAGCCGCGGTATCAATGCGAAAAATTATCTGGTTTTGGCTGCAACCAGCCAGAGCCAGGTGCTCAAAGCCGCCTACCATAGTTACAAGCGCTGTGGCTTGAGCGGTTGCATCCTGACCAAGCTGGACGAAGCCAGTAGCCTGGGCGAGGTATTAAGTCTGGCTATCGGTCAGCGTCTACCGGTAGCCTATCTGGCAGATGGTCCGCGAATTCCGGATGACCTGCATCTGCCACGCAGCCACCAATTGGTCAGCCGTGCGGTAGGTCTGCAGAGTGCTGAAGCGCCAAGTGAAGATACAATGGCCGACATGTTTGCCGGTCTGTACCAGAATCCGGCGCGCCGCGCCGGTTGATGGCTGCTGCGGCCTTTCCGTGGCGTGGGGTGGGCAGGGTTGTCTGTTCCATGGTTCCAGTCGAAGTTAGACAAGGTGTGTAGATAACATGGGTATGCATCCCGTACAGGTGATTGCGGTGACCGGCGGCAAGGGTGGCGTCGGCAAGACCAATGTGTCGGTGAATCTGTCGCTGGCTCTGGCCGAACTCGGCCGGCGCGTGATGCTGATGGACGCCGACCTTGGCTTGGCTAACGTCGACGTGCTGTTGGGGCTGAGCGCCAAGCGCACCCTGGCGGATGTCATCAGTGGCGAGTGTGAGCTGCGTGACGTGATTCTGCAGGGGCCTGGCGGTATCCGTATTGTCCCCGCCGCCTCTGGCACACAAAGCATGGTGCAATTGTCGCCCATGCAGCATGCCGGCCTGATTCAGGCGTTCAGCGATCTGAGTGACAACATTGACGTGCTGATCATCGACACCGCCGCGGGTATCGGTGACTCGGTGGTGAGTTTCGTACGCGCTGCTCAGGAAGTCCTGGTGGTGGTGTGCGATGAGCCCACCTCGATCACCGACGCCTACGCCCTGATCAAGCTGCTCAACCGCGACCATGGCATGAGCCGTTTTCGGGTACTGGCCAATATGGCGCACAGTCCGCAGGAAGGTCGCAATCTCTTTGCTAAGCTGACTAAAGTGACTGACCGCTTCCTCGATGTGGCGCTGCAATATGTCGGTGCTGTGCCTTACGACGAGTCGGTGCGTAAGGCAGTGCAGAAGCAGCGTGCAGTGTATGAAGCGTTTCCACGTTCCAAATGTGCATTGGCCTTCAAGGCGATTGCCCAGAAAGTCGACGCCTGGCCCCTTCCGGCCAACCCGCGCGGCCACCTGGAATTTTTCGTTGAACGCCTGGTGCAGCAACCGGCAGCAGACACGGCTGTATGACCCCAGCCTCTGGACTCCGTATGTACAGCAAGGCACAGGCGCAGGATTCGCAACACCAGTTGATCGAGCGCTACGGGCCGCTGGTCAAACGCATCGCCTATCACCTGCTGGCTCGCTTGCCAGCCAGTGTGCAGGTGGATGATTTGATCCAGGCCGGCATGATCGGCTTGCTTGAAGCTTCAAAGAAATATGACGCTGGTAAGGGCGCCAGTTTTGAAACCTTTGCTGGAATCCGTATTCGCGGTTCGATGCTTGATGAGGTGCGCAAAGGTGACTGGGCCCCTCGTTCAGTGCATCGAAACAGCCGCATGGTCAGTGATGCGATCAGAATAATTGAGGCCAGAACCGGTCGAGACGCTAAAGATCAAGAGGTTGCGGCCGAACTCCAATTGAGTCTCGAAGATTACTACGGCATTCTTGGCGACACTTTGGGCAGTCGGTTGTTCAGTTTCGACGACTTGCTACAGGATGGCGAGCACACGGGCTTGCGTGAAGACGCCAGCAGCAATCAACTCGAACCGGCGCGGGAGCTGGAAGACCAGCGCTTCCAGGCTGCCCTGGTCGATGCGATTGCCAATCTGCCGGAGCGTGAGCAACTGGTGTTGTCGCTGTATTACGACGAAGAGCTGAACCTCAAGGAAATCGGTGAGGTACTGGGGGTCAGCGAATCGCGGGTCAGTCAGTTGCACAGCCAATGCGCCGCGCGCTTGCGTGCACGGCTTGGCGAGTGGCGGGCGCGCTGAACAGCTATATTGCAGGCCGGTTTCACGATTAAGGGCGTCGCCAGGCTGCTGGCTGCGTTTGGGACTGTACGGAGGTCGACTTGGACAAGAACATGAAAATCCTCATCGTTGATGACTTTTCAACGATGCGACGGATCATCAAGAACCTCCTGCGTGACTTGGGGTTCACCAA
>JAHJYA010000048.1 GCA_018826895.1 Gammaproteobacteria bacterium
CCCATGTTCGACGAATTGAAGCGGCTGCTCCTGGCAGATACCAGCGGGTCGCTGATGCCCAGTACATAAATGGCGATCAGGGCAATCACCCCGGTTGCCAGCACGTAGTACAGCGTTGGCCAGATGGTCTTGCGCAAGATGCTGCCTTCACGGCCGAGCAGGCCTACCGTAGCAGACGCCGCGACCACGTTATGGATGGCCACCATATTGCCGGCTGCCGCGCCCACTGCCTGTACCGCGACCATCATGGCCCCGGAAATCCCCAGGCTGTGCGCCACGCCATACTGGAACTGGCTGAACATCATGTTGCTGACCGTATTGGAGCCGGCGATAAAGGCGCCCAGCGCGCCGACGCTGGGTGCCAGCAACGGATAGACGCCGCCGACACTGTCGGCCACCCAGCGCGCCATCAGGATCGGCATGCTGCTCAGTTCTGCGCCGTTGACCCCGGAGTTGATCAGGATGCGCACCATGGGCACGGTGAACAGCAGCACGAAGCCGGCGCTGAGCAGCACGCTGGAGGATTCTTTCACCGCCTTACCCAGGTCTTGCAGGCGCATGCGGTGCAGGAAGAAGGTGGCAATCACCACCGTCACCAGAATCCCGCCCGGCAGGTACAGCGGTTGGAAGTTGGCGCTGACGCCGGTTTCGCCCAGCAGGTCGGGGAAGTTGACCACCACCGCCTTGAGCGCATTGCCTACCGCCGGGAATACCCGGCTGATCACCAGCAGAAGGCCAACCAGTACATAGGGCAGCCAGGCACGCAGGGCGCTCATCGGCTTGGCGGTGAGGCTATCGAGCTTCATCTCGACGGTGCCCAGCCATTCGCTTGGCCATTCATTGGCCGGGGCGAAATCCCAGGTGCTCCGCGGCATCAGGAAGCCGGCACGGGCCGCAGTGGTGACGATGGCCAGACCAATCAGGCCGCCGGCCAGAGACGGGAATTCCGGGCCGAGCAGAACGCCGGTGGCGACGTAGGGCAAGGTGAACGCCAGACCGGCGAACAGGGCAAAGGGCAGTACCTCGAAACCGGCTTTCCAGCTTTTTTCGCGACCGAAGAAGCGTGTCAGCATCAGCACCATGACCAGCGGCATGATGGTGCCGACCAGTGCGTGGGTGATCGCCACTTCACTGGTGATCAACTGCAGGAACTGCGCCCAGGACGAGCCCTGTTCGAGCAACTGCGCGCTGAGGGTCGCGGTATCCAGACCGCTGTTGATCCCGACGATAATCGGTGTGCCCACCGCGCCGAAGGACACCGGCGTGCTTTGTACGAGCATGCCGAGCAGCACCGCAGCCATGGCCGGGAAACCGATGGCGACCAGCAGCGGCGCGGCAATCGCGGCCGGCGTGCCGAAGCCCGAGGCTCCTTCGATAAAGCAGCCGAACAGCCAGGCAATGATGATCGCCTGCACCCGACGGTCCGGGCTGATGGTGGCGAAGCCTGCGCGAATCGCGGTGATGCCGCCGGAGTGTTTGAGGGTGTTGAGCAGCAGGATGGCACCGAAAATGATCCACAGCAGACCAAGGGTGATCAGCAGGCCCTGCAGGGTGGAGGCAAGAATACGGGTGACACTCATGTCCCAGGCAAACAGGCCCACAGCGGCGGTCATCAGATAGACCAGCGGCATGGCGTGCTTGGCCGGCCAGCGCAGGCCCACGAGCAAGATGGCGGCCAGCAGGATTGGGGAAAAGGCGAGAAGGGCAAGGATTCCGGTCGTCATGGCAGGCTCCTCGCTCAGCGGCGCATTAGGCGCAGGGGCGGGAGGGCGCGAAGCGGTACGGCAGATCGAAGCGGCATGGTGGACCTCGGAAGCATTCTTGGAGTTGTTATCACATGCGTTTAAATTGGTAATACCAATTTACAATCAACGGTGCTCAGGTTAAAAGCCGTGCTCCTGTGATGTCAATCCGCTGCTCTGCGACTTTGGTCGAACAGACTCGACTTGTATGGCAATCAGCGGCGCTATAGGCTTCCGCTCTGGCCCGCGGTAATGCCTGTTGCGGCCGGTCAAACCAATGGAGAGGGGTTATGGAAATAGGTCAGGTACGCCAGCGCCGCCTGTCGGATGACATCGTTGCGCAGCTGGAAACCATGATCCTTGAGGGCACGCTCAAGGCCGGTGAGCGCCTGCCTGCCGAGCGCGTGCTGGCCGAGCGTTTTGGGGTATCACGACCGTCGCTGCGCGAGGCGATTCAGAAATTGGCAGCGCGTGGGCTGCTGGTCAGTCGCCAGGGCGGCGGTAATTACGTGGCCGAATCGCTGGGCTCGACGTTCAGTGATCCCTTGCTGCATCTGCTGGAAAGCAATACCGAGGCGCAGCGCGACCTGCTGGAGTTTCGCCATACGCTGGAGGGCTCCTGTGCCTATTACGCGGCATTGCGCGCCACCGAGCTGGACCGCCAGCGACTCAGTGAGGCGTTTGCCGCACTGCAGGATTGCTACAGCCGCAGCGGCAGTGTTACCCGTGCAGAAGAGGGCGCTGCCGATGCCAGCTTTCACCTGGCCATCGCCGAGGCCAGCCACAACGCCGTGCTGCTGCACACCATTCGCGGGTTATTCGACCTGCTCAAGCGCAATGTGGTGACCAATATCGGCGGCATGTACGCCCAGCGCGACGAGACCCGCGACATGCTGATCAACCAGCACCGCGCGTTATTCGAGGCCATTATGCAAGGGCGCGCCGAGCAGGCGCGGGAGCTGTCCAACCAGCACATCGACTATGTGCAGGAAGTACTGTCCGAAGTGCAGCAGGAAGTTCGCCGGGTGGCACGGGCACAGCGCAGGCAGCAGCTGTAGGGGTTGTTTCCATGTAGAAGCGCAGGCGCGCGCGGTCAGTCTTTAATTCGCGAGGGCGTACCCGGTCCGCGATCAGCGCTGACCCTGATCGCGAATAAATTCGCGCCTACAGAGCGCGACATATTATTTATGTCGCGACACTAGGGGCGGTCGACTTACTCGTCTTTGCCCTTGCTGCGCATGGCGCGCTGGACTTCACGGTCGGCGTCACGTTCTTTCTCGCTGTGGCGCTTGTCGAAGTCTTTCTTGCCCTTGGCCAGGGCAATCTCGCACTTGATCAGGTGCGCTTTCCAGTACAGCGCCAGGGCGACGCAGGTGTAGCCCTTCTGCTGCACGGCACCGAACAGCTTATCCAGCTCGCGCTTGTTGAGCAGCAGCTTGCGCGTACGCGTGGGGTCGGCGATGACGTGGGTGCTGGCGGTTTTCAGCGGCGTGATGTGGCAACCCATCAGCCAGGCTTCGTCATCCTTGAGCAGGATGTAGCTGTCGACCAGCTGGGCCTTGCCGGCGCGCAAGCTTTTGACTTCCCAGCCGGCCAGCACAAGGCCAGCCTCGAAGCGGGATTCGACGAAGTAATCGTGTTGCGCCTTTTTGTTCTGCGCAATGGAGCCTTGAGGGTGTTTCGTTTGTTTAGCCATAGGGCGCGCATTATAGGGAGTCCTGCTGCCGCTGGCGACAGGCGTATGCAACCTATGGCGGGCCGTGTGGCGCCTGGCTGCGCTTTTCAATGCCTGGTGAATCCCGGACAATGCGCGCTCTTTTCGACCTGCATCACGGAAAACATCAATGACGCGCGACAAGGTTTCGATCCACGGTGCCTGGGCCAGTCGCTGGGTGTTCATCCTGGCGGCGACCGGTTCGGCGGTCGGCCTGGGCAACATCTGGAAGTTCCCCTACATGACTGGCATGTATGGCGGCGGCGCGTTCGTCATCATGTACCTGGTGTGCATCTTCCTAGTGGGGCTGCCGATCATGCTGGCCGAGACGCTGATCGGGCGGCGCGGGCGGCAAAGCCCGGTCAATAGCCTCAAAAGCCTGGCCCTGGAGGCCGGTGCCTCGCCGAAATGGTCGTGGGCCGCGCTGATGGGCATGGTCGCTGCGCTGCTGATTCTGTCGTTCTACAGTGTGGTGGCCGGCTGGTCGCTGGATTACATCATCAGCATGGGGCGCGGTACTTTCGACGGTATCAGCGCCGAGGGCGCGGGGGCTGCGTTCGGCGCGCTGACCAGTGATCCCTGGCGGCTGACGCTGTGGCACAGCCTGTTTATGCTGCTGACCGGGTTCGTTATCGCCCGCGGCGTGGTCGCAGGGCTGGAGCGCGGCCTGCGGATCATGATGCCGCTGCTGTTCGTGTTGCTGCTGGTGCTGTTGGGTTACAGCATGACCACCGGGCATTTCATGCAGGGCTTCCACTTTCTTTTCGACTTCCAGCCGGATCGTCTGCTCGACGGCGTGCTGGCGGCCATGGGGCATGCGTTCTTCACCCTCAGTGTGGGCGTCGGCTCGATCATGGTCTACGGCGCCTACATGCCACGCCAGGCCTCCATCGGCGCTACCGTGCTGACGGTCGGCGTGCTCGATACCCTGGTGGCGCTCACCGCCGGCCTGGCGCTGTTCCCCATCGTGTTTGCCGGCGGCCTCGAACCCAGTGCCGGGCCTGGGCTGATGTTCGTTACCTTGCCGGTGGCCTTTGGCAATATCGCCTTCGGCCAACTGATGGGTACGGTGTTTTTCATTCTGGTGCTGATTGCCGCCTGGACCTCGTCGATCTCCATGCTCGAGCCGGCGGTGGCCTATCTGGTTGAGCGTACTCAGCGCAGCCGTGCGTTCGTCACCAGTGTCTTGGCGCTGCTGTGCTGGTTGGTGGGCATGGGGACGGTGCTGTCGTTCAATGTGGCCGCCGATGCCAAGTTCTTCGTTTTCGCTGAGGATGGCTTCCGTCTGTTCCAGTGGGGCGCCGAGGGCGGGCGTAACTTCTTCGACAGCATCGACTACCTGACCAGCCGAATTCTGCTGCCCCTGGGTGGCTTGGCGTTCGTGCTGTTTGCTGGTTGGGTGCTGCAGCGCGAAACGGTGCGCGACGAGCTGGCGCTGCGCCATCCGCGGCTGTTTCCCTGGGTCTACTGGGCGATGCGTGTTGTGGCGCCCCTGGGCGTGTTGATTGTGTTCGTCGCCGAGTTAGTGAAATGACCACGCATATCCAGCGCTCGGCGCTACTGCCTTATCCGGCCCAGGCATTGTTCGATCTGGTTAATGATGTTGCCCGCTACCCGGAGTTTCTGCCCTGGTGTTCGGCCAGCGAGGTGCTGGCGGTCGATGAGCACATGATGCGTGCGGCCTTGGCGGTGTCCAAGGCTGGGCTCAGTCAGCGCTTCGTCACGCGCAACACGCTGGTGCCGGGGCAGTCGATTGAGTTGAATCTGGAGGAAGGCCCTTTTACCCAACTGCATGGTCAGTGGGTGTTCAAGCCGCTGGGTGAAAAGGCCTGCAAGATCAGCCTGGATCTGACCTTCGACTACGCCGGGCCACTGGTCCGGGCGACCCTGGGGCCGCTGTTCAATCAGGCGGCCAACACCCTGGTAGATGCCTTCTGTCAGCGAGCGAAGCAGTTGTATGGATAAGCGCATGATCGTGGTCGAGATTGGCTATGCCCTGGCCGACAAGCAGAAATTGCTGCGCCTCAGCGTGCCTGATGGCACCACGGTGCGTGAAGCGGTGCTGCAGTCGGGGATGGACCAGCATTTCCCGGGCCTCGATCTGGCGGGCAGCCCGCTGGGTATCTTCGGCAAGGCCGTCGCCAAGCCGGACGCACGTGTACTCGAAGAGGGCGAGCGCGTGGAAATTTATCGCCCGCTGATCGCTGATCCCAAAGAAGTGCGCA
This sequence comes from Gammaproteobacteria bacterium, assembly GCA_018826895.1. Classification (GTDB taxonomy): domain Bacteria; phylum Pseudomonadota; class Gammaproteobacteria; order Pseudomonadales; family Pseudomonadaceae; genus Aquipseudomonas. The sequence goes on from JAHJYA010000048.1 coordinate 5,682, forward strand.
AACAGCGCGCTGCCAAAGCCGCCAAGGGGCGCGCTGACGCCGAGTAATACTTCTGCAGGAACGAAAAAGCCCGACTTCTAAGTCGGGCTTTTTGCTGCAGCGTATTTCAGCAGGCTTACTGCGGGTTGGTGTCCAGAGGTTCCGGCGTCGGCACCGGTACGGCCTGAACATCGTCGACTTCGCGCTGAATCTGCTCAAGCAGTGAGCCGGGCGCCGGTGCAGGCTCCGTTGCGCTGCGCGGCGTGGTGATGGCGGCATCGCCGTCTTCACCGAGGATCGCCTGGTCACGGCTGACGCCGGGCATGAAGTCGCCGGACAGACCGACCAACTGGTCGTTGCCGTCGAAGTTCACGCTGACGCGTTCCTGCAGGCGTTTGCCGCCGCCGGGTTGCAGGCTGTACAGGTAGTCCCAGCGGTTGGCGTGGAAGGTGTCGGTGATCAACGGGTTACCCATGATAAACCGCACTTGGCTCCGGGTCATTCCGGGGCGCAACTGGTCTATCATGTCCTGCGTCACGACATTGCCTTGCTGGATGTCGATTTTGTAAACCCCGGGGAATGAACAACCGGCGAGCGTGATGAGCCCCGAAAGGGTGAGGCTGGTCAGCAGGAGCTTGGTTTTTTGCATCGGTGGGCGACTTCCACTATCTTGGCTTGGCAACGTAAACCCGGATCATACCCGCAATAAAGGAAGCTGCGAAGCAGCTTCCGCGAGAAAGCAGACCATGGTTGAAAATAGCGAACTACGCAAAGCTGGCCTGAAAGTGACCCTGCCACGGGTCAAGATTCTACAAATGCTCGACTCCACAGAGCAGCGCCACATGAGTGCCGAAGAGGTTTACAAGGCGCTGATGGAGGCTGGCGAGGACGTGGGTCTGGCCACGGTCTACCGCGTTCTGACGCAGTTCGAGGCCGCAGGCCTGGTGGTGCGGCACAACTTCGATGGCGGCCATGCCGTGTTCGAGTTGGCAGACAGTGGGCACCATGACCATATGGTCTGTGTCGACACCGGTGACGTCATCGAGTTCTTCGATGCCGAGATCGAAAAGCGTCAGAAAGAGATCGTCCAGGAGCATGGCTTCGAGCTGGTTGATCACAATCTGGTGCTCTACGTGCGCGCCAAGCCCCGGAAATAATCCGGCGCTTAAGCCGAAAAGGCGACCTGCAGGTCGCCTTTTTTGCGTTAGCCGTGATTTAGGCCTGGGCGCTGCTGACCATCTTCCTCGCGTGGGCCAATGACTCTGCGGTGAGGTCGAGGCCGCCGAGCATGCGGGCGATTTCCTCGACCCGCTGATCGTCGTCCAGCTTGCTCACGGCGGTGCGGGTGCTGTCCTGCTCACGCACCTTGTGTACGAACAAGTGTTGATGACCCTGGGCGGCCACCTGGGGCAGGTGCGTCACGGTGAGTACCTGGCCGCGCTCGCCCAGGCGCCGCAGCAGTTGGCCCACCACTTCGGCCGTCGGCCCGCCGATGCCGACATCGACCTCGTCGAACACCAGGGTCGGCACCCGTGAGGTTTGCGCGGTGATCACCTGAATCGCCAGGCTGATCCGTGACAGCTCGCCGCCGGACGCGACCTTGGCCAGAGCCTTGAGGGGCTGGCCGGGGTTGGCGCTGACCAGAAACTCCAGTTGCTCCAGGCCGTGCGGGTGCGGCTCGTCGTTAGCGTGGGGGCTGAGTTTGATGGTGAAGCGCCCGCCAGGCATGCCTAGGTTCTGCATCTCGCTTTCGACCGCCTTGGCCAGGCGTCCGGCAGCTTCGCCGCGCAGTTGGCTCAGTTCGCTGGCCTTTTCCTGGTAGTGGCGCAAATAGGCGGTCAGCTCTTCGGCGAGGCGTTCGGCGGCCTGGTCGTCGGCGTTGAGGCTTTCCAACTCCTCGAACAGCTGTTGCTGCAAGGCGCCGAGTTCGGCCGGCTGAATGCGGTGCTTGCGCGCCAGGGTGTAGATGGCGTCCAGGCGTTCCTCCATCTGCTGCAGGCGCTCGGGGTCAGCCTCGAAGTGATCGAGGAAACGATTGAGTTCGCCCACGGCCTCTTCTACTTGGATCTGCGCGCTGGCCAGCAGGTTGCCGGCTTCGCTCAAGGCGCCAGGCTGGCCCTTGAAGGCGCTCAGGCGATTAAGGCTGGTGGTCAGCGCCGAAAGCACGTTGCCCGCGTCGTTTTCGCTGCATTGCTCGATGACCAGGCGGCAGGCGCTGAGCAAGCTTTCGGCATTGGTCAGGTTCTTGTGTTCCTGCTCGAGCTGTTCGAGTTCGTCCTCGCCCAGGGCCAGGTTGTCCAGTTCTTCGAGCTGATAGCTGAGTAACTGGTGGCGGGCGCGCTGCTCGTCGCCGATGTTGGCGATGCGCTCCAGCTCGTTGCGTGTCTGTTTCCAGCGTTGCGCTGCCAGTTGCACCTGGCGCGCCAGATCCTGGCTGCCGGCGAATTCGTCAAGCAGGCGGCGGTGAGTATCGGGTTTGAGCAGCGACTGATGTTCGTGCTGGCTGTGAATGTCGATCAGCAGTTCGCCGAGTGCCTTGAGGTCGCCCTGGGGGCAGGGGGTGCCGTTGATATAGCCGCGTGAGCGGCCTTCGGCGGTGATCACCCGGCGCAGGATGCACGGGCCGTCCTGATCCTGGTTATGCCCCAGGTCACGCTCGGCCAGCCAGGCGCGGGCCTCGGGAATGTCGTCCAGATCGAAGCTGGCGAGAATGTCCGCCTTGTCGGCGCCTGGTCGTACCACGCCGCTGTCGGCGCGATCACCCAGGGTCAGGCCGAGAGCGTCGAGCATGATCGACTTGCCGGCGCCGGTCTCGCCGCTGATCACGCTCATGCCGCGGTCCAGTTCCAGGTCGAGGTGTTCAACGATGGCGTAGTTGTGTACGGACAGGTGCACCAGCATGGCGAGGTCTCCCAAGGCGTTGTCTGGTTATTTATACAGTGTTTTTCCTGTGGCTGACAATCCACTGCGCGCCCTTGAAGTGACGCAAGTCGACCCCATATAGGCGACAGGTACGCAAGTTGAGGCTCGCGTCGAATTTTCAGAGGAGAACCGCATGGCTGACGAACAGAACCTGGATCCGCAGAACCCCGAGGCCACCGCAGCGCCTGAGGCCGTCTCGGCCGATGAGTTGGTGGCCCGTGTACAGACGCTCGAAGAGCAGCTGAGCGCGGCCCAGGATCAGGCTCTGCGCATGGCCGCCGACCTGCAGAACGTCCGTCGCCGCGCCGAGCAGGATGTCGAGAAAGCGCACAAGTTTGGCCTGGAGAAGTTTGCCGGCGACCTGATTCCGGTGCTCGACAGCCTGGAGCGCGGCCTGGAACTGTCCAATCCTGACGATGAGGCGATCAAGGCCGTGCGTGAAGGCATGGAACTGACCCTCAAGCTGTTCCAGGACACCCTCAAGCGTTACCAGCTGGAAGCCATTGACCCCCATGGCGCGCCGTTCAATCCGGAGCACCATCAGGCTATGGCGATGCAGGAGAGCACCAATGTCGAGCCTAATAGCGTGCTCAAGGTGTTCCAGAAAGGTTACCTGCTCAATGGTCGCCTGCTGCGCCCAGCCATGGTTGTAGTCAGCAAGGCGCCCAGCGAAGCGCCGCCGTCGATCGACGAGCAGGCTTGAAAATCGGCGAGCAGCCCCCATCTAACAGTCAAGCGTTTTAGTGCTACCGCGGCTGACAGGCTCAGCGGCGGGAATATTCAAGTTTCGGGAGAGTGAATCATGGGCAAGATTATCGGTATCGACCTGGGGACCACCAACTCGTGCGTCTCCGTGCTGGAAAATGGCAAGGCCAAGGTTATTGAAAACGCTGAAGGCGCGCGCACCACGCCGTCGATCATTGCGTACGCCAACGATGGCGAAATTCTGGTTGGCCAGTCGGCCAAGCGTCAGGCGGTGACCAACCCGCACAACACCCTGTACGCGGTGAAGCGCCTGATCGGTCGTCGTTTTGACGAAGAAGTCGTGCAGAAAGACATCCAGATGGTCCCGTACAAGATCGTCAAGGCTGACAACAGCGACGCCTGGGTTGAAGTGAACGGCCAGAAAATGGCGCCGCCACAAATCTCGGCTGAAATTCTCAAGAAGATGAAGAAGACCGCCGAAGACTACCTCGGCGAGCCAGTGACCGAAGCGGTGATCACCGTGCCGGCCTACTTCAACGACAGCCAGCGCCAGGCCACCAAAGATGCCGGCCGTATCGCCGGTCTGGATGTCAAGCGCATCATCAACGAGCCGACTGCGGCTGCGCTGGCCTACGGCATGGACAAGGCCAAGGGCGACCACACCGTGATCGTCTATGACCTGGGTGGCGGTACCTTCGACGTGTCGGTGATCGAGATCGCTGAAGTCGATGGTGAGCACCAGTTCGAAGTGTTGGCCACCAACGGCGACACCTTCCTCGGTGGTGAAGACTTCGACATTCGTCTGATCGATTACCTCGTCGACGAATTCAAGAAAGAAACCGGCATGAACCTCAAGGGTGACCCGCTGGCGATGCAGCGCCTGAAAGAGGCCGCTGAAAAAGCCAAGATCGAGCTGTCCTCGAGCCAGTCGACCGACGTCAACCTGCCGTACATCACTGCAGACGCCACCGGTCCGAAGCACCTGAACGTGAAGATTTCCCGCGCCAAGCTCGAAGCGCTGGTGGAAGACCTGGTGCAGCGCACCATCGAACCGTGCCGTATGGCCATGAAAGATGCCGGTATCGACGTTGGCGCGATCAATGACGTGATCCTGGTCGGTGGTCAGACCCGCATGCCGCTGGTGCAGAAGCTGGTGACCGAGTTCTTCGGTAAAGAAGCGCGCAAGGACGTTAACCCGGACGAAGCTGTGGCCATGGGTGCTGCCATTCAGGGCGCCGTTCTGGCGGGTGACGTCAAGGACGTGCTGCTGCTCGACGTATCGCCGCTGACCCTGGGTATCGAAACCATGGGCGGCGTGATGACCGCGCTGATCGAGAAGAACACCACCATTCCGACCAAGAAGTCCCAGGTGTTCTCCACTGCTGACGACAACCAGAGCGCCGTGACCATTCATGTGCTGCAGGGTGAGCGTAAGCAGGCCAGCGGCAACAAGTCCCTGGGTAAGTTCGACCTGGCCGAGATTCCGCCAGCGCCGCGCGGCGTGCCGCAGATCGAAGTGACCTTCGACATCGACGCCAACGGCATCCTGCACGTCGGTGCCAAAGACAAGGCCACCGGCAAGACTCAGTCCATCGTGATCAAGGCCAACTCCGGTCTGTCCGAGGAGGAGATCGAGCAGATGGTCCGCGACGCCGAGGCGAATGCCGAGGAAGACCGCAAGTTTGAAGAGCTGGCGACTGCGCGCAACCAGGGCGACCAACTGGTGCACGCCACGCGCAAGATGCTCACCGAGGCGGGCGACAAGGCCACTGCGGATGAGAAGGCTGCCATCGAGAAAGCCCTGGGCGAGCTGGAAGTTGCCGTGAAGGGTGACGACAAGGCCGCTATCGAGGCGAAGATGAATGCCCTGTCCGAGGCGACCACGCCGTTGGCCCAGAAGATGTATGCCGAGCAGCCGCAACCAGGTGCTGCGGCACAGGACGCCGGCGACAGCAACGGCAGCGCCGATGACGCCGTCGATGCCGAGTTCGAAGAGGTCAAGGACAACAAATAACGAGCCAGGGCTCGTACTGCAGCAGGCGTTCAGGCGCCTGCTGCCTGCCGCTCCAGCCGGTCGGGGCGCAGGCCATGACCGACACGATTCGCCGCGCGGGGGCTTGCTCCCGCGTTGGCGTGTCTGGAGTAGACGATTTAAGGGTGTTGAAGACTTATGGCAAAACGTGACTATTACGAGGTGCTGGGTGTCGAGCGCGGCGCCAGTGAAGCGGAGCTGAAGAAGGCTTACCGACGCCTGGCGATGAAGCATCACCCGGACCGTAATCCGGATGACAAGGCGTCTGAAGAGAAATTCAAAGAGGCCAACGAGGCCTACGAAGTGCTCTCCGATGCCAGCAAGCGTGCAGCCTATGACCAGTATGGGCATGCCGGCGTCGACCCGCAGATGGGTGCGGGTGGCGCAGGTGCCGGCTTTGGTGGGGCTAATTTCTCCGATATTTTCGGTGACGTGTTCAGCGACTTCTTTGGCGGCCAGCGCGGCGGTCAGCGTGGCGGTGCCCAGCGCGGCAGCGACCTGCGTTACACCCTCGAGCTGGATCTGGAAGAAGCGGTGCGCGGCACCACCGTGACCATTCGCGTGCCGACCCTGGTCAATTGCAAAACCTGCGATGGCTCGGGTGCCAAGAAGGGCACCGCTCCGGTCACCTGTACCACCTGTGGCGGTATTGGCCAGGTGCGCATGCAGCAGGGCTTCTTCTCGGTGCAGCAGACCTGCCCGCGTTGCCACGGCAGCGGCAAGATGATCACCGACCCTTGCGGTTCCTGCCACGGCCACGGCCGGGTGGAAGAGCACAAGACCCTGTCGGTGAAGGTGCCGGCTGGCGTCGATACCGGCGACCGTATTCGTCTCTCAGGCGAGGGCGAAGCCGGCGCCATGGGTGGCCCGGCGGGCGACCTGTATGTGGTGGTCAACGTGCGCGAGCACGCGATCTTCCAGCGCGATGGCAAGCATCTGTACTGCGAAGTGCCGATCAGCTTCGCCGATGCGGCGCTGGGTGGTGAGCTGGAAGTGCCGACCCTGGATGGTCGGGTCAAGCTGAAGATTCCCGAGGGCACCCAGACCGGCAAGCTGTTCCGTCTGCGCGGCAAGGGCGTTGCGCCTGTGCGTGGCGGCGGTGCAGGGGACCTGATGTGCCGGGTGGCGGTGGAGACGCCGGTCAATCTGGGCAGGCGTCAGCGCGAGTTGCTGGAAGAGTTCCGCAAATCCCTGGAAGGCGATAGCTCGCACTCACCCAAAGCCAATGGCTGGTTCGAGGGCGTGAAGCGCTTCTTCGGCGACTTGTAGGTCAAATAGCTGCAAGCGCTAAGCGGCTGGCTGCACGTCGGCGCTGCTCGGGCTTGCAGCTTTAAGCGTGAAGCTTGGAGCTGATTATCTATGCAACGTATCGCAGTAATGGGCGCCGCCGGGCGCATGGGCAAGACCCTGATCGAGGCGGTGCAGCAGGCTGAGGGCGCGCAGCTCAGTGCGGCCGTCGACCGGCCAGACAGCAGCCTGGTTGGTGCCGATGCCGGTGAGCTGGCCGCGTTGGGCAAGCTGGGTGTGAGTCTGGTCGGTGATCTGAGCGCCGTGCTGGACCAGTTCGACGTGCTGATCGACTTCACCCATCCTTCGGTGACCCTGAAGAACCTGGACATCTGCCGCAGCGCCGGCAAGGCCATGGTTATTGGCACCACAGGCTTTTCTGTTGAGGAAAAGCAGTTGCTGGCCGAGGCGGGTAAGGACATTCCTATCGTCTTCGCCGCCAACTTCAGTGTCGGCGTCAACCTGTGCCTCAAGCTGCTCGACACGGCTGCGCGGGTGCTCGGTGATGAGGTCGATATCGAGATCATCGAAGCACATCACCGGCACAAGGTCGATGCGCCGTCCGGTACCGCCCTGCGGATGGGCGAGGTAATCGCCGATGCCCTGGGGCGTGATCTGCAGAAGGTCGCGGTCTACGGCCGTGAAGGCCAGACTGGCGCGCGCGCGCGCGACACCATCGGTTTCGCCACGGTGCGTGCCGGTGATGTGGTGGGCGACCATACCGTGCTGTTTGCTGCTGATGGCGAGCGCGTGGAAATCACCCACAAGGCCTCTAGCCGCATGACCTTCGCCAAGGGTGCGGTGCGCTCTGCGCTGTGGCTGCACAAGCGTGAGGCAGGGTTGTACGACATGCAGGATGTGCTGGGTCTACACTGAGTCAGGCCGCTGCCGAGTCATTAATCGTTTCAGGCGGTGGACCAAAAAGGCATTTTTCTGTAAGCTTCCCGCTTTAGTGTGTCCACTAAAAGTTACGCAGAATGAATCAGATAAAAAAGCGGGGTGACGGTTGATACGTCATCCCGCTTTTTTACAATCTGCGTTTGCTTCACGATTTAATTTTCGGAGGTTTTCTTGAGTAAGCCAGCCCTTAAACCTGCCATTTTGGCTCTTGCTGATGGCAGTATTTTTCGCGGCGAGGCCATCGGTGCCGATGGCCAGACTATTGGAGAGGTGGTTTTTAACACCGCCATGACCGGCTATCAGGAAATCCTTACCGATCCTTCCTATGCCCAGCAGATCGTTACCCTGACCTATC
>JAHJYA010000049.1 GCA_018826895.1 Gammaproteobacteria bacterium
GGCCCGGCCCTTCGGGTGGGGCCGCCTAGGTTGCGCGCAAAATCTCGCCATGCGTTGTTGGAGGACTTGGCAAGGGAACGACGTGGACGGCGAGTCCATTATCGGCGCCCTCCGCCTAGCCTGGCGAGATTTTTCGCGGCAACGCGGCTAGCGACGAAACGGGAACAGACCCTAAGACCCGCTGCAGGTGTGCTGGCCGATGTCTGTTGTCATGCTTGTCCTGAGGGTAAAAAAAACCCCGCCTATGTAAGCGGGGTTGAGGATACGAGCGTGGCGTGCTCGAAAGTTTAAAGCGGTGTTACAGCAGCATGGTGCGGATGTCGGTGAGCACATCGCCCAGGCGCTTGGTGAAGCGCGCGGCGGCGGCGCCGTTGATCACCCGGTGATCGTAGGACAGCGACAGCGGCAGCATCAGCTTGGGCTGGAAGGCTTTGCCATCCCAAACCGGCTGGATGGTCGCCTTGCTGACGCCGAGGATCGCCACTTCCGGCGCGTTGACGATCGGCGTGAAGCCGGTGCCGCCAATGTGACCGAGGCTGGAGATGGTGAAGCAGGCGCCCTGCATGTCATCGGCCGAGAGCTTTTTGGTGCGGGCTTTTTCGGCCAGCGCCGCGGCTTCGGCAGCCAGTTGCAGCAGGCTCTTCTGGTCGACGTTCTTGATCACCGGGACCAGCAGGCCGTCCGGCGTATCGACGGCGAAGCCGATGTGCACGTACTTCTTGCGAATGATCGCCTTGCCGCTCGGCGCCAGCGAACTGTTGAAGTCCGGCAGCTCCTTGAGCAGGTAGGCGCAGGCCTTGAGCAGCAGCGGCAGGACGGTGAGCTTGACGCCCGCCTTCTCGGCCACGGCTTTCTGGGCGACGCGGAAGGCTTCCAGCTCGGTGATATCGGCCGAGTCGAACTGGGTCACGTGTGGCACGTTCAGCCAGCTGCGGTGCAGGTTGCTGGCGCCGACCTGCATCAGGCGGGTCATGGCCACTTCTTCGACTTCACCGAACTTGCTGAAGTCCACGGTCGGGATCGGCGGGATGCCGGCGCCACCGGTCGCGCCAGCGGGCGCTTCCTTGGCCTTCTGCATCATCGCCTTGACGTGCGCCTGGACGTCTTCCTTGAGGATGCGGCCTTTTGGGCCGGTGCCTGGGACAGCGCTTAGGTCGACACCAAAGTCGCGCGCCAACTGACGCACGGCCGGGCCTGCATGCACTTTGCCACCGGCTGGCGCCGGAGCGGGGGCTGCAGGCGTAGGTGCCGGCGCAGCGGCAGCGGGCTTTTCAGCCGGTGCGGCGGGGGCCTGGGCAGCTTCGGACTTGGCGGCTGGCGCGGGCGCCGCAGCGGCATCGCCGCCTGCGACTTTCAGCTTGAGGATGAAATCACCGGTGCCGACTTCATCTTCCAGCTTGATGCCAATACTTTCCACCACGCCGGCAGCCGGCGAGGGGATTTCCATGCTGGCCTTGTCCGACTCCAGGGTGATCAGCGACTGATCGGCTTCGACGCTGTCGCCGACCTTGACCAGCACTTCGATGATCTTCGCCTTGCCGTCCGAACCGATATCCGGCACATGCACGTCCTGCACGCTGCTGGCGGCCGGTGCCGTCGCGGCAGGTGCCGGAGCAGCAGCCTCGGCGGCCTTCGGCGCTTCGGCAGCCGGCTCTGCTGCGGCAGCCGGAGCGGCCGCAGCGCTGTCGCCCTCGACCTCCAGATCGAACAGCTCGTCGCCTTCTTTCAGGCGGTCACCCAGCTTCACTTTCAGGCTCTTGATCACGCCGGCTTTAGGGGCTGGCACTTCCATGCTGGCCTTGTCCGACTCGAGCGTGAGAATGCTCTGGTCGGCTTCGATACGGTCGCCAACCTTGACGAACAGTTCGATGACTTCGCCTTCGCCACCGCCAATATCGGGTACGCGGATTAATTCGCTCACAGTGCGTCTCCTTAGCAGTCCAGTGGGTTGCGTTTGTCCGGGTCGATGCCGAACTTGACGATGGCCTCAGCCACCACCTTAGGTTCGATATCACCCCGGTCAGCCAGCGCTTCGAGCGCGGCGAGCACGACCCAGTTGCGGTCTACTTCAAAGAAGTGACGCAGCTTCTTGCGGCTGTCACTGCGACCGAAGCCGTCGGTGCCCAGGACCTTGAACTCCTTGCTCGGTACCCACTGACGAATCTGTTCGGCGAACAGCTTCATGTAGTCGGTAGAGGCAATCACCGGGCCTTGGCGGCCGCCCAGGCACTCTTCCACATAGGTCTGCTTGGGCTTCTGCGCCGGGTGCAGACGGTTGCTGCGTTCCACGGCCAGGCCGTCGCGGCGCAGCTCGTTGAAGCTGGTGACGCTCCACACGTCTGCCGCGACATTGAACTCGTCACGCAGGATCTTCGCCGCTTCGCGCACTTCACGCAGGATGGTGCCGGAACCGAGGAGCTGCACGTGGTGCGCGGCTTCCTTCTTGTCTTCTTCGAGCAGGTACATGCCCTTGATGATGCCTTCCTCGACACCCGCCGGCATGGCCGGCTGCTGGTAGGACTCGTTCATCACGGTGATGTAGTAGAAGACGTCTTGCTGTTCTTCGGTCATCTTCTTCATGCCGTCCTGGATGATCACCGCCAGCTCGTAGCCGTAGGTCGGATCATAGGTGCGGCAGTTGGGGATGGTCGCCGCCAGCATGTGGCTGTGGCCGTCCTCGTGCTGCAGGCCTTCGCCGTTCAGCGTGGTACGCCCGGCGGTGCCGCCGATCAGGAAACCACGGGTGCGGCTGTCGCCAGCGGCCCAGGCCAGGTCGCCAATGCGCTGGAAGCCGAACATCGAATAGAAGATGTAGAACGGCAGCATCGGTTGGTTGTGGCTGGAGTACGACGTACCTGCGGCAATGAAGGAGCTCATGGCGCCGGCTTCGTTGATGCCTTCTTCGAGAATCTGGCCCTTCTTGTCCTCGCGGTAGAACATCACCTGGTCTTTATCCACCGGCTCATACAGCTGGCCGACCGAGGAGTAGATACCGAGCTGACGGAACATGCCTTCCATACCGAAGGTACGGGCCTCGTCCGGGATGATCGGGACGATGCGCTGGCCGATGTCCTTGTCCTTGACCAGTTGCGCGAGGATACGCACGAAGGCCATGGTGGTGGAGATTTCACGGTCGCCCGAGCCATCGAGGATGGCCTTGAGGGTGTCCAGCGGTGGTGTCGGGATGCTGAAGCTCTTGGCCCGACGCTGCGGCACGAAACCACCGAGGGCGGTGCGGCGTTCGCTCAGGTAACGGGCTTCTGCGCTGCCTTCTTCCGGCTTGAGGAACGGCAGGTTTTCCAGCTCCTCGTCCTTGACCGGAATGTCAAAGCGGTCGCGGAACTGCTTGAGGCTGTCGACATCGACTTTCTTGGTGTTGTGCGCGGTGTTCTTCGCTTCACCGGCGCCGGTGCCATAACCCTTGACGGTCTTGGCCAGGATCACGGTCGGCTGCTCTTTGTGGTTGACCGCCTGATGGTAGGCTGCATAGACCTTGTACGGGTCGTGGCCGCCACGGTTGAGCTTCCAGATCTCGTCGTCGGACAGATCGGCAACCATCGCCTTGAGTTCCGGCGAGTTGAAGAAGTGCTCACGGACGAACGCGCCGTCCTTGGCCTTGTAGTTCTGGTATTCGCCGTCGATGACTTCGTCCATGCGGCGCTGCAGGATGCCATCGACGTCCTTGGCCAGCAGTGGGTCCCAGAAACGGCCCCAGACCACTTTGTTGACGTTCCAGCCACCGCCACGGAACACGCCTTCGAGCTCCTGGATGATCTTGCCATTACCGCGCACTGGGCCGTCGAGGCGCTGCAGGTTGCAGTTGATGACGAAGATCAGGTTGTCCAGCTTCTCGCGGCCAGCCAGGGAGATCGCGCCGAGGGATTCCGGCTCGTCGCACTCGCCGTCGCCCATAAAGCACCAGACCTTCTGCTTGCCGGCTGGGATAAAGCCACGCGCTTCCAGGTACTTCATAAAGCGTGCCTGGTAGATCGCCTGGATCGGGCCCAGACCCATGGACACGGTCGGGAACTGCCAGAAGTCCGGCATCAGCCAGGGGTGCGGGTAGGACGACAGGCCTTGGCCATCGACTTCCTGGCGGAAGTTGTTCATCTGCTCTTCGCTGATGCGGCCTTCCATGAACGCACGGGCGTAAACGCCGGGCGAGGCGTGACCCTGGAAGAAAATCAGGTCGCCGCCGTGCTCCTCAGTCGGAGCCTGGAAGAAGTAGTTGAAGCCGATGTCATACAGCGTCGCCGAGGAGGCGAAACTGGAAATGTGACCGCCCAAGTCTGAGTCTTTCAGGTTGGTGCGCATCACCATGGCCAGGGCGTTCCAGCGCACCAGCGAGCGAATGCGGCGTTCCATGAACAGGTCGCCAGGCATGCGTGCTTCGTGGGTTACCGGAATGGTGTTGCGGTACGGCGTGGTGATGGCGTACGGCAGCTGCGAACCGCTGCGCGTTGCCAGTTCACCCAGGCGGGTCATCAGGTAATGCGCGCGCTCTTCGCCTTCCTTGTCGAGTACGGACTCAAGGGCGTCCAGCCATTCCTGGGTTTCGATGGGATCGAGGTCTTGCATGGCTTGCTCCAGGGCGGAAAGGCTTCCAGAATCGGAGGCCAGGGGTCGTGCCCGGCTTCGTGAGCGGAACACGTGAATTCTTGATTTTACCGAGGGTGGACCCGGCATCCGTGTAGTTTTACTACATTTGGACGGCGATTTCAGCCCTCCGGACACAATCAGCAGTAGCAAAACTACAATTAGCTAAGCCGTCTCGGGTGTGCGTGCAGTCTGGCACGCAGGTTCCGGGCCTTGAATGCCGCCTTGCGGCCCGCCAAAAAGGATAGACCATGAGCCTGCCTGCACAGGTCCCGTTGCCGGCCTTGCTTGAGTCCGTAGCCTGTCGCGCCGAAGCGGCGCTGTCGAGTGCGTTTGCAGTCTGTGAAGCGGGCTCAGTTCCCGGTTGGGGGCAATGGCTTGACCAGCATCGCGAGGCGTTACGCCGTGTCGCCGCCGCCAGCGATTTCGTGGCGCAACAGGCGCAGCGCGATGCGCCCATGTTTATCGAGCTTGCCGTCAGTGGTGCGCTGGGGGAATCGCTGTCTGACGGTGCTTTGCGTGCCCAATTGCAGCAGGCGCTGCAGGGTTGCCAGAGCGAGGACGAGCTGGGGCGCTGCCTGCGGCGCTTTCGCAATCGCCAGCAGGTGCGCATCATCTGGCGTGACCTGACCCGCCAGGCCGACCTGATCGAGACCTGCCGTGACCTCTCCGATCTGGCTGACTGCTGCATCGACGAAGCCTATCAATGGTTGTACCCGCGCTGCTGCGAACAGTTCGGTACACCGATCGGGCGCCGCACCGCTGAGCCCCAGCACATGGTCATTCTCGGTATGGGTAAGCTGGGCGCCCATGAGCTGAACCTGTCTTCGGATATCGATCTGATCTTCGGCTACCCCGAGGGCGGTGAGACCGAAGGGGTGAAGCGTCCGCTGGATAACCAGGAGTTCTTCATTCGTGTCGGGCAGAAGCTGATCAAGGCGCTAGACGTGATCACCGTCGACGGCTTCGTCTTTCGCACCGACATGCGCTTGCGGCCCTACGGCTCCAGTGGTGCGCTGGTATTCAGCTTCAACGCCCTGGAGCAGTACTACCAGGACCAGGGGCGCGACTGGGAGCGCTACGCCATGATCAAGGCCCGCGTGGTGGGCGGTGATCAGCTCGCCGGTGCGCACCTGCTCGATATGCTGCGGCCCTTCGTCTACCGGCGTTACCTGGACTTTTCCGCCATCGACGCGCTGCGCACCATGAAACAGCTGATCCAGCAGGAGGTGCGGCGCAAGGGCATGGCCGAGAACATCAAGCTCGGTGCCGGCGGCATCCGTGAGGTGGAGTTCATTGCCCAAGCCTTTCAGCTGATCCACGGTGGGCGCGACCTCAGTCTGCAGCAACGCTCGCTGTTCGCCGTGCTCAATACCCTGCGTGATCAGGGCTATCTGCAAGCGGCGGTGACCGACGAGCTGCGTGATGGCTATGCCTTTCTGCGCTATGCCGAGCACGCCCTGCAGGCCATTGATGACCGGCAGACGCAGATGCTGCCAGACAGTGAGCAGGACCGCGCGCGCGTGGCCTGGATGCTCGGCTTCGCCGACTGGGCGGCGTTCCATGATCAGTTGATGCATTGGCGTGGGCGTATCGACTGGCATTTTCGCCAGGTCATCGCTGACCCCGACGAGGAGCTCGACACGCCGGACGATGAGGCCTACGGCTGCGAGTGGATGCCGCTGTGGGATGACATGCAGGACGAGGAAGCGGCCTGCCGGCAGCTTACCGAGGCGGGCTTTAGCGAGCCCCAGGCGGCGTTGCAGCGCTTGGTCGGCTTGCGCAACGGCAACCAGGTGCGGGCGATGCAGCGGCTCGGTCGTGAGCGCCTGGATGCCTTTGTCCCGCGCCTGTTGGCGCAGGCGGCAGAGCATGACAACCCTGACTTGGTGCTCGAGCGGGTATTGCCACTGATTGAGGCCGTGGCGCGGCGCTCGGCTTATCTGGTGCTGCTGGCAGAAAACCCCGGTGCCCTGCAGCGCTTGCTCACCCTCTGCGCCGCCAGCCCATGGATTGCCGAACAGATCACCCGTTTTCCGCTGTTGCTCGATGAGTTGCTCAATGAGGGGCGGCTGTTCCATCCGCCGCTGGCGCCTGAGCTGGCTGCCGAGCTGCGCGAGCGCCTGACGCGTATTCCCGAAGACGATCTCGAGCAGCAGATGGAAGCGCTGCGCCACTTCAAACTGGCTCATCGCTTGCGCGTTGCCGCCTCGGAAATTGCCGGTACCCTGCCGCTGATGAAGGTCAGCGATTACCTGACCTGGCTGGCCGAGGCGATTCTCGACCAGGTGTTGGCCCTGGCTTGGCGCCAGACCGTCGCGCGTCATGGCGTGCCGCAACGCGCCGATGGCAGCCTGTGCGATCCGGATTTCATTATTGTCGGCTACGGCAAGGTCGGCGGCATCGAGCTGGGACACGGTTCGGACCTGGACCTGGTGTTTATCCACGACGGCGACCCGCAGGCGGAGACCGATGGCGCCAAGCCGATTGATGGTGCGCAATTCTTCACGCGTCTGGGCCAGCGCATCATTCACCTGCTGACCGCGCAAACCAACTCCGGCCAGCTCTATGAAGTCGACATGCGCTTGCGCCCGTCCGGCGCGTCGGGTTTGCTGGTCAGCTCGCTCGGCGCCTTTGCCCGCTACCAGGCCAGCGATGCCTGGACCTGGGAACACCAGGCGCTGGTGCGCGCGCGGGTGCTGGTGGGTTGCAAGCGGGTCGGACAGGCGTTCGAGGCGGTGCGTGCCGAGGTCCTGCAGCGCCCGCGTGAGGATGAGGTGCTGCGCCGTGAGGTCAGCGAGATGCGCGCCAAGATGCGTGACAATCTCGGCAGTAAGGCCACGCTTGCCGGGACGGCGGCCAATGCCTTCGAGGCCGCGCAGCCGTTCGATCTAAAGCAGGATGCCGGTGGTATCGTCGATATCGAATTTATGGTGCAATACGCGGCCCTGGCCTGGTCGGGCACGCACCCGCAGGTGCTGGTGTTTACCGACAATATTCGCATTCTTGAGGTACTGGAGCAGGTGGGGTTGTTGCCGGGTGAAGACGCCCGTTTGTTGCAGACGATCTACAAGGCTTACCGTTCCGCCGCTCACCGCCAGGCGCTGCAGAAGCAGCCTGGGGTGGTTGCCGGGGACCAGTTTCAGGACGAGCGCCGCGCCGTGATGCGCATCTGGCACGCCCTGGGGCTGAATTGACTTTCACGTGCCGTGGCCGTTCGGGTCAGGTGCAGAACGTATGAATCGAACTTGAGGAGCAGGCAACTATGTCCATGGCCGATCGTGATGGCGTGATCTGGTATGACGGCGAACTGGTGCCGTGGCGCAACGCGACCACCCACGTACTGACCCATACCCTGCACTACGGCATGGGCGTGTTTGAAGGCGTACGCGCCTACAATACCCCGGACGGCACGGCGATCTTCCGTCTGGACGCGCACACCGACCGCCTCTTCGATTCAGCGCACATCATGGGCATGAAGATCCCCTACACCAAGGAAGAGATCAACGAAGCCACCCGCGCCGCCGTGCGTGAGAACAACCTGGAAAGCGCCTATATCCGGCCGATGGTGTTCTACGGATCCGAAGCCATGGGCCTGCGTGCCAGCGGCCTGAAGGTGCAGGTCATCGTGGCCGCCTGGAGCTGGGGCGCCTACATGGGCGACGAAGCCCTGCAGGCCGGTATCAAGGTGCGCACCAGCTCCTTTACCCGTCATCACGTCAACATCTCGATGACCCGCGCCAAGGCCAACGGCAACTACATCAACTCGATGCTGGCCCTGCAGGAAGCGATTTCCGGCGGTGCTGACGAGGCCATGCTGCTCGACCCGGAAGGCTACGTGGCCGAGGGTTCGGGCGAGAACATCTTCCTGGTCAAAAATGGTGTGATCTACACCCCGGAAGTCACCTCGTGCCTGAACGGCATCACGCGTAACACCATCCTCACCCTGGCAGCCGAGCACGGCATCGACGTGGTCGAGAAGCGCATCACCCGTGATGAGGTGTACATCGCGGATGAAGCCTTCTTCACCGGCACCGCCGCTGAAGTCACGCCGATCCGCGAGGTCGACGGCCGGCAGATCGGCGCGGGTCGCCGTGGTCCGGTGACCGAGAAGCTGCAGACTGCCTACTTTGACTTGGTAACAGGCAAAACCAGTAATCACGCCGCATGGCGTACGCTGGTCAAGTAAGCCTTGGCGTTTGCCGCAAACCTGTTTGCGGCATCGCAGGCTAGGCTGATCGTCGAGTATCGAGTCTGTCCGGGAGGCGAAAGCCTCCCTGATCGTTTCTGGAATAAGCATGAACATACTGATCGTAGGCCCCAGCTGGGTCGGTGACATGGTGATGGCGCAGACGCTGTTTCAGTGCCTGAAGCAGCGTCACCCCGAGGCGCAGATCGATGTGCTGGCGCCCGAGTGGAGCCGGCCGATTCTCGAGCGCATGCCCGAGGTGCGCCGCGCGCTGAGTTTTCCTTTGGGCCATGGCGCGCTTGAGTTGGCCACGCGCTGGCGCATCGGCAAGTCCCTTGCGGGGCAATACGATCAGGCGATCCTGTTGCCTAACTCGCTGAAATCGGCCCTGGTGCCGTTCTTCGCCGGCATCCCCAAGCGCACGGGCTGGAAGGGCGAGTTGCGCTACGGCCTGCTCAACGATATCCGCACCCTGGATAAAGACCGCTACCCGCTGATGATCGAGCGCTTTATGGCGCTGGCGTATGAGCCGGGTGCGTTGCTGGCCAAACCGTATCCGCAGCCGAGCCTGCAAATCGACCCGCAGTCCCGCGAGGCGGCCCTGGCGGCGTTCGGTTTGACCCTGGATCGACCGGTGCTGGCGCTGTGCCCCGGCGCCGAGTTTGGTGAGGCCAAACGCTGGCCCTCGGACCATTACGCCAAGGTGGCCGAGCTGAAGATCCGCGCCGGCTGGCAGGTCTGGTTGTTCGGCTCGAAGAACGACCATGCGGTAGGCGAGGCGATTCGTGCGCGGCTGATCCCTGGGCTGCGCGAAGAAGCGGTCAACCTTGCCGGCGAAACCAGCCTGGCCCAGGCCATCGACCTGATGGCCTGCGCGGCCGCTGTGGTGTCCAACGACTCCGGACTGATGCACGTGGCCGCGGCGCTGAATCGTCCGCTGGTAGCGGTCTATGGCTCCACCTCGCCGGGCTTTACCCCGCCGCTGGCCGAGCAGGTGGAGGTGGTGCGCCTGGGTATTGAATGCAGTCCCTGTTTCGAGCGCACCTGTCGCTACGGTCATTACAATTGCTTGCGCGACCTCAAACCGCGGCCGGTGGTCGAGGCGCTGGAGCGCCTGGCGGCCGACCCCATCGACCCGGTCGAGAACGACTGATGCGGGTGCTGCTGATCAAAACCTCGTCGCTGGGCGACGTGGTGCACACCCTGCCGGCCCTCACCGACGCCGCGCGCGCCATTCCTGGCATTCGTTTCGACTGGGTGGTGGAGGAGGGCTTTGCCGAGATTCCGGCCTGGCACCCGACTGTCTCCCAAGTCATCCCGGTGGCGATCCGCCGCTGGCGCCAGCACCCGCTACGCACCTGGAAATCTGGTGAGTGGAAGCGCTTCAAACAGCGCCTGGACGAAACCAGGTACGACCTGGTGATCGATGCGCAAGGCCTGCTCAAAAGTGCCTGGCTGACCCGTTACGTCAAAGCTCCAGTGGCCGGGCTCGACCGCGATTCCGCCCGCGAGCCGCTGGCCAGCCGCTTCTACGACAGTTGTTATGCGGTGGCCAAGGACCAGCATGCGCTGGAGCGGGTGCGCCAACTGTTCGCCCAGGCCCTGGATTACCCATTGCCAGCACGAACCGGCGACTATGGCCTGGACCGCGCCGCTATGGCCGATGCTACGCCACAGCCTTATCTGGTGTTCCTGCACGGCACCACCTGGGCCAGCAAGCACTGGCCGGAAAACGACTGGCGCGCGCTGGCCGAACGTATGGATGCCCTGGGTTGGGCAGTGCGCCTGCCCTGGGGCAATGCCACCGAAAAGGCTCGTGCCGAGCGCATCGCCGCTGGGCTTGTGCATGCCGCCGTGCTGCCGAAGCTCAACCTGGCCGGGGTGGCCAAGGTCATCGCCGGCGCCACGGCGTGCGTCGCGGTCGACACCGGCCTTGGCCACCTGGCCGCGGCGCTGGATGTACCCAGTATTTCCCTGTACGGCCCGACCCTGCCGGGTAAGGTAGGTGCCTACGGCCGCAGCCAGATACACCTGTGCGCCACCGGACCGGGCGCCGGCAGTGGCGATCGTCAACAACCCTGCTTCGACGGACTGGATGCCGAACGTGTAGGCACCGAACTGGAGGCGCTGTTGCTGGCACCGCCCGATGTCTTTGAGGAGCGGTACTGATGCAACTGGCTTTTGTCCTCTACAAGTATTTTCCCTACGGCGGCCTGCAGCGCGACTTTCTGCGTATCGCCCTGGAGTGCCAGGTGCGCGGGCACGCCATCCGCGTGTACACGCCAATCTGGGAAGGCGAGACGCCTGCTGGATTCGATGTGCGGGTGGCGCCGGTAAAGGCGTTCTTCAACCATCACCGCAACGAGAAATTCAGTGCCTGGCTGGCCGCCGACCTGGCGCGTGACCCAGTCGATCGCGTGGTGGGGTTCAACAAAATGCCCGGCCTGGACGTCTACTACGCCGCCGACGGCTGCTACGAAGACAAGGCGCAGACCCTGCGCAACCCGCTGTACAAGCGCTGGGGACGCTATAAGCATTTCGCCGACTACGAGCGCGCGGTGTTTGCGCCTGAGTCGAAGACCGAAATTCTGATGATCTCCGAAGTGCAGCAGCCGCTGTTTATCCAGCATTACCACACCCCGCTGCAGCGCTTTCACCTGCTGCCGCCGGGCATCGCCCAGGACCGTAGGGCACCGGCCAATGCCGCTGAGATTCGCGCCGAATTCCGCGCTGAATTCAAGTTGGCTGATAGCGACCTGCTGCTGGTGCAGATAGGCTCCGGCTTCAAGACCAAAGGCCTGGACCGCAGCATCAAGGCCCTGGCCTCGCTGCCTCACGCTCTAAAGCAGCGCACCCGGTTGATCGCCATCGGCCAGGATGATGCGCGTGCGTACCAGCAGCAGGCCAAGGCCTTGGGCGTGTCCGAGCAGGTCGAGATCCTTAAAGGACGCAGCGACATCCCGCGTTTTCTGCTTGGCGCCGATCTGTTGATCCACCCCGCCTATAACGAGAACACCGGCACCGTATTGCTCGAAGCCCTGGTCGCGGGCCTGCCGGT
Source organism: Gammaproteobacteria bacterium (assembly GCA_018826895.1). Taxonomy (GTDB): domain Bacteria; phylum Pseudomonadota; class Gammaproteobacteria; order Pseudomonadales; family Pseudomonadaceae; genus Aquipseudomonas. The sequence goes on from JAHJYA010000049.1 coordinate 11,844, forward strand.
GCTGGTCACCGAGGTCTGCGGTTATGCCCATTACATCCGCGATGCCGACGCCGGGCGCGTGCTGCCCAGCCCCTTCGAGCAAGCGCAGCTGGACCGTTACCTCACCGAGATGCTCGCCGACGCCGAGCAGCGCGCGGTCTGGTCGCGTAATGGCCTGGCGTTCGCCGATACGGCCGATCTGTATTCCATGCCGCAGCGCGCGGCGGACGTGATCCTCGGGCAGGTGCCGGTATGACCCTGATTCTCAAGGAACCTTTCCAGAGCCTGTGGGCTGGCCAGGATCCCTTCGTCGCCGTCGAGGCGTTGCAGGGCCAGGTCTACCGCGAGCTGGAAGGCCGCCGCACGCTGCGCACCGAAGTCGATGGGCGCGGCTATTTCGTCAAGATTCACCGTGGTATCGGCTGGGGTGAAATCGTCAAGAACCTGGCTAGCCTGCGCCTGCCCGTGCTCGGTGCCGGTCAGGAGTGGCGGGCGATCGAACGCCTGCAACAGGCCGGCGTGCCGACCATGACCGCTGTGGCCTACGGCGAGCGTGGCAGTAATCCGGCCCGGCAGCACTCGTTTATCGTCACCGAAGAGTTGGCGCCGACCACCGACCTTGAGCAATTGACCCTGGGCTGGGACGAGCAAGCGCCGGCGCCGCGACTCAAGCGCGCACTGATCGATGAAGTCGCGCGCATGACCGGCGCCATGCACCGCGCTGGGGTCAACCACCGCGACTGTTATATCTGCCATTTCCTCTTGCACACGGACACGCCGGTGACCGCCGATAACCTGCGCCTGTCACTGATCGACCTGCATCGCGCTCAGGTACGCGCCCAAGTGCCGCGTCGCTGGCGCGACAAGGACCTGGCCGGGCTGTACTTCTCTGCCCTGCATATCGGCCTGACCCGCGCTGACCGCCTGCGTTTTCTGCGCGCCTATTTCCAGGCTGCCGGTAGCCCCCGCCCGCTGCGCCAGCTGCTGCGCGACGAAGCGCGGCTGCTGGGCTGGCTGCAACAGCGGGCCGATAAGCTCCTGCAACGCTATGCCCGCAAGTACGCCCCGGGGGCCGTGCATGATTGAGTGGCGCCTGATGGATGAGACCACACCAGATTTTTCGGCGACCTCACTGGTCGGGCTGGTGTGCAGGGCCGAAAACTTAACCGATGCCAGCAGTGTTGCGGGGATGCGTTGTGATGCACGAGGTTGATATGACGCAAATGGATTGGCGGGACAGGTGCGTAACTATTGTTCCGTGCCCTGCCTTGGGTGACGTGACTATTTATCTGCATCTGGCCTGGTTGTTCAATTTGGCAGGCGCGCGCGTACGTTTTGTCAGCAATACCTTGTTCCCGGCCCGGGAGTATTTCGACTGGTTGCAGGTAGACCCCAGCGATTGCGTAGATTTAATAGCGTTGTCCGAAAGCAGTGATTTGGTCGTCAGTTACATCAACTGGCTGACCCAGGATGCCTCGCGTGTAAATGCGCTTCTGGAATGCAGCAATATTGCCTTCGTTACCGCCAAAAAAATCTCCTCTCGCCTTGATGTCGATGGGCGTGCCGTGCGAGTAGGGGAGCACACCTTGCCAGGCGCGAGCCGCGCACTTTGTCTGCAGTCGCGCTCCGGCCTGAATATGGTGCAGTGGGTCGAGCAGTACGCCTCTGCGGTCTACGGCCTGCATGCCCGTCAGCCTATGCAGCTTCGTCGTCTGGTTAATTGCCCTGAGTCGCGGCGGCGTGTGGCTATCTTCCCGACAACCCCTCACCTGAAGAAGAACTATTCGCCCAGGGGCTTTCGCTGGTTAGCGCGACGCCTTCTGGCTAAAGGTTGGTTAGTCGAGTTTGTCGGCATGCCGCATGAGCAGGAGCTACTGAAACAAACCTATGCTGATTTTCCTGTGCATGCATTCGCTGATATCCGTGGCTTGATGGATTACCTGAGCACGTGCTCGGTTGTCGTGAGCAACGATTCGGGAGGCGGCCATCTTGGTTCTTTAATGGGGCTGCGCAGCTTCACCGTCACTCGCAAGCAGGCAGATTTTGTCTGGCGCCCCGGTTTCAATGAGAACAACCAGGTATTGGCGCCGCTCCTGAGCTTCAAGCTGTTGGGCCGTTATGTGTGGCGCCCCTTCGTGCCGCTCTGGCGTATTACGTCCCGACTGGGAGGCGCGCGCTGATGGCCGAGTGGTCGCTCTTTCCAGAATACTCGGAGCGCAAGGCTGAGTTTGGTTCCCTGGATGCCGTTTTTGCCCTTGAAGGCGAGTGGGTAACGTCGGACCCCTTGTCCGAAGTACGTCGTGTGGAACTGGGTGGGATTCGCTATTACGTCAAGCGCTATCATGGTGCCGGCAAGGGCCTGCGGCGCTTTATCGGGCGCCCGCGGGTCAAGGCTGAATGGCAGAATCTGCGGCACTTCGAGCGTTGGGGTATTCCCACCGCGCCCATTGTGGCGCATGGGCTAGAGCGCCAGGCTGGCTCTTTCGTGCGCGGCGCGTTGATCACCCAGGAGCTGCGCGGCACCGAAGACCTCGCGCAGTTGGCGAATACAGGTGACCCACGCCTGCGCGACCGGGTTTGGGTCGCGCGGGTTAGCGATCAGCTCGCGGCGGCGACGCGGACCCTGCATGACCACCATTTCACCCACAATGATTTGAAATGGCGCAACCTGCTGGTCGATGAGGAAGGGCGGTTGTACCTGATCGACTGCCCGACAGGCGCCTTCTGGTGGGGGCCGTTGTTACGTCACCGCATCGTCAAGGACCTGGCCTGCCTGGACAAGGTGGCCAAGTACCAACTGTCGCGCACTCAGCGCCTGCGTTTCTTTCTGACATACCGCGAGCGTGAACGCCTGAACGCGGCTGATAAAGCCTGTATTCGCCAGGTACTGGATTACTTCGAGGGTCGTGAATGAAGGATTTCATTGCGCCTCAGGACCAGGCGTTATTGCAGCGCCATGGCCTGGCAGATTTCGAGTCGCTGTGGGCGCTGGAGCTGGCGCCGGTCGACGCGCCGAATACGGCGCGTGGTGGCTGGAGCAGTGTCTATCGCCTGCAGCTCGACGAGGCGGCGTTCTACCTGAAACGGCAGAGTAATTACCTGACCCGCAGCCTGCGCCGCCCCCTTGGCGAGCCGACTTTCGCCCGCGAATTTCGCAACATCGAGCGTTACCGTAGCCTGGCGATTCCGGCATTGCAGGCCGCGTTCTTCGGTGAACGTCGGATCAATGGCGAGCAGCGCGCAGTCCTGCTGACCCGTGCTCTGGATGACTGGCAGGATCTCGATTATTGGCTACAGGGTTGGCCACAGCACTCTGGTGCCCTGCGTGAGGCCATTCTAAAAGCCTGTGGTGAGCTTGCGGCTCGCCTGCACCTGGCTGGCCAGGTGCATGGCTGTTTCTACCCCAAGCATATTTTTCTGCGCCAGCAGGGCGAGCATTTCGAGGCCTGTCTGATCGACTTGGAGAAGACGCGGCCGGCTTGGCTGGGTCAACGGGACCGGGTCAGAGATCTCGAGCCTCTGCTGCGCCGGGCAACGATATGGTGCGATCAGGAGGTCCGTCAGTTTTTGACTGCCTATCTGGCCCGACAGGCTGATGTGGCGCAGTGGTTCGAGCAGTTGACGCAGCGCCGGCGAAACAAGGAGAACCGTGCATGAACCTGGTTGAGCTGGTTCGTGCCGGGCGCTCACCGGCTTTGCCGATGACCCTGCAATTGGCTGAAGGTGGCGAGGGCTGCGTGCTGCAGATCAGCCGCTGGCTGCGCGTGCTGCCAGGGCAGCGGTATGTCGCGCAGGCGCAGTGGCAGGGGCGTCCCGTGCTGGCCAAGCTGTTGGTTGGGGCGCGCGCGGCGCGCCAGTTTCAGCGTGAGCAGCAGGGTGCGCTGGCGTTGGCCGCACAAGGCGTGGACACGCCCGCGCTGCTTACGGCTGTAGAAAATAGTCAGGGCGCCTGGCTGCTGTTCGACTACCTCGACGGCGCGCAGAGCCTGGCTGAGGCCTGGGATGCCGTCGCACATGAGGCGCCTTGTAGTGATGCCCAGCAGCAGGTCCTGGGCGAAGCCCTGGGCGCCATCGCCCAGTTGCACCGCGCTGGCCTGTGGCAGGATGACCTGCATCTGGACAACCTGATGCGCCATGCCGGGCGGCTGTATGTGGTCGACGGCGGCGGCGTGCGTGTCGAGGCGCCGGGGCAGGCGCTGTCACGCGAGCGAGTGCTGGCCAACCTGGGGACGTTCTTCGCGCAACTGCCCGCGTCCCTGGAGCCCTTTATCGAAGAGCTGCTGGTGCATTACCTGCTGGTCAATGGTGAGCATGCGCTGCCGCTGGAGGCGCTGCTCAAGGAGATCGCTACAGTGCGACGCTGGCGTCTGCGCGATTACCTGCGCAAGATCGCCCGCGACTGCAGTCTGTTCGCGGTCGAGCGAGGGGCATCGCTGCTGCGTGCCGTGCGCCGCGATACGCTGGGTGCATTAGCGCCGGTATTGGCTGATCCTGATGGCGCGATTGCCACAGGTCAGTCACTCAAGCAAGGCGGCTCGGCGACCGTGGCGCGTATCGAGGCGGGTGGGCGAACCTGGGTGATCAAGCGCTACAACATCAAGAACTTCATGCATTGGCTTAAACGCTGCTGGCGTCCGAGCCGCGCCTGGCATAGCTGGGTTGCCGGGCATCACCTGACGCAGATAGGTATCGCCACACCGGCACCGGTGGCGGTCATCGAACGGCGGCGCTTCTGGCTGCGCGAGCGCGCCTATCTGATCAATGCCTACAGTGAGGGGCACGATCTGTTCCAACTGCTCGGCCATGACGGTGGTGAGCCGCCGGCTGCGGCTGTTGGCGAGGCGCTTTGCCAACTGTTCACCCAACTGGCCGCGGCGCGGATCAGCCATGGCGACCTCAAGGCCACCAATCTACTCTGGGACAATGGCCGCATTGCGCTGATCGATCTGGATGCACTGTGTGTGCATCGCCGCCATTCGAGCTGGCAGCGTGCTGCGGTTGCTGACCGGGCGCGGTTTATCCGTAATTGGCCGAGCTCAAGCCCGCTTGCCAATTGGTTCGAGCACAATCTGCCGACGCCCTGAGGCATACCCATGTGGCCGCACTGCGCTTTATCGTCGTTCAGTACAGTCACCCTCAGGGCCATAGAGGTTGCCGATGCAGTCGATTGAGGATGATTGGCTGGCGTTAGCGCCCGCAACGATACGTCTGAGTATCATCATTCCGTCCTATAACTACGCGCACCTGTTACCGCGCGCGTTGGCGGCAGTCGGCGTGCAGCTTTCATCTGTTTGCGAGCTAGTCGTCATTGATGATGGCTCCACCGATGCCACGGCGCAGGTGTTACGCGAGACGCCGATCAAGGGCCGAGCAGGGTATCTGCGGCAGGCTAATCAGGGCCCTTCGGCGGCGCGTAACCAGGGGCTCACGCTGGCGCGTGGCGAGTGGGTGATGTTTGTTGATGCCGATGATGAGCTGCTGCCTGATGCTTTGGCACGGGTTCTGGCGCACCTGCAGGCAGCGCCGGAGACTGACTTTTTGCTTGGTGGCCATATCAGTTGCCGTCCCGATGGTCGCCGCCGCGTGCACGGGCCCGGCCGTCTCGCTGGAACGGCCGAGCAGCGGCTACAGGACTTGCTGTTCGACAAGCGCATCGCCATTAGCCACGGCTGCTCGGTATTCCGTCACGAGCGCGTCGCGCAGCGGCCCTATCCGCTCGGGTTGCGCCAGGGGGAGGACATCGCCGTGTTCGCCTTTATGCTGATGAGCCCAGCAGTGGCGCTGATCGAGACACCGCTGGTGGTGATTCATAAACATCCGAAAAGCCTGCGGCACGGGCCAGTATTGGAGCCCGATCATTGTGAGCTGATGGTCGAGGCGGTCTTTCATCATCTGCCGTCAGCCCTGCAGCGCTGGCGTGGTATGTATCTGGCACAATGCCGTTTGTCGATGTTCCGGCGCTGTTACCAGGCAGGGCGTAAGCCTGAGGCGCTGCAGCACTACAAGCAGGCGTTCGCCTTGGCACCAAGGCGGGCATTGCGTTGGGGCTACCTGTCAAAAGTCATGCGGCTCTTACTGCGCTAGACCAGCGGCGATAACAATAAAATCAGCTACACCGGGGTTGGTAATGACGACGATTGAGGTCCAGACGGGGCATGGCGATGAAGACCGCCTCACCTATGAGATTGCGGTTGGTTCCAGGCATTACCAGGTTTACTTCGCCTGTGCACGGGCGCCGCTGCGTTCGGGTGCTGATGCCGCATTGGCGCTGAGTGCGCTGGCGGCGATGGATACCGGGCATGACCTGCATATCAGCGGCACGCTCTCGCCGACATTTCTGCAGAATCAACAGCAACTGATGGGCATATTCTGCCAATGGTTTGATCGTTACCAGTCGGTCGAGTTTCAGGCTGACGCCCTTGCAGAGCCGATCGTGCTGCCTGCCGGGCGGGTTGGCTGTTTTTTCACGGGAGGAGTGGATTCCTTCTACAGCTTTCTCAAGCACCGCGAGCACATCACCGACCTGATTTTTGTGCACGGCTATGATGTCGGTCTCAAGGACTGGCCAAGGCGAGAGGCCGTCAGTGCCATGGGCCGCTCGATCGAGGCGGCTACCGGTGTGCGCTTTATCGAGGTCGAGAGCAATGCTATCCGCCTGTTTCGCGATTTTGGTCGTTGGGGGCTGCACAGCCATGGCTATGGTCTGGGTACGGTAGCGCGCCACCTGGCCGGCTATCTGGATCGCCTCTATGTGCCTTCATCTTTTGCTCAGGCCGACCTGAGCCCCTGGGCCTCTCATCCGCTGACCGACCCCCTGTTCTCCGACGAAGACCTGCAAGTGGTGCATGACGGCTGTGAAGCAGGGCGCGTCGACAAGGTAGTCGCGCTGTCGGGCTCGACCTTGGCGTTGCAGCACCTGCGGGTTTGCTGGGAGCGGGTCGAAGGCGCCTATAACTGTGGGGTTTGCGAGAAGTGTCTGCGCACCATGACCTCGCTCTATGCCGTTGGCGTGCTGGAGCAGAGTGCGACCTTCCCTCAGCGGCTGGATGCCGAACAGATTCTGACGCTGGTGCTTTATGACGAGTCGCTGAAAATATTCGCCCGGGAAAATCTACGTTTGCTGGAGCAGCACGGCAAGCTCGAGACCCCCGTTGGACGGGCCTGGCAGACCTTGCTCGCGCGCTCTCATCTGCATAACCGGTTACGGCTACGCCTGGCCAAGTGGCGCAAGCGCTGGCTGCGTCTTGCCCGAAAACTCACGGGGGCGGCATGACGCGTATCTGTCTGCTGGAATATACCGGCGAGGTCTTCGAACGGTTTGCCAACCTGGGGGACGACATCCAGACCTTGGCGGTTAGTCATCTGGTGCCGCAGGTTGACGGCTATGTCTCGCGGGAGGCGCTGGACGAGGTTGAGCAGCCTTGCACCGTCCCGCTCAACGGTTTTTTTATGAACAGTGCGCATTGGCCGCCTTCGCCAGCGGTACGGCCAGTGTTCTTCGCCTTTCATGTCACGCCACAGGCCCAGCCAGTAATCTGCTCGCCCGCGGGCATCGCCTACCTCAAGCAGTGGCAGCCTATTGGCTGCCGTGATCGTGGCACTCAGGCGCTGCTGGCCGAGCATGGCGTGCAAACCTACTACAGCCGTTGCGTGACCTTGACCCTGCCGCGGCGTACCACTGCGCCCAGCAAGGGGCAGGTCTTCATGGTTGGCGTCAGCCCCACTGCGCGCTATGCGGTGCCGGCGGCCTTGCGCAAGCGCGCCATCGTGGTCGATCAGGCCAAGGTGCGGTTGCCGATTACCAATACCGCGCTCAAGCAGGCCATGGCTGCGGAGCTGCTCAAGCAGTATCGTGAGCGCGCCTCGCTGGTGATCACCTCGAAGATTCACTGCGCCATGCCCTGCATCGCCATGGGGATCCCCGTGGTGTTTCTCTATGACGCCGCGCGCAGGGATGATTACCGGGTCAAGTTGATCGACGATCTGGTAGGCATCCATTACGTGCACGAGCATGGCTGGCTGGCGCGTCTGCGCAATAAGCGGCTCGCCCACGAGATCGACTGGGCGCCAGCCCCGCTTGATATCGAAGAACTGAAGGTCGAGATATCCGGGGCTTTCAGAGCCGCCTTCAACCGTGTCCATGATGAGTCGGACGTGGCTATCGACTAATGGAGCATCCGTGTCTGTAGGCAGCCAAAGTGCAAGTGGCGATACCTGGCCGAGAGCCGCCTCGCTATAATGCCTCTCTATTTTGCACCTGCAGGGTGTGCCGGTCCGCGTGGTCGCGGCCATCCAATGCATCCCCCGCTCACCCTGATCGCCCAGCGGTCAACGCTTCCCAAGAGGTATGTAAGTGGCACTGACCATTCTCGGCCTGTCCGGCGCCCTTAGTCACGACCCGTCTGCCGCCCTGTATATCGACGGCAAGTTGATCGCGGCAGCCGAAGAAGAGCGCTTCGTGCGCGACAAGCACGCGAAGAACCGCATGCCTTACGAGTCGGCCAAGTTCTGCCTGGAACAGGCCGGCATCAAGCCCTCAGATGTCGATGTAGTCGCCATTCCCTTTGCGCCTATCAGCCTGTTCGGCAAGGCGCGCTGGCACTACGCCAAGCGCTACTGGTACGCGCCGGACCGCGCCCTTGACGCGATCCTCATGGGTAACCGTCGCTATAAGCGCTATCGCAAGAAGATCGTATGGTGTCTGGAGCAGCTGGGCTTCGACCCCAAGAAGATCAAGATCGAGCCGGTCGAACACCACCTGGCCCACGCCTCCAGTGCCTACCACTGCTCGGGCTTTACCGAGAAGACCGCGATCATGGGCATCGACGGCAAGGGTGAGTACGCCACTACCTTTTTCGGTTATGGCGAGAACGGCAAGATCCACAAGATCAAGGAGTTCTTCGATCCGGACTCGCTCGGCGGCCTGTATGGCGCGATCACCGAGTTCCTCGGCTTCGAAATGCTCGACGGCGAGTTCAAGGTCATGGGCATGGCGCCCTATGGCGACGCAAGCAAGTACGACTTCTCGCGCCTGGCCAAATTCGAGAATGGCGAGCTGGTGATCAACACCGACTACGCCAACGTCATTGGTCTGCGCCGCTACAAGGAAAAGGGCAAGGGCTTCTACTTCTCGCCGAAACTGATCGAGTGGCTGGGTCCCAAGCGTGAAGGCGACATCGCCGACGATCCCTACATCCATTACGCCGCGAGCATGCAGGCGCTGTTCGAGACGCTCGCCCTGCAGATGATGGAGTACTACCTGGGCGACATCATCCGCGAAACCGGGAAGATCGCCTTCGCCGGCGGCTGTGCGCTGAACGTCAAGCTCAACCAGAAGATCATCGCCCGCGACGACGTCAAGGAACTGTTCGTCCAGCCGGCCTCCGGTGATGCCGGCACCTCGGTCGGCGCCGCCGCCTATGTGTCGCACAAACGCGGCGTGCCGGTGGAGAAGATGGAGCACGTCTACCTCGGCCCGGCCTACTCCAACGAAGACGTCATTGCCGCTTGCGCCCGCCACCCGAACGCGCCGAAATGGCAGCAGATCGATGACATGCCGCAGCGCATCGCCAAGATCATGGTCGATGGCAATCCGGTAGCCTGGTTCCAGGGGCGTATGGAGTTTGGTCCGCGTGCACTGGGTGGCCGCTCGATCATCGGTTGCCCGAGCATTCCGGGCGTGGCCGACCGCATCAATGAGCAGATCAAGTTCCGTGAGCGCTGGCGCCCCTTCTGCCCGTCGATGCTCGATACGGTCGGGCCGCAGATGCTCAAGGTCGATCACCCATCGCCTTTTATGACCTTCACCTTTGAGGTCAACGATGAGTGGAAGACTCGCGTCAGCGAAGTGGTGCACGAGGATGGCACCTCCCGCGCCCAGGTGCTCAAGCGTGAGTACAACCCGCGTTACTATGACATGATGCTCGAGCTGGAAAAGCTCACCGGCAACGGCGTGTCGCTGAACACCTCGCTGAACCGTCGCGGCGAACCGATGATCTGCTCACCGACTGATGCGTTGAACATGTTTTACGGCTCCGACCTGCAGTACCTGATCATGGAAGATATTTTGGTGGTCAAGGATGGAGTGGACGGGTATGTGCCCAGCTGACGCTGCGCAGGACACACCCTGGATCCTGCAGCTTTGCCATGGCTATGACGGGCCGTTCCTCGATTGTGCGCGGCAGTACGCCGCGTTATTCGTAGGCACGCGCTACCGGGTCTGCACGGTCTACCTGACCGGCTCGCCCAATGAGGCTGTCAGGCAGGGCTCGGCCTCGGATGAGGTGATCTTTCTCGAGTACTCGAGCCGCGCACTGCGCGGCCTGAAGCTGCGGGCCATTCGTGAGCTGTCCAGATTGGTCGCCTCACGGTCGTTCGTGACCTGCATCGCCCACCGTTTCAAGCCCATCTACATTGCGTTGCTCGGTACTTCACTACCGGTGATCGGTGTGCACCATGCCTTTGGTGTATACGACCGACCTTTGCGTCGCCTGTTTATCAGCCGCTTTCAGTCGCGCTTGCTGTTGCTTGGCGTCTCCAATGCCGTGCGTGACGACATTCGTCAGCAGTTGCCTCGCTGGCCGGCCGAACGTATCGAGACGTTGTACAACCGGATTGATGTTGCCGCTATCCAGGCTGAACAAGTCTCACGAGAAGTGGCGCGCGAGCATTTAGGGTTGCCTCAGGATGCCTGGGTTGTCGGGAATGTGGGCCGGCTGCATCCGGACAAGGATCAGGCCACCCTGATCCGTGGCTTCGCCCAAGCCCTGCCGGACCTGCCGCCGGGCAGCCTGCTGGCGATCATGGGACAGGGGCGGCTGGAAGCTGAGTTGCGGCAACTGGCGCAGCGTCTCGGGGTCGACGAATCCGTACGCTTTCTTGGTCAGGTCGCCGGTGGCCGTCGCTATTTCAAGGCGTTCGACGTATTTGCCCTCACCTCGGACCATGAGCCATTCGGCATGGTCTTGCTGGAGGCCATGGCAGCCGGGGTACCGGTGATTTGCAGCGATTGCGGTGGCGGGCGTGAAGTGGTGGATGGGGTGGGACAGGTGTTCCCGTTCGGTATGCACACCAGCCTGGCCGGGCTTATAAGTCAGTCAGCCGCGACAAGCTCTGCAGAGCTCAGTGAACGTGCTGCAAAACAAGTGCTTAAAATCAGAGAGATATTTTCTGATGAGTCAGTCCGTCAGCAATTCGAGCCGCTCATGTCGAGTATGTGTCGATGAGCAGCGCACTTATTCAGCACGGCGACCTCATGCGAGAAAATCCCTGGCTTGAGAAGGCACGAGAGCTGGACCAATATCGCTGGTTATTACTGCGCGAGCGTCATGGCGTTTTGGGCAGCGCGTTGCGTTTTGCGCGAGAGGCTGTGGGCGACTGGTGGTTTGGCATGCGTGCCAGGCGGCGGCTTGCGAGGGACATAACTGCTGAACCCTGTGATTTTCTCCTGTTGCAATCGGCCCCTAAGGTCATCGCGTTCCGACGCAAGAAGCTTTTGATCGAGGCCTTGCGTGCACAAGGCTACACACTCGTCGAAACAGCACTGCAAGAGCCTGCGGCGATACTTCGTGGACGCATGCTCAAGCGTCCTCCTTGTGCGGTGCCTGGCCGTTATTTTGCTCTGGCGGCGTATGCCGAATGGCTGGTCGAGCGTCACCGGCCCCGTGTGTTACTTAATGACCGCAATGGCAGCCTCTACAGTCCCTTTCTGCGTCTGGCACTGAGTGCGCGCGCAAGCACTCTTGTCCATCTCGCTCACGCGACGACGGTAGAACGTTCGCGCCGCCTGAGCATGAATGACTATGACTACAACTTTCTGTTCGGTCAGAGTTCGCTCGAGGCGTTGCAGGGGCGTGCATTGCGCTTCGGCAGTTCGACTGCGGTGCTGGCCGGCTCCCACATGATCGACAGTACCTACGACCTGCCGGCAGCCGAACCGAGTGGGCGCACGCTGCTGATCCTCGGGGTTGGCCCGGACAAAGAGAAAGAGGCCGGCTACCAGGCTACCTACAGGCTATTGCGTGAGTGGGCTGCTCTGAATCCGGAGTACCGGGTGCAGGTCAAGGCACACCCGCGTAGCGCGGTGCCCTTCTGGCAACAGGCAGCGGCTACCCTCGATAACCTTGAGGTATTGCCCCGCGAGTGCAGCCTCGCTGAGGCCCTCGGCCGGGCAACGGTGGTCGTCAACATCATGTCCAACGCGGTGATCGAGGCTGCCTTGGCGCGCCGGCCAATTATCTATGTCAATGCGGGTGAGGACGTGGATGTTTTTTCCCAGGAGCGCTTCCTGGGGCGACGCGTATCCTCGCTGGAAGATTTCTCTGCACGAATGGCCGAAGTCGCTGCTTCTCATGGTGCATGCGTAGCCCGCTCTGCTGCACTGGCTGAATACCATCTCGCCCATGGTTGTGAGGGTTTGGCGCATTGCCTGTCACTGCTGCAGGTGTTGCAGGCTGGTGGTGAAATCAATGGAGTGGCCTTGCCGGGGCATGGTCAGGTAGGGCATCGCTCGGAAGGCCGAGAGCGCTGTTTCGAGCGTGCCTATGTGATCAACCTGGACCATCGCCAAGACCGCTGGCTGCAGATGCTGAGCACCCTGGAGAAGGTAGGTATCGCTGCCGAGCGATTCTCCGCAGTCGATTTTGCCGCCCTTGCCGCCAGTAATGATTCGCCCTCCGCCGAGTTGGATGCATTCCTCAAACGAGTGGATGGCGTGCGGCCGAGCAACGAGCACAAGTTGCGGGCGACCTGGGCCTGCATGCGCAGTCATCTGGCGATCATTCGCATGGCCAAGGAACAAGGCCTGTCTTCAGTGCTGATCCTGGAGGATGACTGCGAGTTCGAACCTTATTCGAGAGCGGTGCTTGCTCGTGTCGAGCGCCAGCTGCAGACGCGTTCCTGGCAGATGCTTTATCTGGGAGGGACCCTCAAGAAGGGTGGGCAGCGAACGGGTGTGTCAACAAATCTAATGCAGGTGAGCCGGGTCCGGCTCGCTCATGCCTACGTCGTTCGCGCAGCATTGTATGACCGAATACTGGCGGAGGCCCCGGCCTCTGGCCTACCGCTCGACTGGTATTACTCCGAGTGCCTGCTGCCCTCTGTTGAGGCGTATATGGTCAAGCCGATCTTGGCCAATCAGCGACTGTTCGACATGAGTGATATCGAGCAGGTTGAGCGACATCCCAAGTTCAAGACGCGCCAGGCGATCAGGCGTTGTCTGGCAAAAATTCGTTACGGACGCAGTTGATGCACGCAACTATCAGGCGCCTGTCGCCATTAGCTACAACCAATCCTTATTTGGGGGCCTGGCTCGCCTTTGGGTTGGCCTGGTTCCTCCTCGGCATGCTGTTTCTGCCGAACAGCAAGCTGTACCACCAAGGGTTGATCCTTTTTCTGTGGCTGCCTGGGCTGGCTGCCTACCGGCCTGGGCTTTGGCAGCAACTGGGTTGGGATCGCTGGTTGCTCAGCGCCGTGCTGGCCTTTGCAGGTTGGAGTTTGCTGTCCATGTTGTGGGGGGGCGACTCCGGGTTGATCAAGGAGATGCTGTATGTCGGCTTGACCGTGCAAGCCTTGGCGCTCCTAGGCAGCATTTACCGAGAACGGTTTTGGCCGCTTCTGGCCTGCATCGTGTTGGTCGGTGGCCTGTGGGTTGGCTGGTTTATCCTGTCTTTTTACGTGCTACAGGGTATGCCGCTAAATGCGCGACTGGTTGGCGGCGGTGTTCTTGATCATCCGATCCTGGCAGCCCAGGTCGTAGGCGGCTTGGGCATACTGTTGTGGTTTCTTCGACGTAGCCTGCCAGCCAATTTGCAAGGTTGGGTATGGCTACTCGGCTGTGGTTTATGCCTGGCTTTTGTTGTGCTTTCGCGCAGCAAGGGACCGATGCTCGCGGTGGTAGCTACGCTGGTTCTGTCCTGCCTATGGATGCCGGGGCGGCGTATCCAGGTGTTTTCTTGTCTGGTCGTTGTAGGAGCCGCATCGGCAATTCTGGCTTTCCCGGAGTTTCTCTTGCGCGGTGGCCTTTCCTACCGCCCCGATCTACTGCGTGATGCCTGGACGCTCTTTCTCCAGAATCCCTGGCTCGGGCTGGGAGCCGGTGCCGAATATCAACTCACAGTCGTGCAGATAGAGCGAGTATTCGAGCATGCCCATAACCTGTTTATGCATGTTCTTCTGCAATTGGGGGGGCCTGGGTTGGCCTTGTGGGGGTTGATGCTGGCCATTGTTGCCATGCGAGCCTGGCGCGCGCGTGAAACTATGGCAGGACGGGCACTGTGCGGGCTACTTTGCTTCTCTGGTCTGGCGCTGCTTTCGGATGGTGTTGGGCCTTGGATAAAGCCTAGGGAGGAGTGGTTTACGGTTTGGCTTCCGGTTCTTCTGTGCTTTGCACAGTATGCGAGCACGTGTACGCAGAGCTGCGATAAGAGAACTGTATGATTAGCTTGGCTGTTCACGCGCCTTGCGGGAAATTCTTCTAGGGATTGTCAGGATGATTGCGCGCAAACTTCACTACTGCTGGTTTGGCGGTCGGCCCCTGCCGCTGCAGGCCAGACTTTGTCTAGCCTCTTGGGCCTATTACCTACCCGAGTACGAAGTGGTGCGCTGGGATGAGCAGCGCTTCGATCCTGATAGCCATCCTTTTACCGCTGCCGCTTATGCTGCTGGGCGTTACGCTTTCGTTTCAGATTACGTGCGGATGCTCGCCTTATTGCAGCAAGGCGGTATCTATCTGGATGTCGATGTCGAGGTGTTAGGTTCGCTGGACGGCTGCCTCGATGTAGATTTCTTCATTGGTCTTGAGGATCGCCAGCGCTTTGCCACTTCACTTATCGGCACGGTAGCGGGGCATTGGTTGCCTGAGCGGATGCTGGCCTACTACGACCAAAATACATTTGCCATAGAGCGGGTTTCCGAACTGGTCAATGTCAACGAAGTCAGTCAGTTGCTTATGCAGCGGGGGTTTGTAGGCGAGGGTAAGGATGAGCGCATAGGTGCTGAGCAGGTTTATGCCATAGGTTGTTTTGGTGCAGCCAAGCAGCATCTGGTTTGCACTGATCGGGTCTATGCGCGCCACCTATTCGCCGGGACCTGGCGCTCTGGACGTAAGAAGGGTGGGCTAAGTAGAGCCTGGCGCTGGTTGCGCAAGCTTCCAGAAACCCTCAGGGCGTGGGGGCGGCTGGGGTACTATCGCATGGCTGTGCAGTTGCGCAGGTAGCGAGTCTCAAAGGCTCCTATTATTTCCGTAGTGTGGAGGTGTCCGTATGGACACTTTCCCAATAAAGCTGCTCCAGCTTTCCTAGGGGGAAGTGCTGAAGCTTGCTGCGGACCAAATAATTTTGCAAGTGACGAAAATTTCGTCTGATATGCCAGCGCGATAAGGGAAGTATCTTTCTGCGCAAGTCAAGAATATCAATCAGACCGAACTGCCCGTCATTCATTCGCAAGATGTTGCCTAGATGCAGTGAGCGAAAGTAGATATGTCGTGCATGCAAGTGAGCGATGAAACGCGCGAGCTCTGGCAATAACTGCTCTAGCCTCTGGGGGTCATTCTTCAGTAGTTGTTCAAGAGAGCTACCTGGCAGTGGCTGGTAAATACAGGCACTAAGGCCTATGGCGCGATCCAGCCACAGCACCTCACTGATTTGTGGCGCCGCAATACCATGCTGATGTAGCAGCGTGGCGTTGCGGGAAAACCGCTGCGCAGGGGGGAGCAAGCGGGCAAGGGCGGTCGCCCGGCGAGTGTGAAAGATTTTCAGGAAGCGACCGTCGCTAAGGCGCACAACCTTAGGACCGCGGGCATCCTCTTCCAACACCTTGCCGCTGGCTAGCCAGCTTTCCAATTCCTGCGCTGTTACAATCCGCATCGTTTTCCTCTAGCCAGTCGTGTGGGGCTTGCCGAATGTCCAATTCTACCCAGCAATCCAGTCTCAAGGTGTATTTGCGGTTGCTGCGCTATGTCGTGCCGTACTGGGGGATCTTCTCCGTCAGCCTGCTGGGCTTTCTGATCTTCGCCTCGACTCAGCCCATGCTTGGCTACATGCTGAAGTTTTTCGTCGACGGATTGAGCAATCCGAATGCCGGGCTTTTCTCTGAAGTGCCCTGGCTCTTGGAGTACTTCCCTTGGCTTGCCAAGCTCAAGCTGTTGCAGGCTGTGCCTTTGCTGATTGTATTGATTGCTTTATGGCAGGGCGTAGGGTCGTTTCTGGGCAACTACTTTCTGGCCAAGGTTTCGCTCGGGCTGGTGCAAGACCTGCGTGTGGCGCTGTTCAACAGTATGCTCAGCCTACCTAACCGCTATTTTGACAACCACAATTCCGGGCACCTGATTTCTCGCATCACCTATAACGTGACCATGGTGACTGGGGCGGCGACGGATGCGATTAAAGTGGTTGTTCGCGAAGGCATGACGGTGGTGTTTCTATTCGCCACCCTGCTATGGATGAACTGGCGCCTGACCCTGGTGATGGTAGCGATTCTCCCAATAATCGGTTTGATGGTGACCAGCACCAGCAAGAAATTTCGCAAGCAAAGTAAGAAAATCCAGTTGGCGATGGGTGATGTCACCCATGTCACCTCGGAAACCATTCAAGGTTATCGTGTGGTGCGCAGCTTCGGTGGTGAGCAGTACGAGCAGCAGCGCTTTCTCGATGCAAGCGAGGACAACAAGAACAAGCAGTTGAAGATGGTCAAGACCAACGCGGTCTACACCCCATCCTTGCAGTTGGTGATCTACAGCGCTATGGCCGTGCTGATGTTCTTGGTGCTGTGGTTACGCGGTGATGCGTCTGCGGGTGATTTGGTGGCCTACATCACCCTGGCCGGGTTGCTACCCAAGCCGATTCGCCAGCTGTCCGAGGTCAGTTCGACTATTCAGAAGGGCGTGGCCGGTGCCGAAAGTATCTTCGAGCAACTCGACGAGGCGCCGGAAATCGATCAGGGTACGCAGACTCGTGAGCGTATTACTGGGCGCCTCGAAGTACGTGATCTTAACTTCAGCTACCCCGGCAGTGAAAAAGCAGTGCTTAGCGACATCTCCTTTAGCGTCGAACCAGGCCAGATGGTGGCGCTGGTGGGCCGCTCCGGTAGCGGTAAATCAACGCTGGCCAACCTGATTCCGCGCTTCTACCAGCATGAGCAGGGGCAGATCCTGCTCGATGGCTTGGCGATTGAGGAGTACACCCTGCGTAACCTGCGTCGGCACATTGCGCTGGTCACTCAGCATGTCACCTTGTTCAACGACAGCGTGGCGAACAATATCGCTTATGGCGACCTGGCCGGCGCGCCGCTGGAAGCCATCCAGCAGGCGGCTCGTGATGCCTTCGCCGATGAGTTCATCGAGAAGATGCCACAGGGCTACGACACCTTGGTCGGCGAGAACGGTGTGCTGCTCTCCGGTGGTCAGCGTCAGCGCCTGGCGATTGCCCGTGCGCTGCTCAAGGATGCGCCGCTGCTGGTGCTCGATGAGGCGACCTCGGCGCTTGATACCGAATCCGAGCGGCATATCCAGGGCGCTCTGGACCGGGTGATGACTGGGCGTACCACGCTGGTTATCGCCCATCGGCTGTCGACCATCGAGAAGGCCGATCTGATTCTGGTCATGGACCAGGGGCGGATCGTCGAGCGCGGCACCCATACCGAGTTGCTGGCGCTCAATGGCTTTTATGCTCGCCTGCATGCCATGGGACTGGATGACAGCGCACCCTTGGGTATCGCCTGATAAACTATGCACCCGCCACCAGAGGCTCTGGAGTTGCCATGAAGTTGTCCATGCCCCGTTTCGACCAAGCGCCCGTTCTCGTGGTGGGCGATGTCATGCTCGACCGTTA
Source organism: Gammaproteobacteria bacterium (assembly GCA_018826895.1). Lineage (GTDB taxonomy): Bacteria > Pseudomonadota > Gammaproteobacteria > Pseudomonadales > Pseudomonadaceae > Aquipseudomonas. The sequence goes on from JAHJYA010000049.1 coordinate 29,648, forward strand.
TTGGCATGGCGGTACCTCGCGCATCTCTCCGGAGGCGCCAGTGCCGGTGGTCAAGGTCGAGCAGATCGAAGACCGTCCCGGGGGCGCTGCCAACGTTGCCTTGAATATCGCAGCCCTCGGCGCACCGGCCTTTCTAGTGGGTGTGACCGGGCGTGACGAGGCCTCCGAGAGTCTGGCCGACAGCCTGCAAGCGGCGGGCGTGCAGACGCGTTTCCAGTTCATTGACGACCAGCCAACCATCGTCAAGCTACGAGTGATGAGCCGGCATCAGCAATTGCTGCGCATGGATTTCGAAGAACCGTTTCGTACCGACACCGCCGCCCTGGCTGCAGATGTCGATGGCATGCTTTCCGGGGTCAAGGTGTTGGTGCTCTCCGATTACGGCAAGGGCGCGTTGCAGAATCACCAGGCTCTGATTCAGCTGGCCCGTGCCCGCGGTATTCCAGTGCTGGCCGATCCCAAAGGCAAGGATTTCTCGATCTACCGTGGCGCCAGCCTGATTACCCCGAATCTCAGTGAGTTCGAGCTGATTGTTGGCGGTTGCGCTGATGAGGCCGAGCTGGTCAGCAAGGGCGCTGCGCTGATGCGTGATCTGGACCTCGGTGCACTGCTGGTGACCCGTGGCGAGCACGGCATGACCCTGTTGCGCCCACAGCACGCACCGCTGCACCTGCCGGCGCGCGCGCGCGAGGTGTTTGACGTCACCGGCGCTGGTGACACGGTGATCTCGACACTGGCCGCAGCCATTGCCGCAGGTGAAGAGCTGCCCCAGGCCGTGGCCCTGGCCAACCTGGCTGCCGGCATCGTCGTCGGCAAGCTGGGCACGGCGGCCATCAGTGCGCCTGAGCTACGTCGCGCGGTGCAGCGCGAAGAGGGTTCTGAGCGCGGCGTGTTGAGCCTGGACCAACTGCTGTGCTCCATCGAAGATGCCCGCGCCCATGGCGAGCGCATTGTGTTCACCAATGGCTGCTTCGACATTCTGCACGCCGGGCATGTCACCTACCTGGAACAGGCCCGCGCCCAGGGCGACCGGCTGGTGCTGGCGGTCAACGACGATGCTTCGGTCAGTCGTCTAAAAGGCCCAGGTCGGCCGATCAATTCGGTCGACCGGCGCATGGCCGTATTGGCCGGTTTGGGCGCCGTGGATTGGGTGGTGAGCTTCAGCGAAGACACCCCTGAACGTCTGCTCAAACAGGTGCAGCCGGACATTCTGGTCAAGGGTGGCGACTACGGCGTCGATCAGGTAGTGGGCGCCGATATCGTCACCGCTTATGGTGGCGAGGTGCGCGTGCTGGGTCTGGTGGAAAACAGCTCGACCACGGCCATCGTCGAGAAGATCCGCCGCCAGGATTGATTCAGAGCCGGGTGCCCATGGTCTGCATGGGCTACCCAGCTGCTGAGCGCTTAGCCAACCTTGCGCTTTATCGCTTTGTTGGTCTTGAGAGTGTCCAGGCCCTGTTGCGCCACCCAGTCGCGCCAGCGAATGCGCTCTTCACGCACCACCCAGCCTTCCTGCGGCGCAAAGCTTTCCGCAAGCCATAGGCCGCGAGTAGAGGCGCTTTTCAACAAGCCGTTTTTCAGTGTCAGCAGTTCGGCGGTTGGGCGGCCCTGCTCCAGTGGAATCAGGTACAGGTCCGGACGGGCACGGTCGAGGCGGGCAATCAACTGACCGTCTTCAAAGCATTCATCCACATGAAACAGGCTCAACTGGCGAGTTTCGCGCGGCAGCTCCAGTTGCATGTCGTAGACCAGTTGCAGGGATGCTGTGGGCAGGTGCACGTACGCGCGCGGGCGTTCCAGCAGTGTCATGTTGGCGCACTGTACCGGGCGGGCGGCGCCGGACAATGGGCTGAGGCGAAACTGCACGGCTTCGCGGTAGTGCAGGGTGCTCTGATAAGGCGTCGGTAGCCAGGTATCGCCGAAGCGTCCGGCCAGCCAACCCTCAGGGGTTTCCAGCAGGCACTCCTCGGCCACTTCCTGAATGGCGGTGAGCAGCGGCAAGTTTAGCTCGTGGGCCGGCACGTAGCCGGAAATCAGCTTGAGCACTACATCACCCCGGTCCTGCCGGCGCTGACGCACCAGTACCCAGTAATCCTTGCCCTGCCAACTGAGGGTCAGGCGCACCGAGACGCCGAGGTTGGCCAGTTCGATAGCGAAGCGCTGCGGGTCGCTGACCTCGACGGGGCGGCGCCGTTCGAGCATTTCAGTGAAGTTCAGCGGGCGTCCCAGGCTCTGGTAGCTCAGCCCGTCGGTGCTGGCTTCTACGTACAACGGCAGGGTCTTGAAAGCGGTGGGGTTCTTGCGAATCAGCGTGCGCGGCATATCGGCTCCTTCTTGCGTTGGGGTCGGCCGCCGAGGCGGCATGGGCAGCGTGGTTCTCGATGCAGGCAGTGGTGTCTGCTTTCGTGATCAGGTGTCTGGCTTACTCGCAGCCGCGCGTGCAGCGGCAACAGACCCTAACACTAGCGCGAATTATCGCGGCAGCTGTACTCACATTGTGTGACAGATGGTGTGGGTTGATGGTGCCGACGATGGCACTGGCCGCCGCCGGGTGGCTGAAGATCAGGCGGAAACTGGCCTGGACCGGGTCTTCGCCGTTTTGCAGGCAGGCGTGGCCGCTGGCCAGGGCTTTCTTGATCAGGATTGCCTTGCCGTGTTCTGCGGCGTAGTCGAGCACCGGGCGTTCGGCTTGCTCGTTGAGGTTGTAGGTGACCATGGCGCAGTCACCGCTGACCAACGCCTGCAGGCCGCCGGCGACGGTTTTACCGGAGAGGCCGTAGCCGCGAATCTTGCCCTCGGTCTTGAGTGCCGCGAGGGTGTCGTAGACCCCAGCCTGCAGGGCGTCCAGATCATTGCCGTCGGAATGCACCAGCACCAGGTCGATGACATCGGTTTCCAGGCGCTTGAGGCTGCGCTCCACCGAGAAGCGCGTGTGGGCGGCGGAAAAATCGAAGTGCGAGTGACCATTGTCGAACTCCTCACCGACCTTGCTGACGATCACCCAGTCCTGCCGTTGCCCGCGCAGCAGCGGGCCGAGGCGGGTTTCGCTGCTGCCGTAGGCGGGCGCGGTGTCGATCAGGTTGATGCCCAGGTCGCGGGCCTGGTCGAGCAGGCGGCGCACGCTGGCGTCATCGGGGATGGTGAAGCCGTTGGGGTATTTCACCCCCTGGTCACGGCCGAATTTGACGGTGCCCAAACCCAGTGGCGAGACCCTCAGGCCGGTGCTGCCCAGTGGGCGATGCAGGTCGTGCAAGCTGGTCATGGCAATAGGGTCTCCCAAACGGGCAGCGCCAGGGGCGGGCGCGGCAACGCGGGCAGAGGCGGCTGCGCTTGCGGAACGATGGCGTCGCGCTGCAGGGCAGCCAGGACGCGGTCGGCGAAGTCCGGCGCCAGGGCCAGTTTGGTCGGCCAGCCGACCAGCAGGCGCTGTTGCTCGGCCAGGAAGGCATTATCCGGACGCACCAGGCCGGACTGCGCCGGCTCGGCGCGGTCGACACGCAGCGTGGCCCAGCGTGTTTCGCGCTGGTCGACCCAGGGCAGCAGCTCGGCCATTTCCTTTTGCGCGGCGCGGATCTGCGCCGCTTCGTCGCGGGCCACGCCGTCGGCTTCGGCCAGGTCGCCGCCGAGGTACCAGACCCACTGACCATCGGCCGCTGGGTGGGTGGTCACGGTTACGCGCGGTTTTGGTCCGCCGCCCAGGCAGTGGGCATACAGCGGTTTCAGCGCCGGGCCCTTGGCCAGCACCATGTGCAGCGGGCGCAGTTGCTGTTTGGGCTGCTCGACTCCGAGCGCGGCGAGCAACTCGGCATTGCCGGCGCCGGCGCTGAGCACCACGCGCTGGGCGCGGATTTCCCGGCCATCGACGCGCAGGCCACAGAGCCCGTTGTCGTCGTGCAGCGGCTCGATGTGCTCGCCGGCCAGCAGGCTGTCGCCGGCCAGTTCGGCCAGGCGTGCGACCAGGCTGGGCGCGTCGAGTACCAGCTCGGCCAGGCGGTAGACCTTACCCTTGAATTTGGGGTGCTGCAGGGCCGGCGGCAGGGCCTCGCCCTTGACCTGATCAACGCGCCCGCGCACCGCTTTGCTGGCGAAGAAACTGGTGATATTGCCGGCCAGGCTGCCGGGCGACCACAGGTAATGCGCATCGGAGAGCAGGCGTACGCCGCGCAGGTCCAACTCGCCGTTGCCGTCCAGGGCTTCGCGCCAGCGCCGCGGCATGTCGGCAATCGCTTCGGAGGCGCCGGTCAACGCACCGTGCAGCGCGTACTTGGCGCCGCCGTGGATGATGCCCTGGGATTTCAGGCTCTGCCCGCCGCCCAGACTGGCGCGTTCCACCAGCACGGTGGCATAGCCCAGGCGGCGCAACCGCGCATTCAGCCAGAGGCCGGCGATACCGCCGCCTACGATCAGGATGTCAGTGCTCAGCGCCTCGGTCATGGACCCATCTCGTCGGGAAAACAGGCGCGCAGTATAACCCGAGGTTTGCTTAGTGCCCGGTGACGCGGGAGAACAACTGAATGACCACCACGCCGGCCACGATCATGCCCATGCCGAGCATCGCCGGCAGGTCGAGCTTTTGTCCGTAGACGAAGGTGGCTGCCACGCTGACCAAGACGATGCCCAGCCCGGCCCAGATGGCATAGGCGATGCCCACAGGGATGGTTCGTACCACCAGAATCAGCATCCAGAACGCGATGCTGTAGCCACCAATCACCAGCAGCAGGGGCAGCGGTTTGTTGAAGCCGTCGATGGCCTTCATCGAGGTGGTCGCGACCACTTCGGCAGCGATGGCGATAGCGAGGTAGAGGTATCCGGGCATGGCATTTGGCTCCTGAGCAATGACGGGATTCTAAGCCTGTGGGTGATGGGGTAAAGTGATTACCAATCTGTATATAAGATAGGTTGCGCCTATGAACTGGAACCTGGAGCAGTTGCGCTTGTTCGTACAGGTCGCCGAACAGCAGTCGTTCTCCGCCGTTGCGCGCCAGGCGCAGCGCGCGCAATCGGCGGTGAGTAACGCCATTGCGCTCTTGGAAACCGACCTGGGGGTGCTGCTGTTCGAGCGCAGTAGCGGTCGCCAGCCGCGCCTGACCACAGCCGGAGCGTCCTTGCTGGAGGAGGCGCGGGAAGTGCTGCGCCAGTGCGAGCGCCTTGATGGTCGGGCGCTGGGGCTGGTGCGTGGCGAGGAGGTGTTGCTGCGCCTGGCCCAGGATGAAGCTATGCCCTACCAGCCGGTGCTCGATAGCCTGGAGGCGCTGGCCCGGCAATTTCCGCTGCTGGAGGTACAACTGGCCAGTGGCGCCCAGGGCGAGGTGGCTTGCAAACTGCTGGAGCGCCGCGCCGACCTCGGTTTGCTGTTCCATCAGGAGCAGATGCCCAATGCCCTGGAGCGCCAGCGCCTGGGCACTGTCGACATGGTCACGGTGTGCGGAGTAGGCCACCCCCTGGCCACTGCCGGGCATGTCGATCGGCGCGCCCTGGCCCGCCATCGGCAGTTGCTGATGGCGCCGCAGTACCCCGGTGGCGAGCAGATCAGCCCGGCGGTCTGGCGCACCGACAGCTTCTACGCCATGGCCGAGCTGCTGATGCGCAACCTCGGCTGGGCCTGGCTGCCGCGCCACGTCGTGCAGTACCCAACCTATCAGGGGCAGCTGGTCGAGCTGAGCAGTGATTGGACCCCGCCGCCGCTGGTGGTCGAGCTGGTGTGCCGGCGTGATGAGGCGCTGGGCCCGGCGGCGCTCTGGCTGGCCGAGTGTTTTGCCCAGCACCTGCGGGCCAACGGCTGATTGGCCCCGGCCTGTCTGCTAAGCTGCGCGCCCATGAATAGAGCCCTCTACACCTTGTTGTTTCATCTCGGCCTGCCGCTGGTGGCCGGCCGACTGGCCTGGCGCGCCTGGCGTGCGCCGGCTTATGCCCAACGCATTGGCGAGCGCTTCGCCCTGGGCCTGCCACCCGTCAAGCCCGGCGGCATCTGGCTGCATGCGGTCTCGGTGGGCGAAAGCATTGCCGCCGCGCCGCTGGTGCGTGAGCTGCTGGTGCGCTATCCGCAGTTGCCGATCACCATCACCTGCATGACCCCCACCGGCTCCGAGCGCATTCAGGCGCTGTTCGGCGGGGCGGAATACGCCGGCCGGGTGCAGCACTGCTATCTGCCTTATGACTTGCCCTGGGCGGCGGCGCGCTTTCTTGATCGGCTGCAGCCAAAGCTGGCGGTGATCATGGAGACCGAGCTATGGCCGAACCATATTCACCAGTGCGCGCGCCGTGGCATCCCGGTGGCGCTGGCCAATGCGCGCCTGTCGGCCCGCTCGGCGCGGGGCTATGGGCGCTTCGCCAAGCTCACCGCGCCGATGCTCGCCGAGATGAGCCTGATTGCCGTGCAGACCCAGGCCGAGGCTGAGCGTTTTCTCAACCTGGGCGCGCGCCCCGAAACCGTCGAGGTGACGGGGTCGATCAAGTTTGACCTGCGCATCGAGGTCGATCTGCCCGTGCGGGCGAATGCGTTGCGTGCCGAGTGGCAGGCGGCTGAGCGCCCGGTGTGGATCGCCGCCAGCACCCATGAGGGCGAAGACGAAATCGTTCTGGCCGCACACCGCCAGTTGCTGCAGAGCTACCCGGATGCCCTGCTGATTCTGGTGCCGCGCCACCCCGAGCGCTTCAACGCCGTGCATGAGCGTATTCAGCGCAGTGGTCTGTCGGTGCGTCGACGCTCGACCGGCGAGCCGCTGCAGGCGGGCGATCAGGTGTTGCTGGGCGACACCATGGGCGAGCTGCTGTTTCTCTATGCCCTGGCCGACGTGGCCTTTGTCGGCGGCAGCCTGGTGGCTAACGGTGGGCATAACCTGCTGGAGCCGGCGGCGCTGGGCAAACCGGTGCTCAGTGGTCCGCACCTGTTCAACTTTCTCGATATCGCTGCGCAATTGCGCGAGGCGGGGGCGTTGCTTGAGGTTGCAGACGCCGAGGGCTTGGCGCAGGCCGTGGCCAACTTGTGGCGCGAGCCTGAGGAGGCTGAACGCCGGCGTCAGGCCGGGCTCGCGGTGCTCAAGGCGAATCAGGGGGCGTTGGAGCGGTTGTTGGCGGGGTTGCGGCGTTTGCTAGGAGCCTAAGGTGTGTCGCCGCTTTTTGCGGTCGCGCCAATGTTCGGTTAAGCCGCGATGCTTTCAGCGCGTCTAAGGCCCATCGCGAATAAATTAGCTCCTTCAGGATGCGACCAATTATTTGAGTCGTGATGCGAGATGCCTGGCGTAGGTCTCCCTGCTTTGGGCGCGAGTCGTTAGCGCGCGAAGCGTTGCAAGCACACCGCTCGCCGGGTTCCAGCGAGCGGCATTGCTATCAGTAGTCCAGGTCGCCGCGCAGTTGTGCTTCGGCCGCGCGGGCCAGGTCCGGCGGCAGGAAGTCCTTGTCCGGGTCGTAGTCCGGCTTGAGGAAGGCGCCCAGGGCTTCCAGGTCGCCTGGGCTGAGGGTGCCTGCGGCTTGCTTGAGGCGCAGGTTGTTGAGGATGTAGTCGTAGCGTGCGTTGTTGTAGTTGCGCACTGAGCTGTACAGCTGACGCTGGGCATCGAGCACGTCGACGATATTGCGGGTACCGACCTGGTAGCCGATTTCCGTGGCTTCCAGGGCGCTCTGGTTGGAAATGATCGACTGCTTGCGCGCCTGCACGGTCTCCACGTCGGTGTTTACCGCGCGGAACAGGTTGCGGGTGTTTTGCACCACCTGCCGTCGCAGGCTTTCGCGCAGTTGCTCGCTCTGGTTGACGCGCTGATAGGCCTCGCGCACCTGGGAACTGGTCAGGCCACCGCTGTACAGCGGAATGTTCAGTTGCAGGCCAATCGAACGCTGCTCCACATCGCCGCTGTAGCGCACGCCGCTGGCGCCGCCGTTGCTGAAACCCAGGCTGTCGTTGTCGCCTTTCTGGTAGCTGGCTACCGCATCCAGGGTCGGGGCGTGGCCGGATTTGCGTTGGCGCAGGGTGTCTTCGGCCGCGTCGACGGCGTAATTGATCGCCTGCAGGTTGAGGTTCTGTGCGGCAGCGGTGTCTACCCAGGCCTTGGCGTCGGCCGGGGTCGGCGCGAGGATCGGCAGGGTGTGCAGAATGCCTTCGATGGCCAGGTATTCGCGGTTAGTCAGGGTTACCAGCGCCTGGAAGGCGTCGTCGACCTGGCGCTGAGCGATGATCCGGTTAGCGCGGGCGGTGTCGAAACCGGCCTGGGCTTCGAGTACATCAGTCTTATCGGAAAGGCCGACATCGAAGCGTTCATTGGCTTGGTCAAGCTGGCGCTTGAACGCCGCTTCTTCAGCTTTGGTCGAGGCCAGGGTGTCCTGGGCTAGCAGCACGCTGAAGTAGGTTTCCGCGCTTTGCAGGATCAGGTTCTGCTCGCTGGCGGACAACTCCAGGGCGGCTTGTTCGCTGCTCGCCTCGGCAGCCTGTAACTGGAACCAGCGGTCGGCACGAAACAGCGGCTGGCTTAGGTTGGCCTGATAGACCGTGCCGCTGCGGCTCACGCTGTTGGACGGTGAGTCGACCTCAGTGCGCGTATTGGCCAGGTTGGCGCCGGCCGAGAGGTTGGGCAGTAAACCGGCACGGGCTTGCGGCACCACCTCGCGGCGAGCCTGGTAATCGGCACGGGCCGCGGCCAGGTCGGCGTTGTTGCGCGCGGCTTCCTGATAGACGGTAACGAGGTCGGTCTTACTGGCCAGGGGAGCCTGCGAAGGGGCCTGGTCGGCCCACGCGGTGCCGTAGGAGGCGGCGGCCACGGCGAGGGCCAGGGAAAGTCTGCGCAACATGAGGATGTCCTGGGGCGGCGATGATCGGCAAGGCTATGCGGCGTGACGCAGGGGGTCAACATCCCCGTACGCGGCCAGATTGTAGTTTGCAACAAGCTATGTTGCCTGGATGCAACAATCGCTGCGCGGATAAATCTAGAGCACGCAGCCCGACGCATGACCTGCGCCGGGTTGGTGTTCTCCCCGCGTGTTGTTTAGACTGGCCAAGTTCTTGTCGGGGTGCCCCAATGCGGGGCTGAGATTGGCAGCTAAGCCGGATCCCGTTGAACCTGATCAGGTTAAGGCCTGCGTAGGGAACAAGAGGTATCCGCCCCTGGTGGATTTCCCCCACACCACATCCGTGGTGTGCCCGCGCCCTGGCTGTCCGGTCATGCTGGTGCGTTGATCACGTCCGCATGCTCTGGCAGCCCAGGCGCGGCGTTGCTTTACCTTGCTGCGATCAGGTTCTCCTCCGACATTTCTAGCCAGGAGAATCCAGCCGATGAGCGTAAAACAACAACAGCACCTGAGTGAGTCCGCCCAGGTCGACCAGCAGTCGATCCAGCCCTTTCCCCGTTCGCAGAAAATCTATGTCCAGGGCTCGCGCCCGGATATCCGCGTGCCGATGCGCGAGATCAGCCTCGACGTAACGCCGACAGACTTCGGTGGCGAGATCAACGCCCCGGTCACCGTCTACGACACCTCCGGCCCTTACACCGACCCCAGCGTCACCATCGACGTGCGCAAGGGCCTGGCTGATGTGCGCATTGCCTGGATCGAAGACCGCGGTGACACTGAAAAACTGCCGGGCCTGAGCTCCGAGTTCGGCCAGCGCCGCCTCAACGACGCCGAGTTGACCGCCATGCGCTTTGCCCACGTGCGCAACCCGCGCAAGGCCAAGGCCGGCGCCAACGTCAGCCAGATGCACTACGCGCGCAAGGGCATCATCACGCCCGAGATGGAGTACGTCGCCATCCGCGAAAATATGAAGCTGGCCGAGGCCCGTGAAGCCGGCCTGCTCAAGCCGCAGCATGCGGGGCAGAGCTTTGGCGCCTCGATCCCGAAAGAGATCACGCCTGAGTTCGTCCGTGAAGAAATCGCCCGTGGCCGCGCGATCATCCCGGCCAACATCAACCATACCGAGCTGGAGCCGATGATCATCGGCCGCAACTTCCTGGTGAAGATCAACGGCAATATCGGCAACTCGGCCCTGGGTTCTTCGATTGAAGAAGAGGTGGCCAAGCTGACCTGGGGCATCCGTTGGGGCTCGGACACGGTGATGGACTTGTCCACCGGCAAGCACATCCACGAAACCCGCGAGTGGATCATCCGCAACTCGCCGGTGCCGATTGGTACCGTGCCGATCTACCAGGCGTTGGAGAAGGTCAACGGTGTGGCCGAAGACCTGACCTGGGAGCTGTTCCGCGACACCCTGATCGAACAAGCCGAGCAGGGCGTGGACTACTTCACCATCCACGCTGGCGTGTTGCTGCGCTACGTGCCGCTGACCGCCAAGCGGGTCACCGGCATCGTCTCGCGTGGCGGTTCGATCATGGCCAAGTGGTGCCTGGCGCACCACAAAGAGAACTTCCTCTACACCCATTTCGACGACATCTGCGAAATCATGAAGGCCTATGACGTGTCCTTCTCCCTGGGTGACGGCCTGCGTCCGGGCTCGATTGCCGATGCCAACGACGCTGCGCAGTTCGGCGAGCTGGAAACCCTGGGCGAGCTGACTAAGATCGCCTGGAAGCACGACGTGCAGACCATGATCGAAGGCCCCGGCCACGTGCCGATGCAGCTGATCAAAGAGAACATGGACAAGCAGCTCGAGTGCTGTGACGAGGCGCCGTTCTACACCCTCGGCCCGCTGACCACCGACATCGCCCCCGGCTACGACCACATCACCAGTGGCATCGGCGCCGCGATGATCGGCTGGTTCGGCTGCGCCATGCTCTGCTACGTCACGCCCAAGGAGCACCTTGGCCTGCCGAACAAGGATGACGTCAAGACCGGCATCATCACCTACAAGATCGCCGCGCACGCAGCGGACTTGGCCAAAGGGCATCCGGGTGCGCAGATCCGCGATAACGCGCTGAGCAAGGCACGCTTCGAGTTCCGCTGGGAAGACCAGTTCAACCTCGGCCTGGACCCGGACACCGCGCGCAGCTACCACGACGAAACCCTGCCCAAGGACTCGGCCAAGGTCGCTCACTTCTGCTCCATGTGCGGGCCGAAGTTCTGCTCGATGAAGATCACCCAGGAAGTGCGCGACTACGCCAAGGTCAACGGCTTGTCGGATGAGAGCAAGGCGGTCGAGGCCGGCTTCAAGGAGCAGGCCGAGCGTTTCCGGGAGGAGGGTTCGGTGATCTACAAACAGGTGTAGCAGGCGGTTGAAAACTACCTGCGTTGCCATCGCTGCGTTAAAAACAGGCTCAAAATGCTCATTTACAACTCGTAAACTCCGCTTTTTCGCCTGTTTTTGCCTTGCGCTGGCTGCCTCGCCTACGTTTTCAACGGCCTGCTAGGTCGCGCCCTTGTCAGTCGTCGAAGCCCGGTGCTCTGCGCCGGGCTTCGTGCGTTTTTCCCTTTCTCAGGTCAGTCTTACGTGAATACTTCCAGCTACTCACCGCACCATGCGGTCCCGCTCGACCGCCGTGTATTCGGCGCCCGCGACCTGTTTTCCCTGTGGTTCTCCCTCGGCATCGGCCTGATGGTGCTGCAGCTCGGTGCGCTGCTGGCGCCGGGGTTGGGCTTGTCCGGCGCTTTGCTGGCGATTGTCTGCGGCACGGCGGTCGGTGTACTGCTGCTCGGTTCGGTGGCGGTGATCGGCTGCGACACCGGGCTGTCGGCCATGTCGGCACTCAAGCTCAGCCTGGGCCGGCGCGGTGCGGTGTTGCCGGCACTGCTGAATTTGCTGCAACTGGTGGGCTGGGGTGCGTTCGAGATCATCGTCATGCGCGATGCGGCCAGCGTGCTGGCAGTGCGCGCGTTCGGCGAAGGCAGCTTGCTCAATAGCCCGATGCTGTGGACGCTGTTCTTCGGCGGTCTGGCGACGCTGCTCGCTGTCACCGGCCCGCTGACATTCGTGCGGCGGATCCTGCGCAAGTGGGGTATCTGGTTGCTGCTGGGTGCCTGCCTGTGGCTGACCTGGAACCTGTTCGACAAGGCCGACTTGGCCATGCTCTGGGCGCGTCCGGGTGACGGCTCCATGCCCTTTGCCCTGGGCTTCGACATTGCCATCGCCATGCCGCTGTCCTGGCTGCCGCTGATTGCCGACTACTCGCGGTTCGGCAAAGCAGCCGGCCGGGTGTTTGGTGGCACGGCGTTGGGTTTCTTCCTTGGCAACGTCTGGCTGATGAGCCTGGGCGTGGGCTACACCCTGGCGTTTGCCGACAGCAGCGAGGTCAATGCGCTGTTGCTGGCCCTGGCGGGTGCCGGCATGGGTATTCCGCTGCTGCTGATTCTGCTCGACGAAACCGAGAACGCCTTTGCCGATATCCATTCGGCGGCGGTGTCCACGGGCATTCTGGTGCCGTTCAAGGTCGAGCACCTGGCCCTGGCGATTGGTGCGCTCTGCACCCTGATCGCCTGGTTCGCACCACTGGCCGAGTACCAGAGCTTTCTGCTGCTGATCGGTTCGGTGTTTGCGCCACTGTTTGGCGTGGTGCTGGTCGATCACTTCATCCTGCGTCGCCGCGAAGCGGCTCGCGCGCCGAATGTGGCGCTGCGCTGGGAAACCCTGGTGGCGTGGGGCAGTGGTGTGCTGATCTTCCATCTGCTGGCCAACCTGGTGCCGCACATCGGCGCGAGCCTACCGGCGTTGTTTAGCGCCGCGGCGTTGCAGTGGGTATTAGGCCGCTTCAGTCTTGCTCGGGCAGGTACTGCGGCTTGAGCACGTCGGCCAACTGGTCGTAAGGGATGACCAGCTCCGGATGGCCCATGGCATAGGGCGCGATGCTGTAAACATCGTACTTGAGGTAGAGCGCCTGGCGGCCGAGGGCGATGTTGGCGGTGGTGGTGAAAGGCCAGGTGTCGAGAAAGCGCGCATCCTGGTCCAGGCCGGAGGCTTTCAGCCAGCGCTGGTGGGCCTGTTCCGCACGTTGCCAGAACAGCGCCTCCTGGCCGGGGCGCAGCATGTCGGTGAGGCTCAGGGCTTTGCCGAGCTTGCGGTCGTAGTTGATAAAGCCGCGCCCCGGCATGCCATGGGCGCCGCCTGTGTGCAGGTAGCTGGACAGCTCGATGACCACCAGATTGTCATGCTGTTCGCGGATCTTGGCCTGCAGATAGGCCATCCAGCCTGGCTCGGCGCGCTGCAGGAAATCGTCCTGGTAGGCCTGCAGGGACTCGGGCAGCACGGCGTCCGGGGTGTTCATCGTCATGCCCAGCAGGCGCTGCTCGACCAGTGCAGTAAGCGCCGGCTCGCTGGCGAACGACAGGGTGTCGATGTTCACCAGGGGGCAGCGTGGGCCGTCGCAGCCGGGTGTGTGGGCTTCCCATGCGTTGCGCTGCACAGGCAGCTCCGATTGGCTCGGGGCGAAGCTCTGACAGGCGCTGAGCAGAAGGGCGAGGCTGGCGAGGGCAAGGCGGTGGCGTAGCAACATGGGGCAAAAGACCGGCTGAAGGATAAGGGCTTGGCTGGGTTCGACCCTGCTGCGGGCGATGAGTTCGTCATCAGCGTGCAGGTCGAGCCCGCCATCATCCCAGTCGGCGACCGGCTCTGCAAAGGGGGCTGCGTCGTTGGCGCGGCAAGGGTAGGATGCGCCCAATGTCAGTCGCTAATTACGAGTCAACGCCCATGAGCGAACCTTTCAACCCCGGTCCCGATGCCGTCGAGATCGTTGAGCGCGAGGCCTGCTTTCGCGGTTTCTACCGGCTCGATCGCCTGCACCTGCGCCATCGTCAGTTCTCCGGTGAGATGGGCCCGGTGCTCAGCCGCGAACTGTTTATGCGCCATGATGCAGTCTGTGTGCTGCCTTACGACCCGCAGCGTGACGAGGTGGTGCTGATCGAGCAGTTCCGCGTCGGCGCCATGAGTAAGGGTGCCCACCCCTGGCTGCTGGAGCTGGTCGCCGGGCTGATCGACACCGATGAAGTGCCTGAGGCCGTTGCTCACCGCGAAGCCCGCGAGGAAGCCGACCTGGAGCTGACCTCGCTGTGGCCGATTACCCAGTATTTCCCCTCGCCGGGCGGCTCCGACGAGTACGTTTACCTGTACCTGGGGCGCTGCAGTAGCGTAGGTGCGGGCGGTGTGCACGGTCTGGCCGAGGAGGGTGAGGATATTCGTGTGCATGTCTGGCCTTTCGAGGATGCCTTGCAGGCGGTCAAGGACGGGCGAATCAACAATGCGGCGAGCATCATCGCGCTGCAGTGGCTGGCGCTCAATCGCGCCGAAGTGAGGGGGCTGTGGGGGTAAACCTGCTCAAGGAGCGCTACCGGGTCGATCTGGTCGAGCTGCAAGCGGCCTGTGAAGCCAACTACGCCCGGCTGATGCGCCTGCTGCCGGCCATGCGTGAGGTGGCCTGTGCCCGTCGCGTGGCGCTTAGCCAGGGTGAGCAGCAGTTGGGCGTGCTGGCGCTCGAGGTGCTGGAAACCTGCCCCTATACCACCACCCTCCAGGTGCGCCAGGAGCACAGCCTGCCCTGGCTGCCGGTACCGCAGCTGGAGGTGCGGGTGTACCACGATGCGCGCATGGCCGAGGTGGTCAGCGCGCAGAGTGCTCGGCGTTTTCGCAGCATTTATCCATACCCCAACGAGGCCATGCACCAGCCTGACGAGAAGACCCAGCTCAATCTGTTTCTCGGTGAGTGGCTGAGCCATTGTCTGGCTTGTGGTCATGAAGCCGTGCCGGTGCGTTGAGTCGCGCCATCGCTGCTGATTTTATGTGACCCAGGCCCATTTCTGCGGTTTACCCCGGACCAAACTACCCACCATAATCCAACGCATTCCGCTCAAGGAGACGGTCTTGCCGAGCGCGTCCACTTATCCCGCTGAGTCGTCGGTGCTGCTGGTGCAGTTGTCCGACAGCCACCTGTTCGCCGAGGCGTCCGGCAAACTGCTGGGCATGGAAACCTGCGACAGCCTGCAGCGCGTGATCGAACAGGTGCTACAGGAGCAGCCGCAGATCGACCTGGTGCTGGGCACTGGCGACCTGTCCCAGGATGGCAGCGAAGCTTCCTATGCGCGCTTTCGCGAGATGACCGAAGGCTTGCCTGCCCCGGTACGCTGGTTGCCGGGCAACCATGATGAGGTCCCGGCGATGCGTGCGGCCTGTATTGGCCTCGACCTGCTGGAGCCGATCATCGACGTCGGCAACTGGCGGATCATTCTGCTCGACTCCTCAATTTCCGGTGCTGTACCCGGCTACCTGGACGACCAGCAGTTGGCGCTGCTTGAACGTGCCCTCAGCGAGGCGCCCGAGCGCCACCACCTGGTCTGCCTGCACCACCATCCGGTGCCGATTGGCTGTGCCTGGATGGACCCCATCGGTGTGCGCAACCCCGATGCACTGTTTGCCGTTATCGAGCGCTTCAGTCAGGTCCGCGCCGTGCTCTGGGGGCATATTCACCAGGAGTACGACCAGATGCGCGGCGCCGTGCGCCTGCTGGCCTCGCCCTCGACCTGTGTGCAGTTCGCTCCTGGCAGTGAGGAGTTTCAGGTCGACAGCAGTGCGCCGGGCTACCGTTGGCTGCGCCTGTTCGGCGATGGTCGTCTGCAAACCGGGGTGTCGCGGGTGACCAGCATCCACTTTGAGGTCGACTACAGCATCAAGGGCTATTGAGCCTCTGCGCCGCTGCCTGGCTGGAGCCGTGCCCGACAAAACTGCTAACGTTGCGCCTTTCCCGTCTGATCCATGCTGACCATGCCCAAGCTGCCGTCCATCCTCTACCTGCACGGGCTCAACAGCTCGCCCGATTCGCTCAAGGCGCAGCAACTGAGCCGTGCCATGGCCCACCTGGGGCTGGCGGCGCAACTGCATGTCCCAGCCCTGGTCCATCATCCGCGCCAGGCCATCGCACAGCTGGAAACACTCATCGCCACGCTGGACAGCCCTGTGCTGGTCGGCAGCTCGCTGGGCGGCTACTATGCCACGCACCTGGCCGAACGCCACAGGCTGCGCGCTCTGCTGATCAACCCCGCAGTGCGTCCGCACCTGCTGTTCGATGGCTACCTTGGGCCGCAGACCAACCATTACAGCGGCGAGATCTGGGAATTGACAGCCGATCACGTCAGCGCCCTGGCCGAGCTGGACGGGCCGCCACCGGCAGACCCACAGCGTTACCAGGTCTGGTTGCAAACGGCTGACGAAACCCTCGATTACCGGCATGCCCAGGCCCATTACCGAGCTTGCGCGCTGACCATTCAGCCGGGTGGTGACCACGGTTTTCAGGGCTTTGCCGAGCGCCTGCCAAGATTGCTGGCTTTCGCCGGTTTTCCCGCCCATGTGTGGCGCGATACCGACTTTTCCGTTTTTATTTGACGAACTCGAGACCCATGGCTCAACAGACTGCTTACAACGCCGATGCCATCGAAGTCCTCTCCGGGCTGGACCCGGTGCGCAAGCGCCCGGGCATGTACACCGACACCAGCCGGCCCAATCACCTGGCCCAAGAAGTCATCGATAACAGCGTCGACGAGGCCCTGGCCGGGCACGCCGCGTCGATCCAGGTAATTCTGCACGAGGACAACTCCCTCGAAGTGCTCGACGATGGCCGCGGCATGCCCGTGGACATCCACCCCGAAGAGGGCGTGTCGGGTGTCGAACTGATCCTCACCAAGCTGCACGCCGGCGGCAAGTTCAGCAACAAGAACTACCAATTCTCCGGCGGCCTGCATGGCGTGGGTATCTCGGTGGTCAACGCGCTGTCGACGCGGGTCGAGGTGCGGGTCAAGCGCGACGGTAACGAATACCGCATGACCTTCGCCGACGGCTTCAAGGCCAGCGACCTGGAAGTGATCGGTACGGTCGGCAAGCGCAACACCGGCACCAGCGTGCACTTCTGGCCGGATGCCAAGTATTTCGATTCCTTCAAGTTCTCCATCAGCCGCCTCAAGCATGTGCTCAAGGCCAAGGCCGTGCTCTGCCCGGGGCTGAACGTCAGCTTCGAGGACAAGGCCAGCGGCGAGAAGGTCGAGTGGCATTACGAAGACGGCCTGCGCTCCTACCTGGTCGATGCGGTCAGCGAGTTCGAGCGTCTACCCAGTGAGCCGTTCTGCGGCAGCCTGGCCGGCAACAAGGAGGCCGTGGACTGGGCGCTGTTGTGGTTGCCCGAGGGCGGCGACGCGGTGCAGGAAAGCTACGTCAACCTGATCCCTACGGCTCAGGGTGGTACCCACGTCAACGGTCTGCGTCAGGGTCTGCTCGACGCCATGCGCGAGTTCTGCGAGTTTCGCAGTCTGCTGCCACGCGGGGTAAAGCTGGCCCCGGAAGATATCTGGGAGCGCATCGCCTTCGTCCTGTCGATGAAGATGCAGGATGCGCAGTTCTCCGGGCAGACCAAGGAGCGCCTGTCTTCCCGTGAGGCCGCGGCCTTCGTCTCCGGCGTGGTCAAGGATGCCTTCAGCCTGTGGCTCAATGCCCACCCGGAGCTGGGCCAACAGTTGGCCGAACTGGCCATCAGCAACGCCAACCGGCGCCTCAAGGCTGGTAAGAAAGTCGAGCGCAAACGCATTACCCAAGGCCCGGCGCTGCCGGGCAAGCTGGCCGACTGCGCTGGGCAGGACCCGATGCGCGGCGAGCTGTTTCTGGTCGAGGGTGACTCGGCCGGTGGCTCGGCCAAGCAGGCGCGCGACAAGGAGTTCCAGGCGATCATGCCGCTGCGCGGGAAGATCCTGAATACCTGGGAAGTGGACGGCGGTGAAGTGCTGGCCAGCCAGGAGGTGCATGACATCGCCGTGGCCATTGGCCTCGATCCGGGTTCCAGCGACCTGTCTCAGCTGCGCTACGGCAAGGTCTGCATCCTCGCCGACGCCGACTCCGACGGTCTGCACATCGCCACCTTGCTGTGCGCGCTGTTCGTGCGGCATTTCCGCCCGCTGGTGGATGCCGGGCACGTTTACGTGGCCATGCCGCCGCTGTACCGCATCGACCTGGGCAAGGACATTTTCTACGCGCTCGATGAAGCCGAGCGTGATGGCATCCTCGACCGCCTGGTGGCCGAGAAGCGCCGTGGCAAGCCGCAGGTCACGCGCTTCAAAGGCTTGGGTGAAATGAATCCGCCGCAACTGCGTGAAACCACCATGGATCCCAATACCCGGCGCCTCGTCCAGCTGACCCTGGAGGATTACGTCGGCACCCAGGAAATCATGGACATGCTGCTGGCCAAGAAGCGCGCGGGCGACCGCAAGAGCTGGCTTGAGTCCAAGGGCAACCTCGCCGAGGTACTGCTTTGATCCGCTCGCTGGCCATCGCTCTGCTGTTGAGTGGCGGCTGGGCAAGCGCAGCGCAAGCCGAGGCGCCGCTGGAGCAACTGGCACTGTTGTCCGAGCACCCGATTGAGGGCATGCCGGGCAGCAACCTCTCCGGGTTGGCTTGGTGTGGCGATGCCTTATGGGGCGTCTCGGACCGTGAAGACGACCGGCTCTACCGTTTCGATGCGCGCGCGCCCGTTTGGCAGGCCGAGGCCGAGCGCTTTGTCGCGCCACCGGCGCCGGCCATGCCGCTGCCCTGGGGCTTGCGCATGCGTACCTGGGCAGCGGGTCAGGTGCGCGGCGGCATGCTCGACTTTGAAGGGCTGTCCTGCGATTCGGTGGGCAACCGCTACCTGGTCAGCGAAAGCCGTGCGGCCGTGCTCATGGTGCCGCCTGCCGCCGACGCGCGTTGGTTGGACTTGCCGCCAGCGATGGTGCGTCAGGCGCGGGCCAGCGGCATGTTGCTGCACTTCAACCGGCTGTTCGAGGGCGTAGCGGTGGACCCGGCGGGTGCGCGCCTGTGGCTGGCTGCCGAGCGCGAGCGGCGTGGGCTGCTGGTGCTGCATCGCCAACAACAGACCTGGCGCTGCACCGGCGGCTGCGTGCTGCAGCATGAAGGCGGCAGTGAAGCCGCGCCCGAACCCTTGGCCGGGCCGCCGCAACCGCGGGATTATTCTGGCCTGGCGTTCTACAACGAGAAAATCTTTACCCTCGAGCGTCAGGCGCACCGCATTTGTCGGCGTGCCCTGGCGGATGGCAGTGTCGAGCGCTGCTGGTCATTCGCCGAGGCGGCGCTCAGCGATGCACGGCGTTACCCGGTGCCCTATGGCGTGGCCGAGGCCTTGTGGGTCGATGCCGAGGGTGCCTGGATCGGTCTGGATACCGCCTCGATGAGCCGTGCCGACGGCGAGCAGCGTCCGATTGTCTGGCGTTTTGCCGCGCCCAAGGGCGGCTGGGGTGCGATCCGGTGAGCAGCCAGCCTGCCGGTCGCCGTGTTGGCCGCGTCATGCTGGTGCTGGCCTGGGGCGCCGGTCTGTTGCTTGCGACCAAGTTTTTCGGTGAGTGGGAAACCCGTCAGCACAACCCCAATCAGCAACCGCTCTCGGTACACGGTGCGGACTTCATTGAAGTGCGCCTGCTCAGCAGTCGCCAAGGGCATTACGTGGCCGATGGGCAGATCAACGGGCAACCGGTGACCTTCCTGCTCGACACTGGCGCGACACAGGTGGCGGTGCCGGCGGCGTTGGCCGAGCGGTTGCGTCTGCCCAGCGGTGCGCCGGTGCAGATTCACACCGCCAATGGGCAGGCCACCGCCCACCGCACACGGCTCGAACGCCTGCAGGTCGGCGATATCCTGCTGCAGGACGTGGCGGCGCTGATCGCCCCCGGCATGCTCGGTGATGAGGTGCTGCTTGGCATGAGCGCCCTGAAACAACTCGAATTTACCCAGCGCGACGGCACCCTGGTGCTGCGCCAAACCACCTTGCAATGAGGCACGCATGAGCGAACCCCTTGATTTGAGCCTGGACGGCGTCGAACGCCGATCCCTTGCCGACTTTACCGAGCAGGCTTATCTCAACTACTCCATGTACGTGATCATGGACCGCGCCCTGCCGCATATCGGCGACGGCCTCAAGCCGGTGCAGCGGCGCATCATCTACGCCATGAGCGAGCTGGGTCTGGATGCCGACTCCAAGCACAAGAAGTCGGCGCGTACAGTCGGCGACGTGCTCGGCAAGTTCCACCCCCACGGTGACAGCGCCTGCTACGAGGCCATGGTGCTGATGGCGCAGCCGTTCAGCTACCGCTACACCCTGGTCGATGGTCAGGGCAACTGGGGTGCGCCGGACGATCCGAAATCCTTCGCCGCCATGCGTTACACCGAAGCGCGCCTGTCGCGTTACTCGGAAGTGCTGCTCACCGAACTGGGCCAGGGCACCGTGGACTGGGTGCCGAACTTCGACGGCACCCTCAACGAGCCTGCGACCCTGCCGGCGCGCCTGCCCAACCTGCTGCTCAATGGCACCACCGGCATCGCCGTGGGCATGGCCACCGACGTGCCGCCGCATAACCTGCGCGAAGTCGCGGCGGCCTGCGTGCGCCTGCTGGATGAGCCGAATGCCACGGTCGAGCAGCTCTGTGAGCACGTCCTCGGCCCGGATTACCCGACCGAGGCGGAGATCATCACGCCGCGCGCCGACCTGCTGAAAATTTACGAAACCGGTCGCGGTTCGGTGCGTATGCGCGCGGTCTACCGCATCGAGGATGGCGACATCGTGGTCACCTCCTTGCCCCATCAGGTGTCCGGCTCCAAGGTACTGGAGCAGATCGCCGGGCAGATGCAGGCCAAGAAGCTGCCGATGGTCGCTGACCTGCGCGACGAGTCGGACCATGAGCACCCGTGCCGCATCGTCATCATCCCGCGCTCCAACCGGGTGGATGCCGACGAGCTGATGACCCACCTGTTCGCCACCACTGACCTGGAGTCGAGCTACCGGGTCAACACCAACGTCATCGGCCTGGATGGTCGGCCACAGGTGAAAAACCTGCGCCAGCTGCTGCGCGAATGGCTGGAGTACCGCGTTGGCACTGTGCGCCGGCGTCTGCAGTTCCGCCTGGACAAGGTCGAGCGGCGCCTGCACCTGTTGGAAGGCTTGCTGGTGGCCTTCCTCAATCTGGATGAAGTGATCCATATCATCCGCACCGAAGACCAGCCCAAAGCGGTGCTGATGACGCGCTTCGAGCTGACCGATATCCAGGCGGACTACATTCTCGACACCCGCCTGCGTCAACTCGCGCGCCTGGAAGAAATGAAGATCCGCGGCGAGCAGGATGAACTGGCCAAGGAGCGCGAAAAACTGCTGGCGCTGCTGGGCAGCGAAGCCAAGCTGAAGAAACTGGTGCGCAAGGAAATCATCGACGATGCGGAAAAATACGGCGACGACCGTCGCTCGCCGATCGTTGCCCGCGCCGAAGCCCGCGCGCTCTCCGAAACCGAGCTGATGCCGACCGAGCCGGTCACCGTGGTGATCTCCGAGAAGGGCTGGGCGCGTTGCGCCAAGGGCCATGACATCGACGCTACCGGGCTGTCCTACAAGGCCGGTGACGGCTTCAAGGCGGCGGCGGCGGGGCGCTCTAACCAGTACGCGGTGTTTATCGACTCCACCGGGCGCAGCTATTCCCTGGCCGCGCATTCGCTGCCTTCGGCCCGTGGCCAGGGTGAGCCGCTGACCGGCCGTCTGACGCCGCCACCGGGTGCGACCTTCGAGTGCGTGCTGCTGCCGGATGACGAGGCGCTGTACGTGATCGCCTCGGACGCCGGCTACGGTTTCGTGGTCAAGGGCGAAGACCTGCAGGCCAAGAACAAGGCCGGTAAAGCCCTGCTCAACCTGCCGGCTGGAGCGCGTGTGGTGCCGCCCAAACCGCTGGCCCAGCGCGAAGAGGACTGGCTGGCAGCAGTGACCACGGAAGGCCGCCTGCTGCTGTTCAAGGTTGCCGACCTGCCGCAGCTGGGTAAAGGCAAGGGCAACAAGATCATCGGCATCCCCGGTGAGCGGGTCGCCAGCCGCGAGGAGTACCTCACCGATCTGGCCGTTCTACCTGCTGGGGCCACCCTAGTGCTGCAGGCTGGCAAGCGCACCTTGTCACTCAAGGCCGATGACCTGGAGCACTACAAGGGGGAACGTGGGCGGCGTGGGAACAAGTTGCCGCGGGGCTTCCAGCGCGTCGACAGCCTGCTGGTCGAGTCCTGAGGTTTAGGCCCAAGGCTCTAGGCTGGCGCTCTTTATACCGGCGGCGCTGGAGTCATGGCGCAGTTTCAAGGATGATACCGTCTTGTGGCGTACCGATAGCGGGCGCCATGAGCAGGACCGCGCTCGGCGTCATGCCCCACCGCTGGCCTGCCAACCCGATTTTGACTGCCGGCCCTGTTCGCCGGCCGGATGAGAGTGATGAACGTCGTACGTCTACCCCTGAGCCTGCTGCTGGCCACCGTGCTGAGCGCCTGCGTAAGCAATGCGCCGGTGCCGCTGTACCAGCTCGATGCAGGTCCGGCTCATGCGCCGGTTAACGAGGAAGGCATTGCGGTCTTGCTCGGCCCGGTGTCCATCGCCGACTACCTGCAGCGTGAAGCCCTGCTGCAGCGCCAGGAAGATGGCAGCCTAACCACCGCTACCGGCGGGCGTTGGGCAGGTAGCCTGGCAGCGGACATCGATCAGCAACTGCTGCGGCAACTGGCCGCTCAACTGGATACCCAGCGCCTGGTGCTGGCGCCAGCTGCACCGGGTTTCGTGCCCCAGGTGCAGATCAAACTGGCGATCAGCCGCCTGGATTCCGGGCCCAGCCGCCCGGCTGTGCTTGAGGCGCAATGGAGCCTGCTGAGTAAGGACGGCAAGCTGCTCAATGGCCGTCTGATTCGCCTGGAGGAGCCTCACCAGGGCGGCCTTGCCGATCAGGTGCAGGCGCAGAGCCGGGTCATGCAGAAGCTCGTCACCCAACTGGCCTCTGCGGTACGTAGCGCCGACAAGGCAGAGAGTGTGGCCCAGGCAGACGCGGCGCGTAAAAAGGCGCCAGCGACACCTGCCAAGCCTGAAGCCCCTCCGCGTATGCCTGTGGCTGAGCCGATTCGTATCGATGCAGAGGTTTTTCGCTTCTGATCAAAGCCGTGGTGGCCCAGCCTTCACGACTCGGCGCCACACTGCATGATCAGCCTGCGTACCTGACGATGAAAAACGCCGCGAGCCTTATGGGGTTCGCGGCGTTTTTGTTTGTGCCCTTAGCGTGTTTTAGCTGCGCTACAGGTGCTCGTGCATACGCGCCAGCTGGCGCTCCAGCAGCGCAGGGTAAGGCTCAAGCAGGCGCTCGACGCAGCAGGCGCCCTCGGGGCTGGCGATGGCGCGAATCCGCGCATGCTCACGCACCAGCGGGTCGTCACCAATCTGCCGCTCAAGCAGCAGCAGGTTGCGGCTGTGCTGCGACAGGGCCAGGGCGCTTTGTGCGGTATCGCTAAGCAGCAGGTCACCCTGACTCAACTGCGCCAGGCCTTCACCCTGGGTCAGGCCGAGTTGCAGCTGCAGGGTAATGCCGCTGTCGGCCACTTCGATTTGCAGGGCATGGCCCAGGGCACGCATCAGCTCGCCACAGCAGATGGCGTGGGTCAGGTAATCTTCGCCGCTGTCCTGGCGGTGGAACAGCATCAGGCTGCTGCCATCGCTGAGTGTGTGCAGTTCGCCCTGATACAGCTCGGCGGCCTGGTTGAGGCAGTCGCGGTAGCGCTCCAACAAGTCCATCAGGCGGGCACGCGGCAAGCGCCGCAGTTGCTCCTGGGCACCCAGTTGAATCGCCAGTACGGCACTGGGCTGGGGCGTTGTTGGCAGAGCTGCGGGGGCGTCGTAGCTGTCGTCTTGCAGGTCGGCGAAGGGATCGTCATCCGGCGTTATTGCCGTCTGGCGGTGAGGGCGCTCGTCTGCGAAGGTCGGGCCGTTGTCGAAGCTGGCGTCACGCAGGTCGCGTACCTGGAAGGCCTCGTCCTCGACGTAGTCATCATCGTCATGGGTGGGCAGGGCGTCGTCATCGAGGAAGGCCTCTGGCTCTTCTTCGTATTCGACCTCCGGCTTCTCCGGCACCAGGCGCGCCTGCAGTTGGCGCGCCAGATCGCCGATCTCGTCCTGGCGCCCAGCACCTGGGGCAGGGTCATCCGGGTCGCGCAGCCAGACCCGCAACTGCAGCAGTGGCGTCGAGATGTGGCGGCCCAGGCGCAGGCTCAGCGACAGGGTCAGTGCCAGCAGAATCAGGCTGAGAATGCCCATGCTCTGCAGGCTGATGGTCATGGGTTGTTCGAACTGCTGCATGTCCAGGCTGATACGCAACTGCCCAGCGATCACTTCCTGGAAGGTGATCGGGGTCGAATACAGGCCGTCGGTTTCCCCCAGCATGTTCTTGCTTGGCCGGCTGCCGGCCTCGGCGAGGATGCGGTTGTCCACGCTGTAGATCGCCGCATGGGCGACCAGTGGGTTCTTCACCAGATTATTCAGCAGCACGTTGAGGCTGAGGATGTCGTTGGACACCAGCAGTTCGGTGGCTGAGGTCGCGGTCTGGGTGATCAGGCTGGTGCCCAGGGCTTCGGCCTGTTGCTGCATCGCATGCTTGAACTGCATGCCGATGACCCAGGCGTAGATCAGCAGAGCCAGGGCTACCAGTAGCAAACTGTGGCTGGCGATACGCAGGGCAAGGGGTACTCGACGCTGGCGCAGGGCGTTGAACAGCAGGAGGAAGAAATTATCGGGTTTTACGGGGGCGGGCCGGTTCACAGAGCTCGGCTCTTATCGACTGAAAGTGCCGCGCAGTATAACGGTCGACCCGCACAGGGCAAAGCGCTGCGCATGCCCGTACGGCGGTGAATATGGGTAGAATGTGCGCCTTTTCTCCGGTCCGGGCGCGTATACGCCGTACCTCGACCGTTCATCACTGCCCCGGAGGGTGCGCCTTGCGCGAAATCGTCCTGATCAACATCACCGGTGAGGACCGCCCCGGCCTCACTGCGGCCATCACCGGCGTTCTGGCCAGCGGCGGGGTAACCATCCTCGACATCGGCCAGGCGGTGATTCACGACACCCTGTCGTTTGGCATCCTGGTGGAAATTCCCGGTACCGAGCAGGCCTCTTCGGTGCTCAAGGATGTGCTGTTCACCGCCTACAAGCTGGACCAGCAGGTGCGTTTCACGCCGGTGACCGAAGCGGACTATCAGCAGTGGGTGGCCGGCCAGGGCAAGGCTCGGCATATCGTCACGTTGCTCACGCGTAAGGTCACTGCCGAGCAGTTGCAGCGGGTCAGTGCGATCACCGCGCGCTATGACCTGAATATCGACCATATCGACCGACTGTCCGGACGTATGCCCCTGGACACGCCGCTGGATCAGGGCAAGGGGTGCATCGAGTTCTCCGTACGCGGTGAGCCGCAAGACCCAGCGGCGTTGCGTGCCGAATTCCTCAGTGTGGCCCAGGCGTTGAACGTCGATATCGCCTTCCAGCGCGACTCGTTGTTCCGCCGCAACCGGCGCCTGGCGGTATTCGACATGGACTCGACGCTGATCGAGGCCGAGGTCATCGACGAGCTGGCCAAGGCCGCCGGCGTCGGTGAACAGGTGTCGGCGATTACCGAGCGAGCGATGCGTGGTGAGCTGGACTTTGCCGCCAGCTTTCGTGAGCGCCTGGCGTTGCTCAAGGGCCTGCCGGAAACCGTCCTCGAAGATATCGGCGCCTCGCTGCGCCTGACCGAAGGCGCCGAAACCCTGTTCGCCGAACTCAAGCGGCTAGGCTACAAGACGGCGATCCTCTCGGGCGGCTTCACCTATTTTGCCAAGCAGCTGCAAGCCAAGTTGGGTATCGATTACGTGTTTGCCAACGAGTTGCAGATCGTTGATGGCCAGGTGACGGGCATTGCCGTTGAGCCGATTGTCGATGCCCAGCGCAAGGCCGACTTGCTGCGTGAGCTGGCAGCCAAGGAGGGTTTGCGCCTGGAGCAGACCATCGCCGTGGGCGACGGCGCGAATGATCTGCCGATGCTGGCCATCGCCGGGCTGGGTGTGGCCTTCCGCGCCAAACCGCTGGTCAAACAGTCGGCCAAGCAGGCGATTTCCACCCTTGGCCTGGACGGCATTCTCTATCTGCTCGGGTTTCGCGATCGCGACAGCCTGGAGTGAGTCGCGCAGGCCACCTTACGGTGGCCGCAGGCTTATTCGTCGTCGGCAGAGAAGTCGTAGTTCATCGACTGGCTGGGGCCTTGCAGGTAGTAACCCTGGATGTAATTGACCCCGGCCTGCCAGAGTGTGGCCAGCACGCTGGCGCTCTCGACATAGGGCACTATGGTCAGCTTGGCCTGGGCGTGCAGGCTGGCCAGTAGGGTCTTCAGGGCTTCCTGATTGTCGGGGTTGCTCAGGTCCTGGGAGAACGAGCCGTCGACCTTCACAAAATCGACCTGCAGGTGCTTGAGCGTGTTGAACGGGTTCAGCGAGCAGCCGAACTGACTCAGGGCGACCTTGCAATGCAGTTCGGCCAGGCCCTGGGTCACCTGCTTGGCCTGCTTGAGGTAGGCAATCGCATCCGGTTCGCTGAACTGGAAGACCAGCGAATCTGAGGGTAGGCGCGCGGCTTTGAGGGCCACGCTGAGCCAAGGCAGCAGGGTCTGATCCTGCAGGCTGGCACTGGACAGGTGCACGAACAGGCGGGTGTTGTGGCCCTTGCTGCGGTGATCGGCGAGTAGCTTGATCGAGTTGAGGATCACCCAACGATCGATTTTCTCGCCTAGGCCGGCTTCTTTGGCCGCATTGAGGAAGTCCGGTGGCGGTACTTCTTCACCTTGGGGGCTGAGCAGGCGCAGGAGCACCTCGTAGTGCTCGAAGTTGTCACCGCGCAAGCTGATGATCGGCTGAAACAGCAGGCGGAAGCTGTTGTGCTCCAGGGCCTGTTGGACCATGGCAATGACGTTGCCACGGTTGGCCGCGGCCGCCAGTTCATCGGCCGGGTTGAACAGTTTGAGGGTGTTGCCTTCGCTCAGTTCGTCGGCGCAGCGGTGGGCGCGATCAACGACTTCCTGGGCCTTGGGTGTCTTCTCGTTAACTCCGGCGACACCGATTGACAGCGTGGTCTGGGCCGTACGGCCGCTGACGTCGAACAGGTGGGCTTCGATCTTGCGCAGCAGGGCCGTCAGGATGTCTTGGCACTGCTCGGGCGTTTTTCCGGGTTGCAGGACGGCAAACACATCATCGCCAAAACGTGCCAGTTGGGCATCGTCCGGGAAGTGTGCGCGCAGCAGGTTGGCCAGATCGGTGAGCAGCAAATCGATACCGGCCAGCCCGACTTCGGCGAGCAATGGAGCGTAGCGATCGACCCGGATATAGGCGAGGCTGGCTGGCTGTCCGTGACTCACGGCGCGCTCGGCGGCGCTGTCCATCAACTCGAGGAAGTAGATGCGGTTGTACAGGCCGGTGACCAGATCCTGGCTGCTGATCTCGCGCAGCTTCTCTTCCAGCTCGGCATTCGAGCCTTCGGCGCGGATCACCACCTGGGTGCAGGGTTCGCCATCGTAAGTGGCCGGGGAAAAACTCATGCGCGCCTGGAAGGTCTGGCCGTCGGCCTTGACCCCGCTGCAGGTCAGTTCGGCACTGCCGTCGGCATTCTGGTAGTTCTTCAGGAAGTCCTTGAAGTTGCTCTGATCGCTGCCGCCGATCAGGTCGATCATCGGCATGCCTTCGAGCTCTTCGGCATCTTCGTAGGCGAACAGCTCCAGGTAGGCGCGGTTGGCGTAGATGTGCATGCCGTCGTGCACATAGGTGATCGCATCGACAGAGCTTTCCAGCAGCAGTTGGCAGCGTTTTTCCGCCTCACGCAGGGCCACTTCGGCCATCCGCCGGGCACGGCGCTCTTCCAGATTGGCCAACTCACGCTTGGCCACCAGCACCAGGCGCTCGTCTTCGCCCTGGGGCAGCGCGTCCTGAGCGCCAAGCATCAGGGCGTCGGTGATACTGTCGGAGTCGTTGTCGGCCAGCAGTTGGATGACCGGAATATCCTTGGCCTGGCGGCGGATCGCATTGATCGCTTCGCCCGGTTCGAGGGCTTCGCTGCTGGGTGCACTGATCAACAGGTCCCAGCTTTGCTGCAGGGCCTGGGCAAGGTCGTCACTGGAGGTCAGACGGTGAACGCGCGTTGCGTTACCGGCATTGCGAAACAGGCTGACGATACGCTCGGCCTCGTTTTGCGAGTCCTCGAGCAGCAGGAGCCTTATGGTTTTTTTCTCGATGGCCATGGCGGGATCAGGTCTGCGCCAAGCAGGCGCGAAGCGGCGGCGAAATATGCTGAGCCAGGAATCTACAGCGACTTCCAGAGTGAGTCAAAGTCTTCCTCCCCGCCTGGCGCGTGGGTTGCCGCGGGTGTGACGGGTGTCCGCTCATCGACTGTATTCTGCTCGACGCTGCGGTATTCGAATTGGCTGAAACTGCCCGTGCTGGTCTGTCGCGAGCTGAGTACGGCACGGCGTTCGACGCCGCGGATATTGATCATCACCTTGTTGCCTTCCTGAAATGGCAGGCGCGGCGTGATCACCGTGGCCGGGCGCGAGATAGCGCTGATTTCCGGGAGCAGCAGAGCGCGCAGGTACTGGCTGTTCTGCTCGGCCTTGCGCACCAGTTGCAAGCCACAGGCCTGGGCGTGGGGGGCGATCAGCTCGATGCCCATTTGCGTACCACCACCGCGTACCTGGCGGATCCAGCGCACGACGGCGACGCTCCAGCCCTGTTCGGGGGAATCCTGGACGCCGAGCAGTTCGCCGGCCTGCAATTGGCTGGGGACATCCTTGGGCCAGGACAGGCAGTAGCCGCCCGGGCTGTGGTTGACGATGGGCAACTCGAAGGTAGGAAAGCTATCGCCTGTGCCATTGGCTTCAACAGTGGGCGCATCGTCACTGGGCGGCTTGGCATATTCGATTTCCTCGAAGGGCATGCCGTTTTCCCAGTTATTGTGCTTTTGCGCATCGAAGGCGTTGGCCCAGATGTCCGATGCACCGGTCTGTGGTTTGAATACTGCAGTTGGGCTCGCCTCAATCGGTAGCTGCAGGACATCCTTGAACGGTTTTTTGCCTGCCAGGTAGAAATGCAGCGCGCTCATGCCAATGCACAGGGTCATGCTGCCCTGGCCTTGGGTGCGCTGGAAGGTACGCTCGGAAATATCGCCCCAGGCAGCGCTGAGGTGCTGGAGCATGTCGATGCTGAAACCTTCAGGTACCAGCAGGCGCGAGCTAGCAGTGCCCTCCAGATGTTCCTTGATCGCGTCGACCAGGGGCGTGGGGTCGATGCCCAGCGCATTCTGCAGTTCGCTCGGCTGGAACAGCGAGGTATAGCGCGGCGGACCGTCGAGCTGCGGCGCCACGGCAAACAGGCTGACGCTGGCTTTGCGTGGCTGCAGGCGCACCAGGGCGCTCCAGGGCTCGAGCACTTCTGCCAGGCGTGCGATCGCGCTTTGGCGCATCTGGTTGCAGCGTGCACAGCCCAGCAGCAGGGCGACCAGATAGGTTTGCTCGACGCTGAGGCCTTCGGTGTGTTTGGCCAGTGGGTCGCGAATGATCGCTGTCTGCAACTGGGCGTCCTGAGCGATCTGATACAACTGATGCAGCTCCAGCCAGAGCCCTTCGGGAACTGGGCAGTACAGCTGGCTGGCACGAATGAGTGGCCCACACAGGCTGTGGCTGGCCCGTTGCAGGGCAATGCTGAGCAGCTGGTTGCGCTCGCGTCCGGTCTGCGCTGCCATACGCGCGATGATCAGCTTGTAGCCAACGGCGAGGTGGTTCTGCAGTGCCTGGCACAGGTTGGCGACCTTGCGCGGGCGCTCGTCGAGGACGATGGCCTGGCTGAGAAAGTGCCGCTCCAGGTGTTTGCAGACGAAATACACCTCTGGGCGCAGCAGCTCCAGCAGTTGCAGGCGATTGTCGGAGGGGGTCAGCAACTGATTGATTTCAACCAGCGCCTGATACAACTGGCGAGCCGTTTCGCCAATATTGGCTTTGGGTAACCCGGCGATCCAGCGCTTCAAATCGCGCGGGGTGGCTTCACAGAAGGACAGGCTCTGCTTGGTCGGTGTGGGCACACGAAGTAGCAAGAAGGGGCTCTGTTTATCCATCTAAATCGGGGGCTCCAGCACTGGCGCAGGGCAGTTTTGATTATCGGTAATGTCCCGAACTCTAGCAGTATCTGTCGACCACCGCAGCCAAACCGGGTTCAGTCGGCCCCCATAAGTGGCAGCAGCTTCGCCGTTTCGCCAAGAAGCGCCACGGCGAAGATCACTTATTCAGGCACGGCTGCCGAGGCGCTGCCCCATGCGAACGCCGCTATTGGCGCACAGGCTCTCGGCCCACTGCACCTGATCCGGGCCAAACAGCACGATGGCTGTGGAACCGAGCTTGAAGCGTCCCAGCTCTGCGCCTTTTTCCAGCACAACAGGCGCGCGAGCGCTTTCGTCATAGCGGGTTCGCTTGAGTTGGCGTACCGGCGGCGTGATTAGGCCAGCCCAGACGGTTTCTACCGAGGCGACAATCATTGCGCCGACCAGCACGACCGCCATCGGGCCACGCTCGGTATCGAAGATGCAGACCACGCGCTCATTGCGGGCGAACAGCTCCGGAACGTTTTCTGCGGTGGTCTGGTTGACCGAGAACAGGCGGCCAGGCACGTAAACCATTTCGCGCAGCGTGCCGCTCAGTGGCATGTGCACACGGTGATAGTCCTTGGGCGAGAGGTACACCGTGGCGAAGTCGCCGCCCATGAAGGGCGCGGCCAGGGTGCTGTCGCCGCCGAGCAGTTCGACCACGCTGAAGCTGTGACCCTTGGCCTGGAAGATACGGCCATGCTCGATGCGCCCGAGCTGGCTGATGGCGCCGTCGGCCGGGCAGAGAACGGCATCGACGGCGCTGTCCAGTGGCCGCGCACCGTCTTTGAGAGCACGGGTGAAGAAGGCGTTGAAGTGTTCGTAGGCGCTCAGCGACTCGACCTGGGCCTCGCTCATGTCGACCTGATAGTGCTTGGCGAATGCCTTGATCAGCGGATTCTTGATCCACTCGATACGGCACTCGGCCAGGCAACCGATCAAGCGCGACAGCAGGTGATGGGGCAGCAGGTATTGGCTGATGATGAACAGGCGTTGCTTCATGGGGCATTCCTTGATAGCCGCAAGCGAGGCGGCGCGAGAAGTAGATAATCAGCGTTCGATAGGGGTATCGGGGTGGTTGCCCCATTCGCCCCATGAGCCGGCGTAGGCTTTTACCCGTGGGTAGCCCAAGGCTTTGGCGACCAGATAGGTGAAGCCTGAGCGGTGATGTGTCTGGCAGTGGGTGATCACTTCCTTGTCGGGCGTAATACCCAGCGAGGTCAGCATGGCAGGCAGGTCCTGGCGCATGCGCAGGGCGCGGCTCGGGTCCATGCCGGCGGTCCATTCAAAATTGACCGCACCGGGAATATGCCCGGCGCGTGCAGCCAGCGCCTTCTCGCCGCTGTACTCCAGCGGGCCACGGGCGTCCCAGATGGCCAGGTCGGTGGCACCAAGACGGCTTTGCAGGTAGCTGCGGGTCGCCGTGGGGGCCTCGTGCAGGGTCAGTTGCAGGGTGCCGCTGGCTGCGGCCGGTTGTTCCTGGCTCAGCGGCAGGTCTGCCTCCAGCCACGCATGCAGGCCGCCGTCGAGGTAGTGGTAATGCGCGTGACCAATGACGTCGAGCAGCCAGATAAAACGCCCGGCCCAGCCGCCGCCTTCGTCGTCGTACACCACGTAGACGGCATCGTCACGGTGGCCCAGTTCGGCGAACAGGGCTTCCAGGTCAGCCTGCGCAGGTAGCAGACCAGGAGCCGGAGGCTGACCGAGCTGGGTGCGTTTGGGATCGACGAAGCGAGCGCCTGGCAGGTGGCCGGCGGTATAACGGGCGGTGCTGGTCAGATCGACCAGAATCAGCTCGGGAGCGTCCAGGCGGCTGGCCAGTTCGGTTGGCTCAATCACCAGCGGCAGAGTATCGAAGGCGGACATGCGCGGCCTCAGGCTAACGAAAGGCCCGATTGTAGCCCAAAGGCCGTAAGGGCGTTGCCATCCGCTAGCGGCTACGTTGGGCGAAGCTGTCCAGCGCGCGCTCGATGCACTGCATGGTCTTGCCCACCGCCTGCAGGGTTGGGTCTGCAATGGGGGCGCCCCCCTGGTCGGCGAATAGCAGCATGACGACCCGGCCATTGTTGGCCAGTGAACGGATCAGCAGGTGCTCGCTGGGGAACAGCCCTTTCAGTGCACCGGGCAGCAGGGCCGAAAATTGGGCGATATTGGCAGGTGTCAGGCGCAACTGCGCCGGTGCCTGCAGTAGGCGACGCAGCACCTGGCTGTTTTGCGGGTCCAGGCTGAGGCCGGACGCTGCCTTGCTCAGACCGGCGCTCTGCTGTGCCAGCAGACGCGTGTGCTGACGGTCGGCAAGCAGAATCAGCACGCGCTGCATGCCACAGGCCTGCAGCGCTGCGCAGGCGGTGGTACTGAGTTGCAGAATGTTACTGAAGGTGCTGGGTTGGGCCAGTAGCTGGCCGCACAACTGCCGCCATTGGCTGACATCCGCAGGTTTCGCTGCAGGTGGTTGCAGGGCGCGCAAATGGCTGCTGCCGGTCGGCCAGAGCAATGCCTCGGCGGGGTGCCAGAGGCCGTGTTCGGCCAGGCTTTGTGCGCTGCTTACTGCCTGCTGGTGGACCAGCTGTTGCAAGCCGTCCAATGGCACCTGCAGGTACAAGCCAGCTAGACGCTGCCAGCGCAGGCTGTGCGGGCCGCTCCAGGATGCATGGGCCGACAGCGCCAGGCCGTTGGCCAGCAGAATGCTGTTGCCGGGATGGGTCAGCCAGCGCCGCAGGTGACTGTCATCGTCCAGGCACTGCTGCTGTTGCAGCGGATGGTCGTTGTTGCGGGCGATATGCAGGGCTTTGACCAGCAGGCGGCGATCGGCAACCAGCAGGCGGTAACCCTCGATAATCCATTCTGGCAAATTCCAGCGTTCGACCAGTGCCAGGCAGAGCTTGAGCAAGGGCACTCCAAGCAGCTCCCGTTCAACGCGAATCGCCGGTTCACCTTTGATCAGCACCCGCTGTTCCCAGGCCTCTAGCAATTGCGGGTATGCCGCCAGCAGCGACCACAGGGGCGCGAGGAATAGCAGGCTGCCCCAGTGAATTTCCTGCCACAAGCGGGCCAGGCGGCCGCTGAACAGGCCGTTTGCCTGTTGTGTCGCATGCTGGCTGATCAGCAACACTTGGCGCAGCGCGGGGGCAATCTCATTTTCGGGCAGGCTGGGCTGGCGCTCCAGCAGTGCCGTCGCCCGCTGCAGTCCCAGGCGGTTCAGGGCGCTTTCCAGGCTTTCCGCCGGCTCGCTGAGCACCGAGCCTTTGCGGTTGGCTTCGCGCATCACCGCGAGCACCAAGGCAGGGCTGGCCTGCATCATGCCGGCGATCTCGCGGATCGAGCGGCGGCTGTCGCCGAGGGCGCGTCGAACCTGTAGATGAGTCTCGCTCGCAACAGGCAGCGGCAGGCCTTCCAGCAGCTTGAGCCAGGCATCGAGAGTGCGGGGGCGAGATAGGGTCATTGGAGTTGAGCCAAACTGGCTTTTAGCCTTAACTGGCTATAGTCTCGCGCACAACTTCCGATAAATAGAAGGGTTGTTTTGCAAAACCCTTACTACCGGCTCTGGCTCCTTCGTTTCTATGATTAAAATTCTTGGCATCATCGTTGTTTTTGGTTGTGTGCTGGGCGGGTTCATCCTGTCTGGCGGGCAGTTCATGGCCCTGGTCCACCCTTTTGAGGTGCTGATCATCGGCGGCGCCGCGCTGGGGGCCTTTTTGCAGGCCAACCCCGGCAGCGCCTTCATGACCGTGTTCAAGAAGTCGCTGAAGATGTTCAGCTCGCGCTTCACCCACACTTACTACCTGGAAGTGTTGCGCCTGCTCTATGAAATCCTCAACAAAAGTCGGCGCGAAGGGATGATGGCCATCGAGGCCGATGTCGAAGACCCGGCAGCCAGCCCGATCTTCAGCAAGTACCCGGGGATTCTGAAAGACGAGCGCATGACCGCGTTTATCTGCGATTACCTGCGCATCATGTCCTCCGGCAATATGGCGCCCCATGAGCTGGAGGGGCTGTTCGATATGGAAATCGCCAGCCTCAAGGAAGAACTTGAACACCCCGCTCACGCGGTGGCCAAGGTTGCCGACGGCATGCCGGCCATGGGCATCGTGGCGGCGGTGCTGGGGATCGTGATCACCATGTCGATTCTGGCCGAGGCGGATAACGCCGAAATCGGCCAGAAGGTGGGTACCGCACTGGTCGGTACCTTCCTCGGTATCCTGGCTTCGTACGGTTTCTTCGGGCCGTTGTCCAATGCCTTGGAGCATGACGCCAAGGAAGAGATCAATGTCTATGAGGCGATCAAGGCTGGCCTGGTTGCTTCGGCATCGGGCATGCCGCCGTCGCTGGCGGTGGAATTCTCCCGCAAAGTCCTGTACCCGGCGCACCGGCCCAGTTTCAGTGAGCTTGAACAGGCCATGCGCGGGGGCTGATAGCAGTCATGGAAAACAATCAGCCGATCATCGTCAAACGGGTCAAGAAGGTTGCCGGTGGTCACCATGGCGGCGCCTGGAAGATCGCCTTTGCCGACTTTGCCACGGCGATGATGGCCTTCTTCCTGGTGATGTGGCTGATGACCTCGGCGACCCCGGAGCAGAAAAAGCTTATCTCCGGTTATTTCCAGGACCCGGTCGGCTTTTCCGAAAGCGCCAGCCCCTATGTGATTGACCTGGGCGGCACACCGACCCCTGCGCCGGACAAAACGCTCAATCCCGAGTCGGAGCCCGACAGCCAGGCCCTTGATACCGACTCGAAGGAAGCAACCGACCAGCCCGACCAGGCGCAGATCGATGCGGCCCAGGCCGAGAGCATTGCCGAGGAAGTCGAGCGCGAACGTCTGGAGCTGCTGTTGCAGGAACTGCAGAACAAGGTCGAGGAGGACCCGCAGCTGCAGCGCTTCAAGGATCAGATTCTGTTCGAGATCACCCAGGACGGTTTGCGTATCCAGATCATGGATGCCGAAAATCGGCCGATGTTCGCCAGTGGCAGCTCGCAGCTGCAGCCGTATTTCGAGGACATCCTGCTGGCGCTGGTCGATACCATCAAGGCCGTGCCGAACAAGATCAGCATCAGTGGCCACACCGACGCCAAGCCGTTTGCCGGTGCAGGCGATTTCGGTAACTGGGAGCTGTCTGCCAATCGCGCCAATGCGGCACGGCGGGTGCTGATCGCCGGCGGCTATGAAGAGGATCAACTGGCGCGGGTGGTGGGTTATGCCTCGTCGGCGCTGTTCGACCGGCAGGACCCGCTCAATCCGGTCAATCGGCGCATCGACATCACTGTCCTGACCAAGCGTGCCCAGCGCGATATCGAGGGTGAGCAAACGGGCGGCGAAGCGCCTCCGGCGGCGCCAGGCGATGCCCCGGCTCAGCCGCCGGCCGCCGAGCCGCTGCAGTCGGGTGAGCTACGTGAGCGCTTGAATATCTTCGAGGATGGCGTGTTGCAGATGGACCAGCAGTAAGCCGCCGCGCCCTACAAAAAAGCCGCGTTCGACGCGGCTTTTTTGTAGGTGTATCCCGTCAATAGTCAGGTTCGGGTAGGCTGGCCAGAATATGCCGATAACTGGCCATGCGCTGGGGATGCACGCGGCCTTCCTCGAGGGCCTTGAGCAGGGCGCAGCCGGGTTCGCGGTCATGCTTGCAGTCGCGAAAGCGGCATTGGCCGATCAGCTCGCCGAATTCGATAAAGCCGGCTTCGACGTCA
Source organism: Gammaproteobacteria bacterium (assembly GCA_018826895.1). Taxonomy (GTDB): domain Bacteria; phylum Pseudomonadota; class Gammaproteobacteria; order Pseudomonadales; family Pseudomonadaceae; genus Aquipseudomonas. The sequence continues at coordinate 65,191 of JAHJYA010000049.1, forward strand.
TCGCGGCTGACATGCACTAGGCCGAATTCGCGAATCCCGGGGGAGTCGATCAGTTCGCCGCCGCGAGGAAAGTGGAACAGTCGCGCGGTGGTGGTGGTGTGGGTACCCTTGCCGGTCAGCTCGGAGAGCGGACCGACGCGGGTGTCGACTTCCGGTAGCAGGCTGTTGACCAGCGATGATTTGCCAACCCCGGACTGGCCAACGAATACGCTGACGTGGCCGTCCAGTTGCTGCTGCAGCTGCTCCATGCCATCGCCCTGGTGGGCGGACACCTCCAGCAGTGGGTAGCCGAGCTGGCGGTAGACGGCGAGCATGGCGTTGAGCGCCACGGCGTTTTGCTCGTCGATTAGGTCGGCCTTGTTCAGCAGCAACAGCGGACGAATGCCGGCGTGTTCGGCAGCCACTAGATAGCGGTCGATCAGGTTGGCGTGGGGCTCGGGCAGTGGGGCGAAGACGATCACTATCAGATCGACGTTGGCCGCCACCGGCTTGAGCTGGCCGCGGGTGTCCGGGCGACACAGTTCGGTGCTGCGCGGCAGTTGCGCGACTATCACGCCGATGCCCTGGTTGCCGGCCCGCCATACCACCTGATCGCCCGTTACCATGGTCGGCAGGTTGGCGCGCAGGTGGCAGCGGAACACCTGACCGGCCAGCTCGCCATCCAGCGCTTCGACTTCGATCTGTACGCCAAAGTGGGCGATGATCAGCCCGGTCTGCTCGGGGCCGAGGTCGCCGCCTTCGAGAATCTGCACGGCCTGGGATTCGCGCTTGGCTGCGCGGGCAGCGCGCTCGCCCTGGATTTTTTCGATGCGCCAGTTTTGCCGGCGGTTGAGTTGGCGTTTGGCCATGGGGCTTCCGAGTGATGAGCGATTGTTGCGATGCGCGCGAGTCTAGCATGGCGCAGCCGCGTCCCGAGCGAGCGGGTACACTGCTGGTCTGGCTTTGGGGGAGGGCGATGATGGCGGTATGGATGGGGCTGGTTGGGCGTTATCCGGCGTTAGGTGCGCTGCTGGCGCAAGTGGTGGCGACTGCGCTGGTGGCCATATTGGTGGTGGCCGCGGCGCAACTTGCAGGGTGGCGCTTCAGCCCGCTGGGCGCTGGGCTGCTGCAGGGCGGCGTCGCGGCCTGGCTGGCGCGGCGCATGGGGTTGTCGATCTGGTGGTGGGTGGTGAGCCTGGCGTTTGTACCCGCCGTGCTGCTGGCCAACGGCGCAGCGCTGCCATCCTGGGTTTTTCTTGCCGGCTTCGTGTTGCTACTGTTGCTCAACTGGAACAGTGTAAGCGAGCGCGTACCCCTTTATCTGACCGGGGCGCGCAGCACCGATGCGCTGGCGTCCTGGTTGGAGCGGCGCGCGCCAGATTTTCGTTTTGTTGACCTCGGCTGTGGCCCTGCAGGCGCGTTGTTACGCCTGGCGCGGCGTTTCCCCCAGGCGCAGTTCGTCGGCGTCGAGACCGCGCCGCTATCCTTCGCCATCGCCTGGCTGCGCAGCCTGGGTCGGGGCAATTGCCGCGTTCGCTACCTCAGCTTGTGGCGCACCGACCTGGCAGATTTCGATGTAGCCTACTGCTTTCTCTCACCCGCGCCCATGGCGGCGCTGTGGCGTAAGGCGAGTGCTGAACTGCCTGCGGGCGCCTGGCTGATCAGCAACAGTTTCGAGGTGCCGGATGTACCTGCCTATGAAACCCTGGCGCTGCACGATTGGCGTCAGTCGCGGCTGATGTTGTGGCGTATTGGCGCCTGATTATTCGTTAGCAGGAAGCTGAGAAACTACCTGCGTTGTCAGCGCTGCGTTAAAAACAGTCTCAAAATGCTCATTTACAACTCGTAAACTCGCGTGCGAGCCCAGTCCGTTTTTCGCCTGTTTTTGCCTTGCGCTGACTGCCTCGCTTACGTTTTCAGCGTCCTGCTAGACTGTCGCCTTAAGCCGAGGAGTGCCCCATGCTGAACCCAACCAACCTGATCTGGATCGACCTGGAAATGACCGGTCTGGACCCGGATACCGATGTCATCATCGAGATGGCCACCATCGTCACCGACAGCCAGCTGAATATCCTGGCTGAAGGCCCGGTAATTGCTGTGCATCAGAGTGATGAGCGCCTGGCCGCCATGGACGAGTGGAACACCCGTACCCACGGCGACAGCGGGCTGACCCAGCGGGTGCGCGAAAGCACCATCAGCCAGGCCGAGGCCGAGGCGCAGACCATTGCCTTTCTTGAGCAGTGGGTGCCGGCGGGCAAGTCGCCGATCTGCGGCAACAGCATTGGCCAGGATCGGCGTTTCCTGTATCGCTACATGCCCACCCTGGAAGCCTACTTCCACTACCGCTACCTGGATGTCTCGACCCTGAAGATCCTTGCCGGCCTGTGGGCGCCGGAGCTTAAAGACGGCTTCCAGAAGCGCGGCACGCACCAGGCGCTGGACGACATTCGCGAATCGATTGCCGAGCTGGCCTATTACCGCGAGCACTTCCTCAAGGTGTAAGCGCCGCAGCCTACGCGCCGCGTTGGGCATGCTGGGCCAAGGCCCAGCCCACATGCTCGCGCACCAGCTCGCTGGGATGTAAACGGCGCGCGTTCAGCGCTTCGAGCACCGGGATGGTCGAGGGCGCATTGCCCAGGCCGACTGCCAGGTTGCGCAGCCAGCGCTCGTAACCGGCGCGGCGCAGCGGCGAGCCCTCGGTACGGCTGAGGAACTCCGTCTCACTCCACAGAAACAGTTCGGCCAGGGAGCTGTTGTCCAGGCCGTGGCGTGGCTGGAAGTCGGCTTGCTCAGTCGGGCGGGCGAAGCGGTTCCACGGGCAGACCATCTGGCAGTCGTCGCAGCCGAACACGCGGTTGCCGATGGGCGCGCGCAGCTCAAGCGGAATGGGGCCTTTCAACTCGATGGTCAGGTAGGAGATGCAGCGCCGGGCGTCGAGCAGGTAAGGGCCGACGAAGGCCGCGGTGGGGCAGATGTCCAGACAAGCCGTGCAGCGCCCGCAATGATCCGTGGCGTGGGGCGGGTCCACCGGCAGCGCCAGATCGACGAACAGCTCGCCGAGAAAGAAATAGCTGCCAGCCTTGCGGTTGAGCACCAGGGTGTTTTTACCTATCCAGCCCAGGCCGGCTTGTTCGGCGATGGCTTTTTCCAGCACCGGCGCGCTGTCGACGAAGGCGCGGTAGCCAAACGGGCCGATAGCCGCCTGAATGCGTTCGGCCAGTTGCTGCAGGCGTTTGCGGATCAGCTTGTGGTAGTCGCGGCCCAGGGCGTAGCGCGACACATAGGCCTGCTCTGGGTCAGCCAGGCGCTCGGCCATCTGCGTATCGCCCGGTAGGTAGTCCATACGCAGCGAAACCACCCGCAACGTGCCCGGCACCAGTTCATCGGGATGCGAACGTTTGCTGCCATGGGCGCCCATATAGTCCATTTCGCCCTGGTATCCGGCGTCCAGCCAGCGCTGCAAGTGTGCCTCGTGTTCGCCTAGGCTCACGTCGGCGATGCCCACCTGCTGGAAGCCCAGCTCGCGGCCCCAGTCCTTGATCAACTGGGCGAGGTGGGCGAGATCGGGTATTGGCGTGGGCATACAGGCAGGTAACCGGAGCAGAGGTGCGTATAATTCTGCCAGACATCGGAGCCCGCGCATGCCGCATTCAGCAGACAATCTTCCCGACGCGCTCTACAGCGCTGCCCAGGTGCGGGCGCTGGACGCGCGCCTGATCGCCGCCGGCACGCCCGGTTTCACCTTGATGAGCCGTGCCGCTCACGTGCTCTGGCGCCTGCTGCGCCAGCGCTGGCCGGATGCCGGCGCGCTCACGGTGATGGCCGGCAGTGGCAATAACGCCGGTGATGGTTATCTGGTCGCCGAACTGGCGCAGCGTGCTGGCTGGCGTGTGCAGGTGCATGCGTTAGGTGAACCTGCCGCGCTGCGTGACGATGCGGCCCTTGCCTATGCCGCCGCACGCGACGCCGGGGTGGCGGTCCATCTGTGGAATGGGCAAGGCACGCTTGAAGGCATATTGCTCGATGCGCTACTCGGCACCGGGCTGCGCGATGCGGTGCGGGCGCCCTATGCCGAGGCGATTGCTCAGATCAATGCCAGCGGCTTGCCGGTGTTGGCTGTGGATATTCCTTCGGGGCTGTGCGCCGACACCGGCTGCGTGCTGGGCAGCGCGGTGCGCGCCGATGCCACGTTAACCCTGATTGGGCTGAAGCTTGGCCTGTTTACCGGGGCCGGTCCGGATCAGGTCGGCACGCTGCTGTTCGATGGTCTGCAGGCCGAGCCGGCGCTGGTGGCCGAGCAGGACTGCAGTGCCCGGCGCCTCAGCCGCAATAATCTGCAGCGGTTGCCAGTGCGGGCACGCAGCACTCACAAGGGTCAGCTGGGTCACGTACTGGTGGTGGGTGGTGATCATGGCATGGCGGGAGCGGCCCTGCTGGCTGCGCAAAGTGCTTTGCGCAGCGGTGCCGGCATGGTCTCGCTGGCGACCCGCGAAGCGCACCAGAGTGCTGCCCAGACACGCCTGCCAGAAGTGATGGCGGCCGCGGTAGCCTCGGGCAATCAGTTGTTGGCATTGGGCGCGCGGGCCAGTGTCTGGGTGGTCGGGCCAGGGCTCGGTCAGCAGGCCTGGGCACGCAGTCTGCTGTCGGTCGCGGCCGTCAGCCCGGCTGCGCAGGTCTGGGATGCGGACGCGCTGAACCTGCTGGCGCTCGGGGTGGTCCAGATTCCCGCCGGCAGCGTGGTCACCCCGCACCCGGCGGAAGCGGCGCGCTTGCTGGGGGTGACCTCGGCGGCGGTGCAGGCCGATCGACCCGCTGCCGCGCGCGCACTGGCGGCCCGTTATCAGGTGGTGTGCGTGCTCAAGGGCGTCGGCAGTCTGGTGGCGGCGCCGGACGGCGAGCTCTGGTTATGCGACCACGGCGACCCGGTGATGGCGGGTGCAGGGTTAGGGGATGTACTTGCCGGTTTGATCGGCGCCTTGCGTGGGCAAGGTCTATCGGCGTTGGACGCGGCGCGGCTGGGCGTGTGGTTGCATGCGCGCGCCGGCGAATACCTGGCGGCACAGGGGATCGGCCTGGCGGCCAGCGACCTGTGTGCAGCCATTCGACATTTATTACAGGAGCTGGACGTTGAACGAGCTTGAACTGCTGGCCGACGACGAAGCGGCGATGCTGGCCCTGGGCGCGCGCATCGCCAGTGTGACCGCTGGTCGTGGGGTGATCTACCTGGAAGGCGACCTGGGTGCCGGCAAGACCACCCTGTCGCGCGGCATCATTCGCGGCCTGGGCCATGTCGGGGCAGTGAAAAGCCCGACCTTTACCCTGGTTGAACCCTACGAGTTGCCGGGGGTACGGGCCTATCATTTCGACCTGTACCGACTGGTCGATCCCGAAGAGTTGGAGTATTTGGGGATTCGCGATTACTTCGACGGCGAGGCGTTATGCCTGGTTGAATGGCCGCAACGCGGCGCCGGCGTTTTGCCAAAGGCCGACCTGCACATTACCATTGGCCCGCATGCCGCGGGGCGACGCCTGCAATTGCAGGCGCAAGGGCCGCGTGGTGAAGCCTGGTGTGCCGTGTTGGCCGCCGGAGCATGATTATCAATATGGGGTTGGGTATGCGCATAAGCGCGCGTGTGATCGCGGTGGGAATGGTGCTGGCAGCGCTGGCTGTCGAGGCCCTGGCCGCCTCGGATGTGCGCAGTGTGCGCTTGTGGCGGGCGCCGGATAACACGCGGCTGGTGTTCGATCTGTCGGGACCGGTGAAGCATAGCGTGTTCACCCTGACGTCGCCCAACCGCATCGTGGTCGATATCACTGGCGCCAAGTCGATGACCGGTTTTGACGGTCTGGCCCTGGCCAATACGCCCATCACCGGTGTGCGCTCGGCTCAGCGTGGTCCCGAGGAGCTGCGCGTGGTCATCGACCTGTCAGCACCGGTCACGCCCAAGAGCTTCACCCTGGCGCCGAATCAGCAGTACGGCGATCGACTGGTGGTGGACCTGTTCGACCAGGGCGCCGACACCCAGCCGAGCCTGCCCGACACCACAGTCGCCTCGGCGCCGCCTGTGCCGGTAACGCCGACTCAGGCGCCGACCAAGCTGGTGCCGGTGCCCAACGGTAAGCGCGATATCGTGATCGCCATCGACGCCGGTCATGGTGGCGAGGACCCGGGCGCGTTGTCGCCGGTCAAAGGCCAGTATGAAAAGCACGTAACTCTGGCCATCGCCAAGGAACTGCAACGCCAGATCAACGCGGAGAAGGGCTTCCGTGGTGAGCTGGTGCGTACCGGCGACTACTTCATTCCGCTGCGTAAACGCACCGAAATCGCCCGCAAGAAAGGCGCTGATCTGTTCGTCTCGATTCATGCCGATGCCGCGCCGCGCGCCGCAGCCTTTGGTGCCTCGGTGTATGCCCTGTCCGATCGCGGGGCGACTTCGGAGACCGCGCGCTGGCTGGCGGATGCAGAAAACCAGTCCGACCTGATCGGCGGTGCTGGCAACGTCAGCCTGGACGACAAGGACCGAATGCTCGCCGGTGTGCTGCTCGACCTGTCGATGACGGCCTCGCTGTCTTCCAGTTTGAACGTTGGCAACAAGGTACTCAGCAACATGGGCCGCATCACCCCGCTGCACAAGCGTCGGGTCGAGCAGGCCGGTTTTATGGTGCTGAAATCCCCGGATATTCCTTCGATCCTCGTCGAGACGGGGTTTATCTCCAATCCCAACGAGGCGCGTAAACTGGCCAGTGCCAGCCATCAGCAGGCGCTGGCGCGCTCGATTGCCAGTGGCGCCAAGCAGTTCTTCCAGCAGAATCCGCCGCCGGGGACCTATGTGGCCTGGCTGCGTGACACTGGCAAGATCGCCCAGGGACCGCGCGATCATGTGGTCAGCTCGGGGGAGAGCCTGGCATTAATCGCCCAGCGCTATCAGGTCAGCCTCGCCGCTTTGCGCAGTGCCAATAACCTCAAGTCGGATGTGATCAAGGTGGGTCAGACCCTGCAGGTACCGGCCACGGCGCTGGCGGCACAGCCATGAGTGGTGGTTCGCGCATCCAGCTGCTGAGCCCGCGGCTGGCGAACCAGATCGCCGCCGGCGAGGTGGTCGAACGGCCCGCCTCGGTGATCAAGGAACTGTTGGAAAACAGCCTCGACTCGGGCGCCCGGCGTATCGAAGTCGAGGTCGAGCAGGGCGGCGTCAAGCTGCTGCGGGTGCGCGACGATGGCAGTGGTATTGCCTCCGATGACCTGCCGCTGGCCCTGGCCCGCCACGCCACCAGCAAGATTCGCGAGCTCGAAGACCTCGAACAGGTCATGAGCCTGGGTTTTCGCGGGGAGGCCCTGGCCTCGATCAGTTCGGTCGCGCGTCTGACCCTCACCTCGCGTACCGCTGACGCCGATCAGGCCTGGCAGGTCGAGACCGAAGGCCGTGACATGCAGCCGCGGGTGCAGCCTGCAGCGCATCCGGTGGGTACCTCGGTCGAGGTGCGTGACCTGTTCTTCAATACCCCGGCGCGACGCAAGTTCCTAAAGGTCGAGAAGACCGAGTTCGACCACCTGCAGGAAGTGATCAAGCGCCTGGCCTTGGCCCGCTTCGATGTTGCTTTCCACCTGCGGCATAACGCCAAGACCATTCTTGCTCTGCACGAGGCGCCGGATGATGTCAGCCGCGCGCGCCGGGTGGCCGCCGTGTGCGGCGCAGCGTTTCTCGAGCAGGCACTGCCGATCGAAATTGAGCGCAGCGGGTTGCGCCTATGGGGCTGGGTCGGGCTGCCGACTTTTTCCCGCAGCCAGGCGGACTTGCAGTATTTCTACGTCAACGGGCGCACCGTGCGCGACAAGCTGGTCGCCCATGCTGTGCGCCAGGCCTATCGCGACGTGCTGTTCAATGGCCGGCACCCGACGTTCGTGCTGTTTCTCGAGATCGACCCGGCGGTGGTCGACGTCAATGTGCACCCGACCAAGCATGAAGTGCGCTTTCGCGACGGGCGCATGGTGCATGACTTCCTCTACGGCACCTTGCACCGCGCCCTGGGTGAAGTGCGCCCGGAAGATCAGCTTGCTGCACCGGCCGCCATCGCACCCATGATGCGTCCGTCCGGGCCGGCTGCCGGCGAGTTCGGCCCGCAGGGCGAGATTGGCCTGGCAGCCAGCGTGCTTGAGCGCCCGGCGAGTGATTCCGTGTGGCGCTCACCAGGTGCCGGTTACCAGGGGCAGCGCCCGCCATCCGGCTCGGCGTTGCCGGCGGCTGAGGCTCAGGGCGCTTACCAGGCGTTCTTCGCCCCGCTACCGGCGCAGGCGCCTGTCAGCCTGCCCGAAGCCCAGGGTGATGTGCCGCCGCTGGGCTATGCCATCGCTCAGCTCAAGGGCGTGTACATCCTCGCGGAAAACGTCCAGGGCCTGGTGCTGGTGGATATGCACGCCGCCCATGAGCGGATCATGTACGAGCGCCTTAAAGTGGCGATGGCCACCGAAGGCTTGCGCAGCCAACCGCTGCTGGTGCCGGAGTCGATCGCCCTGAGCCAGCGCGAAGCCGACTGCGCAGAGGAGCATGCCGAGTGGTTTCAGCGCCTGGGCTTCGAGCTGCAGCGTTTGGGGCCGGAGAGTCTGGCCATCCGCCAGATTCCCGCGCTGCTCAAGCAGGCCGAGGCCACGCGACTGGTCGCCGATGTGCTGGGCGATTTGCTCGAATACGGTACCAGTGACCGCATCCAAGCGCACCTTAATGAGCTGCTCGGCACCATGGCCTGTCACGGTGCGGTGCGCGCCAATCGGCGCCTGACTCTGCCTGAGATGAACGGCCTGTTACGTGACATGGAAAACACCGAGCGCAGCGGCCAGTGCAACCATGGGCGGCCGACCTGGACCCAGTTGGGCATGGATGACCTCGACAAGCTGTTCCTGCGGGGGCGCTGAGATGCCGCAGGTTGATACCGGGGTGCTTGCGCAGCGGCCCCCGGCCATTTTTCTCATGGGCCCGACTGCGGCCGGCAAGACCGATCTGGCCCTGGCGCTCGCCGAGGTGTTGCCGTGCGAGCTGGTCAGCGTCGATTCCGCGCTGGTTTACCGCGGTATGGACATCGGCACGGCCAAGCCCGATGCGGCGACCCTGGCACGTTACCCACACCGGTTGATCGATATCCTCGACCCGGCGCAGAGCTATTCGGCAGCCGAGTTTCGCGCTGACGCACTGGCTGCCATGGCCGAGATCAGTGCGCGGGGCAAGATTCCCCTGCTGGTCGGCGGCACCATGCTCTACTTCAAGGCGCTGCTCGAGGGCCTGGCGGACATGCCGGCGGCCGATGTGCAGGTGCGCGCCGAGCTCGAAGCCCGCGGTCAGGCCGAGGGCTGGGAGGCGTTGCATCGCGAGCTGGCCCTGCTCGATCCAGTGTCGGCGGCGCGTATCCATCCTAATGACCCGCAGCGCCTGACCCGTGCGTTGGAGGTCTATCGGGTGAGCGGCCTGACCATGACCGAGCACCGTGCCCGGCAGGCCGCGGAAAATGTCGCGGCGTTGGCATCGGGCGCTGGGCAATTCCCCTATACTGTCGCCCAGTTAGCCATTGCCCCTGCCCAGCGGGAGGTGCTGCACGCGCGCATCGCGCAACGTTTTTCGCTCATGCTGGAACAGGGCTTCATCGGCGAGGTCGAACGCCTGCGCCAACGCAGTGACTTGCATGTTGGGCTGCCGTCTATACGGGCGGTTGGGTATCGCCAGGTCTGGGATTACCTCGATGGCCAGTTTGACGAAGCCGAGATGCTGGAGCGCGGCGTGATCGCTACGCGTCAGTTGGCCAAGCGACAGTTCACCTGGTTACGCGGTTGGGGCGATCTACACTGGCTGGACAGCCTGGCCTGTGACAATCTGCCGCGTGCCTTGAAATACCTGAAGTCGGTCTCCATATTGACCTGAGACCTTGCCGTTGGCCGTCTATCCTTGGGGGTAAGGCTGCCTTAAGCCGTTCGCTGGTTTACTAAAAACTATTTGTTTATTGATCCTTAAAGGAGTGCGGCACATGTCAAAAGGGCATTCGCTACAAGACCCTTACCTGAATACCTTGCGTAAGGAACGCGTCCCGGTTTCCATCTACCTGGTCAACGGCATCAAGCTGCAGGGCCAGATCGAATCCTTCGACCAGTTCGTCATCTTGCTGAAGAACACCGTCAGCCAGATGGTTTACAAGCACGCCATTTCCACCGTGGTTCCGAGCCGCCCGGTCCGTCTGCCGAGCGCATCCGAAACCGAACAGGCTGATGCCGAGCCCGGTAACGCCTGATCCACGCGTCTGAGCAAAGGAGGCTGTATTGTTTTTCGAGCGCCATGAAGGGGGTGAGCGGGCCATTCTGGTTCATCTGGATGGTCAGGACTCCGAGGCGAGCGAAGATCCGCAAGAATTTCGTGAGCTGGCAATCTCTGCCGGCGCCGATGCGGTGGCCTTCCTCAGCGTGCCAAGCAATCGCCTGACGGCGAAGTACCTGATTGGTAGCGGCAAGGTTGAAGAATTGCGTGACCAGGTCAAGCTCACTGAAGCGGATCTGGTGATCTTCAACCATGTGCTGACGCCCAGTCAGGAACGTAACCTTGAGCGTGTATTCGAGTGTCGAGTATTGGACCGCACAGGTCTGATCCTCGACATTTTTGCGCAGCGTGCCCGTACCCATGAGGGGAAGTTGCAGGTCGAACTGGCCCAGCTCGACCACATGAGCACGCGCCTGGTACGTGGCTGGACCCACCTTGAGCGGCAGAAGGGCGGGATCGGTTTGCGTGGGCCGGGTGAAACCCAGCTGGAAACCGACCGCCGTTTGTTGCGGGTGCGTATCCGTCAGATCAAGCAGAAACTTGAAAAGGTCCGCAGCCAGCGCGAGCAGGCACGGCGGGGGCGGCGTCGCGCGGATATTCCGTCGGTGTCCCTGGTTGGCTACACCAACGCCGGCAAGTCGACGCTGTTCAATGCCTTGACCGAGTCGCGGGTATTTGCCGCGGACCAGCTGTTCGCAACCCTTGACCCGACGCTCCGCCGCCTGGAGCTCGACGATCTCGGGCCTATCGTGCTGGCTGATACCGTGGGTTTTATCCGCCATTTGCCGCACAAGCTGGTCGAGGCGTTCCGCGCCACGCTGGAGGAGTCGAGCAACTCGGACCTGCTGCTGCACGTGATCGACGCCCATGAGCCCGAGCGTGACCAGCAGATCGAGCAGGTGCTGGCCGTGCTCGGTGAGATCGGGGCGCAGGATCTGCCCATCCTCGAGGTCTACAACAAGCTTGACCTGCTCGACGGGGTCGAGCCGCAGATTCAGCGTGATGCTGATGGTAAGCCGCAGCGCGTCTGGTTGTCGGCCCGCGAAGGCCGTGGGCTGGACCTGCTGCAGCAGGCTGTGGCCGAGCTGCTGGGCAATGATCTGTTTATCGGTACGCTCAGCCTGCCGCAAGGTCTGGGGCGTTTGCGTGCGCAGTTTTTCCAATTGGGTGTGGTGCAAAGCGAAGCGCACAGCGAAGATGGCAACAGTTTGCTGGCTGTGCGGGTGCCGCGTGCCGAACTCAACCGGCTGGTCAGCCGCGAGGGTTTGCAGCCTTCACAGTTCATCGAGCAACACACTTTGCAATAAAGCCTGGGGCAGTCACTTTGCCGTGGGTGGCAGGCATTCGGTAGCATTGGTCGGCGCGCCGTGGGCGCGCCTTTGCTTTATCAGATGGAGAGCGCTATGGCTTGGAATGAGCCGGGTGGCAACTCGAATAATCAGGACCCGTGGGGCGGCCGCAAAGGCGGCGATCGCAAGGGTCCGCCGGATCTCGACGAAGCCTTCCGCAAGCTGCAGGACAGCCTTAACGGTTTGTTCGGCGGTGGCAAGAAACGTGGCAGTGACGAGGGCACCGGCAAAGGCGGCGGCTTCGGCCTGCTGTTTATCGGCTTGGCCGTATTGGCGGCCGTGTGGCTGTACAGCGCGATCTATGTCGTCGACGAGCAGGAGCAGGCGGTTGTCCTGCGTTTCGGCAAGTACTACGAAACCGTAGGGCCGGGCCTGAACATCTACTTCCCGCCGATCGATCGCAAGTTCCAGGAGAACGTGACGCGCGAGCGGGCTTACAGCAAGCAAGGGCAGATGCTCACTGAAGATGAAAACATCATCGAAGTGCCGCTGACCGTGCAGTACCGCGTCAGCAACCTGCAGGACTTCGTGCTCAACGTCGACATGCCTGAGGTTAGCCTGCAGCACGCGACCGATAGTGCGGTTCGCCATGTCGTGGGTTCCACCGAGATGGACCAGGTGCTGACCGAAGGTCGTGAGCTGATGGCCAGTGAGGTCAAGGAGCGCTTGCAGCGTTTCCTCGATACGTATCGCACCGGCATCCTGGTGACCCAGGTCAACTTGCAGAGCGCTGCGGCGCCGCGCGAAGTGCAGGAAGCGTTCGATGACGTGATCCGCGCGCGTGAAGATGAGCAGCGTGAGAAGAACCAGGCCGAAACCTACGCCAATGGTGTGGTGCCTGAGGCTCGTGGTCAGGCGCAGCGCCTGATCGAGGACGCCAACGGTTATCGCGACGAAGTGGTTTCGCGCGCCCAGGGTGAGGCCAACCGCTTCACCGCACTGGTTGCCGAATACCGCAAAGCGCCTGAGGTAACTCGTCAACGTCTGTACCTGGATACCATGCAGGAACTCATGAGCAATACCAGCAAGGTCCTGGTGACCGGCGACAAGGGGCAGAACAATCTGCTTTATCTGCCGCTGGACAAAATGATCGACAGCCGCAGTGGCTCGACGCCTAGCCAGGTTACGGGTGGCGCGTCTGCTGGTGAGCTGGGTGCGCGCGTCGGTAGCGACATGCGTCAGCCTGATGTGCGTGTAAGGGAGAGCCGTTGATGAGCAATAAATCACTGGTTGCCTTGATCGCCATCGTGGTCGTGGCTGTCGTCGGCTTCAACAGCTTCTATATCGTCTCGCAGACCGAGCGTGCGGTGCTGTTGCAGTTCGGTCGTATCGTCCAGCCGGACGTGCAGCCTGGCCTGCACATGAAGATTCCGTACGTCAATCAGGTGCGCAAATTCGACGCGCGTCTGCTGACCCTGGACTCGAGCAGCTCGCGTTTCCTTACCCTGGAGAAAAAGGCGCTGATGGTCGACGCCTACGCCAAATGGCGTGTCCAGGATGCCGAGCGCTTCTATACCGCCACATCGGGCATGAAGCAGATCGCCGACGAGCGCCTGGCGCGCCGTCTTGAAGCGTCGCTGCGTGACCAGTTCGGTAAGCGCACTCTGCACGAGTCCGTGTCGGGTGAGCGTGATGCGCTAATGGCTGACGTGACGGCTTCGCTTAACCGCGCGGCCCAAACCGAGCTGGGTATCGAGGTGGTCGACGTGCGGGTCAAGGCGATCGATCTGCCCCGCGAAGTGAATCGTAGCGTGTTTGATCGCATGAGTTCCGAGCGTGAGCGTGAGGCCCGTGAGCACCGCGCCAAAGGTAAGGAGTTGGCCGAAGGTATTCGTGCCGACGCCGACCGTCAGCGCCGCGTGCTGCTGGCCGAGGCTTACCGCCAGGCGGAAGAGCTGCGCGGTGATGGTGACGCCCAGGCGGCAGCTATCTACTCGCAGGCTTATGGTCAGGATCAGGAGTTCTACGCGTTCTACCGCAGCCTGCGTGCTTACCGCGAAAGCTTCGCGGACAAGCGTGACGTGCTGGTGCTGGACCCGAGCAGCGACTTCTTCCGCTACCTGGAGCAGTCCAAGCCCTGAGGGCCGCCCGGCGGACGCCAGTCGTCCGCCGGGTGACCGTTCGGCAAAACGTGGTATCATGCGGCAGCCGGGAAAATCCCGGCTTTTTTGCGTCTGTGGGAATCAAGTTGCTGCGTTGTGACGGCTTTTTGCCGCTGCATTGGCTTGCCGGAAGGTATGGCCAGGCGCTCAATGCGTGCCCCATGACGGGTCGACAAACTTTTGGCTTCACTGAAGGCTTGTGCCGCCCGGTTCAAGAGGGGAATGGCGAAATGGCAACGGTAGACCGCTGGCTGCTGCCAGATGGCATCGAAGAAGTACTGCCGCCGGAAGCGGCGCGCATCGAAGTCGCGCGCCGTCAGGTGCTGGATCTGTTCCAGCGCTGGGGCTATGAATTCGTGGTAACGCCACACATCGAGTACCTGGAGTCGTTGCTGACCGGCGCCGGCCAGGACCTGGACCTGCGCACCTTCAAGGTGACCGATCCGCTTTCCGGTCGGCAGATGGGCTTTCGTGCCGACATTACGCCGCAGGTGGCGCGTATCGATGCGCATACCCTGCGCCGCGAAGGGCCGAGTCGGTTGTGTTACGCCGGCAGCGTGCTACATGCGCAGCCGCGTGCGCTGACGACCTCGCGCAGCCCAATTCAGCTGGGCGCCGAGTTGTATGGCGACGCCAGCCCGGCCAGTGATGTGGAGGTCATCAGCCTGCTGGTCGATACCCTCGAACTGGCCGCTGTACCTGATGTGCACATGGACCTTGGTCATGTGGGCATCTATCGTGGCCTGGCCCGTGCTGCCGAACTCTCCGGAGAAGTCGAGCAGCAGCTGTTCGACGCCCTGCAGCGCAAGGCGCTGGATGAAATCGATGCGCTCACCGCTGAGTTGCCCGAGCACCTGGCGCGCATGCTACGCGCGCTGGGTGAGCTGTGTGGCAGTCGCGACGTGCTCGACCTGGCGCAGGCTTGCCTGGTTGATGCGCCGGATGAAGTGCATGCCGCGCTCGACGAGCTGGTGGCAATTGCCGACGCGCTTGAGCTGCGCCATCCCGAGTTGCCGCTGTATTTCGATCTGGGCGAGTTGCGCGGTTACCACTACCACACGGGTGTGGTGTTCGCGGCGTTCGTGCCGGGCGTGGGCTATGCGATTGCCCAGGGCGGCCGCTATGACGACATTGGTGCTGACTTTGGGCGTGCTCGGCCGGCGACGGGTTTTTCTACTGACCTGAAAACCCTGGTTACGCTCGGGCAAATGGAGTTGGGCGAGGCGCCGCGCGGTATCTGGGCGCCCGATCATCACGATTTGTACCTGTGGCAGGCCGTGCAGCGCTTGCGCCGTGAAGGCGCGCGCGTGGTCCAGGCCCTGCCGGGCCAGCCGCTGAGCGACGCAGTTGCCGCCGATTGCGACCGTCAGTTATTGCTGCAGGACGGGCGTTGGCAGGTCATGCCGTTGGCGCACTGAGGCGCTGCTGAAATCACCAGATTGGCTATCCTGAATTGTTTGTGTCGGCCACGGCCGGCTTCCAGCTTGCGCGAAGAGGACAAGTGTTATGGGTAAGAATGTCGTAGTCCTGGGCACCCAGTGGGGCGATGAGGGCAAGGGCAAGATCGTCGACCTGCTCACCGAACAGGCTGCTGCTGTCGTGCGCTACCAGGGTGGCCACAATGCGGGCCACACGCTGGTGATCGACGGTGAGAAAACCGTTCTGCACCTGATCCCGTCGGGCATCCTGCGCGAAGGCGTGCAGTGCCTGATCGGCAATGGCGTGGTGGTGGCGCCCGATGCCTTGATGCGCGAGATCATCAAGCTCGAGGAGAAGGGTGTGCCGGTGCGCGAGCGCCTACGCATCAGCCCGTCGTGCCCGCTGATCCTGCCGTACCACGTAGCCCTCGACCAGGCGCGGGAAAAGGCCCGCGGCGATGCGAAGATCGGCACCACCGGGCGTGGTATCGGTCCTGCCTACGAAGACAAGGTGGCGCGTCGCGGCCTGCGTATCGGTGACCTGTTCCATCGCGAGCGCTTTGCCGCCAAGCTCGGCGAGTTGCTGGATTACCACAACTTCGTGCTGGTCAATTACTACAAAGAACCGGCGATCGACTTCCAGAAGACCCTAGATGAGTGTATGGGTTACGCCGAGCTGCTCAAGCCGATGATGACCGACGTCACTGCGGTGCTGCACGAGATGCGTCGCGAGTCGCGCGACATCATGTTCGAAGGCGCTCAGGGTTCGCTGCTGGATATCGACCACGGCACCTACCCCTACGTCACCAGCTCGAATACCACTGCGGGTGGTATCGCCACCGGCTCCGGGTTTGGGCCGATGTACCTGGACTACATTCTGGGCATCACCAAGGCTTACACCACCCGCGTCGGGTCGGGGCCGTTCCCCACCGAGCTGTTCGACGAAACCGGTGCGTTCCTGGCCAAGCGCGGTCACGAGTTCGGCTCCACCACCGGGCGTGCGCGCCGTTGTGGTTGGTTCGATGCGGTCATCCTGCGTCGCGCCATCGAGATCAACAGCATCTCCGGCCTGTGCCTGACCAAACTCGATGTGCTCGATGGCCTGGAAAGCATCTGCATCTGTGTTGGTTACAAGGACGCGGACGGCCAGGTGCTGGTGGATGCGCCGACCGATGCCGACAGCTACCTGGGCTTGCAGCCGGTGTACGAGGAGCTGCCGGGTTGGAGCGAGTCGACTTTGGGTGCCAAGACCCTGGATGAGCTGCCCGCCAATGCCCGCGCCTATATCGAGCGCGTAGAGGCGCTGGTCGGTGCGCCGATCGACATCATCTCTACCGGGCCGGATCGCAACGAGACCATCGTCCTGCGTCACCCGTTCGCCTAAACCGTTGCTGTTGGGCAAAGGGTCGCTTCGTGCGGCCCTTTGTCGTTTCTGGTGCGGACTTTGCGTGCCCGTGATGGCATTACAGTATTTTAGGTTGTGGCCGATGCACCGAGCGTTGGGCTTCATTTATCTGGGGAAGGGGGCGCGGTCTCTGCCATGTTGTCTTTATTGCATAGCCGGCTGTTGCGTCCGGTGTTTGTTGCGCTGGTGGTGGCCATTGGGGTACAGGTGCTGGTTTCGGTCTGGCTGACCGGTAGCACGGTCGATGGTCTGGTGCTTGGCTTATCTGCTCGCTTGCAGGAAGACGGTCAACGTCTGGATGGTGAACTGGAGGCTGCGGAGCAGGAGGTGGTGCAGGGCCTGGCGAGTCTGGCGAGCAGCACGCGTCAAGGTTTGAGTGCATCGCTGTCCGAGCGTCTCAAGGGCGAACAGGCGCAGTTGCGCGAAGTGCTTGAGCAAAATCTCAAGCAGTCCGGCGCCTCCATGGCGCAGGTGCTGGCCGGCGTAGCGCCCAAGGCAATCTGGGATGCGGATGTGCCTGCGCTGACTGCCTTTACGCGGATCGTGCAGCGTGATCCAGCGGTGCTTTTTGCGGTGTATTACGACGCCCAGGGCAACCGGCTGACGCGCAACTTCAATCGCAGCGACCCGCGTGTGCGCGAGCTTGTGGCTGACGGTCAGGGCGCCACGCCCCTTGAGAAACTCGTCGAAGCGGCCTCGCGCAACCCGCAAGTGTATGTGGTCGAGGCGTCTATCAGTCCGATGGGGGATGCGATTGGCAAGGTTCAACTGGGTATTTCCATGGCGGCCATCGAGCAGGAATTGCAGGCGCTGGATCAGCGCTTCGCTGCGCTGACCGACAGCGCTGGTAGCTTGGTCGACAGCAGCCTGGCGGGCGCTGCCCGCGACAGCACCCAGGCCTTGCAGGCGCGCCTCGAGCAGGCGCAGCAGGCGGCGGGTGGTATGGCGCAGAACAGCCTGGGCGCCTTGCGCGAGGCGACTGATCAATTGCGTTGGCGCATTGCGCTCGGCTTGCTGGTGGTGGGTTTGCTGGCGCTGTTGGTGGTAGCGGCGGTGCTTGGCTGGCGGGTGCTTAGCCGTCTGCGGTTGTTGATCGTCGCGCTGCGCGACCTGGCCGAGGGTGAAGGTGATCTGACCCGGCGGGTCAGTTTCGACAGCCGCGATGAGGTGGGTGAGATGGCCGAGGCGGTTAACCGCTTTGTTGCCAAGCTGCAGCCGGTGGTGCGTGAGGCGGGCGATGTCGCTTCGCGTACCGGGCAGGAAATCGCCAGCCTGGCGGCGCGCAGTGCTGCGGCAGAGCGGGCGACGACACGTCAGCGTGATGAGGTAGCTGAAAGCCTGCAGGCATTGGCGCACATGGCCAGTGAGGCCCAAGCGGAAAGCCAGGTGATGCAGGGCGCGCTGCAGCAGGTGGCAGCGATCCGGCAATCGACCCATGACAGTGCAGCGATCGCCACGCGGGTTGGTGGCGCCATCGACGAGCTGGTGCGTCGGGTCGAGGATGGCTCGACCGTTATCAAGCGGCTGGCAACCCAGAGTGAGCAGATCGAGGAGGTGCTGACGGTGATCCAGTCGATTGCCGAACAGACCAACCTGCTTGCCTTGAATGCGGCCATCGAGGCGGCGCGGGCTGGCGAGAGTGGCCGCGGCTTTGCCGTAGTCGCCGATGAGGTGCGGGCCCTGGCGAGCAAGACGCAGCAGTCCACCGGTGATATTCAGACGCACATCGGTGCGCTGCAAAAAGGCGCCCGCGATGCGGTGGCGGCTATCGGCCAGGCGGGTGAGCAGGCGACCCTGGGTCTGCAGGCATTGCGCGAGAGTGCGCGGGTGCAGCAATCGGTGCAGGCGGCGGTGGAGGAGGTGCACGGGGCGATCAACACCGCGACCCAGGCCTCGGCCCATCAGGCGCAGGGGGCTGATGATGTGCGCGGGCGTGTGGAAGTGATTCATGCCCAGGCAGAGCAGGCGGCGCAGGCGGTTGCTGCGACGGCGGCCAGTGGGCGCGTGCTCGACGGCCTGGCGGCGCAGTTGAAGGCGAGCCTGGGGCAATTTCGCGTATAGCGCTTACGCGCGGGCCGCCAGGGCACGGCGGCCCGCGCTTGAAGAGCCATTAAATCGCAGGCAATAAAAAACCGAGTCAGCTGACTCGGTTTTTTGTATTGGTGCCCAGGAGAAGACTCGAACTTCCACGACCGTAAGGTCACCAGCACCTGAAGCTGGCGTGTCTACCAATTTCACCACCTGGGCGTGCAATCTT
Source organism: Gammaproteobacteria bacterium (assembly GCA_018826895.1). Lineage (GTDB taxonomy): Bacteria > Pseudomonadota > Gammaproteobacteria > Pseudomonadales > Pseudomonadaceae > Aquipseudomonas. Next base: position 83,996 of record JAHJYA010000049.1, read on the forward strand.
CGTCGTGACCGACACGGAGCGTTGCATCCGTTACACTAAGCGCGATGTTGCCACCGTACTTGTTGAATTTGGTGCCCAGGAGAAGACTCGAACTTCCACGACCTTGCGGCCACTGATACCTGAAACCAGCGCGTCTACCAATTCCGCCACCTGGGCACTGAAACGGATGATTGCTCATCTGTTCCGTGTTACAACGTCTGCTCGACGCTGTGGGCGCGAACTATACGGTCGCGCTTTTACCTTGTAAACCCCCGGTGGTGAAAAATTATTGTCGCTGAAAGCTGACCCAGAGGGCGCTTTCGCGCTTCAATAGGCACATGGCAAAACGAATTTGTGTACATAAGGTGAATGACCTCTAATGGCCGATTGGCAATCCCTCGATCCCGAGGCCGCTCGTGAAGCGGAAAAATACGAAAACCCTATTCCCAGCCGTGAGCTGATCCTTCAGCACCTCGCCGAGCGCGGCTCCCCGGCTAACCGCGAGCAGCTGCTCGACGAGTTTGGCCTGACCACCGAAGAGCAGATCGAAGCGCTGCGGCGCCGGCTGCGCGCGATGGAGCGTGATGGTCAGTTGATCTACACCCGTCGCGGTACCTACGCACCGGTGGATAAGCTGGATCTGATCCTGGGTCGCATCAGCGGTCACCGCGATGGCTTTGGCTTTTTGGTGCCGGATGACGGCAGTGATGACCTGTTCCTCAGCCCGGCGCAGATGCGCCTGGTGTTCGATGGTGATCGTGCCTTGGCGCGGGTCTCGGGCCTGGATCGACGTGGTCGCCGCGAAGGCGCCATCGTCGAGGTGATCAGTCGCGCGCACGAGTCCATCGTCGGGCGTTACTACGAAGAGAGCGGCGTCGGCTTCGTGGTCGCCGATAATCCGAAGATCCAGCAAGAAGTGCTGGTGACGCCGGGGCGTAACGCCGGGGCCAAGCAGGGCCAGTTCGTCGAGGTGAAAATCACCCATTGGCCGACGACACGTTTTCAGCCCCAAGGCGATATCGTCGAAGTGGTCGGCAACTACATGGCGCCGGGCATGGAAATCGACGTGGCGCTGCGCAGCTATGACATCCCTCATGTCTGGCCGGATGCAGTGATCAAGGAAGCGCGCAAGCTCAAGCCCGAAGTGGAAGAGAAGGACAAGGAAAAGCGCCTTGACCTTCGCCACCTGCCCTTCGTCACCATCGATGGCGAAGACGCTCGCGACTTCGACGATGCGGTTTATTGCGAGAAAAACGGCAGCAACTGGCGCCTGTTCTCCGGTGGCTGGAAGCTCTATGTGGCGATTGCCGACGTCTCCCATTACGTAAAGGTCGATTCGGCGCTCGACGCCGAAGCACAGGTGCGCGGCAACTCGGTGTATTTCCCCGAGCGGGTCATCCCGATGCTGCCCGAGGAGCTGTCCAACGGCCTGTGCTCGCTGAACCCGCATGTCGACCGCCTGGCCATGGTCTGTGAGATCAGCATCTCCAAAACCGGCAAGATGACCGACTACAAGTTCTCCGAAGCGGTGATTCACTCTCACGCGCGGCTGACCTACAACAAGGTCAGCGCCATGCTCGAAGACCCCAAGGGCAGCGAAGGCAAGGCCTTACGCAGCGAGTACAAGGAAGTGCTGCCGCACCTCAAGCAGCTCTATTCGCTGTACCAGGTGTTGCTGGCAGCGCGGCATGAGCGCGGTGCGATTGATTTTGAAACCCAGGAAACCCGGATTATCTTCGGTGCCGGGCGCAAGATCGCTGAGATCCGCCCGACTCAGCGCAACGACGCGCACAAGCTGATCGAGGAGTGCATGCTGGCGGCCAACGTGGCCACCGCGGCGTTCATGCAAAAGCACGGTATTCCCGCGTTGTACCGCGTGCACGACGGTCCGCCGCCGGAGCGTGTGGAAAAGCTCAAAGCCTTCCTCACCGAGATCGGCCTGTCGCTGCACCGTGGTAAATCCAAGGAAGGGCCGACGCCCAAGGATTACCAGCTGTTGCTGGAGAGCATTCGTGGTCGCCCCGATTACCACCTGATCCAGACCGTCATGCTGCGCTCGCTCAGCCAGGCGGTGTACAGCGCCGACAACCAGGGCCACTTCGGCCTCAATTACGACGCTTACGCGCATTTCACCTCGCCAATTCGCCGCTACCCGGATCTGCTGATCCATCGGGCCATTCGCAGCGTGATTCGCTCCAAGCAGGACACGCCACACGTGGTGCGTACCGGCGCGGCCACTATGCCCAAGGCACGCATCTACCCGTACGATGAAGCGGTGCTCGAGCAGTTGGGCGAGCAGTGCTCGATGTCCGAGCGGCGCGCCGACGAGGCCACCCGTGACGTGGTCAACTGGCTCAAGTGCGAGTTCATGAAAGACCGTGTGGGCGAGACCTTCCCGGGTGTGATTACCGCGGTAACCGGCTTTGGCCTGTTCGTCGAGCTGACTGACATTTATGTCGAAGGTCTGGTGCATGTCACGGCGCTGCCGGGTGACTATTACCACTTCGACCCTGTGCACCATCGCCTGGCCGGCGAACGCACCGGGCGCAGCTTCCGCCTGGGCGACAGTGTCGAGGTCAAGGTCATGCGGGTCGATCTTGACGAGCGCAAGATCGACTTCGAACTGGGTCAGGGCACTGTCGATGCGCCTATCGGGCGTAAGCGCCGTGGTAGCGAAGGCAGTGCGCCGGGTAATACCGACGTGCAGAAGAGCCGGGATATCAAGAAGGCGCTGCTGGCCGAGTCCAAGAGCAAGCCTGCTGCCGGGCGTGGTGGCAAGCCGGCCGCGCGTGCGGAAAGCGACAGCAAGCACCGCAAGGGTCCATCCAAAAGTGGGGCTGGTGCGGCCGGTGGTGCGCGCAAGCGCAAGGCCAAGTCATGAGTGCGCTGGAGAAAATCTACGGCGTACACGCCGTAGAAGCGCTGTTGCGTCACCACCCCAAGCGGGTCAAGCAGATCTGGTTGGCCGAAGGGCGTAGCGATCCGCGGGTGCAGGTACTTCTGGCGCTGGCGGCGGATGCGCGGGTGTCGGTTGGCCAGTGCGAGCGCCGCGAGATGGATGCCTGGGTTGAAGGTGTGCACCAGGGTGTTGTGGCCGATGTGAGTCCTAGTCAGGTTTGGGGTGAGCAGATGCTCGAGGAGCTGCTCGACCGCAGCGAGGGCGCGCCCTTGCTGCTGGTGCTCGACGGCGTCACCGACCCGCACAACCTCGGCGCCTGCTTGCGCACCGCCGATGCGGCCGGCGCGCTTGCGGTGATCATACCCAAGGACAAATCCGCCACGCTCAACGCCACCGTGCGCAAGGTGGCCTGTGGTGCAGCCGAAGTCATCCCGCTGGTGGCGGTGACCAACCTGGCGCGCAGCCTGGAGAAACTCCAGCAGCGCGGTCTGTGGGTGGTCGGTACGGCCGGTGAGGCCGAGCGTTCGCTGTATGAGCAGGACCTGACCGGGCCGACCGTGCTGATCATGGGGGCCGAAGGCAAGGGCATGCGCCGCCTGACCCGCGAGCACTGCGACTACCTGGTCAAGCTGCCGATGGCAGGCAGTGTCAGCAGCCTTAACGTGTCGGTGGCAACGGGCGTCTGCCTGTTCGAGGCGCAGCGCCAGCGCAGCAGCAAAACCAAGGCGTAGGGCCTGCTTCACCTGCTTGCTGGCGATTCGCTTGGGAATCGCCAGCAAGGTAGCAACCGGTCGCCGATGTCTCGGTTGCTGAGTAGGATCCTGCGCCACTGTTCAAATAATCACCAGTTCACCTTGCTTGTGCGCAGGGGCTTCTCTAGAATGGCGCCCCTTGCCGCGACGGCAGGCGCTTGCGCGCCCAGGCGTTTTGGCAAGACACACCAGTGAAATTCACTCCTTGCCTGACCGCGCTTGGCGGCAGGCTACAACCCGTAAGGAGCATTTATGCGTCATTACGAAATCATCTTTCTGGTTCACCCGGACCAGAGCGAGCAAGTCGGCGGCATGGTTGAGCGTTACACCAAGCTGATCGA
>JAHJYA010000050.1 GCA_018826895.1 Gammaproteobacteria bacterium
AGCGGCCAGAAAATCGTCCTCGACGCCGGCAGCGAACTGACCCTCAAGGCCGCCGGCAGCTTTATCAAACTGGACGCCGGCGGCATCACGATGGTCGGCCCGGTGATCAAGTTCAACTCCGGTGGCGCGCCAGGTAAAGGCTCGGGGGCAGCGCCGCTGTTGCCGGGTAAGGTTAAGCAAGCGGATGCGGATAAGGCGGGGGAGTTGTTGATTCAGGCGCAGAAGCAAGCGTTGCAACGCAAGCAACCGCTTTGCGTCATCTGCGAAGCCGCCAAGCAGGAGGCCGCAGATGCCAACTAACGATCTGCGTCAACTGCCAGCAGCATTGCCCTGGGACGCTCCCGCGTATCTGCTGCTGGACGGCATCAGCGTCGAGACACTGCCGCAACAGCTCTATGAGTGGTCCGAATCGCCCGACTTCGACGCCGTGTACCTGGAGACTCCCTGGGCTGAATTGGCCGAGGTCTCTCCCTGCCTGGTACGCCTGAACGGGCAACAGGACCCCGCACTGGCAGCTTTTGTGCAAAACAGCCAGGACGAATGGGGCTACCTAGTGTTCAGTCCTGCCAGCCGAGATGAGGTGTTGAACCACTTGCGCTGGCTCGTATCCGTGCGCCACCCGCTGGGTGAGGCGATGCTGCTACGGCTGGCGGACCCTGCGGTTATTTATGCCTTGCTTGAGCCCACCCTGCGCGACGCAGATGCCACGTTATGGGGGCCTGTCGAGCAGATCGTTGCCGCTGACCGGATGCAAAACAGCTGGCATCAGCTTCAACGCCCAGGCTCAGCAACAGCCGCCCGCCATGATCGGCCCTATCAGCTATCCGATGCGCAACTGGAGAGGCTCGGCGAGGTGGCGTTTCGCGGCATCCTCATCCGCCTCGACGAGCACCTGCGCGAGTATTTTCCTGACTACCACCAGGCACTGACCCCACCAGATCGCTGGCAACACTTACGGACGCTGGCGGAACAGGCCTATGCCCAGGGCTTCCATAGCGAACAGGACATCACCCTCTACGCCAACATCTTCGGCCTTTTGGGGGATAGCGCCCTGCAAGAGCACACCGACATTGCCGAATTGCTGACGCAAAAGTCCTCGCTCACGCCTTCCCAACGTATCGAGCAAGCAGCGGATCTGGCCTACGCCCGCGCCCAGTCAGCGCAAAGGATTTCCTCATGAGCAGTAAAAATCCCAATCACGTCGACAAAGCCAAAAGCGATGGCAAAAGCCCAATCGGTGCCTGCCCGCACATGAAAAACAAGGTGCAGTTACTGCCCTTGCGTTACGGCCTGGTCGAACGCCTCGACCCCGCAGCCGAACTGAGCCTGCCTTACCGACTTAAATCGCGGCCATTGGGTATTCGGCTGATTCGTGATGGCTGGTTGTATGTGATCGTCGGCAAGCAGCCAAAAGCAATTCTGCATGAGTACCGCATTGCCAAGGGTGTGATGACCCAACTGCTGTGGAACAAGGCCGAAGTTACTGCCGACAAGCGAGAGACCAGCGTCGGCGAAGCCCAACTGATTTTCTCCCGTCATGATCCGCTGCATGTGGCCTACTCCGAAGTGCAATGGACCGCTGCAAAATGCGCTCAAGTGCTCAAGAGCCCCAAAGAGCGTAAGCACTTTATGCAAGCCATCGACCTCAGTCGGGTGGATTGTGAGAACGGTGCCGCCGACCTTTTAACCACGAACCAGGCCAACAAGTGGCTGGCCGAAGCGGCAGAGAAGCCCGCCACAACAAACGCTAGCCAAGGCATGAAGCCTGAAGAAAGCCAAGACTACGCCTGGGAGCAACCTTCGCTGTACCAGCCAACCCAGCTCGGCATACTGAAGAAAAGCCTGAATCCGCAGTACGAAAATGATCACCTCTACCTGGTGGTGCGTGACGACATCGGTGTACTGCGCGACCTGGCCAGCCACCAAGATCTGGCTGCCGGCTGGATCATCGACTGGAGCAGTGCCGAAACAACCCAGAAGAAGTATGTGATCGGCTGCTACATCGAGTCGTTGTACCGCCTGAATGAGCAGCAAATGCTCAGTGCAGCCAAGCAGGATCCGCGCTTCGCCAAGCTTGAAGAAGAAACCGACCCGGCGCAGCGCCAAAGCATCAGTGACTACATCAACGTCAAGCATCAGGCCCAATGGCATGGCCCCGGCACACACCGTGGCGCCATTAATGCCTCACGTATGCGCATGCGCCAGAGCCTCGGTGCGCCCCTCTATGCGAAGTACGAGGACTTTATCGAAAGCCTCGATGAGAATGCTGAAGATGCCCTGGAAGGGGCCAAGTGGGGACAACAAGGCATAGGCGATCTGACTGATCGCCCCGGCATGGAGGCGTTTCTCAAACAGCAGCGCGCCCAGCTCAAACGCTGGAACGAGCGACTTGACCTGATCACCGAAGACCGCGTTGCCATGGTTGCGGCAGAACGCTTCCACCGCGCGGCCTGGTACTTCGACCCGCAGTCGAGTACGCAAATCGAATTGGCGCTCGCCACCGAATATGCCTGCCTGAAAGATCTCTGCCGTACCGACAAAGCCACTGATGCCCTGGCGGCGCTGCTGGATAAATACCCGCAACTGAGCCTGCCTGGGTTTTTCACCCTGAGTCATGCCGACCAGATCGATATGCAGGCCAAGCTCTCCAGCTTGATCAAGGGCATGCGTGATACGGCCATGGCCAGCAATGACTACAGCGGCGCACATGAACTTAGCGTCCAGTTCAATGGCTTGGTCCAGCAACAATTGCCGAGTGTTTTCCACCTCAGCGAAACCGGCATTACCCTTAATCAGTTGCGCAATACCGCCTACGAGCCGGCCAAACAACTGGGCCTGGCCGCGGCCATGGACGGTGCCATGCAAGGGCTGCGCAACGCCGCCCCGCTGGACCCCGGCAAAGTGCTGCGTGCCCTGCCAGGGGCGGCGTGGCTGGATGTGCTGCGGGCCTTCGGCCAAGGTGGCATCACCCTGGAGTTCGCGTCGGCTAGCCAGATTCAGGCATTTGAGACCGATACCCGCAAGCTGACCGAGCTGCGCAGCACACTTACCGCGCTGAAACACAAAATCAGACAAACCCTCGCCTTTGAGCGCCGGGGCCGGCTGCCCCACGGTAGCCACCGCAGCCTGCTGGCAGAGCGCAAAGCCCTGCAAGCAAGCCTGCTGCCCCTAGAAAGCCGCGTGGCCAGCGCCCTTAGCCCGGTGGGCGAAGGGCCAAGCAAGGCCGGGGTCAAGATCAAGGGCCTTAATAGCACTCAGGTCGCCGAGTTTCAGCGCATGGCCGAGGACTTTCGTCTAAAGCGGCCATTTAAGGGGTTGGGCGAGGGCGTGTTCCGTTCGGTCGGGGCAGATCTATTTGCCTCGGCCGTGGCGGTTTGGCAGATACGCAATTTTGTGGTGGTGAATGCTGAGTTTCAACGGAAGGCGGATAGAAGTTCGGCCGACTACTTCTCACTTTGGAACGCTATCTTTTCCATGATCGCTGGAACCTTTGCTGCCGCTCAGGGCATTGCAGTTACCAGCCTTTCGGTGGCGTTTAATAACTACGCCAGTGTCCCCGGTAAAATCAGCATGGCGGCACGGCTGGGGAAACTCACTGCCAGTTTTGGCTTGCCCGCGTATGCTTTCAGCCTGCTCGCTGCATCCACCAGCTTGCCGGGCAGTATCGGCAAATTTAATGAGGGCCTGCGCCGGGGCGATGCGGGCATGCTAGCCGGTGCCGGCATGGCCAGCATCGGCGATGCCGGGCAAGTGGGTATTAACGGTTGGGCCTTCATTCGTTCAAGCGGCATTGTAATTGGGGTATTCAAGGATACTCAGCAAGCCCGCGCGGCGGCCTGGGCTGTCGCGGGGGGCCGCCTGGTCAGCATCGCCGCACGGGCCAATCTGATTGGTTTGGCCCTGACCGGTCTGCAACTGGGCGGCGAGTGGATTTACAACCGCAATAACCTGAGCCAACTCGACGCCTGGCTGCAACAAGGCCCCTGGGGCCTGCGCGATGCTCAGCGGCCCTTGGCGACCGAGCACCTGCGCCTGGCCACCATCACCGCTGCGCCCAGCGCTGGTTTGCAACCCGACAAGGCCGCCGGGTTGTTTATCCTGCAGGTACCCGGCGTTATCACCGCTGAGCTGGATGACAGCGGGGTTAGCCTGGCCGCCTACTGGCTCAGTAACCACCAGCGAAACGATTGGCAACCCTGGACCGAGCCGCTGCTCTACCAGTTCAAATTACTCAGTAAACTGCACGAGCCGCTGCGGCTCGGGCTGGAGATCTACCCCCAGGAGGCCAATGCCCAGCACGGCCTGGCCATCGAGTTGCGTTACCCGCCGTTGGCAGGCAGCAACGAGGTACAGACCAAACGCTTTGAAAGCCTGACCCTGCATGCCCAGCAAGGCAAACCCATGGCCGAAGTCGCCTTGCTGCGTGTGCGCACCGCCAATGCCCCCAGCCTGCCGCTTACGCTGGATACCCTCGACCAATCTGTCATCAGCTAAAGGACCCAATTACGCCCATGGCCAAAGCCCCCGCAGAGCCCGACTTCGACCTGAAAAACCAGCGCCCCAGTGCGGGAGAAATGCGCAGCTTCGCCACCGGCCAAGCCTTGTTTCTGGCCCCACTGCCACTGCCCACCGGTCATGCGCCGATGGACTTGGGTGGCAGCTTTTTGGAGGTTAACGACACCTACCTCGATGTGGGGCAAAGCAACTTCAACAAAGCCTTCCAGGCCCAACTGATGATTTGGGTATTCATGAGTGTTCTGATTGTGTGTTTGATCGTTGGGCCAACCATCGTTGGCCTTGGTACATTCGGGGATTTATACGGACGCTCTTTTGTATCTCTTGCAGCAGAAATGCTTCCGAGCGGAGCTCTAATTGCCTTATTAGGCGGCGGCTTATTTGCAATTTTGGGCTGCTATTCAGTCATCAGTACCACCCTGCAAAAAGCCCGCACCAGGCCCATGCGCTTTAACCGTCAGCGCCGCGAGGTCTGCTATTTCCCCAGTGGTTCGGACGAGCCGATTATCCAACCGTGGGAAGAGCTGGTGGCCTGGGTGTCGGTCAGCACCGGCACCACAGGCGAGGGCATTATGAGTACCTACACCCTGGGTATGGCCCTCGATAACCCGAAAACCGACAAGACCCACTTCCTCAACCAGGGCGTACTGACCCCGGCCCACGGCCTGTCCAAGTGGGAAGCCATTCGCGTGTATATGGAAAAAGGCCCGGCCTTTTGCCCCGGCAAAGCCCCCTACGAGGGCCGCCACACCTTTGATGAAGAACGCGAATCCATGCGCGAGGCCTACCGTGGTGGCTACTGCTCAGCTTTTGGCGTGGCGTTTTGGTACGTGCGCAATGTGGTTACCTGGTGGCGCTTCCCTTACTGGGTTGCCGAGTGGGACCACCGCTACAGCATGAAGCCCATGCCCGCCAGCATCGAACAATGGTCGCAACCCTTGCCGCCCACCCAATGGGCCAAACCTAGTAGCGCACTACTGGAACAAACTGCCCAGATCGAAAAAGCCTTCGCCCAGGGCCAAAGCTTTATGGATTACTTCAACAGCACCTTGGGCTATACCTCAGCCTGAACGGAAACAAATTGCATGGCTGTAAGCGACCTTATCCAGCAAGCCCTCGCCCGCTTCGGGCAGGCGCCCAGCGTGCTATTGCGCGCCGACCAGTCCACGGGGGAAAAGCCTTGGGAGATGTTTGTTACCGACGAACACACCGAGCATTATCTGGCCCTAAAGACAGGAGGTGATACTGATAGGGGAATGCTTACAGGCGTAATGGGCGGTGTTGGCGGGGTAGCCACAATTCTCATGAGCGCCATTCTGATCCTGACTGGGAAAATCGATGGTGTTTGGATGGGACTGTCATTGGCTGTCATTTTCTTCATCGTCCCTTTTCTCTGGGAAACCCGCCGCCCTCTCCCCCTGCCAATCCTCTTCAACCGCCGTACCCGCGAGGTCTATTTCGATCACAACGGTGAGCTCTACCACAGCCCATGGGACGGTATTCAAGCGCTGGCAGGTGAGTACGTAATGGTCGGCCCCCATACCGGCGGTATGCGTAACGCTTCGCTGGAAGTTCTGGTGCGCCGTTTGGGGGAGCCGAATAAAGCACTGCTAGTCAGTCTCGGCCTGCCCATGGGCAAGACGCTGCAAATGCAAAAAGGCTTTTGGGAATGGCTACGTGCCTATATGGACAACGGCCCCTGGTTCGATGAAAACGGCCAACGCAGCGATTCGGATGCCTATATCAAGGAAATGCTCAAGGCCAGCAATATCAAAGGTACTGACTGGCACTCACTGACGCTGGCCAAGATAGCCAAGAAGAAAGCAGCCAATGGCGGTAAGAACTACCTGGAATGGACCGATGCCTTCATGCTGGCTTGGGAAGTGCTGTATTACCCCATAAACTGGCTACACGAGTACACCTATACCATCGCCAAGCGCCGCTCGCGCAACCGCTGGCCACAGATCGTCAGCGAGCGCCTGCAACCCGATGGCCCAACCACGCGGTTGATCGACCTGGAGCGTGAGCGGGGACTGGATGTATAGCATCACGCATACACCTCTAAAAACGCATGCCTGCCAACGCCATGCGCCATATTGAAATAATCAAGGAATGACCTATGCAACAAGCCACCTGGAACCAGGCTCAATACCTCAGCGTCATGTCGTGGGCGATGCTCAGTGCAGCCGTCACAAGTGCACAGCTTGTGTTTATCTTTTTCCCGCTTGGCGACCTGGACGAATACCTGCTCGGCTGGCCCCTCGGCTTATCGCTTGTCGCTAATGCCGTACTTTTTCTTGCAGCAGCATTAGGCCGCCGTGATCAGCATGTACGAGTCTCGCTGACAGAACAGGGCATGCAGTACGACGACGAATCCGAGGCCTACCGTCGCCAAGAACTGCTCTGCGCAGGTGAGATCAAGAATCTGCGCGTTCGGCGAAATCCGTTCTTCAAGTCACTGACTATCGACATGAAAGAAAACAATCAAAGGTTCTTCTTGAGTAACGTGTCCATAACAGACGACTTTCTGGCACAGGCGCGCGCACTGATCAGCGCAGGCGCAAGCAAGGTCTCATAAGTCAGTAGCGCTACCCGGATAGTGTTGCAGCGACCGGTTTAGAGCAGGCGCTGCAAAGCCCAACAGTCCACAGCGAAATGATCAGTCAGCGCCGGCCAGGGGTTGTCTGGCAGGTTTACCAACACACTGCAGGCGCCTGCGGCGCGGGCGCACTCCAGGTCGAAGCGGTAGTCGCCGACCATCACCAGTTCGTGCGGCGCAACCTGCCAGGCGTCGGCCAGGTGCAGCAGGCCGTCGGGCGCGGGTTTGGGGGCAGCTTCATCGCGCCCAAGCACATGGGCTGGGGCAAAGCAGTCGTGCAAACCGATGGCCTGCAGCGTCAGCAGGGCTAGTTCGTGGGCATTGCGGGTGAGGATGCCGAGTTGGTGGCCACGCCCGGCCAGTTCGCGCACCAGCTCCACCGCGCCGGGCGCCGCCTGGGAGGCCAGGGCCAGTTCCCGCTCATGGTCGAGCAGCCAGGCGTGTTTGGCCGCCGCTTCGCGAGCCGGCAGTGCCGCCAGGTGGCCGAGGATGTCTTCATCGACAGGAATCTCCAGCGCACGCTTGATGGCCTCGAAATCGTGGACGGCGATGGTCAAGGTGCCATCCATGTCGAACACCCAGTGTTTACGTTGTGCCAGGTTCATCGGCGCTCCCCGCGCGATCGCTCAGGCGCGCAGCATAGCGCCAAAGCCTTAGTAACTGATGATCAGGCTGACGTTATCGATGTAGGTTCCGGCCGGTACATTGGGCTGCGCTGGATCGATGATCGCCTGAAAGGGAAAGCTTTGTGGCTCGCCCGTGCCTGTTGCCGAGCGGGTCTGGCTGGCATTGTCCCAGACGGTCGTGGTGCTGGGGTGAAAGAGGTTGTAGCGCAGGTAGTTACCCGCGACCTGCATGCGCCGCCAGGGCGCCTGATAGTGCTGACCATTATCGAAACCCAGGCGATAGCCTTCGGTGTTGGTGCAGGTCACGCTGACCGACTGTGTGAGCGGGGTGAACTGGCTGACTAACGCCTGGCTGCCGAAGTCCAGGTTCGGTGTGCTGTTGATCAGGCAGGCCTTGCTGACCACCAGGGTCAGGTTGATCACCGCGGTACTGCCACTGCCCCAGTTGGTTGGGGCACCACATAAGCCCAGCGGGCAGCTTTGCGTCAGCCCCGGGCTGCGGTCCCATGAGGTACAGGCATTGAGCGCACCCAGTAGGCAGATAGCCCATTGCCAAGTGAGCGTGACGCTACCGGTATAAGTACCGGCCGCCACATTGCTGCCCAGGCGGGTACGGAAGTACAGCGGCACGCTTCGCGAAGTACCACCCAGGCCGAGCAGTACGATGTTGGTCAGGCTGACAGGTTGCCCGGCTAGCAACTCCTGGCTGTAGCCACTGTTGCTGAAGACCTGGAATGGAATCTGCTGATCACCACTCTGCAAGTTCAGGCTACCGCTGGCCAGGGTGACGCGGATGTAATTGAACGCCAGCGCCTCCAGAATACCGTCGCAGCGCAGGCCGCCACTGGCCGACGCCTGTTGCGCCGTGGTGCGCAGGCTCAGCGAATTGCTCGTACCCAAACTCACCGCCGAGCTGCTTGCGGCGCAGGCTCCATGCGCCAGCTGCCCCAGGAGCAGCAGCATGATCAGTACAATCAGTCGGCAGCTCAGCGGCATGTCAATGGCCCCAACACGAGTACATCCCGGGTTTGTGCAGGCAGGCTGACACGTACCTCGCACTGGCCGCCCCCCGCCAGGCTGACACGCAGGTCGTTCTGCTCATCGAGCTCTTCGAAATACACCAGACCGTCCCAGCCGACATAAGCCGGCTCGCGCCCGCCAACGCGCTCGACCTTGCTGCCGCGCGGCAAGAACTGCCCCTGCTCATCGGCCAGCACGATGCTGGCGGCGCTCACCTCACGCAGGTCGAACGGCAGCCGCGCCCCACTGCCGCGATGTACCGCCAGGCTCTGTCGGACATCGGGAGTGCGCACGTTGACCGGCAAGCCCAGCGGGTCGATCTCATAATGCCCGCGGTAATACGACGGCACCCAGGGCACGAGCAGATGGCCGTTACGGTCGGTCCGCCCCAGCAGTTGGTGCTCGAAGCGGACGGGGACGTCGGCATAACCGTCGGTATCGACCAGGACGAAGGCATCATCGATGCGGTTACTGGCGAACAGGGCATTATCCATCAGCACCAGCGAGCCGCTGAGGTCGCCCCAATAAGTGTGTCGCCCCTCGTCACGGTAAACCCCAGCCTGCAGTTGAGCCTGGGATGCCCGCCACGCTGCCGAAGCCTGCATGAAGTCGTTGGCACCGCTGGCGTAGCCAAGGTTGTAGCCCAGCCCGCCATCGCTGGGGGCGGAACGGCTATAGCTGACGCGCTGAGTATGGCCGCCCTGACTGTTACGCTCGATGCCCGCGGTGAAGCTTGTGTGCAGGTCGAAGGGGATTACCAGTTGCAACTGCGCCGAGTAGCCGGACTCCCCTAGCAAGCGATTGAAGGCCCCATACACGCTGACATTGCCGGAGAAGCTGCGCGACCAGGAAAGATTGAGCAAGCGAGTCTGTTGCCCTGCGCCATTGCGCAGGTCGAAATAGCCGACCCCGATGCTACCCAGCCCAGCGGGACTGAACGAGAACGTGAGCTGATCGCTGCGCGCGGGCAGAAAGCGCCCAACGACCGTGTTCTCCAGCGCGCTGACCACGCTCAGGTCGGCATAGTTGGGGCTGCGCTGAATATGTTGCATGGCCACCCCGAAGCGGGGTGAGTAGTAGCTGTAGCTCAGGCTGTATTGCTGGCCCGTACGGCCCTCGAAACGGCTACCGGCCAACGCGCTACTGAGGGTGCCCCAGCGACCGACCGCCATGCTGCCGCCAGCACCGGCCAAGCGCAGATCCTCGCCCGTTTCAACATGCCCTTCGAGGGTGAAGCTATCGCTGATGCCATGACGGAGGCTGGCACTGCTGGCGAAGCTGCCATAGGCGAAATCCTCAATGCCATAGGCTTTGCGCAAAGCACCGGCGGAGATGGAATAGTCGGACAACCCCTTTTGCAGCAACTGGTCGGTGACATAGAAAGGCACGCTGGTCGACACCCGTCGCCCTTGCACATCGGTGGTGACCACAGTCGCCTGCCCTGCGCCACTGATGAAAGGCACATTGTTCAGCGTAAAGGGGCCTGGCTCCAGATTGTCACTGCTCACCCGGGCATTGTTGATAAACAGTTCGACGCTGCTGGGCACCGCCGCATCGCCGGAGAAGCTGGGCAGCGGGTAGGTAATCAGATCGGGGCGCAACGCGAAGTTACGCGCCACCTGCACACCGCCCAGGCGCACGGCGCTGTTCCAGGTCAGTGCGCCGCTGACCAGGTCACCCGCCACATAGCTGTGCAGGCTGTCCTGCTGGTCGTAGCGCCAACTGGTGTCGTAGCGGCTGTAGCCATCATTGCGCCCATCGAAATTGAATGATCGCCGCCAGATGCCCGTATTGGAGAGTAAACCGTAGCCATTGAAGACACGTTGCTCCATCCAGGCGCTGACACTACGCGACGCCCCTGCGGTATCGCTGTAGTAGAGGTCGTAGTTAAGCAGGGCGCCTGGCGAGCTTTGCGCGGCGGTACGGTCGAAAAGCTGGCGACTGCCAATTTCCTGATGTGGCAACCAGGCGCTGGGCAATACCAGCAGTAACCGCTGCATACCTTCATCGTACTCACTGCGTAAGCCGGTTATTTCATCCAGTGCCAGCACCGCGTCGGTCTGCTGTGCGTCAAGCTGCACACCCACTGCCAGCAGTTCATCGCGTTCAACGAAATAACGCCCGTCGCGCTCAACCACACCAATCACCCGGCCGGTCGGCAGATGGTTGACCACCAGTTCCAGGTAGAGCTGAAGCTCCTGGGCACTCATGGCCATCGACAGTGACCAGGCCGCCAGTACGCGGCCGGTCATTGCATAGGCACTCCCTGGCATCAATGCCCCGCAATGGTTTGTGGCTCGCGCTGATCATTGATCAAGGCCTGGAGGCTAACGCCCTCGTCGGACACGCGCGCAGGCAATGGCCAACGCATCCAGGCGCCCGGCAGTACATAGCCGAGCAGGCCACTCGCCACAGTCAGGGTGCCTTCGGCATGCTGAAGCTGCACATTGGCCAGACGCGCATGCGCTGCGCCTTGGTTATGCACACTCAGGTAACGACGCCCACCCTCGCTCTCCAGTCGGTAGCGCAAGTTTGGGCTCAACAGTTTGACGTCTCGACGGTTACTGCGCATGGCGGAGTCCAGCGCACTGTCGGCAGCAAAAACGAACAGGGGCACGGAGTAACGCATCTGAAACCGCACCCCCATCTGCCCTGCCGCCACCTGATCGGCCTGCAGCATTTCATCGACCAATACCCGATAAGCCTGCTCCACACCCGACTCGAGCGGCTGGCGATTGATCAGCCGGATCATCTGCCGCTTACCCGGGACGATGGTCACCACAGGCGGGCTACTGACCACCTGCTGCTGGGCATCCAGGTGCTCGTTGAAGCCCTCCTGACGCCAGGCGAATACCCGCACCTGCAAGCTGACCGGCTGCCGCCCACGGTTCTCCAACCAGAGCGCAGTGGCCTTCTCGCCGGTTTCGATGCGCGGGTTGATCGGCCAGATAAGAATCGAGTTAGCCGCCTCGACCTGGCAGGTGCAGAGCAGGATGAGCCCCATGATTCGACGTGCTAGTGAGCGACCCTGCATGTCCACACCTCCTTGTGTCGGCTCAGTAACTGATGGTTACCGTAACCGTGTCGCTGTATATGCCAGCCGAGGGCATGGGATCGGCATTGAATAGGCGCGCATACACCGGGTAACGCTGAATGCCTGCGGCGCCAAAGATAATACTCAAGGCATTGCCGCCCACTCCGGCGGTGCCCCAGACGGTGCTGTTACTGGCATCCTGATAAAGTTGGTAGCGCAAGCGCTCGGCGCCCTTGCCCAGGTAACGACCGCCGGCAATGTCGCTGCTGTGCATACCCGCATTGAGCGCCACAGTCACCGCCGTACCCGGCGTGCAGTGCAGCACGATGGTGCCTGCTCCCTCGCTGGAGCTGGCCTGAACATCATTGGGAAGACTGCCGAACTGGCCAAAATTGAGTGTGCCAAAACTGCTGACATCCGCACTCCCCGTGCCCAGCAGACAGCCCCGGACAACGGTGGCGCGTAGTTCGAAGCTGCGGCTCAGCGTCAGGTCATCCACGCCGGTATCAGCATGTGCTGCCTGCATAACCGACAGTGCGGCGACAACCCGCCAGATACGCATCACCAGCTCACCGTGACCGTGACTGAGTCGCTGTAGGTGCCCGGCGTGGGCGTACTCTGGGCCGGAACCCGGCCGTATACCGGCAGCCACTGCTCGGCCCCGCTGCCCAGGCCGCTGAGGCCTGAACTGTCATCCCAGAGGGTGGCGAAGTCCGCCGAGCTGTAGAGGTTGTAAGACAGCGTCTGGCCGCCCGGGCCGAGCAGGGTACGCCCCTGCACATCACCACTACTGCCCGCACCGATCAGTACCCGGTATGGGGTGTTGGCCACACACTGAATACGCAACCCTGCTCCAGCTCCCGTCATCGCAGCCGTGACGGCCGTATCGAGGCCAACATAGGTGCCGAACTCCAGTGTACCGAACTGCCCCAGAGCCCCAGGCTCAGTGCTGCCTGCGCTACAGGCAGGTAACACTTCGGCGATGCCCCCCAGCGTGGCGACTTTTTCGACTGCCGAAGCGTGCTGGGCGATAACCAGCAGCAACAGTGATGCAAAAATCACACGCATAGTGAGACCTTGGCAGGGCTAGGAATGAGGGTAGGGCTACCAGCTGACGGTGACTTGTACCGTGTCGAGGTAGGTGCCGGGGCTAGGGGTTACCTGGGCAGGCACTCGGCCATAGACGATGATCTCTTCATCATTACCACTGCCGGTCCCCGGCAGCACGGTGCCACCGTTGCTGCCATCGTCCCACAGAACGGTACGTGCAGCATCCTGGTAAAGGTTGTAGGCAATGAACTCGCCCGCGTTCTGCATGCGCCGCTGATTACCGTTCAGGTTCTGCCCGGAATCCAGGGCAACGTTGTAATTGGTGCCATTGCTGCATTCCAGGCCGAACGAACCACCGCCACCCGCGCCAATCGAGCGCCCCTCGACAATGCTATTGAGTGACGGGTATTCGCCGAACAGGATGCTGCCGAAGGTGTTGCTGCTGCCGTCATCACTACCATTGGTGACCGTGCAGCCACTACCGATGACCATCTGCACATTGAGCTGCCCCTGTAGCTGGCCGGCAGCCAGGGCGGTTCCCGTTGCTGAGGCCAACGCCAATAGGGCAATGGAACGAATCAACCGCAGCTTCATGGCAGCTCTCCTCGAAACAGTCCGTTTACATACGTTGATGCGTGTAAATCGAATGTAGTCGAGGATTGACCGTAGTCATGGGTGGCCCCAATGAGCGAATCTCCCCAAAGATCTGCTGCAACTCCATGTTTTTAAAAATTTAAAATTTAACTGAAGGAAATAGACCATGCGGCAAATGGGTTAATTTCCTACACAGATAAACAGCCCTGGATGACAAAAAGCCGATACCGATGGTCGGGTTAAAGGCTATTTCCAGTCCTCGCGCACCCGCGCCAGCCCTTCCTGGGCCACCGAAGCTACCAGTTGCCCCTGACGGTTGAAGATGCTGCCGCGCGAGAAACCGCGGGCATTGCCGGCCCATGGGCTGTCCATGGCATACAACAGCCAGTCGTCCATGCGCAGGTTGGCGTGGAACCACAGGGCGTGGTCGAGGCTGGCGACCTGCATGAACTTCTGCCACACGGACACGCCGTGGGGTAGCATCGAGGTGGTCAGCAGGTTGAAGTCGCTGGCATAACCCAGCAGGTATTTATGCAATTGCGGGTCATCCGGCAACTCGCCCGCCGCACGGAACCAGACGTACTTGACCGGCTCGCATGGCTCGGGCGCAAAGGGATTGCCGACGGTCACCGGGCGGATCTCGATCGGTTTGTCGCTCACTGCCCGCTCGCGCATGCGCTCAGGCAGGGAGTCGGCCACCAGGCGCACCAACTCGGTTTCCGACTTCAGCCCTTCGGGACCGGGCACATCGGGCATGCCCAACTGGTGCTGGAAACCCTCCTCGTCGTACTGAAAGGACGCACTGCAGGTGAAGATCGGCTTACCCTTCTGCACCGCCGTTACCCGCCGCGTGCTGAAGCTGCCACCGTCGCGCACTCGGTCTACGTGGTACACCACCGGCAGGCCGGCATCGCCGGGCCGCAGAAAGTAACCGTGCAGCGAATGCACATGGCGCTCGGGCTCCACCGTCTGGCAGGCCGCCGAGACGCACTGGCCCAGCACCTGCCCGCCGAACAGCTGACGAAAACCCAGGTCCTGGCTGACGCCGCGGAACAGGTTTTCCTCAATGGCTTCCAGGCTCAACAAGGCCACCAGCTCATCCAGTACCTGACTCATCTGTGTTCTCTCCTCACGCCGGCTCACGGCCGATCTCAAAACGGGTGCACGCAAGGCGCTAGTGTAAAGCCAGACGTCACCACCTGGCGCCTGTGCCGTGCAGGGCGATGGCTTGAGTCACTGCTACTACGCGGTAATACTGCCCAGCGCTGCCCTCGGAGCCCCACCGCCATGCGCCTGCCCCTCGTCTACCACGACGATTACAGCCCGCCCTTCCCTGCCAACCACCGCTTCCCTATGGAGAAGTTCCGCCTGTTGCACGCGCACCTGCTGGCCAGTGGCGTGGTGGATGATGCGACGCTGCTGCGCCCCGCTTGCTGCCCGGCGGAGATTCTCACCCTAGCCCACTGCCCGGACTACGTGGCGCGTTATATGGAAGGCGCCCTGCCCCACGCCGACCAGCGCCGCCTGGGCCTGCCCTGGAGTGAAGCCCTGGCGCGGCGCACGGTGCGTGCGGTGGGCGGCTCGCTGCTGGCCGCCGAACAGGCGCTGAAACACGGCCTGGCCTGCCACCTGGCCGGCGGCACTCACCATGCGCACTATGATTTTCCGGCGGGCTTTTGCATCTTCAACGACCTCGCGGTGATCAGCCGCTACCTGCTGGCCAGCGGCCGGGTGCAGCGCGTGCTGATCTTCGATTGCGACGTTCATCAAGGTGATGGCACCGCGCGCATCCTCGCCGATACACCGGAGGCGATCACCGTATCGCTGCACTGCGAGAAAAACTTCCCCGCGCGCAAGGCCGAAAGCGACTGGGACATCCCGCTGCCCATGGGCCTGGGCGATGACGACTACCTCAAGGTGGTGGACGATGCGCTCAACTACCTGCTGCCGCTGTACCAGCCCGACCTGGTGCTCTACGACGCTGGCGTCGACGTACACAAGGACGACGCCCTCGGCTACCTGCAGCTGACCGACACCGGCCTGGCCCGCCGCGACCGCGCGGTGATCGAACACTGCCTGGGCCGCGACATTCCAGTAGTCGGCGTGATCGGCGGCGGCTACGACAAGGACCGCGCCCTGCTCGCCCGCCGTCACGGCATCCTGCATCACAGCGCGGCGCAGGTCTGGGCTGAGCGCGGGTTAGGTTAAACGCAAAAAACTGTACATCCATACAGATAAACCTTGCCGCGCCCGGCCAGGCTGCGCATGCTATGCACCTGTCGAACGAGCCGGTACACCACCGCCATGCGCCTGTTTCTCTGCGAAAAGCCTTCCCAGGCCAAGGATATCGCCCAGGTCCTCGGCGCCCGCCGGCGCGGTGATGGCTGCTGGCTGGGCGATGGCGTGACGGTGACCTGGTGCATTGGTCACCTGCTCGAAACCGCCTCGCCGGATGCCTACGACGCGCGCTACAAGCGCTGGGTGCTGGCCGACCTGCCGATCATCCCGGCGCAGTGGAAGATGCAGGTCAAAGGCAAGACCGCCAGCCAGTTCAAGGCGGTCAAGCGCCTGCTTGGCGAAGCCCGCGAGCTGGTGATTGCCACCGACGCCGACCGCGAAGGCGAGATGATCGCCCGCGAACTGGTCGAGCACTGTCGCTATCGCGGGCCGGTGCAGCGCCTGTGGTTGTCGGCCCTCGACGACGCCTCGATCCGCAAGGCGCTGGCCGCGCTCAAACCCGGCGCAGAGACCTTCAGCCTGTACCACTCGGCCCTGGGTCGCTCGCGGGCCGACTGGCTGATCGGCATGAATATGAGCCGGCTGTTCACCCTGCTCGGGCGCCAGGCGGGTTATCAGGGCGTACTGCCGGTGGGTCGTGTGCAAACGCCGACCCTGCGCCTGGTGGTCGACCGCGACCGCAGCATCGCCGACTTCGTGCCCAGCGCCTATTGGGCCATCGAGGTGCAGTTGCAGGCCGAGGGCCAGGATTTCGCCGCCCAGTGGCGCGCGCCCGAGGCGCACTGCGACGAGCAGGGCCGCTGCATCAACCAGGCCCTGGCGCAACAGGCCGCCGAGGCCCTGCGCGGCGCGCAACAGGCTCAGGTGCGCCAGTGCAAGACCGAGCGCGTGCGCGAAGGCGCGCCACTGCCGTTCGACCTCGGCACGCTGCAGGAGGTCTGCTCCAAGCGCCTCGGCATGGGCGCCCAGGAAACCCTCGACACCGCCCAGGCGCTGTACGAGACGCACAAACTGATCACCTACCCGCGCAGCGACTGCGGCTACCTGCCACTGAGCCAGCACGCCGACGCGGCGGGTATTCTCGCTACCCTGCAGCGTGCCGACAGCAGCCTGGCCGCGCTTACGCCGCACCTGGATGCGACGCGCCGCTCACGCGCCTGGAACGACGCCAAAGTCAGCGCGCACCACGGCATCATCCCCACCGCTGTGATCTTTGATCTGGCGCGCCTGGGCAGCCAGCAGCGCGCGGTTTACAGCCTGATCCGCGCGCGTTACCTGGCGCAATTCCTCCCCGACCACGCCTACGACCGGACCCAGGTCGACCTCGACTGCGCCGGCCAGGCCCTGCGCGCCAGCGGCAAGGTGGTGGTCGAGGCCGGCTGGAAGCGCGCCCTGCCCGAAGCGCTCAAGGCTGCAGGTCAGGACCAGACGCCAGCGCCACAACCCCTGCCGGCGCTGCACCAAGGCCAGCACTGCGAGGTGCTGGCGGTCGAGCTCAAAGACCTCTGGACGCAGCCGCCCAAGCCATTCACCGAGGGCGACTTGATCAAGGCGATGAAGAACGTCGCACGCCTGGTCGAAGACCCGCGTCTCAAGCAGAAACTCAAGGACACCACCGGCATCGGCACCGAAGCGACCCGCGCCGGGATCATTCAGGGCCTGCTCGACCGCGGTTACCTGACGAAACGCGGCAAGGCACTGTGCGCCAGCCCGGCGGCCTTCAGCCTGATCGATGCCGTGCCCAGGGCCATCGCCGACCCGGGCACCACGGCGATCTGGGAGCAGGCGCTGGACATGGTGCAAAGCGGTGAGATGAGCCTGGAGACCTTCGTCAGCAAACAGTCCGCCTGGCTGAGCAAGCAGGTCGAGCGCTGCCGTGGCTTGCACCTGAACATCAGCGCCGGCCCTGCCGCCACCGGCAAACCAGCCTGGCAGAAGAAACGCCGCAGCAGTGGCCGACCCGCCCAAAGCAAACGTAAGGCCCCGCGCAAAAGCGCCCCCTGATCCATAAGCGCCTGTCCCAAAATCCTGTTGCATCCCGTGCAAGCCATCACGCAGCACCGGCATAAACCACTGAACAGGTCCTCGGCGATTGCAGCCATTCAGTTACCGGCGTGTTGCACATGGCATTCGCCGCGGGGCGCGGCTCCTACAAAAAGCATCGGCGCCGCGCCACACATAACGGGGACATAGCCATCCATAAGCCCCTGCCGGCTCGGGTAGAATGGCGCTTTTCGCCCAGACAGCCCGCCGCCATGACCGCATCCGCCACCCCATCCTCGCCCAACGTCGCCATTATCGGCGCCGGCCCCAGCGGCCTGATGGCGGCAGAGATCCTCGCCAGTGCCGGGATTGCCGTGGACCTTTACGACGCCATGCCCTCGGTGGGCCGCAAGTTTCTCCTGGCCGGTGTCGGCGGCATGAACATCACCCACGCCGAAGACCACGCTGCTTTTCTCGGCCGCTACCGCGAGCGTGAAGCGCAGATCACGGCCTTGCTCGACGGCTTCGACGCCACGGCCCTACGTGAGTGGATTCATGGCTTGGGCATCGAAACCTTCGTCGGCAGCTCCGGGCGCGTGTTCCCCCGCGACATGAAGGCCGCGCCGCTGCTACGCGCCTGGCTCAAGCGTTTGCGCGAACAGGGCGTGCGCATCCACACCCGACACCGCTGGCTCGGCTGGACCGACGACGGCGCGCTGCGCCTGGCTCACGCCGAGGGAGAACTGCATGCACGCCCAAGCGCCACCCTGCTCGCACTCGGCGGCGGCAGCTGGGCACGCCTGGGCTCGGACGGTGCCTGGGTGCCGCTGCTGACGCAGCGTGGGGTGAGCATCGCACCGCTGCGCCCAAGTAACTGCGGCTTTGAGGTGCGCGCCTGGAGCCCGTATCTACGGGACAAATTCGCCGGTGCACCGCTAAAGAACGTCACCCTGCAATTGCCAGGTGCTGCGCCGCGCCAAGGCGAATTCGTGCTCACCGCCCAGGGCGTAGAAGGTAGCCTGGTGTATGCCCTGTCCGCCGAGATCCGTCAGACCATCGAGCGCGATGGCCACAGCACTGTGCACCTCGACCTGCAACCCCAGCGCAGCCAGGCCCAGGTGCAGCAGGCCCTGAGCAAGCCGCGCGGCGCCGCGTCGATGGCCAAGCACCTGCATCGCCAACTGGGTCTAGATGGCGTCAAGGCCGCGCTGTTGCGCGAGTTGGCCGACCCGGCGTACTTCGCCGAACCAGCCCAGCTAGCGGCCGCGATCAAGGCACTGCCGCTGACTCTGGTCGCCACCCGGCCACTGGACGAGGCGATCAGCAGCGCCGGCGGCGTTCCCTTCGAGCAGTTGGATGCGCACCTGATGCTGCGGGCACTGCCTGGGGTATTCTGCGCCGGCGAGATGCTCGACTGGGAGGCGCCCACCGGCGGTTACCTGCTCACCGCCTGCTTCGCCAGCGGCCGGCAGGCCGCGCTGGGCATCATCAATCGGCTGCAACAGGCTGTCGAATAAGCCCATCGCACAAGGTCTCAAACGGCTATGCTTGGGCAAACCGCCTCAGAGTGGTGATCTTCAACGCGTAGAGGCGAGCCCCAGCCGTGATTCCACTAGTGGTCTGTGACGACTCCAACATGGCGCGCAAGCAGCTGATTCGTGCCCTGCCGCCAGAATGGCCGGTATCCATCACCCAAGCCACCAATGGGCAAGAAGCGCTAACGGCCCTGCGCCAGGGGCTCGGCCACGTCATGCTGCTGGACCTGACCATGCCGGTGCTGGATGGCTACGAAACCCTCGCCGCCATGCGCGCCGAAGGCTTGGCCTGCAAGGTGGTGGTGGTCTCCGGCGACGTGCAGGATGAAGCCGTGCGTCGGGTCAAAGAACTCGGCGCACTGGCGTTTATCAAGAAGCCCGCCGACCCCGAAACCCTGCGCAGCACCCTGCTTGAGCTTGGCCTGTTCGACCCCAAGGCCACGTCCGCCGCGCCCGCCGCACCGGCCCAGAGCAACGTACTGGACGAGCTGAAGGTCAACTTCCGCGATGCCCTGCGCGAGGTCACTAACGTCGCCATGGGCCGCGCCGCTGCCCTGCTGGCCAAAGTGCTTGGGGTATTCGTGCAGTTGCCGGTGCCCCAGGTCAATATCTTCGAGGTCAGTGAGCTGCACATGACCCTGACCGATGCCATGCGCGGCGAGCGCATGAGCGCGGTGTGCCAGGGGTTTATCGGCGATGGCATCGCTGGCGAAGCGCTGCTGCTGTTCCATGATTCGGAAGTCGCCGACATGGCGAAACTGCTGGGCTGGCAGCCCAAAGACGACAACGAGACCTCGGAAATGCTGCTGGACATGTCCAGCATCATCACTGGCGCGTGCCTGGCCGGCATCGCCGAACAGATCGACGTGCGCTTCTCCCAGGGCCACCCGCAGCTGCTCGGCCAACACGCCTCCATCGAACGGCTGATCCACCTCAACCAGCGGCGCTGGCGCAAAACCCTGGCCATCGAAGTGAGCTACAGCCTGGAAGCCCACAGCATTCACTTCGACCTGTTGCTGCTGTTTACCGAAGACTCGATCAAGCGCCTGACCCACAAACTCAACTACCTGATGGGGTAGGGTCTGCTCCCGTTTCGTTCGCGGATCGCGTTGCCGCGAGAAATGGCCCCCGGTTAGGCGTAGGACGCAGGTAATGGTCGCCCCCTTGCCAAGTCCTGCAACGACAGCGGGGGCCATTTCCCGCGCAACCCGCAGGGCCGGGCCTGTTTTTTGTGCGATGCTGTGTTTCTCGACACTCATTTGGAACACCAAACTTCGCGTCTCGCGCCTTGCCTCGCACAAAAACAGGCTCCGGCGCGACCGCTAACGAAACGGGAGCAGACCCTCAGCCATGCCCGCCCAGATCGATATCCAAGAGGTCCACTGGTTGCTCGACATCGTGCAGTGCATCGATGTGGGCGTGATTGTGCTCAACCGCCAATACCAGGTGGAGGTGTGGAACAGCTTTATGGAAAATCACTCCGGCATGGGCCCGGACGAAGTGCACGGCAAGACGCTGTTTAGCCTGTTCAATGAAATCGACGAGGCCTGGCTGCGGCGCAAGGTCGACACCGTGGTGGCGCTGGGCACCCGGGCCTTCAGCCTGTGGGAGCAGCACCCGTACCTGATGCATTTCAAGAACTACCAGCCGATCACCGGCCAGGAAGACTTCATGTACCAGAACGTCACCCTGCTGCCGCTAGGCGGCGCCACTGGTGCGGTGGAGCATATCTGCGTGGTGATCTACGACATGACTGCCGCTGCCACCCACAAAAAGCAGTTGCAAGCCGCGCAGGCAAACCGCTAGTCACCTGATATCGCCAGGCCCCGCAGAGGGCCGGCACAACCGTTAGCAGCCTGCTCGACAACTCTACAGCAGGAGCCACACGATGCTGAAAAGCGTTGAACTGAAAACCTTCGTACCGGCCCGCGACTTTGCCTTGAGCCAGACGTTCTACCAGGCCCTGGGCTTCAAGCCCGGCTGGGTCGGCGAGGACCTGGCCTATTTCAGCCATGGCGATCACTGCGCCTTTCTACTGCAGGACTTTTACGTCAAGGAGCAGGCTGAGAACTTTGTCATGCACCTGCTGGTGCAAAACGTCGATGCCTGGTGGCAAAAGGTGCTGGACGAAAAACTCAGTGAGCGCTTCGAGGTACGCCTGGTGCCCCCCCAGGACCAACCCTGGGGGATGCGCGACTTCGTGATCTTTGATCCCAGCGGGGTGCTATGGCGGATTGGCCAGAATATCTAGCCGATTGCTTGCCAACACCACCAGATCAGGTGGCACAAACGACGGTGCGCACGGCGCACCCGGCTTTGTGATGCGGCTCAAAGGTGTAGGGTGCGCCGCGCGCACCGCCAAATCATGCGCTACACGACGGCGCCCCTTAATCGTAGCGCCTACTTCTTGCCACCCTTGGGCTTGCCCCCAAAGCTCGGCACCTTGCGCACCGCTTTAACGGAGGGCGCGGCCGGTTCATCAGCTTCCATCCAGCGCCCCAGGCTGCCGCCCTTGCCGCCGCCAACCACTTTCGGCTTCTTGGCCTTCTTCGGCTTTTTCACCACCTGGCCGCCCGGCAGGGTCTGCGGCACGCGGTGATCGGGGATAAAGTCCGGCTCGTCGATACGTTGCAACACTTGCTGGGTCAGGGTTTCGATGGCCGAGAGCAGTTGCACTTCGTCAGCGCAGACCAGCGAAATCGCCTGGCCCGTGGTGCCCGCACGGCCGGTGCGGCCAATGCGGTGCACATAGTCTTCGGCAACGATGGGCAAGTCGAAGTTGACCACCAGCGGCATGTCGTCGATGTCCAGGCCACGGGCTGCCACGTCGGTGGCCACCAGCACCTTGACCTCGCCATCCTTGAAGCGCTGCAGGGCGCGCTGGCGGGTGGCCTGGGGCTTGTCGCCGTGGATCGAGTCGGCGCTGATGCCATGGCGTTGCAGTTCGGCTTCCAGCTCATCGACGCCCTTGCGGGTTTTCACGAAGACCAGGGCCTGACTCCAGCGCTTGCTCTGGTAGAGGTGCAGGAACAGCTCGCTCTTGCGCTTCTTGTCCACCGGCACCAACCACTGCTTCACCGATTTGGCAGCGGCGTTGCGCGGGCTGACTTCGATGCTCAGCGGGTCCTTGAGCATCTCGCCGGCCATGCTGCGGATGGCTTCGGAGAAGGTCGCCGAAAACAGCAATGTTTGGCGCTGTTTGGGCAGGGCGCGGAACACGCTCTGCAACTCGTTGGCAAAGCCCAGGTCGAGCATACGGTCGGCCTCATCCAGCACCAGGGTCTGCACCTGGTTGAACTTGACCGCGTTCTGCCGGTACAGGTCGAGCAAGCGACCAGGGGTGGCCACCAGCACATCGAGGCCTTTGCGCAGCTTCATCATCTGCGGATTGATGCTGACCCCGCCGTACACCGCATAGGTGCGCAGCGGCAGGTGCTGGCCGTAGGTGACAAAGCTCTGGTGAACCTGCTCAGCCAGCTCGCGGGTCGGCACCAGCACCAGGGCGCGTACCGAGTTACTGGCCACCTGCGGGCCTTCCATCATCAGGCGCTGCAACACGGGTAACGCAAAGCCAGCGGTCTTGCCGGTGCCGGTCTGCGCCGCCGCCATCAGGTCGCGGCCGTTGAGCACGGCAGGGATGGCCTGAGCCTGGACGGGCGTGGGGGTCTGGTAGTCGAGGCCATCGAGGCAGCGCAGCAGCGGCTCGATCAGGCCGAGGGAAGCAAAGGTCATAGGGGTAACCGGTAGACGCGGGGACAATGGCGCACAGTTTATCCTGCCTGGCGCGCCACGGCCCGGTCTTGTATGCCCTAGGGTGTTTTGACGTTTCGTCGCCAGCCGCGTTGCTGCGAAACGTCAACAGACCCTAGCGCTTGGCCTGCTCCAGGGGCTCAAGTTCTTTCCACAACGCTTGGGCCTCTTCGGTGAGGGTGGCATAACCCCGGATATCGCCGTTGCGCTGGGCCTGCATGGCCGCTTCGAGCTTGGCACTGTACTGCTCACGCAGGCGCTTGACCGGGTCACGTTTGAACAGACCGAACATGCTGCATTGCCTCGATAAAACGGGTTGCCGATCAACCCGATACCTGCAGCTTAAACCCGCCGGGGACATAAGGCCGGCGGGCACTGTGACAAGGTGCTACGCGCCGCGCCAGCGCTGCAGGGTCTGGCCAATCTTTGCGGCGGGGACCTTTTGCAGGTCGCAGAACAAGCGGTGGGATACCTCGGCCAGGCCGTGCCGCTCACGCAGCAGCGCGGCCATAAAGCAGGTCAGGTTCGCCGCCATCTCCGCATCGGCCAGGGCGCGGTGGGCCTTGCCGGTAGACGGCAGTTGCGCCCAGCGGTTGAGCACACCGAGTTTGTGGCTCGGCGCCATGGGTAACAGACGGCGCGACAGCAGTAACGAGCAGGCGAATGGCTGCACACGCTGGCGCCCGACCCGCGCCAGCTCGGCATCCCAGAACTTCTGGTCGAACGCGGCGTTGTGCGCCAGCAGCGGCAGGTCGCCGACAAAGTCCGCAACCTCGTGCATCACCTGGGCAGCCGGCGGTGCATCACGCAACATGGCGTTGCTGATACCGGTCAGTTGCTCGATAAACGGCGGCACCCAGGCACCGCTGTTCATCAGGCTCTGGTAGCGCGCAACGATCTGGCCCTGCTCGATGATTGCCACACCGATTTCCGTGGCGCGGGCGTTCTGGGCCGGCGACATGCCGGTGGTTTCAAAGTCGATAACAGCGATGGGGCGCATGCAGGTCTCAGTGTTTGAGCAGGAGCGTGCCTTCGATCGGCACATAGCGGCTGGCGGCGCGCACCAGCGATTGCGCGGTCAGCCCCGGCACGCCGTAGGCCACCGCTTCGACACCATGGCTGGCGCGCACTTTGTCCAGCAGCATGTCGAAATCACCATCACCGGAGGCCAGGACGATCTGATCGACCCGCGGCGCGGCGTCCATGATGTCGATGGTAATGCCCACGTCCCAGTCGCCCTTGGCGGAGCCGTCGCTGCGCTGGATAAACGGCTTGAGCTTCACCGTGAAACCCAGGTTGCGCAGGATCTGCTGGAACTGCTGCTGCTTGGGGTCGCCACGGTCGATGGCATAGGCGTAGGCCTCGACGATCTGCCCGTGCTGGCTGATATCGGCCCAGAGCGCGGCGTAGTCGAAGTGGCAGCCATAGGCCTGGCGTACCGTGTAGTAGAGGTTTTGTACGTCGGCGAATACCGCGATCGTCTTCAACAGGCCATCCTCGTCAGCCCGCGACGGCCGCTAGGGCTCGCCACCAAGCAGGGGCAAAGGAGCGCAGTATGCCAGACCTGCGCCGCCACGCGCGGGCATAGGTCGTAACGCGCGCGCCTGCTAGAGTGTCGGGCCAATCATTGCTTACACCACGACCATGAATGCACTCGATGCCCTGCGCGACGCCGGCTACTTCTTCAGTCACAACCTGGCAGCTATCGCGCGCCTCTGTCTGCCGCTGATTCTGCTCGAATCCGTGGTCCAGCAACTGATCGGCGAGCGAGTCGACAGTGGCTCAGCCGCCCTGGCCAGCGTGATCGTCGGACTGCTGTTCTATCCGTTATACAGCGGCGCACTGATTCTATTTCTCGCAGCCCGAAGCCAGGGCGATACGCCCAGCAACCGTGACGTGCTGGCCCACAGCCTACGGCTGTGGCCGGCCTATGCCCTGCTGGCGAGCCTGAGCACCCTGGCGATCATGCTCGGCGCCTCGCTGTTCGTGCTGCCGGGCCTTTGGCTGATGATCAAGCTGTCGTTCGGCGAGTTCCTGTTGGTGTTGCGCGGCCTGCCCCCACTGAGCGCATTGCGCGCCAGCTTCGACATGACCACGGGGTACTTCTGGCCCATCCTGCTCTGCGTGCTGGCGGTGATGGTGCCACTCTGGACCCTGGAAATCTGGCTTTTTCCTACCCCAGAAAACCAGCCCGATGCACTGCTCAGCGTACTGCTGAGCACACTGGGCGGCTTCCTGCAGTTGTTTACCTGTGTGGTGCTGTTTCGCCTGTTTATGCTGCGCGAGAGTCTGCCGAGCCCGGCAGAGTGAGCGCGTCAGGGTAATGTCCGTGCGTGTCGGCCGGCATCGCTGAGCACGAAGCGCACACTGTCATCGAGTACTGGTGCCAGCCCTCGTAATGGTCGCGCCAGCGCGCCAACCAGGGTGAGGTGGTTGACCCCCGTGTAGTAGTGCGTTTCGACCCTCACCCCGGCTTCGCCAAGCCGTCTGGCCAACCCACCCGTGTTGCGCTGCGGATCGACCAGTGCATCCTCGGCAGCAGCTACCAACAACGCCGGCGGGGCCTCGGCACGCACCTGGTTGATCGGCTGCGAATCAGGCGGCGAGTCGGGGTGCATGAACACCGGTTTTACCGCCGGGTTTTCGATAGGCAGAAAATCATAAGGCCCGGCCAGGCCGATCCAACCGCGCATCACATCGGGCGAAAGGTCGACGGCCGCCAACAGGCGCGGATCCAGGGCCAGCATCGCGGCGTTGTAGGCGCCGGCGCTGTGCCCCATGACAAACAGCTGCTGCGGATCGCCTTGATACGCCGCCACCTCACGTACCACCCAGGCCAGCGCCTGGGCCGAGTCGTGCAGAAATGCCGGGTAACGCACTTGCGGATACAGCCGGTAGTCGGCGATCACTACGACCAGACCACGGGCGGCCAGCGCTTCGCCGACAAAGGCATAATCGGCGCGCTCGCCGCTGTTCCAACTGCCTCCGTAGAAGAACAGTACGACCGGCGCTGGCGCGCTCAAGTGACGCGGGGTGTAGACATCCAGGCGCTGGCGCGGGTCGTCGCCATACGCCAGGCCTTCGGCCTTGTGGTACACGCTCTCGGGCGCTAGGGCGTTGAGCAGCATCGTGGGAGAACAGCCGGCGAGCACCAGCATTGCCCACAGCATGAGTGCAGTTCGGCGCATCCGCCCTCCCCCGGTATTCACAGGCAACACGGCTTAACAGTGGCACGCGGCGCAGCAGGTGCGCCGCGTGCCAGCCAGGCTCAGGACGACAGGTAGGACGAGCGGGTCAGGCCCAAACGCAGGGCATCCAGGTACTGAGTGCGTTCGCGCGGGCTGATCTTGGCGCTGGCGACCTTGTCGCGGTAGTGGGTCATCAACTCCTCGGGCGACAGGTGCACGTAGCGCAGCATGTCCTCGATGGTGTCGTGGGTCTCGATACCGGCGTGGTACACGCTGCCATCGGTCTTCTGGTAGATGTTCACTGAATCGGTGTCGCCGAACAGGTTGTGCATGTCGCCGAGAATTTCCTGGTAGGCGCCGACCAGGAAAATCCCCAGCAGGTAGTCCTCACCCTCGCGCACTTCGTGCACCGGCAGGCTGGTCTCGATGCTCTGCTCGTCGACGTACTGGCGGATCTTGCCGTCGGAGTCGCAGGTCAGGTCTTGCAGCACGGCGCGGCGCAGCGGCTCTTCGTCGAGGCGGTTGAGCGGCAGAATCGGCAGCACCTGGCCGATGGCCCAGGTGTCCGGCAGGCTCTGGAACACCGAGAAGTTGCAGATGTACTTGTCGGCGAGCTTGTCGTTGAGCTCATCGAGCACCTGACGGTGCGAGCGCTGGCGGGCCTTGAGCGAGTTGTGCAGGCGTCGGCAGACGGCGAAGTAGCATTGTTCGGCCAGGGCCTTGTCAGTCAGGCTGAGCTTGCCTTCGGCGTACTGAGAGGCCACGTCGCCCATGTAGTGAGTCGCGCGCCAGTAGGTCTCGGTGACCATTTCCAGGTCGGTCGGGCCGAGCAGCTCGACCAGGTAACGCACGGTCTCCGGCAGGCCGGTGACGTCCTCGATGGTCGGGATGACGTCGTTGTGTTTTTCCACGTCAGTGACCTGCACCACCAGCATGGCGTGGTGCGCGGTCAGCGAGCGGCCGCTTTCCGAGAAGATGTGCGGATGCGGCAACGCCTGGGCATCGCAGAACTCCTTGAGCATGCCCACCACCACACCGGCGTAGTCGTCCATGTCGTAGTTGATCGAGCTGGCATTACGCGAATGGGTGCCGTCGTAATCCACACCCAGGCCGCCGCCCACGTCGATATGGTCGACCGGCAGGCCGAGACCACGCAGCTCGCCGTAATAACGGATGGCTTCCTTGAAGCCGTGCTGGTAGTCGGCCAGGTTGGCGATCTGCGAGCCCATATGGAAGTGCAGCAGGCGGATGCCCTGATCCAGACCGGCGTCACGGAAGCGCTCGACCACCGACAGCAGTTGCGCCGCCGACAGGCCGAACTTGGACTTCTCGCCGCCGGTGTCGGCCCACTTGCTTGAGGCCAGGGACGACAGGCGCACGCGCAGGCCGATCTGCGGGGCAACCTTGAGTTCGGCCGCCTCCTCGATCACCAACTGCACTTCGGATTCTTTCTCGATGACGATAAATACGTTGTGGCCGAGCTTCTGCCCCATCAGCGCCAGGCGGATGAACTCGCGGTCCTTGTAGCCGTTGCAGACGATGGTGCCGCCCTTCGGCGCCAGCGCCAGCACCGCCATCAGCTCCGGCTTGGAGCCGGCTTCCAAGCCGATGGAAACATCCTGGGTGGCGATGATGTTTTCCACCACCGCTTCCTGCTGGTTGACCTTGATCGGGTACAGCGCGGTGTAGCGGCTTTCGTAGCCCAGGCGCGCGATATTGGCGTCAAAGGCACCGGTAAGCTGGCGCACGCGGTCTTGCAGAATGTCCGGGAAGCGCACCAGCAGCGGCAGGCTGAGGCCGCTCTGGCGCAGCTGGTCGACCTGTTCGAAGAGGTCGATCGGCGTGCTCTGCGGGCCGTTGGGACGCACTTCGACACGGCCCTGGTCATTGATCGCGAAATACCCCGCGCCCCAATGCCGGATGCCATAGACGCTGCGACTGTCCGCGACTGTCCACTGGCTGCCGTCATCTTTGCGTGTGCGTCGTGCAGACATCGAAGTCTCCCTTGGTGGCGATAGCGCCCGGCGAAACCGGACGGGAAAAGAATAGGGGGTGGAAATGACAATTACCCGGCAGTTGACTGATCAATGGCCGGGGAAGTTTAAAAGGCAGGCCATCAGCCGCCGGATTTCTTGGCGTTGAAGCCGCGTTTACGCAGCTCGTCGAGCAGCAACTCGACATGATCACCCTGGATCTCGATGACTCCGTCCTTGAGCGAGCCACCGCAGCCGCAACGTTTTTTCAGGGCGCTGGCGAGGTCCTTGAGCGGCTCTTCAGCCAGGGGCACACCGCTGACGGTGGTGACCGTCTTGCCGCCGCGGCCTTTGGTCTCGCGGCGCACACGGGCAATGCCGTCACCTTCAGGGATCAGGGTCTGCTTGCAGATACAGGCATCCACCGGCTGACTGCACTCGGGGCAGTGGCGGCCGCTGTCGGTGGAGTACACCAAACCGCTCAGAGCGGCGAATGACGAAGCTTTCTTGACCACCGGCTTTTCCTCGTAGGGGTCAGGATAGCGACTGGCCGACCGAAGACGACCGCGAGGCCCCACTCTGGCAGGGGCGGCGCATCCGAGCGCAGTGGCTCGGGCGGCGCAGTGTACCGGCAAACCCGCGCGCTGCTAAGGGTAAAAATGCGGCAAAAACCCGTGAAAGGGCGACGCCGTGCAGGATGCTGAACAGCCTGTAAACGATCACAGGCCGCAGGCAGGTGAGTTCAGGCGGCCGTTGACGCCAGATAATGCCGCAGCGCCTGCAGCGAATCCGGGCAGTAATCGCGCTCGGCGGCTTCGGCCAGGGCCTGCTGCGCAGGGATGAAACGCGCCTCCAGCACTTCTTCGGGCTGCAGCAGCAGCGGCGCATCGGAAACCGCCGAGAACACCGCGCACCACAGGCGGTTGTCCGGCTGGTCGAAGAAAAAGCGTCGGTGCGCGCGCAAGGTCACACCGCCCACGCCTAATTCCTCGAACAGCTCACGCGCCGCCGACTCTGCGTAGTCCTCGCCGGCCGCCACCATGCCGCCGGCGGCGACATCCCAGTATCCGGGATACACCGCCTTGCTCAGGGTGCGCCGGTGCACGCACAGCTCGCCACGACTATTGAATAGCAGAATAAAGGTGCCCCGACCGATCAGCCCCCGGGCGCGCAGCTCAGCACGCGGCAGACTGCCGAGCAGAACATCCTGCTCGTCCACCCAGGCGATCAGCTCGGCATCGGAGGCCGCACGGTGGGCGGCCTCACGGGCGCTATGCGACATGCCTCACCCCTGCGACAGCAGCTGACGCAGGTCGATAACCGCGGCGTTAGCCCGCGAAATGTAGTTGGCCATGACCAGCGAGTGGTTGGCCAGCAAGCCATAGCCGCTGCCGTTGAGGATCATCGGACTCCACAGGGTTTCCTGGGCGGCCTCCAGCTCGCGGATGATCTGGCGCACGCTGACGGTGGCGTTCTTCTTGGCCAGAACATCGGCGAAGTCCACTTCAATGGCGCGCAGCAGGTGCGACAACGCCCAGGCCTGACCGCGTGCTTCGTAGAACACGTTATCGATCTGCAGCCATGGGGTTTCGTAGATGCGCTCGGTGACTTCCGGCACTTCGCCTTCGGCCAGGGTTGCCGGGTCTTTGACATCAGTGTTCAGGCGGACCTGGCCGACGCTCGCCGACAGGCGCTGCGACAGCGAACCCAGACGCGTGGCGACATCACCGAACCAGTTGTTCAGGTTGTCGGCGCGGGTATAGAACTGCGCATTGGACTGGCTCGGGTCGGCCAGGCGCGCCAGGTAGCGATCCAGCGAGGCAATGCCTTCACGGTACTCGGCTTCCGAAGCCGGCAGCGCCCAGCTCTTGTTGTCGAAGTTGAAACGCGGTTCGGCGCGCGCCAGGTCGGCGTCCTCAGTGGACTGCGACTGCGAACGGGCGAAGTCCTTGCGCAGCGCGCGAGACAGGTCACGCACCTGAACCAGTACGCCGTATTCCCAGCTGGGCATGTTGTCGAGCCACAGGCCGGGCGGCGCCAGGTCGTTGGACAGGTAGCCACCGGGCTTGTCCATCAGGGTGCTGGCGACCTGCTTGAGGGTTTCGACCGTGGTATAGCCCTTGGTCATCTGCCGTTGTGCAGACTGGGCCGCAGCCTCGGCATGCTGAGTCACTGGAAACAGATCAGGCTCCTGGCTCCAGTACCAGCCGACCACCACGCAGGCGATCAGGTACAGGCCCAGCAGGACCGCCAGCAGGCGACCGATGCGCCCACCCGGCAGGCTTCGGCGAGTGCCGGAGTCCGCGGCGGTTGCGCCGTCAGAGCCAGCAGCGGTGAGGTTCTTCCAATCCAGCATGGCAGTATCCTTCCATCGAGATGCATTCAGGTGTTCGACCACGACCCCAGCCAGGGGTTGCGCCCTTAATACCACCACTATAAGGGAGTGAAGGCACAAACGCAGCGCTGCACTGGCGCAGCCACCCCGCTGACGTAATGATGAAAGGCTGGCGCCAGTTGATCGACGGTACTAGTCGTGGCCAACCACGGTGCTAGCATACCGCCACCACTTGCGCAAACTTCTGCCCCAGGCGCCAGCCCATGCCCGACCACGAAGAACCCAGCCACGACCGCCTCAAACAGCACTTCGCACAGCGGGTGATCCACCAGGCGCGACAGGTTCTGGAAACCTGGCAACGCATGCAGCGCAGCGAATGGAGCGACAACGGCATGCAGGAGCTGGCCGACGCCACGCTTCTGCTGCACCGTTACGCCGAGCGTTTTGAGCAGGCCGAGCACAGTCAGCTGGCCGCCAGCATCGTGCGCTGCCTGGATGCCGTGGCCAGCAACCGCGGGCGCCTCAACAGCGGCATGATCAGTGAGCTCAACCAGCTGATGCAGCGCCTCTCGCGGACCGGGCTACGTCGTGGCGATCATTTCGAGCAGACCATCCTGCCGCCGCTGCGCAAACCGGTTTACCTGGCCTTGCAGCATGTGGAACGGGCCGAGCGCCTGGCCCATCAGCTGGATTATTTCGGCATGAGCGCGCAGCCCCTCGAAACGGCCAACGCCTTTCGCGCGGCCATGCTCGAACGCCACCCGGCGGCGATCCTGATGGACGTCAACTTCTCCGGCCCCGGCATGGGCCTGGCCCTTGCCGAAGCCGTGCAACAAGGCCTGGAAGACAAGATCCCGCTGCTGTTCTACAGCCACGACGACACCGACACCCCTACCCGCCTCGCCGCCGTACGAGCTGGCGGGCAAGAATTCTTCACCGGCACCCTGGACGCCTCCAGCCTGCTGGAGCGCATCGAGGTACTGACCCATGTCGCCCAGTACGACCCCTACCGCGTATTGGTCGTCGACGACTCACGCGCCCAGGCTACCCATACCGAGCGGGTACTCAACAGTGCCGGCATCGTTACCCGTACGCTCACCGAGCCGATCGAGGCCATGGCCGAGCTGGCCGAATTCCAGCCGGACCTGATCATCCTCGACATGTACATGCCGGCCTGCAGCGGCACCGAGCTGGCCAAGGTGATCCGCCACAATGACCGCTATGTCAGCGTACCGATCATCTACCTGTCCGCCGAGGACGACCTGGACAAACAACTCGATGCGATGAGTGAGGGCGGTGACGATTTCCTCACCAAACCGATCAAACCACGCCACCTGATCGCCACGGTGCGCAACCGTGCCGCCCGCGCACGCAGCCTTAAGGCGCGCATGGTGCGCGACAGCCTGACCGGGCTGTACAACCACACGCATACCCTGCAGTTGCTCGAAGATGCCCGCTACCGCGCCCAGCGCAGCGAGCAACCGCTGAGTTTCGCGATGATCGATATCGACTTTTTCAAGAAGGTCAACGACAACTACGGCCATCCCATGGGCGACCGCGTGATCAAGAGCCTGGCGCTGTTCCTCAAGCAGCGGCTGCGCAAGAGCGATCACATCGGCCGCTACGGTGGCGAAGAGTTCGCCGTGGTAATGCCCAATACCGACGCGCGTACGGCGGCCCATGTCCTCGACGAAATTCGTCGCCGCTTCGCCGAAATCCACTACCCCGCCCAACCTCAGGACCTGTGCTGTACGTTCAGTTGCGGTATCGCCGAGCTGGTTGGCGAAATGGACGGCAACACCCTTTCACAGCAGGCCGACCAGGCGCTGTACGTGGCCAAGCATGGTGGTCGCAACCGCGTCGCAGTGTTCGCCTGAGACCTGACGCCAGAAAATCGATGTCACTTTACTGTCACCGAACTGCCATAGGCTATGTGCCATGACGGCCACCCAGGCCGAGCTTTCGTCCTCTGCCGGTCGAGCCCGCCATGCGCCTCAAAACCCTTACCAACCTCAATACCCTGCTGCTGGTTACTGTGTGCATCGCCCTGGGTATGACCCTCTGGTGGTCCCAGCGAGCACTGGAGCGCCCTTATCAATTGATGGAGCGCTACCTCAGCTTGTCGCAAGATTTCCAGCAGCAAGTGGCCAACGACATCGACGCCTACCTCGCCAGTGGCGACGCCACGCGCCACAGCAGCGCTCTACATAATCTGGACGCCCTCGCGCCACTGCTGGCCGAGCTGCCGGCGGACCTAGCCACCGACCTGCAGCGCAGCCTCACAGAACTGGCCGAATTCAGCCGTGGCGAGTTGCTTGCCGCTGGCAAGCTGGCAGGCGACCCCCAAGCGTTGCTGCTGCAGGCTGAGCGGGAAATGGCTGGCAACCTGACGCAACTCGCTGCCTACGCGGACCAGGCCGGCAGCACCAGCGATACAGCCGCCTACCCACGCCGCCTGTTCGACATTGCCCAGCATCTGACACGCCTGGCCCACGCCCGTGAGCGTTTGATGAGCAGCGGCCGCAGCGAACTGGCGGCTGACGTCGAGCGCGAGCTGGCCGCCCTGGGTGAGCAACTGCGCCAGCTCGAGGCTTTACCACTGCTCGGCGTAGCCCAGACCAGCGAGGCCGATCCGAGCAACAACTTCGCCGCGATGATGGGCCTGGAGCAGGATACCGAGGCCGCTCCCAGCGAAGACCGCGGCATCGCCCTCAAGCGCGAGCTGGCCAGCCTGGTAGCGCGCTACCCGGCCGAACTGGCGCGCACCCGCACACTGATCGAACAGCGCCAGGCCCTTGCCCAGCAAACCCAGGAACGCATCGGCCAGGTGCAGCAGGCGCTTGCTGCGCTGGAGCCACGGGTACGTGCCGAGCACGGCCGCATCCAGGGCGAAGTGCGTCTGCTGCAAGGCGTGATGATCGGACTGATTCTGCTGATCGCACTGACCATCGACAGCCTGCAGCGCCGCCTGAGCCGCCTCCTGACCAATCTGGTGCCCACCCTTTCGTCCTGGGCCGCCGGCGACTTCTCGAGCGGGGTAAAAATGGCCACGCGCACCCGCGAGCTGCAGGATATCGAGGCCTCGCTCAACCGTCTGCGCACCTACCTGGGCGAACTGGTCGGCACCATTCGCCAGCATGCCGAAGCCGTGGCCAGCACCAGCGGCAGCCTGGCCGAACTCAACGGCGGCCTGCATGACAGCGCCGAACACCAGGCGGTCGAGACAGCGCAGATCCGCGATGCACTCGGCGCCCTGGAGCAGACCATCCAGCAAGTCGCCGGGGATACCCAGCAAGCCGCCGACGCTGGTCGCGAGGCCGAACGTGCGCTGAGCGCAGGCCAGCAGGTCATCGCGCAAAGCCTGAGCGGCCTGCATGCACTGGTCGATGAAGTGCAGCACAACGCCCAGGCCATCGAATCACTGGCAGCGGAAACCGCGACCATCGACACCGTGCTGACAGTGATCCGCGGCATTGCCGAACAGACCAACCTGCTTGCGCTCAACGCCGCTATCGAAGCGGCGCGCGCTGGCGAGGCCGGGCGTGGCTTTGCCGTGGTCGCCGACGAGGTGCGCTCACTGTCGCAACGCACCACCAGCGCCACGAGCGAGATCCAGGGCGTCATCGGTCGCCTGCAGCAAGCCGCCCATCATTCGGTCAGCGCCATGCGTGCGCAAGTCGACCACGCCCAAGCCACCGCAACCCAGGCCGAATCGGCCGAAGGCGCGCTGGACGACAGCGTCGCGGCCATTCGCACCATAGCCAGCATGACCCAGCGCATCGCCGATGCGTCGGCGCAGCAACGTGACGCCGTTGCCGACGTGCGCGACCACAGCGAGGGCATTCACCAGCTCGGCAGCGACAACCTGCAGCGCATCACCCAGAGCCGCGAGCAGGGCGATACCTTGCTGCAACTCGGCGGGCAACTGCATCGCGCTGTGCAACGCTTCCGCGTACAGGCCTGATAGCCGGCGCCCAGGCGCCGCCAGCAATATCCGCTGACAGCCTGCGCCACTGCGCCGCCTGGGGTCGGCGCCAGGACTTGGGTATGATGCGCGCTCAGCCCGCCCTGCGAGTACACCATGCGCCGCCTGCTGCCCCTGCTTCTGCTGCTGTTGACCCTGCCGGCCAGTGCCGGCCTGTTTGATCAGCGCCCTGCCGCCGCACCACTCGGCGCGCCCTTGAATAACAGCGCGGACTTTCTGCCCGTGCACGAGGCGTTCAAGCTCAGCCTGGTCGAAAGCACGCCCGAGCGGGTCAAGCTGCGTTTCGTCGCGGCCGAAGGCTACTACCTGTACCGCCATCGCCTGCAATTCAGCACCCAGCCCGATGGCCTGATCGCCGGCGAGGTGAGCCTGCCGCAAGGCCAGCACAAGACCGACGAGTTCTTCGGCGATGTCGAGGTCTACTACGAGGTGCTGGATGTCGACGTCCCCGTCAACAACCCGAATAACCAACCGTTCAACCTGACCGTTGGCTACCAGGGCTGCGCCGACAAGGGTCTGTGCTACCCGCCGGAAAGCGAAGTGCTGAAAATTGGCGGTGGCCTGGTCGACGCGGGCGCGGCGGCGCCAGCGAGCAGTTGGCAATGGCGCGACCTGGCGCTGTTCTTCCTCGCCGGCCTGGGCCTGACCTTTACCCCCTGCGTGCTGCCGATGCTGCCGATCCTCTCCGGCGTGGTGCTGCGCGGGCGACCGAGCAACCGCCGCGGCCTGGTGCTGTCCCTGGCCTACGTGTTGCCGATGGCCGCCTGTTACGCGGTGCTCGGCGCCCTGATGGGCCTGTTCGGCGCCAGCCTCAACCTGCAGGCCATGCTGCAGTCGCCCTGGATCCTGGTGCCTTTTGCAGCGTTCTTCAGCCTGTTCGCTGCTGCTATGTTCGGCGTCTTCGAACTTCGCTTGCCGGCCTTTATCCGCGAGCGTCTGGACCGTAAAGCGTCGCAGACCCAGGGCGGCTCGATTGCCGGCGCCGCAACCCTGGGCGTGCTCTCCAGCCTGATCGTCTCACCGTGCATCACCGCCCCGCTGACCGCGCTACTGCTGTATATCAGCAGCACCGGCGATGCCGTCGGCGGCGGCCTGCAACTGTTTGCCCTGGGCCTGGGCATGGGCACGCCGCTGGTGCTGTTCGGCGCCGGTGGCGGCGCGCTGCTGCCGAAGTCCGGCAACTGGATGGTGGTAGTGCGCAACGCCTTCGGCGTAATGCTGCTGGCGGTGTCGATCTGGCTGCTCGAGCGCGTACTGCCCGGCCCGCTGTCGCTTGCCCTGTGGGGCCTGCTGGCGGCCGGCGTGGCGCTGTTTCTCGGCGCCCTGGAATTCACCCCCAAGAGCAGCCGCAGCAAACTCGCCCAGCTCGCCGGCCTGGCCCTGCTGGTGTACGCCCTGGCCGCCTGGACCGGCGCCCTGCGCGGTGAAGAAGACCCGCTGCGCCCCCTCGGCCACGCGGCGAGCACAGCAGCAGGCGCAGTCGTGCAGGCAGGTAACTGGCAGACCGTCAGCCAGCCTGCCGAACTGGACGCCGCACTGGCCAGCGCGGCTCAGGCTGGCCAGCCCCTGCTGCTCGACTGGTACGCCGACTGGTGCATCAGCTGCAAAGTGATCGAACGCGAAGTGCTCAACGCCCCGGCCGTCGGCAGCCAGCTCGGTGATTACCGCCTGATACGCTTCGACATGACCGACAGCACACCGGCGCAACGCGCCCTGCTTGACCGCTACCAGCTGTTCGGCCCACCAGCGATTCAGCTGTTCGCCGGCAATGGCCAGGAATGGCAGGACTTGCGCGTGGTCGGCGAAATCAACGCCCGCGACTTTGCCGCACGCCTGGAACAGGCCCGCACGCGCTTTTAGCGGTCGCGACTCCGAACACACTCCCAGTCATTTAACTCACGCAATCTACGGGCATCGTGCTGACTATTGCCGAGAACTGGACAGTCGCAAGGCGACTCCGGCATAGTCCTGCGCAGGCTAAAAACAAGGATTGCCCGAATGTCCACCTTTCTGGTGCTGCATGGCCCCAACCTCAACTTGTTGGGTACCCGCGAACCCGGCGTCTACGGCGCCACCACACTGGAACAGATCAACCTCGACCTCGAACGCCGCGCCCGCGATGCCGGCCACCATCTGCAGTACCTGCAGAGCAACGCCGAGTACGAGCTGATCGAACGCATTCATGCCGCAAAGGCCGAAGGTGTCGACTTTATCCTGATCAATCCCGCTGCTTTTACACACACCAGCGTCGCATTACGTGACGCGCTGCTGGCGGTGAGCATCCCATTCATCGAAGTGCACCTCTCCAACGTGCACAA
This sequence comes from Gammaproteobacteria bacterium, assembly GCA_018826895.1. Lineage (GTDB taxonomy): Bacteria > Pseudomonadota > Gammaproteobacteria > Pseudomonadales > Pseudomonadaceae > Aquipseudomonas. The sequence goes on from JAHJYA010000050.1 coordinate 36,744, forward strand.
GCGTGAACCATTTCGCCATCACTCCTACTTCTCAGACGTTGCTGTAGGGGTGATCTGCGGCCTTGGCGCCAGCGGGTATCGGTTGGCCCTGGAGGCCGCACTCGAACAACTTGAACGACCCTGACCTCACCGGGAGTTAGACCACTATGGATATTCGTAAAGTCAAGAAACTGATCGAGCTGCTGGAAGAGTCCGGCATCGACGAGCTGGAGATTCGCGAAGGCGAAGAATCCGTGCGCATCAGCCGTCACAGCAAGCAACCGACCTTTATGCAACAGCCGATGTACGCCCAGGCGCCTGCCCCGGCCGCTGCTCCGGTTGCTGCCGCACCTGCTGCCGAAGCCGCTGCTCCCGCTGCTGCCAAGCTGAATGGCACCGTGGTCCGCTCGCCGATGGTCGGCACTTTCTATCGCGCCTCCGGCCCTACCTCGGCCAACTTTGTTGAAGTCGGGCAGAGCGTTAAGAAAGGCGACATCCTCTGCATCGTCGAAGCAATGAAGATGATGAACCACATCGAGGCTGAGACCAGCGGCGTGATCGAATCCATCCTGGGCGAGAACGGCCAGCCGGTGGAATACGACCAGCCCCTGTTCACCATCGTTTGAACCGCGGAGAGCCTGCGATGTTGGAAAAAGTGCTGATCGCCAACCGCGGCGAGATCGCCCTGCGCATCTTGCGAGCGTGCAAAGAGCTGGGCATCAAGACCGTCGCGGTACATTCCACCGCCGACCGTGAACTGATGCACCTGGGCCTGGCCGACGAATCGGTGTGCATCGGCCCGGCTGCCGGCGCCGCCTCCTACCTGAACATCCCGGCGATCATCAGCGCCGCGGAAGTCACCGGTGCCACCGCGATCCACCCCGGCTACGGCTTCCTCGCGGAAAACGCCGATTTCGCCGAACAAGTGGAAAACTCCGGTTTCGCCTTCATCGGTCCGAAAGCCGACACCATTCGCCTGATGGGCGACAAGGTCTCGGCCAAGCACGCCATGATCAAGGCCGGCGTCCCTGTGGTACCAGGCTCTGACGGCCCGCTGCCGGAAGACGAGGAAACCGCCCTGGCGATCGCTCGCGAGGTTGGCTACCCAGTGATCATCAAGGCCGCTGGCGGCGGTGGTGGTCGCGGCATGCGTGTGGTGTGGAAGGAAGAAGACCTGATCAAGTCGGCCAAGCTGACCCGCAGCGAAGCCGGTTCAGTGTTCGGCAACCCGATGGTCTACCTGGAGAAGTTCCTCGGCAACCCGCGTCACGTGGAAGTCCAGGTGCTCTCCGACGGCCAGGGCAACGCCATCCACCTGTATGACCGCGACTGCTCGCTGCAGCGCCGTCACCAGAAGGTCCTGGAAGAAGCCCCGGCGCCAATGATCGACGAACAGGCCCGTGCCGAAGTGCTGCAGCGCTGCGTCGATGCCTGCATCGAGATCGGTTACCGCGGTGCCGGCACCTTCGAGTTCCTTTATGAAGACGGTCGTTTCTACTTCATCGAGATGAACACCCGCGTACAGGTCGAGCACCCGGTCACCGAAATGGTCACCGGCATCGACATCGTTAAGGAGATGCTCAGCATCGCCGCGGGCAATAAGCTGTCGTACAAGCAGGAAGATGTGAAGCTGCTGGGTCACGCCCTGGAGTGCCGGATCAACGCTGAAGACCCGGACAACTTCATGCCCTGCCCCGGCAAGGTGAAGCACTTCCACGCGCCAGGCGGCTTCGGCGTACGCGTCGACTCGCACCTGTACAGCGGCTACACCGTGCCACCGCACTACGACTCGCTGATCGGCAAGCTGATCACCTACGGCAAGGACCGCGACGAGGCCCTGGCCCGTATGCGCAACGCGCTGGATGAGATCGTCGTCGACGGCATCAAGACCAACGTGCCCCTGCACCGCGATCTGGTCCGTGACAAAGGCTTCTGCAAAGGCGGCGTGAATATCCATTACCTAGAGAAAAAGCTGGGTATGGATAAGCACTAAGCTCCGGCGAAGTACTAAACAAGGGCTGCCATCTGGCAGCCCTTGTCGTTTCTGCCGACCGCAAGCGGTGGCAGCCGAACCACCGCATCAAGTAAGCTGCGCGCCAATTTGCGCCATCCCGCCACAACGCTCACGAGGTTTCCCATGCCCTGGTTACAAGTCCGTCTCGCCATCACCCCAGAGCAGGCGGAAACCTACGAAGATGCACTGCTGGAAGTCGGCGCCGTGTCGGTCACCTTTATGGACGCCGAGGACCAGCCGATTTTCGAGCCGGACCTGGGCACCACGCCGCTGTGGTCGCACACTCATCTGCTCGCGCTGTTCGAGGCCGATACCGACGCCAAGGCCGTATTTGCTCACCTGCAACTGCTGACCGACGCCGAATTGCCGGAGCACCACGCCGAAGTGATCGCCGACCAGGACTGGGAGCGCAGCTGGATGGACGGCTTCGAGCCGATGCGTTTCGGTCAGCGCCTGTGGATCGTGCCCAGCTGGCACGCCGCACCTGAGCCGGATGCGGTCAATCTGCTGCTCGATCCGGGCCTAGCCTTCGGCACCGGCACCCATCCGACCACCGCGCTGTGCCTGGAATGGCTGGACGGCCAGGACCTGCAGGACTGCAGCGTAATCGACTTTGGCTGCGGCTCGGGCATCCTGGCGATTGCCGCCTTGCTGCTCGGCGCGCCCCACGCGGTCGGTACGGATATCGACATCCAGGCCATCGAAGCCTCGCGCGACAATGCCCAGCGCAATGGCATCGACCCGGCACGCTTCCCGCTCTACCTGCCGGAGGCCATGCCGCAGCAGCCGGCCGACGTAGTGGTCGCCAATATTCTCGCCGGCCCGCTGGTGGCGCTGGCGCCGCAAATCACCAGTCTGGTCAAACCGGGCGGGCGCCTGGCCCTGTCGGGCATTCTTGCCGAGCAAGCCGAAGAGGTGCGTGCCGCCTATGCCGACGCGTTCGCCCTCGACCCCACCGCCGAGAAAGACGGCTGGGTGCGCATCAGCGGCAGCCGTCACTAGGGTCTGTTCCCGTTTAGTTCGCGACCGCGACGAAACGGGAACAGACCCTAGCCGAGCGGCTGCAGCTTCGCGCGGCACTTGCGGTAGACTAGCCGCCCTACTCTGCACCGCCGGCCACCGGATCGTCGCATGACCGAAAGTTACGTCACCCAGTGTCCTCAATGTCACACCCGCTTTCGCGTCAACCGTGCGCAACTCGGCGCCGCCCATGGCGCCGTGCGCTGCGGGGCCTGCCTGCATGTGTTCAATGCCGCCCAGCAGCTGCGCGCCCAAGGCCAGCAGTTGGCGCAGCCTGCAGCCACTCCCGTAGCATCGCCATCGCCAACGGCAGCCCCTTCGGTGAGCACAGCCGTACCGCCACGCCCGACCAGCGCTAATCCGCCAGCCATCCCCGCCAAACCCGAGATAAAGAAGACGCCCAGCGAAACGCTGTGGATTCATGACGACCTGGACCTCGACAGCCTCGACCTGGACGAGGAGCTGGCCAAGCTCGAAGAGCAGGAACAGCAACTCTCGCAGCAGTTTCTTGCCCTGGAAAGCGCCACCCGCACGGCGCCGACATTCCAGGCCGATCAGGAGCAGGACGCGGTCGATCAGGACGAGCGCTGGGCCGAAGCCCTGCTGCGCGAAGATGAAGCCAACGCACCCTTGCAGCTCACTCCGTTGCAGGCGGCACCCGACTTCGCCCACACCGATCACCGCCCAACAGTGGCCGACACCACGCTTGAGCCGACAGCCAATACGCTGCGCGAGCCGAGCACCCCGCCCGCGCGCGCGCTGCCCCCTCGCAGCGAACCCAGCATCAGCGCCATCGCGGACGAGGAGGATGACGCAGCAGAACGCCGCCCGACACGCCATGCGGCACTGAACGCCAAGCGTGATGACGGGCCGGCGCCCGACGACGACATCGACGCCGATGCGCCCCTGGCACCACGCACACAACGCAGACGCAGCGAGCCCGCCCTGCGCGACGAGGCCCTACTTAACCTCAACGAAGACCCGCTGGACCTCGACTGGCAGCCACCGCGCACGCCCTGGGGTCGCTGGCTGGGCTGGGGCCTGCTGAACCTGATCGCCGTCGCGGCCCTGGCCGGGCAGTACGTGCATTACCATTTCGCCGAACTGGCGCGCCAGGACCAGTACCGCCCCTGGTTCGAGCAGCTGTGCCCCAGCCTGGGCTGCACGCTGCCGTCCAAGGTCGATATCAGCCAGATAAAAAGCAGCAACCTGGTGGTGCGCAGCCACCCGGAATTCAGCGGCGCCTTGGTGGTGGATGCGATCCTCTATAACCGCGCCCCGTTCGCCCAGCCCTTCCCCTTGCTGGAAATGCGCTTTGCCGACATCAATGGCAAGCTGCTCGCCAGTCGTCGCTTCAAGCCCAGCGAATACCTGGCCGGGGAGCTAGCTGGCAAGGCCGAGATGCCGACCCAGACGCCGATCCATGTCTCCCTGGATATTCTCGACCCTGGCGCCCGCGCGGTGAACTACAGCCTCAGCTTCCACTCCCCGGAATAGACAGCGGCAACGCTGGCAACCGCCGGCGTTTGGCCGAGCCTGCGACGATAGCGCTCGGCAACTGTTCAGATTTTGTTCAAAACAACCTTTATCCGGTCATCCAGAGCGGGTATGATTCCCACCCTTTTTCGCACTCTCCTCGTTGGCTCAACAGTTCGTCTCTTGAGCAGGGAAGCCCTATGTCGGCGCTACGCATCGGCCCCTATACATTGCCCAATCGACTGATCCTGGCCCCCATGGCCGGGGTCACCGACCGGCCATTCCGCCAACTGTGCCGCCGCCTTGGCGCGGGCATGGTGGTCTCGGAGATGGTCACCAGCGATGTGCGCCTGTGGAATACGCGCAAGTCCAGCCTGCGCCTGATTCACGCCGACGAGGCCGAACCGCGCTCGGTGCAGATTGCCGGCGGCGACCCACAGATGCTCGCCGATGCTGCCCGCGCCAATGTCGAGCTGGGTGCGCAGATCATCGATATCAATATGGGCTGCCCGGCCAAGAAGGTCTGCAACAAGGCGGCCGGCTCCGCACTGCTCAAGGACCAGGCGCTGGTCCAGGCGATTCTCGAAGCCGTGGTTGCCGCCGTCGATGTGCCGGTCACCCTGAAGATTCGCACCGGCTGGGACCGGCAGAACCGCAACGGCGTGGACGTAGCCAAGATCGCCGAACAGGCGGGCATCGTCGCCCTGGCCGTGCATGGCCGCACCCGCGCCGACCTGTATACCGGCGAAGCCGAATACGACACCATCGCCGCGATCAAGCAGGCGGTGTCGATCCCGGTGCTGGCCAATGGCGATATCGACTCGCCGGCCAAGGCCCAGGCGGTGCTGACGGCGACAGGGGTCGACGGGCTGCTGATCGGCCGTGCAGCCCAGGGCCGGCCGTGGATTTTCCGTGAGATCGAACACTACCTGCAGACCGGCGAGCTACTAGCCGCTCCCGCTCTGCACGAGGTGGAACAGATTATGCTGGCGCACCTGACCGAACTGCACGCCTTCTATGGCGATGTCATGGGTGTGCGCATCGCGCGCAAACATGTCGGCTGGTACCTCGCCACCCTGCAGGGCGCCGGGGAGTTTCGCGCCCAATTCAATCGTCTGGACTGTAAGGACGCTCAGTGCGCCACCGTTCGCGCGTTTTTCCGCGAACGGCATAACGATGGAGAAGAGGTGGCCGCATGACGATGTTGACCGAGACTTTAGGAAGTGGGACTGCGCCCGTGAGTGACAACACCAGTTTGAAACAGCACCTCAATACGCCTAGCGAAGAGGGGCAAACCCTGCGTGGCAGCGTGGAAAAGGCGCTGCACAACTACTTCGCCCACCTCGAAGGCGCGGACGTCACCGACGTCTACAACCTGGTGCTCACCGAAGTCGAAGCCCCCCTGCTGGAAACCGTGATGAATTACGTCAAGGGTAACCAGACCAAAGCCTCGGAGCTGCTCGGCCTGAACCGCGGCACCCTGCGCAAGAAGCTCAAGCAGTACGACCTGCTGTAACCCCGAACTCCCGAAAAGGGCGGCCATAACAGCCGCCTTTTTTGCTGACACCTCCGCTCTGATGGACGCTGAAATGACCGACCAGACCACCCGCCTCCCCGTTCGCCGCGCCTTGATCAGTGTTTCCGACAAGACCGGCATCCTCGAGTTTGCCCGCGAGCTGGTTGCCCTGAATGTGGAAATTCTCTCCACCGGTGGCACCTACAAGCTGCTCAAGGACAACGGCATCGCTGCCGTGGAAGTCGCCGACTACACAGGCTTCCCGGAAATGATGGACGGTCGCGTCAAGACCCTGCACCCGAAGATCCACGGCGGCATCCTCGGCCGTCGCGCCCTCGACGGCGCGGTGATGGACGAGCACGGCATCAAGCCGATCGACCTGGTGGCGGTCAACCTCTACCCCTTCGCCGCCACTGTGGCCAAGCCCGGCTGTGACCTGGCCGACGCCATCGAGAACATCGATATCGGCGGACCGACCATGGTCCGTTCTGCCGCGAAGAACCACAAAGACGTGGCCATCGTGGTCAACACCAGCGACTACAACGGCATTGTCGAGTCGCTGAAAGCCGGCGGCCTGAGCTACGCCCAGCGCTTCGACCTGGCGCTGAAGGCCTTCGAGCACACCGCCGCCTACGACGGCATGATCGCCAATTACCTGGGCACCATCGACCAGCACCGCGAAACCCTGTCCACCGAAGACCGCAGCGCCTTCCCGCGCACCTTCAACAGCCAGTTCGTCAAGGCTCAGGAAATGCGCTACGGCGAGAACCCGCACCAGAGCGCGGCGTTCTACGTGGAAGCACAGAAAGGCGAAGCCAGCGTCGCCACGGCCGTGCAACTGCAAGGCAAAGAGCTGTCGTTCAACAACGTCGCCGACACCGATGCTGCGCTGGAGTGCGTGAAGAGCTTCGTCAAGCCGGCCTGCGTGATCGTCAAGCACGCCAACCCCTGCGGCGTGGCCGTGGCCCTGGACAGCGAAGGTGGCATTCGCCAGGCCTACGAGCTGGCCTACGCCACCGATACCGAGTCGGCCTTTGGCGGCATCATCGCCTTCAACCGCGAGTTGGACGGCGCCACCGCCCAGGCCATCGTCGAGCGTCAGTTCGTCGAAGTGATCATTGCCCCGAAAATTAGCGCCGAAGCTCGTGCCGTAGTCGCCGCCAAAGCCAACGTGCGCCTACTCGAATGCGGCGAATGGCCGGCCGAGCGCAGTGCTGGCTGGGACTTCAAGCGGGTCAACGGTGGCCTGCTGGTGCAGAGCCGTGATATCGGCATGATCAAGGCTGAAGACCTGAAGATCGTCACCCAGCGCGCGCCGAGCGAGCAGGAAATTCACGACCTGATCTTCGCCTGGAAAGTGGCCAAATTCGTAAAATCCAACGCCATCGTCTACGCCAAGAACCGCCAGACCATCGGCGTCGGCGCCGGCCAGATGAGCCGCGTCAACTCCGCCCGTATCGCCGCGATCAAAGCCGAGCACGCCGGCTTGCAGGTCTCCGGTTCGGTCATGGCCAGCGATGCCTTCTTCCCGTTCCGCGACGGCCTGGATAACGCAGCTGCCAATGGCATCACCGCAGTGATCCAGCCGGGAGGCTCGATGCGCGACAACGAAGTGATCGCGGCGGCCGACGAGGCGGGCATTGCCATGGTGTTTACCTCGATGCGCCATTTCCGTCATTGATGGCGTGGTGGAGATCGGAAGAGCACACG
>JAHJYA010000051.1 GCA_018826895.1 Gammaproteobacteria bacterium
CGCCGCCGTTAGTCGGGGTAATGAAGCCGAAGCCTTTCTCATCGTTGAACCATTTGACGGTGCCAGTTTCGCGATTTGCCATGGTGTGTCTCTTAAATCGATACGAAGTGCGGTGCCAGTATGTTCATAGCACCTATGCGTTTTTGCTGATTAGGAACCAGCGAAGCCATAATAGGCCGTTTTTACGGAGAGTGTTGGGTTTAACGTTAATTATTCATATTTTTATCTGCCCCAATTGGCTCAGGCCCCGTTTTAACTGGGCTGCAGAGCTTTTGGCGATCTGCTGAATATTCTTGAAAGTGACAGGTTCTGGTGGTTTTTGCCGGTTGAGCCCTTATTCAGGTCTTTGTGAAACGTCCTGCTGCACGCGATGAGAGGCGAGGCGCTTGTCTGTCAGAGGGCCATTTTCAACCCCTCGGCCTGTCACAACGCGCATGAGTCAGCAGGTTCTAGGCCGAGCTTCTCAAGCGGGCCAGGTCGCGCAGTGGCGGTGCGCCGAACAGACGACTGTATTCCCGGCTGAATTGAGACGGGCTTTCGTAACCCACTCGATAGCTGGCAGCCGCAGCTTCCAGGCCTTCGCAGAGCATCAGTCGTCGGGCCTCTTGCAGGCGTAGCTGCTTCTGATACTGCAAAGGACTGAGCGCGGTGACGGCCTTGAAGCGGTGGTGCAGGGTCGAGGTACTGAGGTTGACCTCGCGGGCGAGGTCTTCGATGCGCAATGGTTGGTCGAAATGCAGATTCAGCCATTCAATCGCACGGTTAATGCGCTGGCCCTGACTGTCGGCGATAGCGATTTCGTGTAGACGGTGGCCTTGAGGGCTGTGCAGCAGTCGATAAAAAATCTTGCGCAAGGCCAATGGCGCGAGCATCGCGATATCGCGCGGTGTTTCCAGGAGGCGAAGCAGGCGCACCACGGCGTCGAGCAATGAACTACCCAGGCGATCCATGTACAGCGCTCTACGTGGGCTGGGATTGGGTACGCCGATAGGGCCGATGTCGGCAATCAGGCTGGTGATCAGTGCTGGATCAATCTCCAGGCGCAGGCTTAGATAAGGGTGCTCCGGTGTCGCGTCTATCACCTGGCCTGTCACCGGCAGGGTAACCGAGGCGACCAGGTAGTTCAGTGGGTCGTAGATGTATTGCTCATCGCCGAGGCATACGGTCTTTCTGCCTTGGGCAATGATGCACAAGCAGGGCCGGTAAAGGGTCGGCGTGGGCAGGCTGGGTTGGGTGGTGCAGGCTAGGTCAAGGCCGGCTATGGCGCTGGCATGCAGACCATCGGTTGGGCACTGACGCTGGATCAAAGCAGCCAGTTCTGCCTGGAGCGAGGTCACGTCACTGTCGAGGGGTGTCATTCAAGGAGTGCTCCTAGGTTTCGCATGCATACAGGCTATCGCGGCTTTTCAGGCAAGTCTTGGCGGCGCACAGGGTTTTGCAGGATCAGGCAATTATTTGCTTCAAATAGGCAAATGCACTGCTTTTGCTGGACTTGGTAATGAATGCCAAAGGATACCTCAACGTTTCACATGCCCAGTCTTCATAAAGCTGCTTGCAGCTTTAGGCAATAATTAGCTAGGAATCGTCTAACCCATTTCCCGTCATCTGGGGGAATCTGTTGGTGTCGCGGCAGCGTTTGCCGCTTACCCGCAGAGGTTTGCCCTGATGAATACTCACGACAAAGTCATTCTGATCACCGGCGCCAGCAGTGGTATCGGCGAGGGTTGCGCGCGCTTGCTGGCCGAGAAAGGTGCGCGCTTGTTGCTTGGTGCCCGGCGTACCGAGCGTCTGCAGCAATTGGTTGACGAGATCCGTGCAGCGGGCGGCCACGCTGATTATCGTCGCCTGGATGTGACCAGCCAGGACGACACTCAGGCATTTGTCGACTCGGCGTTAGCGCAGTATGGCCGGGTCGATGTACTGATTAACAACGCAGGGGTCATGCCGCTGTCGCGTCTAGATGTGCTTAAGGTCGATGAGTGGAATCGCATGATCGACGTGAATATTCGGGGTGTCCTGCATGGCATTGCTGCCGCGTTGCCGGTGATGCAGCGTCAGCGCAGCGGCCAGTTCATCAATATCGCGTCCATCGGTGCCTACAGCGTGGTGCCGACTGCTGCGGTGTATTGCGCCACCAAATATGCGGTGCGGGCCATTTCCGAAGGTTTGCGTCAGGAGGTGGGTGGCGATATTCGGGTGACCTTGGTGTCCCCGGGTGTGGTCGAGTCGGAGCTGGCTGAGAGCATTTCCGATGCGCAGAGCCGTGAGGCGATGAAGGCATTTCGCAAGGTCGCCATTACCCCGGACGCCATTGCCCGCGCCATTGCCTATGCCATTGAGCAGCCGGCGGATGTCGACGTCAGTGAGCTGATCGTGCGGCCAACTGCCAGCCCTTACTAAGGGCATGCGGATGAGCAGCAAATGGCTACTGACGTCATTAGTGGTGATGTTTCTTGCGACAGGCTGCCTGGACGCCCTTGCAATTGAGGGCTGTCACAGGGTGGATGCAGTAACTGAGCTGAGTGACAGAGCAGGGTATCCGGTGTTGCAGGATCTCTATGGAGCCTTCTTTTTCTGGCCAGCACCACCACCGAGTATGCATTGAGTGAGATCTGAGGGAGCGTCGTTAGGAAATGACAGGCCTGAAAACGGCCGCCGCAGGTTCCCCGTGCTCTGGATGCCACTCAGACGCTGCGCGAGGGTTTGCTGCGCAGCTGTAAAGTACTTTCACTGATAGAGGGAGTAACGATGATGGTCACCCATACGACAGTGGTGCGTGCCGTTCGTGGGCGCTCTGATCAGTTGGGTCAGTGCCTGCATACATTGCAGGAACCCATGCAACAGATGGTCGGGTGCCTGGGCTTTGAGGTAATGCAGATACCAGAAGATCCGGCGGTGTGGCAGTTGCAGGGGCGCTGGCAGTCAGATGCAGCCCTGCACGCGTTTTTTGCAGCGCCTCGGCTGCAACAGGTATTTGATCAGGCTATCCGCCACTGCCTGCTTGCCAGCGTGGAGTGCTAGAGCCTGTTCCCTGGTGTGCTTCGCTCGACCCAGGTTATGAGAGGGGCGCCGACAGGTGGCGCAAAAACGCCTCGGCGCGGTGGCGGCGAGGCGTTTGTTTGGGCAGTGTTACTGGAGGTTAGCTTTCAGTGCGCTCGCGGCCTGCTGCAGGGCGCTCTGGGTGCCAGGCAATGGGCTGAGTACATTGAGCAGCCCGAAGTCGTGGATCATGCCGTTGTAGCGCACGGCGGTGACGTTGACCCCGGCCGCATCCAGGTTGCGCGCATAGGCTTCGCCTTCATCGCGTAGCACATCGAATTCGGCGGTCTGCACCAATGCGGTTGGTAGGCCCTTGAGTCGTTCGACCGGTGCCTGCAGGGGCGCGGCATAGACCTCGGTACGTTGCTTCGGATCTTTGGTGTAGTTGTCCCAGAACCACTGCATCAGGCTTTTGCTGAGGAAGTGGCCGTCGGCGAACTGGTTATAGGACGCATTGTTGAAGTTGGCGTCGGTTACCGGCCACATCAGCAGTTGGAATTTGATCGCCGGGGTACCTTTGTCCTTGGCCATCAGGCTGACGACTGCAGCCATATTGCCGCCCACGCTGTTACCGGCTACCGCCAGGCGTGTGCCGTCGACACCAATCTGTGCGCCGTTCTGCGCCACCCACTGGGTCGCGGCGTAAGCCTGGTTGATCGCGGTCGGGTACTGGGCTTCTGGAGACGGGGTGTAGTCGACATATACCGCTGCCGCGCCAGAGCCCACGACCAGATCATGGATCAAGCGTTCATGGGTCGGGTAGTCGCCCAGCACCCAGCCGCCACCATGGAAGAACATGAAAACCGGCAAGGTGCCGCTTGCATCGGCGGGGCGTACGATTTTGAGCTGGATCGCTTGGCCGTCGGCCTCAATAGTCTTGTCGGTCACCTTGATCCCGGATACATCGACCTTGACCCCAGCCTGGGCGCCGACCAATACGGCACGGGCATCTTTAGGTGTCATCTGTTCCAGTGGCTTGCCACCGCCAGCGGCGAGGGCATTGAGGAAGTCTTGGGTGTTGCGCTCCACCCCAGGGCTGCCAGCGGCAAAGGCGCTGTTGACGGCAAGGGCGAGTACGGCGATCGACAAACTCTGTTTGATGTTCATGTGCAGCCTCCGGGACGGGCCGCTGGCGGGCAGCGGCCGGGTAAGTGGTGATGGGTTAGTCGATCAGCGTCAGGGTGACGTCGATATTGCCGCGAGTAGCGTTGGAGTAAGGGCAGACGATGTGGGCGCGGTCGATCAGGGTCTGTGCTTGCTCGCGATCCAGGCCGGGCAGGCTGATACGCAATTCGACTTCGATGCCAAAGCCATTAGGGATGGCGCCGATGCCCACCACCCCTTCAATCGATGCGTCCGCCGGCATAGCTAGCTTGTCGCGACCGGCAACGAACTTCATCGCACCGATAAAGCAGGCCGAGTAGCCCGCCGCGAACAGTTGCTCTGGGTTGGTGCCTTGGCCGCCGGCACCGCCGAGTTCTTTCGGGGTGGTCAGGGCGACGTCGAGTATGCCGTCGGAGGAGATGGCACGGCCGTCACGGCCGCCGGTGGCTTCTGCGTAAGCACGGTAAGCAATGGTTTCAATCGACATGGTGGTAATCCTCTGGAGCTAGTTGGGTAGGGTTGTTCAAAGCGTTGCAGTGTCGCGGCGATCAGCCTTCGTGGCTGATCAACCAGTGCGGGTAAAGGCCCTTGCCGTCTGCCTGGCTGTCGTCAGCCAGAATAGGGGCAGAAAGAGCAAGAAGAGCGGTGATGCTGATCAGGGTTTTCATAAAGGTTCTCCGCGAAGGCCAGTGCAGTTGGGTTGGTCAACAGAGCTGCTGTAGCCAGTTGATTTTGCGCTAATATTTTGCGCGCTAAGCAGTTCATGGGTGAACTCTATCGCCCATTAATTTAGTGCGCAAGATATATTTTTGAATATTTAGCGATAAGTACTGACTTGTTCAGGCATAAGCGAGAATTTGGGGGGCGGGGCGAGGTTTTTGAGGGAGACGGTAGGCGAAATCGCTGAGCAGCGCAGAGCGTTAACGGGCAAGAGAGGCGCGCAGTGGGCGACGAGGCCGCTGGAAGGCCTGTCGCCCTGAGGTTAAACGGCCTGTTGCAGGCTGCTGCGTAGGGCGACCAGCTCGGCCTTCAGGTCGCCGAGCTCTGCTGAGGTCTGCTGGGTGGCGGTGAGGATGCAGCTTGGAATGCTCTTGGCTTGTGCGTGCAGCGCGCGACCTTTATCGGTCAGGAACAACTCGACTACGCGTTCATCGGCAGTACTGCGGGTGCGTTTGAGCAGGCCTTCGCTTTCCAGACGCTTGAGCAGCGGGGTGACGGAACCGGGATCGGTTAGCAGGCGGTTGCTGATGTCACCCACGGTGATGCCATCGCCCTCCCAGAGCACCAGCATGGCCAGGTATTGCGGGTAGGTGAGGTTTAGCGCCTGCAGCAACGGTTTGTAGACCTTGGTCATTAGTAACGAGGTGGAGTACAGGGCAAAACACAGCTGATTGTCGAGCAACAGATCGGCGCAGGTGTCTTCGGTGGTCATGATCGGCTCCGAACTACAGGGGTATGTGCAACAAGTTATCGCGCTAAGCTTTGCGCTGCCAAGGCCTCAAGGGCGTTCGCGTAACGCCGCCAGTTCGCTTCGCAGGGCCTTGAGTTCATCCAGTATGCGCTGTTCGTTGGGCGTAGGCGGTGCTTCCCGTGCTTCTTGCTCGTGAGTGCTCTGCATGGCATTGACGATCACGGCGATGAACAGGTTGAGCATCATGAACGTGGCAATCAGGATGAACGGCAGAAAATACAGCCACGCCAGAGGGAATTGTTCCATCACCGGGCGGACGATGCCCATCGACCAGCTTTCCAGGGTCATTACCTGAAACAGCGTATAGAGACTGGCTCCCAGGCTACCGAACCACTCAGGAAAGGCTTCGCCGAACAACTGGGTGGCCATAACCGCCGCGACATAGAACACCAACCCCAGCAACATGGCGATGCTGCCCATGCCTGGCAGGGAGGAGAGCAGGGCCTGAACCACCCGGCGCATATTGGGGTTGATCGAGATCAGGCGCAGCACCCGCAGTACACGTAAGGCGCGCAGTACAGCGAATGGCCCGCTGGCTGGAATCAGAGCGATGCCAATCACCAGGCAGTCGAACACCGCCCAGGGATCGCGTAGCAGTGACCAGCCTCGTGCAATGAAGCGCAGGCTTAGTTCAAGAATGAACAGGCCAAGTATCAGGCGATCCAGGTTGGTCAGCACGCCGCCCCAAGTGGCCATTAGCGTTGATGACGTTTCCAGTCCAAGAATTGCCGCGTTGATCAGGATCAGCAGCATCACGGTACGGGTGACGGCTGTGCTGTCCATGTAGGCGCCCAGGCGCTGGCGCCACGGTGCGGGAAGCGTGGGTGTGGCGAATGCGGTCATGATCAGTGGTCGTCGAGGCTGAAGGCGGTCAGGGTGAAGGTCGGGATGCCGGCATCCTGCAGTTTCTGCGAGCCGCCAAGTTCCGGCAGGTCGATGATTGCGGCGGCCTCGAACAGATTAGCGCCCATGCGCCTGACCAGCTGTGCCGCGGCCAACAGGGTGCCGCCCGTGGCGATCAGGTCATCGAACAGCAGTACTTGATCGCCGTCGCACAGGCTGTCGGCGTGCACCTCGAGGAAAGCTTCGCCATATTCGGTTGCATAGCCTGCGCTAAGTACGTCGGCTGGCAGCTTGCCCTGTTTGCGAAACAACACCAGGGGCTTGTTCAGCTCATAGGCGATGATCGAGCCGATCAGAAAGCCACGCGCATCCATGGCGCCGATATGGCTGAACTCGGCCTCTACGTAGCGTTGGATAAAGCTGTCGATGACCATGCGCAGCGCACGTGGTGACTGGAAAAGAGGGGTGATGTCGCGAAATACCACGCCCGGTTTGGGAAAGTTTTCCACCGGGCGGATAAGGGTCTTGATGCTGAATTCGTCGAAAATCATGGCGCAAGGGTCCTGCGGCTTAGTGTGGAAGGCCGAGCAGGCGCTATGCGCTCTCAGCCGTCGAGGTTGCCGCCCGCCAGGGCGCACAACTCGATGGGGTCGAGAATGTGCACTTCCTTGCCGTCGGCTTCAAGCAGCTTGTTCTGCTGGAAGCGGGTAAATACGCGAGACACGGTTTCCACCGCAAGGCCCAAATAGTTTCCAATTTCGTTGCGCGACATGGCCAGGCGGAATTGGCTGGGGGAAAAGCCGCGGGCGCGGAAGCGCGCGGAGAGGTTGACCAGGAAGGTGGCGATACGCTCGTCGGCGGTCTTTTTCGACAGCAGCAGCATCATTTGCTGGTCGTCACGGATTTCCCGGCTCATTACCCGCATCAGCTGACGACGCAACTGCGGTAGTTGCACTGACAGCTCGTCGAGGCGTTCAAAGGGGATTTCACAGACCGAAGTGGTCTCCAGGGCCTGCGCTGACACTGGGTAAACCTCGGTGTCCATGCCCGACAGCCCTACCAGCTCACTAGGGAGATGGAAGCCGGTGATCTGCTCGGCGCCACCGTCACTCAAGGTAAAGGTTTTAAGGGCGCCTGAGCGCACGGCAAACACCGAGTCGAAGGTGTCACCCTGGCGGAAGAGAAATTCGCCTTTTTTCAATGGCCGACCACGCTTGACGATTTCGTCCAGCGCATCCATGTCCTCAAGATTGAGCGATAGCGGCAGGCACAGGGCCGCAAGGCTGCAATCCTTGCAGTGGGCTTGATGGGGGCTGTGCAACTTGAGGCTTCCTGACATCAGCGGCGCTTCCTGGTTAACACGCGAAGTTTGTAAGGTTACCCCAGCGCGATTGTGCCGACCAGCGCCTAAAGAAAATGTCTGTGCAGCCGATGACCACGCTGACATTCTTCGTTGAGCCTGGGACTGCACATGCGCGTTGAAGCCGCCACACTCGTAGGTCGTATCGGCCAATCTGTTGAGCGTCGTGATGCCGCGCTTGATAACCCTGCGCCGAGCGATTCCGAGAAACTACGCGATGGCATTCGGGTGACTTTGTCGGAGCAGGGGCGTGCCGCCTCGGAGGCCGCACGCAAGAACAGTGATATCGAGGAAAGCAATCTGCCTGATGCCATCAAGGATCTGCTCAAGCGCATCCGTGAGCTGAAGGCGCAACTGGCTGAGCGCCAGGCGGAGTTGCGTGCGGTAATGACCGACGGCAGCCTCGATGATGAGGCGCGCCAGGTCAAGGCCGATGCGTTGCGCACCGAGATTGCGTCGCTCAGCAGTGCCTTGGCTGGTGCCAACGCGCAACTGATCAAGCAGATGCGCGAGCAGAACCTGAGCAGCGAACAAATGCAAAGCGTCGCGACCCTGTCGGTCTGATACGACAGGGGCTGACCTCAGGTGCGCACCTGAGGTGACCCAGCACGAGATCCTAGGGCGTTCAAATTACCCGGGAAAAACGTGGGCGGCTCTGCTCGCACAGGTATTGATCGAAAACCATGCACAGCGCTCGCACCAGCAGGCGTCCGGCAGGTTTAACGGTAATCCCCTGGTCCGAGAGTTCGATCAGCCCGTCGTGCGCCATCTGCTGCAAGGCCGTCCAATTAGCGGCGAAATGCTTGCGAAAGTCGATGGAGAAGCGCGTTTCGATGTCGGCGAAACTCAACTGGAAGTGACAGATCAACTGCTGAATCACCGCCCGGCGCAAACGGTCTTCGCCGGTGCAGTGCAGGCCGCGCTGGGTGGCGAGTTGACCGTTGCCCAGGCTGTGTTGGTAATTGCTCAGGTCACTGCTGTTCTGGCTGTACAGGTCGCCAATCTGGCTGATTGCAGAGACGCCGAGGCCGATCAGGTCGCAGTGCCCGTGGGTGGTATAGCCCTGGAAATTTCGCTGTAGGGTGCCGTCCTCCTGGGCGCTGGCCAGTTCGTCGTCAGGCAGGGCGAAGTGGTCCATGCCGATGTAGCGATAGCCGGCCGCCGTCAGTTGCTCGATGCTGGCCTGGAGCATGGCCAGTTTTTCCGCCGGGCTGGGCAGATCGCTGGTGTTGATCCGGCGTTGCGGCATAAAGCGCTCTGGCAGGTGTGCATAGTTGAACAATGACAGGCGATCCGGCTGCAGGGCGATGATCTGGTCGACCGTGCGAGCGAAGTTCTCTGCTGTTTGCAGCGGTAGGCCATAGATCAGGTCGATATTGACCGAGCGGAACTGCAGGGTGCGTGCTGCCTCGACGATGGCACGGGTTTCCTCGAGGCTCTGCAGGCGGTTGACTGCGCGCTGCACGGCCGGGTCAAGGTCCTGCACGCCGAGGCTGACCCGGTTGAAACCCAGCTCGCGCAGCAGGCCCATGGTCGACCAGTCCGCTTCGCGCGGGTCGATCTCGATGCTGTAGTCGCCGGAGTCATCGTCCAGTAAGTGGAAGTGCTCGCGCAGGTGCGCCATCAACTGTCGCAGTTCGGTATGGCTGAGGAAGGTCGGTGTACCGCCGCCCAGATGCAACTGCTCGACGCGCTGCTGGCCGTCCAGGTGATGGCCGATCAGCTGCATCTCTGCATTGAGTTGCTCCAGGTAGGCCTGGGCGCGGCCGCGGTCCTTGGTGATCACCTTGTTGCAGGCGCAGTAGTAGCAGATGTTCGCGCAGAACGGCACGTGTACATACAGCGACAGTGGCCGCTGAGCTCTGCGGCTGTCACGCAGGGCGTGCAGCAGATCGAACGGACCGATTTCGCCATGGAATTGCATGGCGGTTGGGTATGAGGTGTAGCGTGGGCCGGCCTGGTCGTAGCGATTGATCAGGGCGGCGTCCCACTGGATGGTGTCGAGCATGGCGACTGTCCCCGGAAAGGCGTTGGCGCGAGTCTAGGGAACTGCAGCAATGGCACCTTGATCTGCATCAAGTTGCCGCACTACTTCAGGCTCAGTGGCCCATCAACCAGTGCTGATGGGGCCCTGGCAAGGTCCACAGGCCAAATAGGATTACCAGCATACCGCCCGACATGCGTACGCCGCGGCGGCGCAGCAGGCTGGTCAGCCGTTCGGCGGCAAGCCCGGTGGCGATCAGCACGGGCAGGGTGCCCAGGCCAAAGGTGAACATCAGCGTGGCGCTGTGCAGGGCGTTGCCCTGGCTGGCGGCCCATAGCAGGGTGCTGTAGACCAGGCCACAGGGCAGCCAGCCCCAGAGGCCGCCGAGGACCAGCGCGCGCGGCAGGCTGGTGACCGGCATAAAGCGCCGGGTGAGCGGCTGGATAAAACGCCACAGGCCCCGGCCCAGCGCCTCGATGCGGGTCAGCCCGCTCCACCAGCCGGCCAGGTACAGGCCCATGACGATCATCAGCAGGCCGGCGACCACGCGCAGGGCTAGGGCAGCCGGGCTGCTGGCCAGAGCCCAGCCGGCCAAGCCAAGTAACAGCCCCGCCAGTGCATAGCTGCAGATACGCCCCAAGTTGTAGGCCAGCAGCAGTTGCAGGCGCCGCGCCCGCTGTTCTGGGGGGATGGCCAGGGTCAGAGCGCCCATCAGCCCTCCGCACATGCCCAGGCAATGGCCACCACCGAGTACACCGAGGATCAGCGCTGAGAGCAAAAGCGGCGCCAGCTCAAGCACGGGGAGGACTCTGCTCGTCGTGAGAAGGGTTGATCTTTTCCACGCCGGCCTTGTGCAGCGGATCTTCATCATCGAACAGGATGCTGTGTGCTGGGCTGTCTAGATCGTCGTACTGGCCGCTGTCGACGGCCCAGAAGAACAGCCAGATGGCAAAGCCGACCAGCACGATGGCCACGGGAATCAGGATGTAGATGGCGGACATGAAGACTCCGGTATCGAACGAGGTGGCGGCAGCCCGCGTCAGCTGCGCGTCAGGCGCAGGGCGTTGAGCACTACCAGCAAAGAGCTGACCGACATGCCGAAGGCGGCCCAGATTGGAGTGATCCAGCCCAGCGCGGCAAAGGGCAGCACCAGGCCATTGTACAGACTGGCCCAGGCCAGGTTCTCGATGATGATGCGGCGTGTACGGCGCGCCATGGCGAAGGCTTGCACCAGGCTGTCCAGGCGGTTGGACAGCAACACCGCATCGGCGCTGGTCTTGGCCAGGTCGGTGGCGCTGCCCATGGCCACACTGATATCAGCGCCCGCCAGCACGGGCACATCATTGACTCCGTCACCCAGCATCAACACCCGTCGGCCCTGGGCATGCAGGTTACGCAGGTGGGCGAGCTTGTCGTCTGGGGTCATGCCGCCATAGGCCTGTTCAATGCCGAGCTGGCGGGCCACCTCGGCGACCATTGGCGAGCTGTCGCCGGACAACAGTTGCACGTCCAGGCCCCGCGCATGGCAGGCCGCAATCAAGGCCGGCGCATCGTCGCGCAGACGGTCGTCGAGTACCAGCCAGGCCAGCGGCCCCTGGGTATCGCCCAGCAACAGCCATTGGCCGTATTCGCCGGGAATCTGCAGGGCTTCTTGCCCGCTCAGAGCGCAGACGAATGCCGCCTGGCCGATGCGCAGGGTGCGCCCACCCACATTGCCCTGCAGACCCAGGCCAGGTTGGCTGTCGACTTTATCCGCCGCCCGTGCGGCGCGGCCGAAGGCTTTGGCAATCGGATGTTCGGAGCGATTTTCCAGGGCAGCCGCGAGGGCCAGGCAGGCATCGCTGTCCAGATCGCGCAGCGGATGAATGGCGCTGAGCGTCAGGCGGCCTTCGGTCAGGGTGCCGGTCTTGTCGACGATCAGCGTGTCGATCTGGTTGAGGCCTTCGAGTACGTGGCCGCGGGTCAGCAGCAGGCCGATGCGGTGCAGGCTGCCGGTGGCGGTGGTCAGTGCCGTGGGCGTGGCCAGGGCCAGGGCGCAAGGGCAGGTGGCGACCAGCAGTGCCAGGACCACCCAGAAGGCCCGTTCGCTGTCGATCTGCCACCACACGGCGCCGACCACCGCAGCGGCAATCAGCACGATAAACAGAAACCACTGCGAAACACGGTCGGCAATCTCGGCCAGGCGCGGCTTGTCACTCTGCGCGCGTTCGAGCAGGCGTACGATGGCCGACAGCCGGGTAGCATCACCCAGCGCCTGCACCTCCACCGTCAGCGGGCCTTCGACATTGAGCGTGCCCGCGGTGACCGTATCGCCCACGCCGCGCGGTTGCGGCAGGTATTCGCCGGTCAGCACGGATTCATCCACACTCGATTGACCGCTGAGAATAAGGCCATCCGCCGGCAGCAGGGCGCCGGGCGGCACCAGCACGTGCTCACCGGTGCGCAGTTCGCTGAGCAGGATGCGCTGGCTCTGTCCGTCGGCCGCCAGGCGCAGGCAGGAGGCCGGTAGCAGGTTGACCAGTTGCGCCGTGGCCGCCGCCGTACGTTCACGGGCGCGCCGTTCCAGGTAGCGGCCAGCCAGGAGGAACAGCGCGAACATGCCGGCTGCATCGAAATACAGCTCACCCACGCCGGTGACGGTGGACCAGATACCGGCCGTATAAGCGCCGCCAATCGCCAGGGACACCGACACGTCCATGGTCAGGTGGCGAGTGCGTAGATCGCGCAGGGCGCCACGGAAGAACTGGCCGCAGCAGTAAAAAATAATCGGCGTGGTAAGAAACAGGCTGGTCCAGCGCAGGATGCTGTCCAGCTCAGGCGTTAGGTCAACGTTGAATTCTGGCCAAGTGGCCATCGAGGCCATCATCACCTGCATCCACAGCAAACCGGCCACGCCGAGCTGGCGCATGGCGCGGCGATTCTCCTGGGTCAGCTGTTCGGAGGCGGCATCGGCCTGCCAGGGGTGCGCGGCATAGCCAATGCGTCGCAGGCTGGTGAGCAGGCTGCTCAAGGGCACCTGACTGTCGGCCCAGCGCACCTGCAGGCGGTGGTTGGAGAGGTTCAGGTGCGCGCTTTCCACTCCGGGTGTGGCGCGCAGGTGCTTTTCGATCAGCCAGCCACAGGCGGCGCAACTGATGCCTTCGATCAGCAGGCAGGTTTCACTCAACTCGCCCTGGTGCTGAACGAAGGGCTGCTGCACTTCGGTACGGTCGTACAGGGCCAGTTCGTCGGGCAGGATCTGCGGCAAATCCTGTGGGTTGGCCGCTGTTTCACTACGGTGTTTGTAATAGTGTTCGAGTCCGCCTGCGACTATCGCTTCGGCAACAGCCTGGCAGCCTGGGCAACAGAGTGCGCGCGTTTCGCCCAGCACCTGGGCATGCCAGGTGCTGCCGGCAGGTACCGGCAGACCGCAGTGATAGCAAGGGAGGGGAGTAGCCATGGACAGGCGTCGATTACCTAAGGGCAGGGGTGGGGCGAATCAGTACTCGTCACCGAGTTTGATCGGTGTGCCAGCGGCAATGGTTTCCTCTTCGAACAGGCGCCATTGCTTGCCGCCTTCCTCGCCGAGCAGTTCGACGAAACGTCGGCCACTGACGCTGTCCTGCATCTGGCCGCGGTAAACGCCTTCGCCCTGAGGTTGCATGACGATGCGGCGGTCGCGCTCGGGCTGGGTCGGCGAGATCAGATTGAGCACCAGTTGCGCCGGGCCGCTATTGCCCTGCAGACGCAATTCGGCAACGCCGGTGTCGTTATTCAGCTCGAGCTGGGCATGCAGTTGCAGGCGTTCGGCAAAGTTTTCCCGCTCCAGCGACTGGTTGATGCCTTTGCCGACGTCGTAGTAGTCATCGGATATCAGGCCGGGCGGGTTTTTCGTGGCGATGGTCAGCAGAGTAAGACCCTGGACCACCGAATAGGCCAGCAGACCGATAAGGAACCAGGGCCAGAACTGCTTGTACCAAGGTTTGATCAGTGCTTCTTCAGACATGTTTTACCTTACTGGTCAGCGGACGCTGGGGCCGATAAAGCGGCTGTCGGCGTCGGATTGAATAGTCGCATCGCTCGTTGCGCGGATGCGGAAACGAATTTCGTTGGTGCTCGAAGGCAGCTTCTCTGGGTCGATGGACAACTCGACTGGCAACGAGAGAATCTCCCCGGCGCGCGCCTTGATTTCCTCGCGGCCTTCATAGACCAGACCATCGAGGCCATCGGCTGAGATCACGAATACTTCGTCGTGCTGGGCCTTGTTCATGATCTTCAGGGTGTAGACGTTTTCGATCCGGCCTTCTTCGTTCTCGCGGTAGAGCACGCGGTCTTTGAGAACGTCGAGGTGAACCAGCGAGCGATCGGCCACTGCCCAGGCGAACACACTCATCATTGCCACCAGCGCCACGGCATAGCCGATCAGGCGAGGCCGCACAAGGTGGGTCTGCTGGCCCGACAGATTGTGCTCGGTGGTGTAGCTGATCAGGCCCTTGGGGTAGTCCATTTTTTCCATGATGTTGTCGCAGGCATCGATGCAGGCGGCGCAGCCGATACACTCGATCTGCAACCCGTCACGGATGTCGATGCCGGTTGGGCACACCTGCACGCACATCTTGCAATCGATGCAGTCGCCCAGGCCCTGGGCTTTGTAGTCAGCGTCCTTCTTGCGCGGACCACGGGCTTCGCCGCGGCGCGGGTCGTAGGAGACGATCAGGGTGTCCTGGTCGAACATCACGCTCTGAAAGCGGGCGTAGGGGCACATGTAGATGCACACCTGTTCGCGCAGCCAGCCAGCGTTGCCGTAGGTAGCCAGGGTGAAGAAGCCGACCCAGAACAGTGCCCAGCCGCCAACATCCAGGGTGAAGAACCCAGTGATCAGCTCCCGAATGGGCGTGAAATAGCCGACGAAAGTCAGCGCGGTAACCAGCGAGACCCCGAGCCAGATGCCGTGCTTGGCCAGCTTGCGCAAGAACTTGCGGCTGGTCATCGGCGATTTATCCAGTTTCATGCGTTGGTTGCGGTCACCTTCAGTGACCTTTTCCGCCCACATGAATACCCAGGTGAACACGCTCTGTGGGCAGGTATAGCCACACCAGACGCGGCCAGCAAAGACTGTGATGAAGAACAGGCCGAAGGCGGCAATGATCAACAGTGCCGAGAGCAGCACGAAATCCTGTGGCCAGTAGGTAGCGCCAAAGATATGGAATTTTCGTTCGGGCAGGTTCCACCAGACGGCCTGGCGATCATTCCAGGTCAGCCAGACAGTGCCGAAGTAAAGCAGGAAGAGGAGGGCGCCACCCGCCATGCGCAGGTTGCGAAACAGACCGGTAAAGGCTCGGGTATAGATTTTTTCACGATTGGCGTAGAGGTCGACCGAATCGCCTTTAGCCGGGGCAGGGGTGACGTCTTTAACAGGAATCTGTGCGCTCATCAGTGTGTTACCACGGCGGTTGGTGGGTGCCCTGGCCGATACGTGCCGACCAGGATCAAATCACTACTGCACTATGGTACGCCTGACTAGGGCCGAACGGGTGCGACCTTGGGTCGCGCTCGTTCGGCCCGCGGCCTCACTTCTCTTCCGTTTGCTGCGAGAGGCTGTACACATAGGCCGCCAGCAGGTGGACCTTGTCGTTGCCGAGGAAGGCTTCCTGGGCTGGCATCTGGCCATTGCGGCCATAGCGCAGGGTCTGCTGTACCTGAGCGAAGCTGGAGCCGTAAAGCCAGATACGATCGGTCAGGTTCGGCGCGCCCATGGCGTGCTGGCCCTTGCCTTCCGGACCGTGGCACACGGCGCAGTTGGTGGCGAAGATTTCCTTGCCCTTGGCCAGGTCGATGTCCATGTCTTCCGGGTTTTTCAGGCCCGAGAAGCTGCGCACATAACCGGCAACATGCTTGATACCGTCTTCGCCGATGCTGTCTTTCCAGGCTGGCATTGCCGCCTGACGACCGCCGAGGATGGTGGTCTTGATGGTTTCAGCTTCACCGCCCCACAGCCAGTCGTTGTCGGTCAGATTAGGGAAGCCGTAAGCGCCCTTGGCATCCGAACCGTGGCAAACCGAGCAGTTGGAGGCGAACAGGCGCCCGCCCATTTTCAGCGCCTGCTCATCCTGAGCAACCTGCTCAATGGGCATGGCTGCGTACTTGGCGAAGATCGGACCGTACTCGGCATCAGCGCGGGCCATCTCTTTTTCCCACTGGTGCACGCCAGTCCAGCCAGCATTGCGCACTTCGCCACCGGCGACCTGAACGCCTGCGGCGAACGGAGTCTTGGCCTCGGTATCGAGGTAGTCGTAGCCCGGCAGCAGGCCTTTCCAGTTACCCAGGCCCGGATACAGGACGAGGTAGCCGAGGGCGAAAACGATGGTGCCAACGAACAGCATGAACCACCACTTGGGCAGTGGGTTGTCGTACTCCTCAATGCCGTCGAAGCTGTGGCCAACGGTTTCTTCGGTGGTGTCAGGGCGCTGGCCGCGACGGGTGCTGAAAATCAGCCATGTCAGGGCAAAGATGGTGCCCAGCGACAGGATTGTTACGTACCAACTCCAGAACGTGGTCATTGGTTATTGCTCCTGGAAGATTGCTCGTCACGCTCTTTGGGGGTGGGATCATCCGCGAAGGGCAGGTTCGCCGCCTCATCGAAGCTGTCTTTACGCCTACTGCTGTAGGCCCACAGCACGACGCCGATAAAGGCGATGAATACGATGGCGGTGCCTATGCCGCGAATGGTCCCAATGTCCATGTGCGTTACCGTTTGTTCTTGATAGAGGTGCCGAGAACCTGCAGGTACGCGACCAGCGCGTCCATTTCGGTCTTGCCACGGACTGCGTCGCGGGCGCCGGCGATGTCTTCATCGGTATACGGCACGCCGTAGCCACGCATGACTTCCATCTTCTTGGCGGTGTCCTTGCCATCCAGGCGGTGCTCGACCAGCCACGGGTAGGCAGGCATCTTCGACTCAGGCACCACGTTGCGCGGGTTGTACAGGTGCGCACGGTGCCATTCGTTGGAGTAACGACCACCGACGCGAGCCAGGTCCGGACCGGTACGCTTGGAGCCCCACAGGAACGGGTGATCCCAGACGCTTTCACCGGCAACCGAGTAGTGACCATAACGCTCGGTCTCTGCGCGGAACGGGCGAATCATCTGCGAGTGGCAGCCTACACAGCCGTTGGCGATGTACACGTCGCGACCTTCGAGCTCCAGCGCGGTGTAGGGCTTGAGGCCTTCGACCGGCTCGTTAGTGACGTCCTGGAAGAACAGCGGCACGATCTGGGTCAGGCCGCCGATGCTGACGGCGATCACCATCAGCAGCGCCATCAGGCCGATATTCTTCTCGATGATTTCGTGTTTCATCAGTGCGCTACTCCGGCAGGAATCTGTGCAGCGGCTTCGTATTCAGAAGCCTTGGCGGCACGCACGGTGCGGTAAGTGTTGTAGGCCATCAACAGCATGCCGGTGACGAAGAAGGCGCCGCCGATCATCCGTACGACATAGCCGGGGTGGCTGGCTTCGAGAGCTTCAACGAAAGAGTAGGTGAGGGTGCCGTCTTCGTTGACTGCGCGCCACATCAGACCCTGGGTGATGCCGTTAACCCACATCGAGGCGATGTACAGCACGGTGCCGATGGTCGCCAACCAGAAGTGGGCGTTGATCAGGCCGATGCTGTGCATCTGCTCGCGGCCATACACCTTGGGAATCAGGTGATAGAGCGCGCCGATCGAAATCATCGCAACCCAGCCCAGAGCGCCAGCGTGAACGTGGCCGATGGTCCAGTCGGTGTAGTGCGACAGGGCGTTGACGGTCTTGATCGCCATCATCGGGCCTTCGAAGGTCGACATGCCGTAGAACGCCAGGGACACGACCAGGAAGCGCAGGATTGGGTCAGTGCGCAGCTTATGCCAGGCGCCCGACAGGCTCATCATGCCGTTGATCATGCCGCCCCAGCTTGGTGCCAGGAGGATGATCGACATCGCCATACCCAGGGACTGGGCCCAATCCGGCAGTGCGGTGTAGTGCAGGTGGTGCGGACCGGCCCAGATGTACAGGGTGATCAGTGCCCAGAAGTGCACGATGGACAGGCGATAGGAGTAGATCGGACGTTCGGCCTGCTTGGGGACGAAGTAGTACATCATCCCCAGGAAGCCTGTGGTCAGGAAGAAGCCCACGGCGTTGTGGCCGTACCACCACTGGATCATCGCATCGGTCGCGCCAGCGTACATGGAGTACGACTTGAAGAAGCTGACCGGAACCTGAGCGCTGTTGACTACGTGCAGCAGCAGGGTCACCAGGATGAAGGCACCGTAGAACCAGTTACCTACATAGATGTGCTTGGTTTTGCGCTGCACGATGGTGCCAAAGAACACCGCCGCGTAAGCGATCCAGACAACACCCAGGAGAATGTCGATTGGCCACTCGAGCTCAGCGTATTCCTTGGAGCTGGTGTAGCCCATCGGCAGAGTGATCACCGCCAGGACGATGACCGCTTGCCAGCCCCAGAAGGTGAAGGCAGCCAGACCATCGGAGATCAGGCGCGTCTGACAAGTGCGCTGAACCACGTAGTAAGACGTGGCGAACAGTGCGCAGCCGCCAAAGGCGAAGATCACCGCGTTAGTGTGCAGGGGGCGCAGACGACCGAAGCTCGTCCACTCCATGCCCAGGTTGAGTTCCGGCCACACGAGTTGTGCGGCGATGAACACGCCTAGACCCATGCCGATGACGCCCCAAATCACCGTCATCACGGCGAATTGGCGAACCACCTTGTAGTTATAAGCAGTCTGACTGATTGCTGTGCTCATGCTGGGTTCCACGGTTAATGGAGTTTTTAGGGGTACAAAAATCGGCGGCAAGTATGGAGAAAGCAGGTAGCCATTGCAACGCCACACGCCGGCGCGATCAGGGTTCCAACGCTTTTGGACAGCGACGATGGACGCCCGCTGACCGGTTTTTCACAGTGCTGTATGCGCCTGTCCGGCGCTGCGCAAAGATAGGAATCGCCTTGGATTTATGACTGATGGCGACTGAGCAGTAGAGTAGCGCAAATGCACCCGTGACGGACCATTGGCCGACGGGTGCGACGCTGGGTCGCACGAGATCGCACCGGTTGACCTGGCGTCACCCGGTGGAGGGGGAGGTGAGCAGTCGCCCTCCGTGATGGAGGGCGATGCTTTTTAATCAGTTGCTGTTGGCTTGTTCTGGGGTTGCCGCTGTGCGGCTCAGGCTCAGTACGTAAGCGGCCAGCAGGTGAACCTTGTCGTTGCCCAGGTATTGCTCTTGCGCGGGCATCTGGCCGTTGCGGCCGTGGCGAATGGTTTGCTGCAACTGCACCAGGCTGCTGCCGTAGATCCAGCCACCTGGCTGGGTCAGGTCGGGAGCGCCCATGACCGCCATGCCGGTACCGTTAGCGCCGTGGCAAGCCGAGCAGTTGCTGGCGTACAGTGCCGCCCCGGCCTGTTGGTCGGCAGCTGCATCCGCTGCCACAGGCAGGCGTGCAAGGGTGCCGCGCACATAGGTGGCCACCTGGCGCACACCGTCCTCGCCAATGATCGTGCCCCAGGCCGGCATCGCCCCCATGCGGCCGTTGAGGATACTGGTCTTGATGGTTTCGGCCTCGCCGCCCCAGCGCCAGTGCTTGTCGGTCAAGTTGGGGAAGCCAACCGCCCCTTTGGCGTCTGAGCCGTGGCAGACCGAGCAATAGGTGGCGAACATACGCCCGCCCATTTTCAAGGCTTGCTCGTCCTGGGCGACCTGTTCCAGTGGCATGGCTGCATATTTGGCGAAGATCGGCCCATAAAGCCCATCGGCTTGATCGACTTCACGCTGCCATTGGGCGACCTGAGTCCAGCCCTCATCATAGCCGGGCAATACGCCTTTCCAGTTGCCCAGGCCGGGGTACAGCAGCAGATAACCGGCGGCGAAGACGATGGTGCCGATGAACAGCATGAACCACCATTTTGGCAGTGGGTTGTCGTACTCCTCGATACCGTCGAAGGAGTGACCCATGGTCTGCTCGGTTTCGTTCTTGTGAATTTCGCTCTTGCGGGTGGCGAAGATCAGCCAGAACAGCGCCAACAAGGTGCCGATGGTCAACAGCGAAATGTACCAGCTCCAGAAGGTGCTCATGGGGTGTTGCTCCTTGTTGCGGCAGGCAGAGGATCATCGGCGAACGGCAGGTTGGCGGCTTCGCTGAACGCGGTATGGCGTTTGCCGCTGTATGCCCACAGCGTCATGGCGACGAAGGCCAGCAGTACCAGGGCTGTGCCCAGGCCACGCAGCAGGCCGATATCGGTAAGGGCGAGTGTCATGACTTACCTCCGATTCTTCACGGCAGTGCCGAGCACTTGCAGGTAATCGACCAGCGCATCCATCTCGGTCTTGCCACGCACGGCCTCGGAGGCGCCGGCGATGTCGGCGTCGCTGTAGGGCACGCCGACGTGACGCAGGGCGGTCATCTTGGCCGGGGTGTCCTGGCCATCCAGGGTCGCCTCAACCAACCAGGGATAGGCGGGCATCTTCGACTCGGGCACCACGTTGCGCGGGTTGTACAGGTGCGCACGGTGCCATTCGCTGGAGTAGCGGCCACCAACACGGGCCAAGTCCGGGCCGGTGCGCTTCGAGCCCCAGAGGAACGGGTGGTCGTAGACGCTTTCCCCGGCGACCGAGTAATGGCCGTAACGCTCGGTCTCGGCGCGGAACGGACGGATCATCTGAGAGTGGCAGCCGACACAACCTTCACGGATGTAGATGTCGCGGCCTTCGAGCTGCAGGGCGGTATAGGGTTTGAGGCCGCTGACCGGCTCGTTTGTGACATCCTGGAAGAACAGCGGGACGATCTGCGTCAGGCCGCCGATACTCACGGCCAGGACCATCATCAGGGCCATCAGGCCAATATTCTTCTCGAGTAGTTCGTGTTTCATCAGTGGGCTCCTTCCAGCGAATAACGAGCAGCAGCCTCGGCCTCGGCCGGTTGGCTGGCGCGGATGGTCTGCCAGACGTTCCAGGCCATCAGCAGCATGCCGCTGAAGAAGATCGCGCCGCCGATGACCCGCACGACAAAGCCGGGATGGCTGGCTTCCAGCGCTTCAACGAAGGAGTAGGTGAGGGTGCCGTCTTCGTTGACTGCACGCCACATCAGGCCCTGGGCGATGCCGTTGACCCACATCGAGGCGATGTACAGCACGGTGCCGATGGTGGCGAGCCAGAAGTGGGCGTTGATCAGGCCGATGCTGTGCATCTGTTCACGGCCATAGACCTTCGGCAGCAGGTGATACAGCGAACCGATGGACACCATGGCGACCCAGCCAAGGGCACCAGCGTGGACGTGGCCGATGGTCCAGTCGGTGTAGTGAGACAGGGCGTTGACGGTCTTGATCGCCATCATCGGGCCTTCAAAGGTCGACATGCCGTAGAACGCCAGAGACACCACGAGGAAGCGCAAGATCGGGTCGGTGCGCAACTTATGCCAGGCGCCGGAGAGGGTCATCATGCCGTTGATCATGCCGCCCCAGCTTGGTGCCAGCAGGACCAGCGACATCACCATGCCCAGGCTCTGCGCCCAATCCGGCAGCGCGGTGTAGTGCAGGTGGTGTGGGCCGGCCCAGATGTACACGGCGATCAGCGCCCAGAAGTGCACGATGGACAGGCGGTAGGAATACACCGGGCGCCCAGCCTGCTTGGGCACGAAGTAATACATCATCCCCAGGAAGCCGGCAGTCAGGAAGAAGCCCACGGCGTTGTGGCCATACCACCATTGCACCATGGCGTCGGTGGCACCGGCGTAAACCGAGTAGGACTTGGTCAGGGTGACAGGGATTTCCAGGTTATTGACCAGGTGCAGCAGCGCCACTGTGAGGATGAAGGCGCCGAAGAACCAGTTACCGACATACACGTGGCTGACGCGGCGCTTTATCACTGTGCCGAAGAACACGATGGCGTAGCTGACCCAGACGATGGTGATCAGAATGTCGATCGGCCATTCCAGCTCGGCATATTCCTTGGAGCTTGTGTAGCCCAGTGGCAGACTGATCGCCGCCAGCAGGATCACCAGTTGCCAACCCCAGAAGGTGAAGGCAGCCAGGCCTGGGGCGAACAGGGTCGCCTGGGAGGTGCGTTGCACCGCGTAGTAGCTGGTGGCGAACAGCGCACAGCCACCGAAGGCGAAGATCACCGCGTTGGTGTGCAAGGGGCGTAGTCGGCCAAAACTGGTCCAGGGTAGCCCGAAGTTGAGCTCCGGCCAGACCAGTTGCGCGGCGATGAAGACGCCGAGCCCCATCCCGATGATGCCCCACACCACGGTCATGATGGCGAATTGGCGGACCACCTTGTAGTTGTAGGCGGCACTGGTTGTTGTGTTCATGTCTGGGCTTCCATCCACGGTTGAGCCGATCATTTCTAGACTGCCTGCAGGCGTGGCAGACGCGCGCAGGCGAATTGCTAAAGCGAGGCAAGCATGGGCAAAGCAGGGAGCGAAGGTATTGACCCGGGTCAATGCCAGCACGCAGGCGGTGAATCTGCCGGGATTTGGACGAGGCCAGAGGGGGCGGGTGTGGCCACACTGATTTTGGCGCATGGGGCCGGTGCGCCGATGGACAGCCCGCTTATGACGCAAATGGCGGCCAACCTGGCCGCCCAGGGCATCAGCGTCTTGCGTTTCGAGTTCGCCTACATGGCAGCGCGGCGCACCGATGGCCGCAAGCGTCCGCCAGCCCCCCAGGCACGTTTGCTGGAGGAATGGCGCCAGTGCTACTGGCAGGTGCGTGAGCAGGTCGATGGGCCGCTGGCTATTGGCGGCAAGTCCATGGGTGGACGCATGGCCAGCCTGCTGGCCGACGAGTTGGGCGTCGATGCGCTGGTTTGCCTGGGGTATCCCTTCCATGCCGTGGGCAAAGTCGACAAGCCACGGGTCGCACACCTGGCGGACTTGCGTACGCCAACCCTGATCGTGCAGGGCGAACGCGACCCCATGGGCGGGCGCGAGCGCGTTGCTGGCTATTGTCTGGCGCCCGCCATCACCCTGCATTGGCTGGCCGCCGCCGACCATGACCTCAAGCCGTTGCAGCGCTCAGGCTTCAACCATGAGCAGCATCTGGCTACAGCGGCGCAGGCCATCAATGGTTTTTTAAGCCGGCTCGCGTAGCCAAAAAAGGATCTTCGCATTTCTGTGGGGATGCTGGGCTTGACACCGGACTGGCAAATAAGTGTGCGTTGCTGATGACGTGGCTCTATCCATTACCGCGCCGCCTGGTCTGACGGGTTTCGCCCCTTACGGGCGAGTCACTTTCTCTTGCTTGCCTGTATGGACCGGAGACATAGGTGACAGGTGTGCGGGGACATGGTTGACACTTTCGGTAGACCTCTGCCGAGTTCACGACCATGCCTTGGA
>JAHJYA010000052.1 GCA_018826895.1 Gammaproteobacteria bacterium
CGAAAAAGCGCAGTTTACTGGCTGTAAATGAGCATTTTTCGCCAGCTCCCAACGCAGCATCATCGAGCGCAGCAGCTTCGCTGCGAGCCGACAGCCGGAATTTCGTGCTCTGTCCCGGCAAGGCCTACGACCGCTCGCCTTGCGGCACCGGCACCAGCGCCAAGCTGGCGTGTCTGGCCGCCGACGGCAAACTGCAGCCTGGCGAGATCTGGCGCCAGGCCAGCGTGATCGGTAGCCTGTTCGAAGGCTCGTTCGAGTGGCAGGGCGACAAGGTGATTCCGACCATTCGCGGCCGCGCCCATATCAGCGCCGAAGCCACCTTACTGCTCGAACAGGACGACCCCTTCGCCTGGGGCATCCGCCCGTGAAGCCCACGCGGGTCGCCGATGTCATCGTCATCGGCGCCGGCATTATCGGCGCGGCCTGCGCCCGTGAACTGGCGCGCCGCGGCCAGCAGGTGCTGGTGATCGACGCTGGCCTGCACAGCGCCACCGCCGCCGGCATGGGTCACCTGCTGGTGCTCGATGACAACCAGGCCGAGCTCGATATCAGCCGTTACTCGCTGCGCCGCTGGCGCGAGCTGGGCCCACATCTGCCGGACGACTGCGCCTACCGCAGCAACGGCACCCTGTGGCTGGCCGCCAACGAGCAGGAGCTGGCTGCGGCAGAAGCCAAGAGCATCAACCTGCGCGGCGAAGGCATCCGCTGCGAAATGATCCCCGGCCATGCCCTGCAGCGGCTGGAGCCGATTCTGCGTGATGGCCTGCACGGCGCCCTGCGCCTGCCGGACGACGGCATTCTCTATGCGCCGAATACAGCACGCTGGATGCTCGATGACCCACGTATCAGGCAACGCCGCGCGCGGGTCACCGAGCTGGACGGCAACCGCGTGCGCCTCGATAGCGGCGAGTGGCTAAGCAGCGAGGCCGTGGTGCTGGCCAACGGCATCCAGGCGGTAGAGCTGTGCCCGGAGCTGCCCATCGCGCCGAAGAAAGGCCATCTGCTGATCACCGACCGTTACCCACACCCGGTCACCCACACCATCACCGAACTGAGCTACCTGACCAGCGTGCATAACAGCAGCGGCGCCTCGGTGGCCTGCAATATCCAGCCGCGGCCGACGGGCCAGCTATTTATCGGCACCTCACGGCAGTTCGACACCCTGGACCCCGAGGTCGAAGGCTGGTTGCTGGCACGCATGCTCAAGCATGCCGCGAACTATGCGCCGGGCCTGGCGAAACTTAACGGCATCCGTGCATGGGCGGGCTTTCGCGCCGCCACCCCGGACGGCATGCCGCTGATTGGCGAGCACCCCGCACAGCCTGGCTTGTGGCTGGCGGTCGGCCACGAAGGCCTGGGGGTCACTACCGCCCCGGCGACGGCGGATCTGCTGGCCGCGCTGCTGTTCAACGAGGCGGAGCCGATACCGGCTGCCGCCTACGCGCCTGGCCGTTACCTGGGAGAACCGACCCATGCCTGATCTGCACCTCGACGGCCGTCCGCTCTGCGTAGCGCCAGGTACCACGGTCGCTGCCGCCCTGGCCCTGGGTGGCGACGGCAGCAGCCGCACCTCGATCAGCGGCCAGCGCCGTGCGCCGCTGTGCGGCATGGGTATCTGTCAGGAATGCCGGGTGAGCATCGACGGCGTGCGTCGGCTGGCCTGCCAGACCCTGTGCCAAGACGGCATGCAGGTGGAGACACAAGCATGAGCGAACAAGCTGACGTATTGATCATCGGTGCCGGCCCGGCTGGGCTGTCGGCGGCGCTGGCTGCCGCCAACGATGGCGAGCAGGTCGTACTGCTCGATGACAACCCACTGCCCGGCGGGCAGATCTGGCGTGATGGCGCTCAAGCCAACATCCCCCAGCAAGCGCGCCACCTGCGCGATAGCGTGGAGGCGCACACGCATATCCAGCGCCACGCCGCGACGCGTGTGGTGGCGAAAGCCGGCAGCCAGGCGCTGCTGGTAGAAAACCCTGAGCGCGGCTGGGTAATCACCTACCGCTCGCTGATTTTGTGTACCGGCGCGCGCGAGTTGTTACTGCCGTTTCCCGGCTGGACATTGCCCGGTGTTACCGGTGCCGGTGGCCTGCAGGCCCTGATCAAAGGCGGTATGCCGGTAGTCGATGAGCGCATCGTCATCGCCGGCAGCGGCCCACTGCTGCTGGCCAGTGCGGACACGGCCAAGCACCACGGCGCCCAGGTGGTGCGCATCGCCGAACAGGCATCGCTGGGCGCAGTCGCCACCTTTGCCATGCAATTACCGCGTTGGCCGCACAAGCTGTTGCAGTCTTTCAGCCTGTTCGACGCGGGTTACCGCACCGGCACGCGAATCGTCGCTGCGCTGGGTCAGGATCGCCTGGAAGGCGTGCGCCTGCAGCGCGGCAACAAGGTCGAGGAACTGGCGTGCGAGCGCCTGGCCTGCGGTTTCGGTCTGATCCCCAATGCACAGTTGGGGCAGGCCCTCGGCTGTGCGCTAGGTAACAACGCCATCCAGGTGGATGCCTGGCAGGCGACCGATGTGGCGGGCGTCTATGCCGCGGGCGAGTGCACCGGCTTTGGCGGCAGTGAACTGGCGCTGGTCGAGGGCCGCATTGCCGGGCATGTGGCGGCGGGGAATCGCGAGGCGGCACAACGCTTGCGGGGCGAACGCCAACGCTGGCAGCGCTTTGCCAACTCGCTGAACCAACACTTCGCGCTTGATCCCGCCCTCAAGCGCCTGGCCGCGCCGGATACGCTGCTGTGTCGCTGCGAAGACGTGCCCTATGCCGCCGTGGCCGCCCACGCCAATTGGCGCGAAGCGAAGCTGTCGACCCGCTGCGGCATGGGGGCCTGCCAGGGCAAGGTATGCGGCGCAGCAGCGCACTACCTGTTCGACTGGCCGCCGGTAGCCCCCCGCCCGCCGTTTACACCGACCCGCATTGAAACGCTGATACAGCTCGAAAGCGCGCCGCAGAGCGACCCAAGGTAAAGACATTTGCGCGCGGCAGGGTGCTGCAGTGACAAACCCAGGACAAAAACCGGGTAGTGCGGTAACGCTTTCTACGATTCAAGCGCACACCTAGAAATATGAAATATTTAAGCTATTGAAAAATATAGAAATTATAAAAATGGCACAGAACATGCTCTATGTTTCGCACAACAAAAATAACAAGACGCACCCCATAACAAGAACAACACCACGGCTCTAGCATAAGAAAGACAATAATCGCAGAGACGCAGCTAACTGATTTCTTTGGAGAGGAAAGCCAGCGGGCTTGTACCGCAACCGGGTCGATAACAATAAAATCGCGTTTTAACGCAACGACAGTCGGGTTGGATCTCAGGATCACGGCAACATCAGCGTCCAAACAAATCCGTTCGCTCCTGGCCTCCGTTGGAGGCCGCGGCTAAAACAAGAACAACAGGCCGATAGCACCAACAAGAACGATGATGCAGATATGATTGGGGGAGCTTAGGCTCCCCTTTCTGCTTTCTGCTCCCCGCACTGTCGCCCCACGGCTTGCGACGAAACGGCAACACCGCCTAGGCTGTACACGTCCTGATCAGCTCGCAGCCCCTATGCACAGCCTGTTGCCCACCACGCACCACACTGACCTGCCTACCTTGATCAGTAGCCTCCGGCAGATCGAGCCGCTGCTCGATGCGATGCCCGAGGTGGTGTTTTTTATCAAGGACACCCAGACCCGTTACGTCCTGATCAACCAGACCCTGGCGCACCGCCTGGGCTTCAAAAGCAAGGACAAGCTGCTGGGCATGACCGCCGAACAGGTGTTCCCCGCCAGCTTCGGGCCGTCCTACACCGCGCAGGATCGACGGGTGCTCAAGGACGGCACACAGCTGACCGACCAGTTGGAGCTGCACCTCTATTACGCTAACCAGCCTGTCTGGTGCCTGACCCACAAACTGGCGTTGCGCAATGCGGCGGGCGAGATCATCGGCCTGGCCGGTATTTCCCGGGACGTGCAGTTGCCGCAATCGAACCACCCGGCTTACCCGAAGCTGGCGGCGGTGGACGCGCATATTCGCCAGCATTTCGCCCGGCCGATCAGCCTGGCCGAGCTCACCGAACTGGCTGGCCTATCGGTGGCGCAACTGGAGCGCCACTGCAAGCGCATCTTCCAGCTCACTCCGCGGCAGATGATCCACAAAGCCCGCCTAGGTGAAGCCAGCCGCCTGCTGCTGCAGGACCTGCAGATCACCGAGATCGCCCTGCGTTGCGGTTACACCGACCACAGCGCCTTCAGCCGCCAGTTTCGTGCCCTTACCGGGCTGACCCCGAGCCAGTTCCGCGAATCGCACAAGAGCTGACGCTTAGCTGTGTTCCGAAACGAGGCGTGCGCCGTAGCGTATCGCTCCAATCTGTAACACCAGGGCGCGCATCCGCGTTGCCACTATCCTCTGTTTTTGGCCCGATCCCTCAGCCCATGGGGCCTGCAGCAGCAGCCCGAAGAACAGGCACAGCCGTTGCATATCAAATATCGTATACGAAATTTCCTATAACTATCGTCTGCACACTTTCGAGGCCCCTATGAAAACCCCCGCTTTTGCCGTAGCCCTCAGCGCAGTAATCAGCACAACCCTGATCGGTACCGCCCACGCCGACAAACTCGACTCGATCATCGAGTCCGGCAAGTTGCGTTGCGCCGTGACCCTGGACTTCCCGCCCATGGGTTCGCGCGACGAGAAGAACGAGCCCGTCGGTTTCGACGTCGACTATTGCAACGACCTGGCGAAGGTCCTCGGTGTCACCGCCGAAGTGGTCGAAACACCCTTCCCCGACCGTATCCCAGCACTGATCTCCGGCCGTGCCGACGTGATCGTCGCCTCCACCTCCGACACCCTGGAGCGGGCCAAGACCGTGGGCATGACCATGCCCTACTTCGCCTTTCAGATGGTCGTGCTGACCCGCGACGACACCGGCATCAACAGCTACGAAGACCTCAAGGGCAAACCGGTCGGTAACACCAGCGGCACCTACGAGGCCATCGCCCTGGAGAAAGACGTGAAAGCCTGGGGTGGCGGCAGCTTCCGCGCCTACCAGTCGCAGAACGACACCATCCTCGCCGTCGCCCAGGGCCATATCGCCGCCACCGTGGTGACCAACACCGTCGCCGCCGCCACCCTAAAGTCCGGCAAGTACAAGGGCCTGAAAGTGGTCGGTGATGCACCCTATGTCGTCGACTACGTGTCCCTGGCGGCCAAGCGCGACGAATACGGCCTGCTCAACTACCTCAACCTGTTCGTCAACCAGCAGGTGCGCACCGGCCGTTACGAAGAACTGTGGCTGAAGTGGGTGGGTGAGGAAATCAAACCGGCCAACCTGACCGTGCCGGGCGTGTACTACTGATCCAGGCCCTACCGCGCCGCCCATTAGCGGCGCGTTTTTCCTCTTTTGCGCTCGCGAGCCCCAGTGGCTCCGAGCCTTGCTGCCCCCGTGGAGCCCACTGATGCCCGCCGCCATGGAATTCTCCCCGCTCAGCGCCGAGACCTGCGTACTCCAAGGCCGCAGCCTGGTCGCCGGCCATGCCGAGGGCGAGTTGCTGTTCGCCGACATGGGTCTGAGCTTCTGGGGCGGCGTCGACCCGTTCAGCGGCGAGGTGATCGACCGTCACCACCCGCTCAATGGCCAGTACCTGGCCGGGTGCGTGCTGGCGATCCCCAGCGGTCGTGGCTCCTGCACCGGCAGCAGCGTGATGATGGAGTTGCTCAGCGGCGAACACGCGCCCACAGCCCTGGTGCTGGCCGAGGCCGATGAGATTCTCACCCTCGGCGTGCTGGTGGCCGAGCGGCTGTTCCAGCGCTCGATTGCCGTGCTGTGCATCGGCCATGAGGCCTTCGCCCGCCTACGCGGTCAGGCCTATGCCCGCCTGGCAGATGAGCAGCTGACGCTTTACCCACAGCGTCCCGCCGATGCCCGGCCAACCGGGGTGACGGCACTGCAGCAGCAAGCGCCCTTCAACAGCACCTTGCAGCTGGACGACGGTGACCGCGCCCTGCTTGATGGCCGCCATGGCCAGGCCGCCCAGGTCGCCATGCAGCTGGTGCTGCGCATGGCCGAGCTGCAGGGCGCCACGGAGTTGCTGGATGTCACCCAGGCGCATATCGACGGCTGCATCTACACCGGCCCGGCCAGCTTGCGCTTCGCCGAACAGTTGGTGGCCTGGGGCGCCCAGGTGCGGGTACCGACCACCCTCAACTCGATTTCCGTGGACCAGCGCCGCTGGCGCGCGCTGGGCATTGATGCCGCATTCGGCGAACCCGCCAGCGCTCTCGGTGATGCCTATATGGCCATGGGCGCGCAGCTCAGTTTCACCTGCGCGCCCTACCTGCTGGACAGCGCGCCGGCTGCGGGCGAGCAGATCGTCTGGGCCGAGTCCAACGCCGTGGTCTACGCCAACAGCGTGCTCGGGGCACGCACCCTGAAATACCCCGACTACCTGGATATCTGCATTGCCCTCACCGGCCGCGCGCCCAAGGTCGGTTGCCACCTGGACGCACAGCGCCTGGCCAGCCTGCAGATCGAACTGCCGAAGCTCACCGAACTGGACGATGCCTTCTACCCGCTGCTCGGTTATCACGTCGGCCTGCTCTGCGGCAGCCGCATCCCGCTGGTGCGTGGCCTGGAGCAAGCGCAACCGACGCTGGACGACCTCAAGGCCTTCGGCGCCGCCTTCGCCACCAGCTCGGCCGCGCCGCTGTTCCATATCGCCGGGGTGACCCCGGAAGCCCTGCAACCGGAAAACGTTATCCACAGCGGCCAAACGACGCCCACGGAACGCATCAGCCTCGACGACCTGCGCCGTAGCTGGGACGAGTTGAACAGCGCTCCCGACGCCGAAGTGGGACTGATCGCCCTCGGTAACCCGCACTTTTCGCTCAGTGAGTTCGCCAGCCTCGCGGCGCTCTGTCAGGGCCGCAACAAACATGCAGCGGTGAGCCTGGCGATCACCTGCGGCCGGGCGATTCTCGAACAGGCCCGCGCCGCAGGCCACATTGCCGTGCTGGAGACTTTTGGCGCGACCCTGATAACCGACACCTGCTGGTGCATGCTCGGCGAACCAGTAGTGCCGACCCACTGCCGCACCCTGATGACCAATTCGGGCAAATACGCCCACTACGCGCCAGGGCTGGTCGGCCGTTCGGTGCACTTCGCCAGCCTGGCCGAGTGCGTCGACGCCGCCTGCTCGGGCCAGGCCAGCGGTCGCCTGCCGCGCTGGCTGCAACCGGCTGCCCCTGTGGAGAACCCCACGCATGTTTGATTACACCTTCCATTGGCGCCAGGCGTTCAAGGCCTTGCCTGACATGCTCGCTGGCGCCTGGGTAACCTTCGAGACGGCCGCCCTGTCGATGATCTTCGGCGTGCTCATCGCCCTCGCCCTGACGGTCATGCGCGAGCTGAAGAACCCCGTGGCCCGTGGCTTTGCCAACACCTGGGTGTCCATCGCGCGCAATACGCCGTCGCTGTTCCAGATCTACATCCTCTACTTCGGCCTCGGCTCGCTGGGCCTGCACGTCAGCTCCTGGATCGCCCTGCTGGCCGGCATCACCTTCAACAACGCCGGCTACCTGGCGGAGAACTTTCGCGGCGGCCTCAAGGCGGTGCCCGAGACCCAGGTACGTGCCGCGCGCTCCCTGGGCATGAGCGCCTTCCAGGCCTACCGGATGATCGTCGTGCCGCAGTTGCTGCGCATCGTCTTCTACCCGCTGACCAACCAGATGGTCTGGGCCGTGCTGATGACCTCGCTGGGAGTGATCGTCGGCCTCAACAACGACCTCACCGGCGTCACCCAGGACTACAACGTCAAGACCTTCCGCACCTTCGAGTTCTTCGCCATCGCGGCGGTGCTGTATTACCTGATCGCCAAGGCGATCGTAGCGGTAGCCCGGCTGCTGGCCTGGCGCCTGTTCCGTTACTGAGGAAGCGCTCACCATGTTCGATACCAGCTTCACCTGGAACGATTTCCTCTACCTGCTCGACGGCGCCTGGGTCACCCTGCAACTGACCTTCTGGGCCATCCTGCTGGGCTCTTTCGTGGGGCTGCTATGCGGCCTGCTGCGCGCCTTGCTGCCGCGCGCCACCCTGCCCCTGGCCTGGGTACTGGACGTGTTTCGCAGCGTACCGCTGTTGATCCAGTTCGTACTGTTCAACTCATTCAAGAGCATCGCCGGCATCGATATCAGTGCCTTTGCCGTAGGCTGCATCGTGCTCGGCATCTACGCCGCCGCCTACTTCACCGAAATCGTGCGCTCAGGCGTGCTCGCGGTGCCGTCCAACCTGCGCCGCGCCAGCCGCTCCTTGGGTCTGAGCTACCTGCAGGATTTGCGTTACATCGTCCTGCCGATGGCCACGCGAGTGGCCTTCCCCGGCTGGCTGAACCTGGTATTGAGCGTGATGAAAGACTCCGCGCTGGTCATGTGGATCGGCATCGTCGAGCTGCTGCGCGCCTCGCAAACCATCGTCACACGCATTCAAGAGCCGCTGCTGGTGCTATGCATCGCCGGCCTCATCTACTACGTCATGAGCCTGGTGGTCGCCCGCCTGGGCGCCCGTCTGGAAAGAAGGTGGCAGGAAAATGATTGAGATCGACAACGTATACAAATCCTTCGGCGCGCTCGACGTGATCAAGGGCGTCAGCCTGACGGTGAACAAGGGCGAAGTGGTGTCGATCATTGGCGGCTCGGGCTCCGGCAAGTCGACCCTGCTGATGTGCATCAACGGCCTGGAGTCGATCAACAGCGGCAGCATCCGCGTCGACGGTACCGAGGTGCACGCACCGGGCACCGACATCAACAAACTGCGGCAGAAGATCGGCATCGTGTTCCAGCAATGGAACGCCTTCCCGCACCTGACCGTGCTGGAAAACGTCATGCTGGCGCCGCGCAAAGTGCTCGGCCTGAGCAAGCAGGACGCCGAAGCAATGGCGGTGAAACAGCTCAGCCATGTTGGCCTGGCCGACAAGCTCAAGGTGTTCCCCGGCAAGCTCTCCGGCGGCCAGCAGCAGCGCATGGCGATCGCCCGCGCCCTGGCCATGAGCCCGGATTACATGCTGTTCGACGAGGCCACCAGCGCCCTCGACCCGCAACTGGTGGGTGAGGTGCTGGACACCATGCGCCTGCTCGCCGAAGACGGCATGACCATGGTCCTGGTGACCCATGAGATCCGCTTTGCCCGTGACGTCTCCGACCGGGTGGCGTTCTTCCGCAACGGCCTAGTGCACGAGATCGGCACCCCCGAGCAGGTGATCGGCAACCCGCAGAAGCCGGAAACCATCGACTTCCTCAAATCGATCGACTGAAAGGACAGTGCCGTGCGCTCCAGCAAAGTCATTCATGTAGTCAGTTGCCACGCCGAAGGAGAAGTCGGCGACGTCATCGTCGGTGGGGTCGCGCCACCGCCTGGCGAGACCCTGTGGCAGCAGTCGCGCTGGATCGAACAGGACGACTTCCTGCGCAACTTCGTGCTCAACGAGCCGCGCGGTGGGGTGTTCCGTCACGTCAACCTTCTGGTACCGGCGAAGAACCCCAAGGCGCAGATGGGCTGGATCATCATGGAGCCGGCCGACGTACCGCCGATGTCCGGCTCCAACTCGCTGTGCGTGGCCACTGTGCTGCTCGACAGCGGCATTCTGCCAATGACCGAGCCACAGACCCGGCTGACCCTGGAAGCGCCCGGCGGCCTGGTAGAGGTGATCGCCGAGTGCCGTGACGGCAAGGTCGAGCGGGTCGAGGTAAAGAACCTGCCGTCCTTCGCCGACCAGCTCGACGCCTGGATCGAAGTCGAAGGCCTGG
This sequence comes from Gammaproteobacteria bacterium, assembly GCA_018826895.1. GTDB lineage: Bacteria > Pseudomonadota > Gammaproteobacteria > Pseudomonadales > Pseudomonadaceae > Aquipseudomonas. The sequence continues at coordinate 9,793 of JAHJYA010000052.1, forward strand.
GTTCGCTGCAGGTCGACACCGCTTATGGCGGCGACAGCTTCGTCATCGCCGACGCCCAACGCCTGGGCTTCGCCATCCAGCCCGATGAAGCGGCCGACCTGGTCGCCGTGGGCCTGCGTATCACCCAGGCCGCAAACGAGCAGCTCGGCTTCCAGCATCCACTGAACCCGGACTGGAGCCATATCTCCTTCTGCCAGATCGCCGCCCCAGTGGTACACGAAAACGGTATCGCCACAGCCGCCAACGCAGTGGTCATCCGCCCCGGCAAGATCGACCGCTCACCCTGCGGCACCGGCTGTTCGGCGCGTATGGCAGTCCTCCACGCCAAAGGCCAACTGGCCGTGGGCGAGCGCTTTATCGGCCGCTCGATCATTGGCTCCGAATTCCACTGCCGCATCGACTCACTGACCGATGTGGCCGGCCGCCCGGCGATCTACCCCTGCCTCTCCGGCCGCGCGTGGATCACCGGCACTCACCAGCACCTGCTCGACCCGAGCGACCCCTGGCCGACGGGCTATCGCCTGTCGGATACCTGGCCGGTGGGGCTGAAGCTGTAACACGCGTGTTCTGAAAATTTTGCAAACCGCCGGTTCGCCGGCGAACTGAACCGGGCCTACGCCCAACCACGGAAAACAGACGGCTCATTGCGGCCATTTGCTTTCGTATACGAAATACATTAATCCAAACGGAGAAAATGCATGAGCAGAGCAGTCAACTGGAGCGGCGTGTTCCCCGCCGTCACCACCCAATTCAACGATGACTTCTCCATCAACCTGGAAGAGACCCACAAGGTCATCTCCAACGTGATCCGCGACGGCGTCTCGGGGCTGGTGGTGTGTGGCTCGGTCGGTGAAAACACCTCGCTGAGCGCCGAAGAGAAGATTGCTGTCACCGAAGTCGCCGTCGACGCTGCCAAGGGCCGCGTACCGGTGATCTGCGGGGTCGCCGAGTTCACCAGCGTGGCCGCCGCCAAGACCGCCAACCTGGTACGTAAGGCCGGGGTCGACGGGGTGATGCTGATGCCTGCGCTGGTCTACGGCTCCAAACCTTACGAGACCGCCGAGCACTACCGCTACGTGGCCAAGCACGCCGACGTGCCGTTGATGGTTTACAACAACCCGCCGATCTACAAGAACGACGTCACCCCGGACATCCTCATCTCCCTGGCCGACTGCGACAACGTGGTGTGCTTCAAGGATTCCTCCGGCGACACCCGCCGCTTTATCGACGTGCGCAACGAAGTCGGTGACCGTTTTGTTCTCTTCGCCGGCCTCGATGACGTGGTCCTGGAAAGCCTGGCCGTCGGCGCCGAGGGCTGGGTCTCGGGGATGAGCAACGTGTTCCCGAAAGAAGGCGAAACCATCTTCCGCCTGTGCAAGGCCGGGCGTTTTGCCGAAGCCATGCCAATCTACGAATGGCTGATGCCGATCCTTCACCTCGATGCCCGCGCCGACCTGGTGCAGTGCATCAAGCTCTGCGAAGCCATCGCGGGCCGCGGCGGCGAACTGACTCGCCCCCCCCGCCTGCTGCTGCGCGGCGAAGATCGCGCCCACGTCGAACGCATCATGGCTAAAGCCCTGGCCAACCGCCCAACCCTGCCGGATGTCGGCCTGTAACAGACCCTCGGTGAGCGGGAGACGAACCTCCCGCCTTCCAGGCGCCGCTCCAGAGACCGGGCGGTGGATGCGCAACCACTGCCAAACGAAGATGAATCCGGCCGCTGCCATCAGTCGGACATTCCCGTGAATCACTGCAGGTTTGCGCAACTCATCAGACATCGTACAATTAAAGTCTTTCGTACGTGTCCATACACCCGCAACAGGAGCTAACAATGCCCGCTACCATCGGCCACAACATCATCGGCGGCGCGTTCAGCGCAGCCGGCTCCGTTACTCACAAAAGCCATGACGCCAGCACCGGCGAAGCCTTGCCTTACGATTTCATTCAGGCCACCCCTGACGAAGTCGATGCCGCTGCCAACGCTGCCGCCGCTGCCTACCCCGCTTACCGCAGCCTATCGGCAGCCAAGCGCGCCGACTTCCTCGACGCCATTGCTGACGAGCTGGATGCCCTGGGCGACGAATTCGTCGCCACCGTTTGCCGCGAAACCGCTCTGCCGACCGCCCGTATCCAGGGTGAACGTGGTCGCACCAGCGGCCAGATGCGCCTGTTCGCCAAGGTCCTGCGCCGCGGTGACTTCTTCGGCGCGCGCATCGACCGCGCGCTGCCAGACCGCCAGCCGCTGCCACGTCCGGACCTGCGCCAGTACCGCATCGGCCTCGGCCCGGTCGCCGTGTTCGGCGCCAGCAACTTCCCGTTGGCCTTCTCCACCGCCGGTGGTGACACTGCCGCCGCATTGGCGGCTGGCTGCCCGGTGGTGTTCAAGGCCCACAGCGGCCACATGGCCACTGCAGCGTTCGTCGGCGAAGCCCTGCTGCGCGCCGCCGACAAGACCGGCATGCCCAAAGGCGTGTTCAACATGATCTACGGCAGCGGTGTCGGTGAAGCGCTGGTCAAGCACCCGGCCATCCAGGCGGTCGGCTTCACCGGTTCGCTGAAAGGCGGTCGTGCCCTGTGCGACATGGCCGCCGCACGCCCGCAGCCGATCCCGGTGTTCGCCGAGATGAGCAGCATCAACCCGGTCATCCTGCTGCCCGAGGCGCTCAAGGCGCGTGGCGAAAAGGTCGCCGGTGAGCTGGCCGGTTCGGTGGTCATGGGCTGTGGTCAGTTCTGCACCAACCCAGGCCTGGTGATCGGTATCCGCTCGCCAGAGTTCAGCGCCTTCCTTACCGCCTTCACCGCGAAGATGGCCGAGCAACAGCCGCAGACCATGCTCAACGCCGGCACCTTGAAGAGCTACGTGAAGGGCCTGCAAGCGCTTAACGCGCACGCCGGCATCACCCACCTGACTGGCGCGAACCAAGAAGGCAACCAGGCGCGTCCGCAACTGTTCAAAGCCGACGTCAGCCTGCTGCTCAACGGCGACGAACTGCTGCAGGAAGAAGTCTTCGGCCCGACCACCATCGTCGTCGAAGTAGCGGACAAAGCCGAGCTGTTGGCTGCGATCAACGGCCTGCACGGCCAACTGACCGCCACCCTGATTACCGAGCCGGGCGACCTGGCCGGTAGCGAAGCGCTGTTTGCGCTGCTCGAGCAGAAGGTCGGCCGCGTGCTGTTCAACGGCTACCCGACCGGTGTGGAAGTCTGCGACTCCATGGTCCACGGCGGCCCATACCCGGCGACGTCCGACGCCCGTGGCACCTCGGTTGGCACCCTGGCCATCGACCGCTTCCTGCGCCCGGTGTGCTACCAGAACTGCCCGGACGCCCTGCTGCCCGACGCCCTGAAAAACGCCAACCCGCTTGGCATTGCACGCCTGGTCGATGGTGTTAGCTCGAAGGAAGCGCTGAGCTAAGCCACACAGTTATCGCTTGATCCTTGAGCCCCGGTCCGCCGGGGCTTTTTTGCTTTAATCGCACGTCGTTGGGACAAGGTGGGCTTGATACCGGACTGGCAAGTTTGTGTCCTCTGATAGCGGCGCTCTTTGCTGCTGGAGCAGATTCATTAACGCGTTGATTCAGGCTTCTGGTTTCGCCCCTCACGGGCGAGTCACTTTCTCTTGCTTGCCCAAGAGAAAGTAACCAAAGAGAAGGGCACCCCACCATCCGGCCCCGGCTGCGCCGGGGTTCCCTCGCTACATCACCGCTCCAGGGGCACGCCACGAAGGGCCATCCATGGCCCAGCGTGGCTCTCGCGGCATCCATGCCGCTCAACCCCTTACGCG
>JAHJYA010000053.1 GCA_018826895.1 Gammaproteobacteria bacterium
GCGGATCGCCGCCCGGCCCCTCCCACAGAGAGATCACCTGCTATGGAGGCCCACCCATGAGCGACCTTATCCGCCGCGACCCACGCGCCGAGTGGATCGCCCGCAATCGCCTGCATCCGCTGCATGCTGCCACGCAACCGGCGCTGACCAGCTGGCTTAGCGCCGCCGGGGTGCTGCGCAAGAATCCGCATGCGGTGGGCTTTATCGGCCCCAACGGCCTCAAGCGCATCGACCGCTCTGGCGCGCAGCAAGGCGGCGCGATCAAGCGCTCGACGGCCAGTGCCGTAGTGCAGTTACCGCTTCATGTCATTGAGCAACCGGCGTTCTATATCGCCGTAGTGCCGGATATGGTCGGCGGCCGCCTGAGCGCCCACGACAAGGATCTGCTCGGCCTGGCACACAAACTCGCCGGTAGCGATGGCGCGGTGGTCGCGGTGATTTTCGGTGACCACAAGGAAAGTGCCTTCGATAGTAATGGCGTGGATCGCCTGCTGCAGTTCACTGGTGACAATTTTGACGGCTACGCCCCGGAAGCCCGGGTGCTGGCCCTCGGCGCAGTAGAAAGGCAACTGACGCCGCGCCACTGGCTGCTGCCCGATAGCCGCAGCGGTGGCGGTGAACTGGGCCGGCGCCTGGCCGCCAAGCTCGGCGAGCGCCCAGCCACGCGGGTCTGGCAGGTGGCCGATGGCATGGCCAGCGGGCGTGCTGGTGCTGGGCGAGAAGACCTGGTGCAAGCAGCGCCCCGCCTGATCCTGGCAGCAGTGGAATGCGCCGAGCCGGTCAGCGAAACCCGCCATGAAGTACGACCGCTGGCGCTGAGTGAAGCGCTGGTCAGCCACTTGCCACGGATTCAGGACCTCGGTGCCGTGGCGGTCGACCCGGCGCAGATCCCCATGGCCGAGGCCGAATTTATTTTGTCTGGCGGCAATGGCGTGAAAGACTGGGCGCTGTTCCACCAGGCTGCCGCTGCCCTGGGCGCCACCGAAGGTGCCTCGCGAGTGGCGGTGGACGATGGCTTTATGGGCCGCGAGCGCCAGGTTGGCGCGTCGGGCATCTGGGTCACCGCGCGGGTCTATGTGGCGGTGGGCATCAGCGGGGCGATCCAGCATCTGCAAGGCATCGGTGCCTGCGACAAGGTGGTGGCGATCAACCTCGACCCGACCTGCGACATGATCAAACGTGCCGACCTCTCGGTGATCGGCGAGTCCGCCGCGATCCTCCAGGCGCTGATCGAGCGCGTCGCCGCCCACCGCCAGGGAGGCGCCCGTGATGCAGCCTAATCAACCCGTAGGGTGGATGACGCTTCACCCATCCACCAACGCCCACACCGCCATGGTGGAAGAAAAAAGCGTCTTCCACCCTACGGAGCTGCGCCATGACTGATTTGCAGGTAATAACGTTGGTCTCGGTCGGCGCCCACCCCACCTCCGGGCGGCCACGCCGTGCCGAGCAGGATGCCCGTGCGGTCGAGCTGGGCCTGCGCCTGGCCGGTGAGCGTTTGCAGGTGCTGCATGCCGGCGACGCCGAAGCCGAGGCGCTACGCAGCTACCTGGGTATGGGGTTGGCCGAGCTGGGTGTGCTGCAACAGAGCGCCGAAGACGATGCCCTCCCCGTACTGGCCGACTACCTCAGCGACTGCGGCGCCCAGTTGGTGCTGACCGGCACCCAGGCGGAAACCGGCGAAGGCTCCGGCATGCTGCCCTACCTGCTGGCCGAGCGGCTGGGCTGGCCGCTGGTGGTCGGCCTGGTCGAAGTGGAACAGGTCGACCACGGCATTGCCCAGGTGCTGCAAGCACTCCCGCGCGGCCAGCGCCGCCGCCTGCGGGTGCGCCTGCCGTTTCTCGCCAGCGTCGACAACGCCGGTCCGCTGGCTCGCCAAAGCGCCTTCGGCCCGGCCCGACGCGGCAGTCTGGACGAACTGCCAGCGGCAGCTCAGGCAGACCCGTTGCTGACGGCCGCACAATTCCAGCCTGCCCGCCCACGGCCCAAACGCCTCAAGGTGATCAAGGCGAAAACCGGCGCCGAACGCATGAAGGCCGCCACTGCCAAAGCGGCCGGCGGCAGTGGCCAGGTGCTCAAGGATGTCTCGCCAGAAGCCGGCGCCGAGGCTATCTTCAACTTGCTAATCGAAGAAGGCGTGCTGCGCTAAGCCGCCAAGGAGAATGACGCCATGATGCACGCCGACTTGATCGACCAGGATGACCTGCGCGAACGCCTCGTGGCCCTTGGCCTGAGTATTCCCAGTGGGGTGACCGCCGAGCACGCCTGCGAGCTGGCCGTCAGCGGCCTGTGCCCGGAGCGTGCAGTGGCCCTGCGACGCCTGGTGGAAGAGCTGCTCGGCGGCAGCGCAACCTTGCTGCCCAGCGTGCGCGAAGCCATCTCGCGTACCTTGTTGCCGGCACTGGTACCGCGCTGAATCACCGCAAGCAGTCGTCGTGCAACCGGGTACCGGTACATAGCCAAATGAAACGGGGCGCCTAAAGCGCCCCGTTGTCTATTCAGCAACCGCTACAAGCGCACGCTGGCAAAGGTCGATTCACCCTGAGCACGGGTCAGCGCGGCCATGGCCGATGAAGTGGACGGGCGCATCAGGTCTTCGGGCATCGGCACCAGGGCGACCACGTTGCTCGAGGTCTGCCCGGCGCGCTCGTCGCGCGGGGGGATGCCGAAGTATTCGCGGTAGCACTTGGAGAAGTGCGGGGTGGAGACGAAACCGCACACCGAGGCCACTTCGATGATCGACATGCTGGTCTGCTTGAGCAACTGACGCGCGCGGATCAGGCGCAGTTTGAGGTAGTAGCGCGACGGCGAGCAGTGCAGGTACTTCTGGAACAGGCGCTCAAGCTGGCGCCGCGAAACATCGACGTACACCGCCAACTGGTCCAGATCGATCGGCTCTTCCAGATTGGCTTCCATCAGCGCGACGATTTCCTGCAGCTTCGGCTGGTTGGTGCCGAGCATGTGTTTGAGCGGCACGCGCTGGTGATCCTGCTCATTGCGGATGCGCTCGTAGATAAACATCTCGGAGATCGCCGCCGCCAGTTCACGGCCATGCTCACGGCCAATCACGTGGAGCATCATGTCCATCGGCGCGGTGCCGCCGGAGCTGGTGTGGCGATTGCGGTCGATGGAGAACAGCCGGGTGGTGATGGCCGCACGCGGGAAGGCTTCCTGCATAGAGGCCAGGCACTCCCAGTGCACGCTGCAATCGTAGCCATCGAGCAGCCCCGCCTTGGCCAGCGCCCAGCTGCCGGTGCATACGCCGCCGAGCTGGCGGCCCTGACGCGCCTGGCTTTGCAGCCACTGAATATGTTCGCGGGTGACGCTGTGTTGAATATCAACGCCGCCGCAGACAATCACCGCATCGAGCTGCGGCGCAGTGGCCAGGCTGGCGTCCGGGGTGATCTGCAGGCCGTCGCTGGCGCACACCGGCAGGCCGCTCTGGGTCAGGGTGTGCCAGCGGTACAGCTCCTTGCCCGAGAGCTGGTTGGCCATACGCAGCGGCTCGACCGCCGACGCCAGAGAAATCAGGGTGAAGTTGTCCAACAGCAGAAAACCGATGGACTGGACGACGCGTTGCGGGGATTGAGTGCCCTGATTGAACGACGACATAGGTGGAACCTCACGCTAGGCAATGCACGGTGTGGGTCCTTAGTGATGGACCCTTATTTAGCGCCGGTGAGCAACCGCTCCCAGCGTGTGGACAATGCCAACGCAAAGGTCATGCCTAGATTGATTGGTCGTTCAATCAAAAATCGTCGCAACGCTGGCCGCCGCGTCGCAGCTGCATGCTGCCAGGGCGACGAAAGTGTTCTGTTTGCGACAGCGAGGCCGCTCGCCACGGGCACCTGAGCATTTCGGTAGCACCGCCCTGTTCGGCACCTGTAACCCCTGCTACCGGTGCCAAACAGGGCGGTAACGGACGAGCGGTCACAGCGGGAACAACCGGTCACACAACGCGGTAATGGGGCGACCGGCCTAGCATGGAATAACCGCGCACCAAAATCTGGCAGCGTGAGCGAAACCGGTTCAACTCACTCAGCACTCGATAGCGCTGACCGCCAGACCGCCGCGAGAGGTTTCCTTGTATTTGTCGTGCATATCGGCGCCGGTATCGCGCATGGTGCGGATCACCCGATCCAGCGAGATGAAATGCTCGCCGTCGCCGCGCAGGGCCATCTGCGCGGCGTTGATCGCCTTCACCGCCGCGATGGCGTTGCGCTCGATACAAGGCACCTGAACCAGCCCGCCAACCGGATCGCAGGTCAGCCCCAGGTTGTGTTCCAGACCAATTTCCGCAGCGTTTTCCACCTGCGCCGGGCTGGCGCCGAGGATTTCCGCCAGCCCCGCCGCAGCCATGGCGCAGGCCGAGCCGACCTCGCCCTGGCAGCCGACTTCGGCCCCAGAGATGGACGCGTTCTTTTTGCACAAAATACCGATGGCCGCAGCCGCCAGCAGGTAGTCGACCACATTGGCCTCGCTCACTGCCGGGCTGAAACGCACGTAGTAATGCAGCACCGCCGGAATGATGCCGGCGGCGCCATTGGTTGGCGCGGTGACCATGCGTCCGCCGGCGGCGTTCTCCTCGTTCACCGCCAGGGCGAACAGGTTGACCCATTCCATGCCGCTCAGGGTCGAGCCGATCACATTGGGTTTGCTCATTTCCTGCAGGCTGCGGTGCAGCTTGGCGGCGCGGCGTTTGACGTTGAGCCCACCGGGCAGGATGCCCTCGTGCTTCAGGCCCTGCTCCACGCAGTCACGCATCGCCTGCCACAGGCGCATCAGGCCGCTGCGGATTTCCGCCTCGCTACGCCAGGCCTTTTCGTTGGCCATCATCAGCTCGGAGATGCGCAGGTTGTTGCTCTGGCACAGCTGTAGCAGCTGTTCGGCGCTGTCGAAGTCGTACGGCAGATGCGTGTGATCCTGGTCCAACTGGCCGGTGGCGGCCTGCTCGGCGTCCACCACAAAACCACCGCCGACCGAGTAATAGGTGTTTTCGTGCAACAGCTCGCCGCCCTCGCCGAACGCGCCCAGGGTCATGGCGTTGGGGTGGTAGGGCAGGTTCTCGTCGAGCAACTGCATGTCGCGCGACCAGACAAATGGCAGCGCCCGTTCGCCGCCCAGAAGCAATTCGTTGCGCTCGAGCAACTGCGCTATGCGCGGCTCGATTTCGGCCGGGTCGATCTGGTCCGGCCAGTCGCCCATCAGCCCCATGATCACCGCCCGGTCGCTGCCGTGGCCTACGCCCGTGGCCGACAGCGAGCCGTACAGGCGCACTTGCACCCGCGCGGCGCGCTCCAGCAAACGGCGCTCGCGCAATGCGCCGACGAACAACGCTGCTGCGCGCATCGGGCCGACGGTGTGGGAGCTGGACGGACCAATGCCGATCTTGAACAAGTCGAATACGCTAATTGCCACAACGGTCTCCTGATGTGGGGGGAATGCCGGCCCGCGCACGGGCTCTCGTTATGCACGCATCATCAGGGTTTTCACGCCGCCCACACGCCCCACACCGACTCACTCATGCCCAACGCCGTCAGCGCCGTGGCATCACCGGCGAGCGGTCACCTTGCATAGGGCTATGTTCCCGTGCTGTGTTGCACGGCGACGATGTTTTTTGTAGGAGCCGCGCCCCGCGGCGAATGCCATGCTCAACGCCGAGGTAACTGAATGGCTGCAATCTATTCGCCCCGAGGCGGGGCTCCTACACGCGTTCGTCGGTGGTTCACACAGGTGCTGCGTTATGGCCTGCTGGGGTTACAACAGCCAATTGGGACCCTTGACTTGCACAAGGGTCGCGGCTAAAGCCCCTCCCACGCTCCAGGTGACCGACCACCGACGCTCACCACGACAAAACCATTCCGCTTGCGACCCGCGCGATAGTCAGCAGCGCTCTAGGCTGGGCATGATCGGCCGCTGACACCTCGCCAAGGCAGCCTGCTGCCCGGCCGGTACGCTCACACACGGACCAGGGAAACGCCGATGAACCGACACCTCAACCTGCTGTTGGCCACCGCTCTCGCCACCTCCACCGCCTGGGCGGCAGACCCCGCCGAGTGCGACCAGGTACGCTTCGCCGATGTGGGCTGGACCGACATTACCGCAACCACAGCAGTCGCCCGGGTGGTCCTCAGCGAGCTGGGCTATCGCACCCAGGTCAAACGCCTGTCTGTCCCGCAGACGTACAAGGCGCTGCAGGAGAAGCAGATCGACGTGTTCCTCGGTAACTGGATGCCGAGCATGGAGGCGGACATTCGCCCCTATCTGGACAACGCCAGCGTACAAACCCTGGGCGCCAACCTGGAGGGCGCCAAGTACACCCTGGCGGTCAACAAGGCGGCTTACGACGGCGGCGTACGCGATTTCGCTGATCTGGCGCGCTATCACAAGGAGCTGGGCGGCAAGCTCTATGGCATCGAGCCGGGCAACGACGGCAACAAGCTGATTCAGTCGATGATCGACAAGAATGCCTTCGGCCTCGGCAGCTTCACCCTGGTCGAGTCCAGCGAAGCGAGCATGCTCGCCCAGGTCAAACGCGCAGAGCACCTGCGTCAGTGGGTGGTGTTTCTCGGCTGGGCGCCGCACCCGATGAACAACCAGTTCGAGATGCAATACCTGGCCGGCGGTGACGACTATTTCGGGCCTGACTTCGGCGGCGCCACCGTCTACACCAATGTGCGTGCCGGTTACGCCGATCAATGCCCGAACATCGGCCGCCTGCTGCGCAATCTGCGCTTTAGCCTGGAGATGGAAAACCACCTGATGGGCGCCATTCTCAACCAAAGCACCAACCCTCGCCGCGAGGCCAAAGCCTGGCTCAAAGCCAACCCACAAGCCCGCGCGACCTGGCTTGTGGGCGTCACTCGGCGTGATGGCAGCCCGATTGCACAACATTAGAGGCTGTTTTTTCGCCTTGCTACAGCCCCCGTCAGCACTGCCACTGCGCCCGATCAGCAGGCGCCAAACCACGGCCGGCGCGGCTTTGCGCCTTGGCCAAGGGGGGTAATTATCTGTTATGGTTTTTTCCGGCTGGCCGTATGTCGTCGCGTAACACGTCAACGTCGCAAACCGACAATTGCGACGGTTCGAAGACTATATCGTTGAGTCAGCCGATTTCGTCGCTGTCGAAAACAGGTCGATTGCAGAGCAGGCCACAGACGCCGCCGGGCGCTCGCGGATTCAAGGATCCGCAGCACCGGGCAATGCGCAGAACCCGCTTCAATCAACCCGCAGGGTCGACAGACCAGGGCTCACCGCCCCGGACCGAAGAACAGATAAACGCGCAGCCGCCATGGACTGCGTCGAACAAGAAATTTCGGATGTACGCGCACCTCGGAGTGAGGTGTGAAAGCCCCAAGGACTGGGTTTCGTAACACTGCCAGAGGGTTTGGAAAGCAGTTTGCACCACGGCAATGCAAGGTTCGTCTACCCGCTTATCGCGATCACGCCTGCCCTCCTCAGGGAGCTGGGCCGTGCGACTCGCGGTGTGCCTGACAGACCGCGCCACGCTTTGCTGCAGAACGCTGTCCAAACCGTCGGATTAATCTCGAACCACGTAAACACCCACACAGGCAGAACCGGGGGCAGTACCTGACGGACGCGCGGTTGGCGGCGTTAGGCGTGCATCACGGGGCTGGTTGTGTACTGAAGGGGAACACTCCCATGCAGTCTGGAAAAATCGTGGTCGAAAACCTCTACAAGGTTTTCGGCCCACAGCCACAAGAAGCCATCGACCTGCTCAAGCAGGGCTGGAGCAAAGACCGCATCCTCGCCGAAAAAGGCGCGGTGATCGGCGTCAGCGACGTGTCATTCAGCGTCGAGGAAGGCGAGATCTTCGTGCTTATGGGCCTCTCCGGCTCCGGCAAATCTACCTTGATTCGCCTGATCAACCGCCTGGTCGAACCGAGCGACGGTAACGTCTTCATCGACGGGCAGAACGTCGCCAAGCTGCCCACCGCGCAACTCATCGACCTGCGCCGGCGCGACATGAGCATGGTCTTCCAGTCCTTCGCCCTGATGCCCTCGCGCACGGTGCTGGACAACGCCGCCTTCGGCCTTGAAGTCGCCGGCAAGAGCAAGAAGGAGCGCGAGCAGCGCGCCATGGAAGTGCTCAAGCAGGTGGGCCTCGACACCTTCGCCCACAAGTACCCCCACGAGTTGTCCGGCGGCATGCAGCAGCGCGTCGGCCTGGCCCGCGCCCTCGCCGTGGACCCCTCGATGATCATCATGGACGAGGCCTTCTCTGCCCTCGACCCGCTCAAGCGCCGCGAGATGCAGGACGTACTGCTGGAGCTGCAGAAGACCCACCGCCGCACCATCATCTTCGTCTCCCACGACATCGAAGAAGCCATGCGCATCGGCACCCGTATCGGCATCATGGAAGGCGGCAAGCTGATTCAGGTCGGCACCCCGCAGGAGTTGATCGACAACCCGGCCAACGACTACGTGCGCAACTTCTTCGACACCGTCGACACCAGCCGCTACCTCACCGCCGGCCAGTTGATGGCCGACAGCGTGCCGCTCTACGTGCACAACGGCAAAGCGCCGGATGCACAGACCGTGTGCCAGGAGCTGCAGGCGCTGGACAAGCACTACGCCTTCGTCGTCGACGAGGACAACAACTTCAAGGGCTCGATCAGCCTGGAGAAGATCGCCCTGCTGGTCGAGGGCGGCGAAACCTGCGGCCTCGACAGCCAGGTGCTGAAAAACATCGACCCAGTGCGCGAAGACATGCCCCTGGACCAGGTGATCAACCGCCTGGTGGACAACGAAGGACCGATCCCGGTAATCGACCACGACGGCCACTACTGTGGCGCCATCAGCAAGGGCCGCCTGCTGACCCGCCTGCAGGGAGAAAGCCATGAGTGACAAAAAGCTCGACCTGGGCAGCTGGGTCAACGACGTGGTGCAGCACCTGCTGGACAACTACAGCGGCGCCTTCGACAGCATCGGCAGCGTGGTCGCCGGCTTCTCCGAAGCCATCGAAGCCCTGCTTATGCTGCCGCCAGCGTGGTTGCTGATTGCCATCTTCGTTGGCCTCGGCGTCTGGCGCATCGGCTTGCGCTTCGCCGCCTTCACCGCGGTGTCGTTCATCCTCATCGTCATGACCGGCTTCTGGGAGCAGACCGTGGTCACCCTCGGCCTGACCTTCTCCGCCACGCTGATCAGCCTGCTGCTCGGTATCCCCCTGGGTATCTGGGCGGCCAAGAGCGAGCGCGTAGCGATGATCACCCGACCGATCCTCGACTTCATGCAAACCATGCCGGCGTTCGTATACCTGATCCCGGCGGCCATGCTCTTCGGCCTCGGCCGCGTGCCCGGCATCATCGCCACGGTGATCTTCGCCATGCCGCCGGCGGTGCGCCTGACCAGCCTGGGGATTCGCCAGGTCAACAAGGAAATCGTCGAGGCTGGCCAGTCCTTCGGCTGCACCAGCCGCCAACTGCTGTTCAAGGTACAACTGCCCAATGCCATGCCGTCGATCATGGCCGGGGTCAACCAGACCATCATGATGGCCCTGTCGATGGTGATCATCGCCTCCATGGTCGGCGCCGGTGGCCTGGGCAACGACGTGCTGGCGAGTATCCAGCGCCTGGACATCGGGCTAGGCTTCGAGAGCGGCATGGCCGTGGTGTTGCTGGCGATCATCCTCGACCGCATCACCGAAAGCTTCGGCACCAAGCAGACCGCCCGCAGCGGCATCTTTGCCTGGTTCAGCGGCAAGCTGCAGCGCCAGTAAACATTTTTTCACTTCACAGGGAACCGCAGATGAAAATGATCAAGACCACCGCCGCCATAGGTCTGCTGTCCTGCGCACTGGCGCAGGCCGCCATGGCCGCGGAACCGGCAAGCTGCAAGCAGGTGCGCTTCGCGGAGATTGGCTGGGCCGACATTGCCGCCACCACCGGCGTGGCCATGACCCTCAGCGAAGGCCTGGGCTACCAGCCGAAAAAGATCATGGCCTCGGTGCCGATTGCCTTTACTGGCGTGCAGAAGGGCCAGATCGACGTCTTCCTCGGTTACTGGGCGCCGTCGATGGATGCCGTGATCGAACCCTTCCTCAAGGACAACGGCGTCAAGGTGCTGGAAAAACCCAACCTCGAAGGCGCCAAGTACACCCTCGCCGTACCAACCTACGCGGCTGAAGCGGGCCTCAAGAGCTTCCAGGACATCGCCAAGTTCAAGGACCAGCTCGGCGGCAAGATCTACGGCATCGAGCCGGGCAACGACGGCAACCTGCTGATCGAAGGCATGATCAAGGGCGACCAGTACGGCCTCGGCGGCTTCCGCATGGTCGAGTCGAGCGAAGCCGGCATGCTGGTGCAGATCTCCCGCGCGGTGAAGCGCAAAGAGCCGGTGGTCTTCCTCGGCTGGGCCCCACACCCGATGAACACCCAGTACGACATCACCTACCTCTCCGGTGGCGATGACGTCTTCGGCCCGGACTTCGGCGCCGCCAAGGTTTACACCGTGGTCCCGTCGGACTACCAGGCACGCTGCGCCAACGTCGGCAAACTGCTGAACAACCTGCAGTTCAGCGTCGAGATCGAAAGCCAGCTGATGGAAAAAGTGCTGGAGAAGGAAGACCCGCAGACCGTTGCCAAAGAGTGGATCAAAGCCAACCCGCAGATCCTCGAACAATGGCTGGCCGGCGTCACCACCTTCGACGGCCAGGACGGCGTTGCCGCCGTGAAGAAACACGTCGGGCTCTAAACCAGCCTGATCTGCCTGCCGAGCTAACACTCGGTGGGCAGCGCTAGTCGCTTCCTTTACCGCAGCACAACGCTGGGGGCTTCGGCCGCCAGTGCGGGGGCGACTGCGCGTTGAAAAAGGTGATGCCTGGGTGACACACCCCTGTAGGAGCGAATTTATTCGCGATATTCGCAATCCCTTCGCGAATAAATTCGCTCCTACAACCGCCCCATGCATCACCTCGAAAAAAGGCCTCCGCCGTCACCCACGGCTAGCACCGCAAGGCCCGCAGTCAGAACGAGCCAGTAACCCTTTACGAACTGCCACTCACTGATGGAGCACACCCAAAAATGCGTACACTCAAAACCCTCTGCCTCAGCGCCGCCGCCCTGGCGCTTGGCATGTCCACCGTCATGGCCGCAGACAAACCAGAACTGAAGATCGGCTACGTCAACGGCTGGGACGACAGCGTTGCGGTCACCCACGTCGCCGGCGAAATCCTCACCACCCGCCTGGGCTACAAAGTCACCCTGCAAGCGGTAGAGCCGGCCATCATGTGGCAAGGTGTGGCCCGCGGCGACCTCGACGCCACCCTCTCCGCCTGGCTGCCCGCCACCCACGGTGAATACTTCGAGAAACTCAAAGACAAGGTCGAAGTACTCGGCACCAACTACGCCGGCGCGAAAATCGGCCTGATCGTGCCTGACTACGTCGAAGCGAAAACCATCGCCGACCTGGAAACCTACGCCAAAGACTTCGACGGCAAAATCACCGGCATCGACGCCGGCGCCGGCGTCATGCGCCGCACCGAAGAGGCCATCAAGGAATACAACCTGGCCAGCATCAAACTGATGCCAAGCTCCGGCCCGGCCATGGCCACCGCCCTGACCCGCGCCGAACGCGACAAAAAAGCCATCGTCGTCACCGGCTGGATCCCGCACTGGATGTTCGCCAAATGGAACCTGCGCTTCCTCGAAGACCCGAAAAAAGTCTTCGGCGATGACGAACACGTCGACACCGTAGCCAACCCGGCCCTCACCGCCAAAGCCCCGGAAGCTGCCGCCTTCCTGAAAAAAATCTCCTGGAGCGGCGAAGAAGTCGGCGCCGTAATGCTCGCCATCCGCGAAGGCGCCAAACCGGAAGACGCCGCCAAAGACTGGATCGCCAAAAACCCCGAGCGCGTCGCTGAATGGCTTAAATAAGCCGAGGCACTCGCGTTACACACAAAGCGGGCTACGGCCCGCTTTTTTGTGGGTACGGAATAGCGGCGGAGAATTTTCTAGACAGTGGGATATGGGGGTAGATAGGGTTGGGACATGCTGACTGAGTAATGGCCAGGTCGCTTGGGGCCGGCCTAATCCTGCGGAGTCGCGGCATAAAGGGTGGATATAGAAGGGTTGCAGCGGGCAGAGCGGCCTTATACAACAGGAAAGAGCGACATTGATATGCCGCATAATTAAAAGCCATGAGAAGGGCCTATCTTGCAAACTTCTGACTTAATTGCAGCTGGAGCACTAATTGCATCGCTATCTTCACTTCTAATATCGATCAAAGGCCACCATATTGCAAAAAGAGCCATGGCGATTGCCGAAACCGATCACAAAGACAAATACAAAGAAATTATTGGCTACTTAATCAACGGATTCAAATGGAATGAGGGCGACAGGATTTATGCGTCTTTCGCGCTCTCTTATACAAACAACGCCTCCCACCCTAACTCATTCAAAGACATTGTATTGGAAATCGAATATTACGGCGTAGGGCGTGTATTTAATAAGGCAAAACTTCCACCTAGTTCTGGAGTACTACCGGCCGCCCTAAGAGATAACTGGGAAAATCTAAAAATACCAATAAACATTTCTCCAAAAGAAACAAAATCCGGGTGGATTACATTCCATATCCCCAACATAGACGGAAAGAAAATCAGAATTGAAACATATAGAATAATAGCCACATCCGCATCAGAAAAAACAACAACATTAGAGTCATACATATTGAAGTCGGTTGTGAATAATGAAAAACAAATCTGACACTTATATTCCATTACTTCGTGACGGAGCAATCGCCAACACAGACATTGGTGACGGCAAATTAATACCAGTACTAATACTTGACTGCTCTAACCATCCCGAGTTCCTCAACCTAGTGCTCGTTCATCAAGACACTCTTCCTGGTGATGTAATCTCTAGGTGGGGCTACGGCATGTTCAACAAGCGCTTTGTAGAGCTAAACTTGAAATTTATTAAGCCAGTAGAACTGGAGATAAATATTAGCTTCGACTTACGAACGCAACCTGCTATAGCGGATAGCATCGTGCAGGCAAAATCGGTCTATCTTCAGCCAAACGAGTATGGCGACCGTGTAATTGATGGCATAGACAAACCTAAGATTGTTATCGAAATACCTCCTCAAACCAAACTCCCAAATTGGGATGCAATGCTACTAGCACAAATTGCAATTAAAATGAAGAAAGATGGAATAGGTAGAAAATCAGCAAAAGATGCTGCCAAACAACATCTAGAAAGAATTCGTGAATTTACTGGCAAACGAATCCCATAACAAATGGCTCGAATCGCTCACTGGGACGGGCCAAAACCTGTTCCTTAACCGAACATAAAGCGGAAATAAATCTAAGAGTAGCGATGAAATACTTTACCGATCCAAATGGCCAGTTTGTGATAAAAGTACCCATAGAATGGCAGTACTCCAATGTGGCAGCAGGATATAAGGAAGAGTCTCCGTTTAGTTTCGCGCCCTACGATGATCCAGAAAGTGCAGGGGCATTCCAGATTAGCTGCTATCCAGCAAATGAAAGAACGCCAAAAAACAATATCCAACCATCAGATAAAGATAATTTAGCCTTCATCGAAAAGCGCATGGACGACGATGAAGCGAATATCCATCTATGGTTCTGCACTGTTGAAAACCACGTACTAATGGCTAAATATATTTATTTGAAAAAGCACGAAAATACTAACCGAATCAGGGAAGAGATGATTAAAGTTAAAATTGCGCTTTCTAAGACTGCCTATATAAGCAAGGACAATAGAGCGCGAGTTCTTGCATTGGACAGATACTATAAATTTCAAGCAGCTTTAGCGGCTTCATTTGACTTAAAAGAAAGCGCCCTGAAATCAGGCTCATTAATCGAGTTCATCCTTATTATTGCAAGCCAAATAGATTCGTACTTAAGGCTTTGCATTGTCATGAGAAAACAACTCAAAAACAAAAGCGATGAGCTCGAACAAAAGTATTTCTACCAAGGCGAGAAATGCAAGCCTATAACTGAGAGAGAAATATACAAAGAGGCAAAATCACTTGAGGTCATTTCTGAGGAAATCTTTGATCGTTTAAGCAGGTTATATGATTCAAGAAACAGAATAGTCCATCGATTTATTATTTCAGACATAAGAACAAGAGACCTAGTGGATATAGCTATCGACTATGATGACGTTTCAGAAAAAATAAGACTGGATATGAGGGAGCTGGAAAATTTGCAAAGGAAAGCTCAAGTAGGAATATACAAAAACAGCGCAACACCTGGTGACGAAACCGATAAAGATGAAGTGAGGTTTCTATTTGCCAACATAAACGACAAGCATCTACTAGAAAAGTACAAGAGAGAAGTTTAGTAGCTGAATATAATTAATGCTAGGGGACAGACCACGACTTTAGCCAACAACTACAACTCAAATGAAACCAAACCCTTAATATATAAATCGAGCTGAAATATGAACCGCCGCAAGAAAATCAAACAGCTCCTTGAAGCGCACGCCAAAAAGGCCAATGCCAAATTGGCGCCCAAGAAAAAGTCTACCTATATCAGCAAGGCCGACCGCTTGAAGCTGGCTGCCGAAGCCAACACCGACGCAAGTGTCACGCCGGAAAGCTGATCCAGCTTGCGCAGCAAAGCAACAGACTCAAGGCCTCGCAAATATGCTTCGGCGGGGCCAATGCACAGGAACGACCGAAATGCCTCTGATCGCTGAACGCGTAGCCGCCGCGCAAGCCGGCACCAACGAGAAGGTCATCTGCCGCCTGCCCTCTGGATGGGTAGTCATCGGTGACGTTCAGTTCCTTGAAGGCTACTGCGTTCTTCTGGCTGACCCGGTCGTGGCAAGCCTCAATGACCTTCCGACTGAAGCACGGGCTCAGTTTCTGACGGACATGGCCAAGGTCGGAGATGCCCTTCTCGCCGTCACAGGGGCCTATCGAATCAACTACGAGATACTGGGCAACTCCGAGCCGGAGCTACATGCTCACATCTTTCCACGCTTTGCCAGCGAACCTGATGAAAAGCGCAGAATGCCGGCCTGGTTTTACGACTGGAAAACAGCCCCATGCTTTTCCAAGGCAACCCATGGCGACCTTCAAGCAAAACTGCGGATTGCCATCACAGCCCCAACTTAGCCTCTTGCGTCATCGGCTTATAGGGTACAAAGAGACAAATATTTAGGCTCTTCATATAGCCGGATAGATGCCGTTCAGACATGAGTATGCCCTCATCCAACCCAGCAAAGGACTCAGCATGATCACATGCCATATCCGCTACGTACTCGACCCACGCAAACTCAAGGAATTCGAGCATTACGGCAAACTCTGGATTGCCCTGGTGGCGAAGTTTGGCGGGACGCATCACGGCTACTTTCTGCCCTCGGAGGGTGCCAACAATATCGGCCTGGCGATGTTCAGCTTCCCCAGCCTGGCGGCGTACGAGCAGTATCGGCTGCAATCCTTTGCCGACGCCGAGTGCCAGGCGGCCTTTAAATATGCGGAAGAGACCCAGTGCGTGCTCAGCTACGAGCGCACCTTCTTCCGTCCGGTATTCGAGGCCTGACTGAACCTTAATTGCCGAGTTAAGCGCCATGTCCCAGCTAGCCCACTTGCAGTTACTGGCCCGCTATAACGCGTGGATGAATGACAAGCTCTATGCGGCTGCCAGCCAGTTGTCGCCGCAGGCACTGGGCGAGGATCGCGGGGCGTTTTTTCCGTCGATTCTCGGCACCCTTAACCATATTGCGGTGGCCGATATCATCTGGCTCAAGCGCTTTGCCGAGCACCCGGCCTGCGCTGAGCTGCGCGAGGCGATCAGTGATTTGCAACGGCCGGCGGCACTGGATCAGTTGCTATTCGATACGTTCGAGCCGTTGCATGTTTTGCGCAGCCGGCTGGATGGGCATATCAGCGACTGGGTGGCGGCACTTACCGAGCAGGACCTGGAACAGGTGCTGACCTACAGCAATATGAAGGGCGTGCCAGCACAGCGCCCGTTCGCCAGCCTGATGCTGCACTTCTTCAACCATCAGACTCACCACCGCGGGCAGGCCAGCACCTTGCTGCACCAGGCCGGTCAGGATATCGGCGTGACCGACTTGCTGGCGCTGATTGCCGACGTTGATCCGCGTTGACGCGCGCCGCAAACCGCCAGGGCCAAGGCAGCCGATGAAACCACTCGACCTGCTGCTGGTTTATCGTCCGCGCATCGCCTTTCGCCGGGCGGCGCAGGCGCAACTGGGTGCTGGTTTACCGGCAACCCAGGCGGCAGCGGTATGGACCAGAACCCTGGAAATACAAGATGAATTGCAACGCACGCGGGTGCGTCATTCGCCAGGGGTGAATCTGCTGCTGCGCTATATGCAGTGGGATTGCGCACTGTACCGCGCCCTGCAGGAGCAGGGTATTAGCCAACAACAAGCCTGCGAGTGGATCGAGCAGATCAACTGGCAGATCTTCGCCCCGGCCAGCGCCATGGCGTTCAGAGCGTCGCGCCTGCGCAGCCGCCGCTTGCAGGTGCGCATCCAGTGGCTGCTTGATGTGCTATTCAGCCTGCTGTTTACCCGCCCCTTTCGCCGCAGCAACCTGCCCGCCACTGCTGGTGTGGCCTTTAATGTGCAGGTGTGTCCGCTGGCCAGTTACTTGCGCGACCAGGGCGTGCCGGAGCTGACTCACTTTGCCGCATGCAGCCTGGATTACCGCATGGCCAGCGATTGGGGCGTGACTCTGCAGCGCACGCAAACCCTCGCCGGCGGCGCGGCCTACTGCGATTTCCGCTTTGGCGTGCCGCCCGCACAGCTGATTGCCCGCGAAGGCGCAAGCAGCGATAAAGCCCCCTCTGATCAGGTTGGAAACTAGCGGCGCTGGTCGTTGCGCAGCGGCACGCTGGCGACCGACAGGTCATCCCTGGATCGTCATGTTTGATTGATCGTTCAACAATAACCAGCCTAGACTGCGCCCATTCCGGGACCCTCCCCTTCCGACGGAGACGCAGATGCCCAAGGTTGGCATGCAACCCATCCGCCGCTCGCAATTGATCGCGGCGACCCTCGAAGCGGTCGACCAGGTCGGCATGAGTGACGCCAGCATTGCCTATATCGCGCGGCTTGCCGGGGTGTCCAATGGCATCATCAGCCATTACTTCAAGGACAAGAACGGTCTGCTCGAAGCGACCATGCGCCACCTGATGCAGGCCCTGAGCGCCGCCGTGCGTGCGCGCCGCGCCGTGTTGCGCGAGGACACGCCGCGGGCGCATTTGCGCGCGATCATCGCCGGTAACTTCGATGAAACCCAAGTCAGCGGCCCGGCGATGAAGACCTGGCTGGCGTTCTGGGCCACCAGCATGCACCAGCCGGCACTGCGCCGCCTGCAGCGGATCAACGATCACCGCCTCTACTCCAACCTGTGCGGCCAGTTCCGCCGGGTGTTGCCGCAAGACCAGGCGCGTCAGGCTGCCCGTGGCCTGGCCGCGCTGGTCGATGGTCTGTGGCTGCGCGGCGCGCTTTCCGGCGAAGCCTTCGACACCCGCCAGGCACTGCAGATCGCCTATGAGTACCTTGATATGCAATTGGTCAAGGCTGACTAGCAGCTGGGGTAGAGGTACCTGCCTTTGTTCGCGGTGTTGAAGATCGGTGTAGGCGCGAGTTTATTCGCGATCGGTCTTGAGTACGCTGAAAGCATCGCGAATAAAGGCTGGGCGCCCCCTTCGCTCCTACGAGACCGTTGGTTGCTGTGCCTATGTGTATTGCCCGTGCAGGCTTTTTTGTATCGGTAGACGCCTGAAGGGCAGCCTTCGTTTTTAGCGACGCTGAAGACCGGTGTAGGAGCGAATTTATTCGCGATGGATCTCGGCCGTGCTGCAAAAGCATCGCGAATAAATTCGCTCCTACGGGACCGCAGTGGTCGTTCTAACGCTGCATTCCCCGCCACACCCCGCCCCGACACATTCCGCAACACCTCGCCCGCAACCCCATAACCACGGGGCGGCGTGTCGTGTTTGGCTGCGCTTTGTCGTTTTTGTTGATTGATCGTTCAATTAAAATTGCTTAGCCTTGTCGGTACTTTCCCTCCCCGGCACCGCCTGCGCGGCTGTGTCGCCATCCGATTACGAGGAGGCCTTATGCCCCGTTTTGCCGAACAGCAGCTCTACATCCATGGTCGTTACGTCAACGCCACCAGCGGCGAGACGTTCGACGCCATCAACCCGGCCAATGGCGACGTGCTCGCCCAGGTGCAGCGCGCCAGCCAGGACGACGTGGAGCGCGCCGTGGCCAGTGCCGCCGAAGGGCAGAAGGTCTGGGCGGCGATGACGGCCATGGAGCGTTCGCGCATTCTGCGCAAGGCAGTGGACATCCTGCGTGAGCGCAACGATGAGCTGGCTGAGCTGGAAACCCTCGACACCGGCAAGCCGCTGTCGGAAACCCGCTACGTCGACATCGTCACCGGCGCCGACGTGCTGGAGTATTACGCCGGCTTGATCCCCGCCATTGAGGGCGAGCAGATCCCGCTGCGCGACACCAGCTTCGCCTACACCCGCCGCGAGCCGCTGGGCGTGGTGGCCGGTATCGGCGCCTGGAACTACCCGATCCAGATCGCCCTGTGGAAGTCCGCCCCGGCCCTGGCTGCGGGCAACGCGATGATCTTCAAGCCCAGTGAAGTGACCTCGCTGACCACCCTCAAACTGGCCGAAATCTACACCGCCGCCGGTGTGCCGGATGGCGTGTTCAACGTGCTCACCGGCAGTGGCCGCGAAGTCGGCCAGTGGCTCACCGAGCATCCGGGTATCGAGAAGATTTCCTTCACCGGCGGCACCGTGACCGGCAAGAAGGTCATGGCCAGCGCCTCCAGCTCCAGCCTCAAGGAAGTGACCATGGAGCTGGGCGGCAAGTCGCCGCTGATCATCTTCGAGGACGCCGACCTCGACCGCGCTGCCGACATCGCGCTGATGGCCAACTTCTACAGTTCCGGCCAGGTCTGCACCAACGGCACCCGCGTATTCGTGCCGCGCATGCTGCAGGCGCGCTTCGAGGCCAAGGTGCTGGAGCGGGTCAAACGCATCCGCCTGGGCGACCCGCAGGATGACGCCACCAACTTCGGCCCGCTGGTCAGCTTTGCGCACATGGAAAGCGTGCTCGGCTACATCGCCAAAGGCCGTGAAGAAGGTGCACGCCTGTTGGTCGGCGGCGCGCGCGTCACCGACGGCGACTACGCCCAGGGCGCCTATGTCGCACCGACGGTGTTCACCGACTGCAAAGACGACATGACCATCGTGCGCGAAGAAATCTTCGGGCCGGTGATGAGCATTCTGGTCTACGACACTGAAGACGAAGTGATCCGCCGCGCCAACGACACCGACTACGGCCTGGCCGCTGGCCTGGTAACCCGCGACCTGAACCGCGCGCACCGGGTTATCCACAAGCTGGAAGCCGGCATCTGCTGGATCAACACCTGGGGCGAGTCGCCGGCGCAGATGCCAGTGGGCGGTTACAAGCAGTCCGGCGTTGGCCGCGAGAACGGCCTGACCACCCTGGCCCACTACACGCGGATCAAATCGGTGCAGCTGGAAATGGGCGATTACGCCTCGGTGTTCTAGAGACCTGCTCAAAGGGTGGGTGAAGCTTCCTCCACCCTACAGCGCTGAGCACACGCCCGTGGGCGGCGAACCGCGTTAGCCGCGAACAGCATCGCGGATAAATCCGCTCCTACAGATTGATCGCCGCCTCCCCTCTGGCCGCTACAGGTAATGCCCTATGACCCAAGAATTCGACTACATCATCATCGGTGCCGGCTCGGCCGGTAACGTGCTTGCCACCCGTTTGACCGAAGACGCAGACGTCAGCGTGCTGCTGCTCGAAGCCGGTGGTCCGGACTATCGCCTGGATTTTCGTACCCAGATGCCGGCCGCATTGGCCTTCCCGCTGCAGGGCCGGCGCTACAACTGGGCCTACCTGACCGACCCCGAGCCGCACATGAACAACCGCCGCATGGAATGCGGGCGCGGCAAGGGCCTGGGTGGCTCGTCCTTGATCAACGGCATGTGCTACATCCGTGGCAACGCCATGGACTACGACGGCTGGGCCAAGGAGCCGGGCCTGCAGGACTGGAGCTACCTGGACTGCCTGCCGTATTTCCGCAAGGCAGAAACCCGCGACATTGGAGCCAACACCTACCACGGTGGCGACGGCCCGGTCAGCGTGACCACGCCCAAGCCAGGCAACAGCCCGCTGTTCAACGCCATGATAGAGGCCGGTGTGCAGGCCGGTTACCCGCGCACTGACGACCTCAACGGCTACCAGCAGGAAGGCTTCGGCCCCATGGACCGCACCGTCACGCCCAAGGGTCGACGCGCCAGCACCGCCCGTGGCTACCTGGACCAGGCCCGCGCGCGGCCTAACCTGACCATCGTCACCCATGCCCTGACCGACCGCATTCTGTTCGAGGGCAAGCGCGCCGTTGGCGTCGCCTACCTCAAGGGCGAGAGCAACGCCGTCAACGAAGCCCGGGCGCGTCGCGAAGTGCTGCTGTGCAGCGGCGCGATTGCTTCACCGCAAATTCTCCAACGCTCCGGCGTCGGCCCTGCCGAGCTGCTGCGCAGCCTCGACATCCCGGTGGTGCATGACCTGCCCGGTGTCGGCGAGAACCTGCAGGACCACCTGGAGGTGTACGTGCAGTACGCCTGCAAGCAGCCAGTGTCGCTGTACCCGGCGCTGCAATGGTGGAACCAGCCAGCCATCGGCGCCGAGTGGATGTTCCTCGGCACGGGTGTCGGCGCCAGCAACCAGTTCGAAGCCGGCGGTTTTATCCGCTCGCGCGCCGAGTTCGAGTGGCCGAACCTGCAGTACCACTTCCTGCCGGTGGCGATCAATTACAACGGCAGCAACGCGGTCAACGAACACGGCTTCCAGGCCCACGTCGGCTCCATGCGCTCGCCGAGCCGTGGCCGTATTCGCCTGACCTCGCGCGACCCGCGCCAGCACCCGAGCATCCTGTTCAACTACATGAGCAGCGAGCAGGACTGGCAGGAATTCCGCGATGGCATCCGCCTGACCCGCGAGATCATGGCGCAGTCGGCGCTCGACCCGTACCGTGGGCGTGAGCTGAGCCCTGGCAGCGCCTGCCAGAGCGATGCCGAGCTGGATGCGTTTATCCGCGAGCACGCGGAAACCGCCTATCACCCGTCGTGCTCCTGCAAGATGGGCGAAGACGCCATGGCGGTTGTCGATGGCCAGGGCCGCGTGCATGGGCTCGAGGGTTTGCGTGTGGTCGATGCCTCGATCATGCCGCTGATCGTCACCGGCAACCTCAACGCACCGACCATCATGATGGCCGAGAAGATCGCCGATAAAATCCGTGGCCTCACCCCGCTGCCGCGCAGCAGCGCGCCTTACTACGTGGCCGGCAATGCGCCGGTGCGGCAGACGCCGCAGCGTTCGGTGTCTGTAGCCTGAGAGTGAGGGGCGCTGCACGCTCCATCGCGAATAAAGGCTAGGCGCCCCCTTCGCTCCTACACCCGGACGCCGCGCCCTGTAGGAGCGAATTTATTCGCGATGCTTTTCGGTCTGAACTAGGGTTTCTGGATCGACCGAAAAGGAGGCAATGGAATGCCAGCCGATCTCTCTCCCCATGCCCATAATTTACGTGCCGGCCGCTTTTCCGAGGCGGGACGCAGCTACCTGATTACCACCGTCACCGCCGAGCGGCGCCCGCTATTTCTGGATTTTTTCACCTCGCGCTTACTGATCCAGGAAATGCGCCGCTGCACGGCCGAGGGTCTAGCCAACTCATTGGCGTGGGTCGTGATGCCTGACCATCTGCATTGGCTAGTAACCCTGGAGCATGGCGGGCTGGCACGCTTGGCCAAGCGGCTCAAGGCGCGCAGCGCTCAGGCTATCAATCGGCACCATGTTTCGCATGGCAGGGTGTGGCAGCCCGGCTACCATGATCGAGCCGTGCGCCATGAGGACGATGTACGCGCCATGGCCCGTTATATCGTCGCCAACCCGCTCAGGGCCGGGTTGGTGCAGCACATGGCGGACTATCCGCATTGGGACGCGATCTGGTTGTAGGCCTTGGGGTCGATCGCGAATAAATTCGCTCCTACAAGGTGTGGCGTCCGGGTATGGATACAGGGAGTAGGAGCGAATTTATTCGCGATAGGGCCATCGAACTATGGCGCAGCCAGCGATAATGGCTGCACGGCCACACCCGCCCGCCACTGCAGGACGCCCCATGCAGAACACGTCTTTATCGCTCGATTCCCGCACTGCCCGTCTGCTGCCCTGGATCGTCGCCATCGCCTTCTTTATGCAGACGCTGGACGGCACCATTCTCAATACCGCCCTGCCGAGCATGGCCCGCGACCTGGCCGAGGACCCGCTGCGTATGCAATCGGTGGTGATTGCCTACATGCTCACCGTGGCCCTGCTGATCCCGGCGTCTGGCTGGATCGCCGACCGTTTCGGCACGCGGCGGATTTTCTTCGGCGCCATCGTGCTGTTCACCCTGGGCTCGCTGTTCTGCGCGCTGTCGCACTCGCTCAACCAACTGATCGGCGCCCGCGTGCTGCAGGGCCTGGGCGGCGCGCTGATGATGCCGGTCGGGCGCCTGGTGGTGCTGCGCGCTTACCCGCGCTCGGAGCTGGTGCGGATCATGAGCTTTATCACCCTGCCCGGCCTGCTTGGCCCGCTGATCGGCCCGACGCTGGGCGGCTGGCTGGTGCAATACACCAGTTGGCACTGGATTTTCCTGATCAACCTGCCGGTCGGGATCATCGGCTGCTGGGCCGCCCTGCGTTTTATGCCGGACCTGCGCGGGCCGGAACGCACGCGCTTCGATGCACCCGGTTTTGTCCTGTTTGGCGCGGCCATGCTGTTGATCACCATCGCCCTGGAAGGCCTCGGCGAACTGCATCTGCCGCCAGTGCGCGTGGTGGTGTTGCTGATTGCCGGCCTGGCCTGCCTCGCGGCCTACTGGTTACGTGCCGGGCGCACGCCGTCACCGCTGTTCGCCCCGGCGTTGTTCCACACCCGCGCGTTTGCCGTGGGCATTCTCGGCAACTTGTTCGCCCGCCTGGGCAGCGGCGCCTTGCCGTTTCTGGTGCCGCTGCTGCTGCAACTGGCGCTGGGCTACTCGCCGGCCCAGGCCGGCATGAGCATGATCCCCCTGGCGCTGGCCGCCATGGCCATGAAACCGCTGGCCAAGCCGCTGATCGACCGCCTCGGTTACCGGCGCATTCTCACTGGCAACACCCTGCTGCTCGGCGCGCTGATCGCCAGCATGGCTTTGGTCGATGGCAGCACCTCCCAGGCTTGGCTGCTGGTCCATCTGGGGCTGATCGGCGCGTTCAACTCCCTGCAGTTTACCGCGATGAACACCGTGACCCTGATCGACCTGCGCGACAACGAGGCCAGCAGCGGCAACAGCTTGTTGTCAGTGGTGGTGCAGCTGTCGATGAGCTTGGGCATTGCCGCCGCCGCAGCGCTGCTCAGCGGCTTTACCCCGCCTGCAGGCAGCGCGGACGGCTCGGTTCTAGGCGCCTTCCAGGCGACCTTCTTGTGCGTCGGCCTGCTGTCGATGCTTGCCGCAGGTATCTTCCTGCAGTTGAGCCCTGAGGACGGCCGCAGCAGCCGCCGAGTCGACGACACCCCGGACTGACGCCGCCAGGCCGATCGCCCGCCAGCAGCGGGCGGCGGCCTGCTACACTGCAGCCTTGCTCGCGTCCTCCAGGCCTTTTTCCGTGACCCAAACCGCTTTCGCTTCCCTGCCCCTCTCCGCCGCCATGCTGGCCAACCTCGAGTCCCTCGGCTACACCGAGATGACCCCGATCCAGGCCCAGAGCCTGCCGGTCATGCTCAAGGGCATGGACCTGATCGCCCAGGCCAAAACCGGCAGCGGCAAGACCGCCGCCTTCGGCATCGGCCTGCTCAACCCGCTCAACCCGCGCTTCTTCGGTTGCCAGGCGCTGGTGATCTGCCCGACGCGTGAGCTGGCCGACCAGGTGGCCAAGGAGCTGCGGCGCCTGGCGCGCTCGGCGGACAACATCAAGATCCTGACCCTGTGCGGCGGCGTGCCCTTCGGCCCGCAGATCGGCTCCCTGGAGCACGGCGCGCAGATCATCGTCGGCACCCCGGGGCGCATCCAGCAGCACCTGAGCAAGGGCACACTGAAGCTCGACGGCCTCAACACCCTGGTGCTCGACGAAGCCGACCGCATGCTCGACATGGGCTTCTACGACAGCATCGCCGAGATCATCAGCCAGACTCCAACACGTCGGCAGACCCTGTTGTTCTCCGCCACCTACCCGGCCGGGATCAAACAGTTGTCCGCGACCTTTATGCGCGACCCGCAGCAAGTCAAAGCCGAGGCCCTGCACGACGACACGCAGATCGAGCAGCGCTTCTACGAAATTTCGCCAGAAGAGCGCATGGACGCGGTGGTCAAGTTGCTCAACTGCTACCGTCCGCAATCCTGCGTGGCCTTCTGCTTTACCAAGCAGCAGTGCCAGGAAGTGGTCGACCATCTGACCGCCAAAGGCATCTCGGCCGCCGCGCTGAACGGCGACCTGGAACAACGCGACCGCGACCAGGTGCTGGCGATGTTTGCCAACCGCAGCCTGTCGGTCCTGGTGGCCACTGACGTGGCGGCCCGCGGCCTGGATATCGATGCGCTGGACATGGTGATCAACGTCGAACTGGCGCGCGATTCGGAAATTCATATTCACCGCGTTGGCCGTACCGGTCGGGCCGGCGAAAAGGGCCTGGCCATGAGCCTGGTCGCCCCAGCCGAAGGCCATCGCGCCCAGGCCATCGAAACCCTGCAACGGGCGCCGCTCAACTGGCATCCGCTGAGCAGCCTGAAACACCAGGGCGGCGCGCCGTTGCAACCACCTATGATTACCTTGTGCATCGGCGCTGGGCGTAAAGACAAGCTGCGCCCCGGCGATATTCTGGGTGCACTGACAGGCGAAGCTGGCATCCCTGGCGCGCAGGTCGGTAAGATCGCGATCTTCGACTTCCAGGCTTATGTAGCCGTTGAGCGCGTCGTGGCCATGCAGGCGCTCAAGTGCCTCAGTGAAGGCAAGATCAAAGGCCGCACCTTGCGCGTAAGAACCCTGTAAATAACGGCAGGCAAGCCGTGGAAGCTGATGGAGCTGTCATGCGCAATATCCTGGTGATCGAAGACAGCCCACTGGTGCTGAGAATTCTCGAAGTCCTGTTCCGCCGCGAAGCGGACCTGGAGCCGGTATTTTGTGCCAGCCTGGCCGAGGCCGAGGTGCTGCTGGACACCTCGGCGGAGCTGTTTTTCGCGGCCATTGTCGACCTCAACCTGCCGGATGCCCCGAACGGCGAAAGCGTCGACCTGGTCATGCAGTATCACCTGCCGTGTATCGTGCTCAGTGGCTCTTATAACGAGCAGCGCCGCGATGAGTTGCTGCTCAAGGGCGTGGTCGATTACGTACTCAAGGAAAGCCAGTATTCCTACGAGTACGCCTTCCGCCTGCTGCACCGCCTGGAGCGCAACAGCCAGGTGCGCATTCTGATCGCCGACGACTCCACCGCAACCCGCCAGTACATTCGCCACGTCCTGACCCCGCAGCGCTTTCAGATCATCGACGCCTGCGACGGCGACGAGGCGCTGCGTATTCTCAAGGAGCAGGCGGATATCGACCTGCTGGTGGTCGACCACAGCATGCCGGGCACCAGCGGCTTCGAGCTGGTCAAGGTGCTGCGCCAGAAACTGCGCCGTACCGAACTGGCGATCATCGGTCTCTCGGCCGATACCAAGGGCTCACTCAGCGCGCTGTTCATCAAGCACGGCGCCGATGATTTTCTGCGCAAACCGTTCTGCCCCGAAGAGCTCAACTGCCGGGTGATCACCACCCTGGAGCGCCGCGACCTGATGCGCGCGCTCAAACAGGCTGCACTGTTCGACGCGCTAACCGGCCTGTACAACCGCCGTGCGTTCTATGAGCAAGGCATCCAACAGATTGCCCAGGCTCAAGAGGCCGGACAAACGGTGAGCGTGGCGATGCTCGACCTGGACCTGTTCAAGCGCATCAACGACGAGTACGGCCATGCCAGTGGTGATGCGGCACTGACCCTGTTCGCCCGCGCCCTGAGCAGCGCCTTTCCACAGGCCCTGACCGGGCGCCTGGGCGGCGAAGAATTCGCCCTGCTCTGCACCGATGACAGCGACACCCTGGCCCAAGCCCTCGATCACCTGCGTAAGCAGTGCGCCGGCCTGCGCTATGCCGCCGGAGCGCCCGCGCTGTCGTTCAGCGCCGGGGTCAGCCAGAGTACCAGTGAGGACTTGGAACAACTGCTGCAGAAGGCCGACCACCATCTCTACCAGGCCAAACGAGACGGCCGTGGCCGCACACACTGGCAGTGATTGTAGGGTGCGCCGCGTGTTCAGCCGGGAGACATAGGTAACAGGTGTCGGGAGACATAGGTAACGCATTTAGGCTTACGGAATCTTTCGAATGAGGAGTTCGAGTGATGCCGTGGCAGGA
>JAHJYA010000054.1 GCA_018826895.1 Gammaproteobacteria bacterium
TATACTGCCGCGCCTTTTTTACGCAGTTGCGCCGACGCTCAGTGCGGCGCTTCCTTATAGATGTTCCCTGAATAGAGGAGCGCCCAGCATGACCGTGATCAAGCAAGACGATCTTATCCAGAGCGTCGCCGATGCCCTGCAGTTCATCTCTTATTACCACCCCACCGATTTCATCCAGGCGATGCACGAGGCCTACCTGCGCGAAGAGTCGCCGGCCGCCCGTGACTCCATGGCGCAGATCCTGATCAACTCGCGCATGTGTGCCACCGGCCACCGCCCGATCTGCCAGGACACCGGCATCGTCACCGTGTTTATCCGTGTGGGCATGGATGTGCAGTGGACTGGCGCGACCATGAGCGTCGACGACATGATCAACGAAGGCGTACGCCGTGCTTACAACCTGCCGGAAAACGTCCTGCGCGCCTCGATCCTCGCCGACCCAGCCGGCGCGCGTAAGAACACCAAGGACAACACCCCGGCCGTGATCCACTACTCCATCGTCCCTGGCGACAAGGTGGAAGTGGATGTCGCAGCCAAGGGCGGCGGCTCCGAGAACAAGTCGAAGATGGCCATGCTCAACCCGTCCGACTCGATCGTCGACTGGGTCCTGAAAACCGTACCGACCATGGGCGCCGGCTGGTGCCCGCCGGGTATGCTCGGCATCGGTATCGGCGGTACCGCCGAGAAAGCCGCGGTTATGGCCAAGGAAGTGCTCATGGAGCACATCGACATCCACGAACTGCAGGCCCGTGGCCCGCATAACCGCATTGAAGAACTGCGCCTGGAGCTGTTCGAGAAGGTCAACCAACTGGGCATCGGCGCCCAGGGCCTCGGCGGCCTGACCACCGTGCTCGACGTGAAGATCATGGATTACCCGACCCACGCCGCCAGCCTGCCGGTGTGCATGATCCCCAACTGCGCCGCCACCCGCCACGCCCACTTTGTGCTCGATGGCACGGGCCCGGCCGAGCTGGAAGCGCCGGACCTGTCCGCCTACCCGGAAATCGTCTGGGAAGCCGGTCCTAGCGCCCGCCGCGTTGACCTCGACACCCTGACCCCGGAAGACGTGCAGAGCTGGAAGCCGGGCGAAACCGTGCTGCTCAACGGCAAGATGCTCACCGGCCGCGACGCTGCGCACAAGCGCATGGTCGACATGCTGAACAAGGGTGAAGAGCTGCCGGTGGACCTCAAGGGCCGCTTTATCTATTACGTCGGCCCGGTTGACCCGGTGCGCGAAGAAGTGGTCGGCCCAGCCGGCCCGACCACCGCCACGCGTATGGACAAGTTCACCCGGCAGATCCTCGAAAGCACTGGCCTGCTCGGCATGATCGGCAAATCCGAACGCGGCCCGATTGCCATCGAAGCGATCAAGGACAACAAGGCCGTGTACCTGATGGCCGTCGGCGGCGCTGCATACCTGGTCGCCCAGGCGATCAAGAAATCGCGCGTGGTGGCCTTCGCCGAACTGGGCATGGAAGCCATCTACGAGTTCGACGTGAAAGACATGCCCGTCACCGTGGCGGTCGACACCAACGGCGAGTCGGTGCACATCACCGGCCCGGCGATCTGGAACAAGAAGATCGCCGACAGTCTGGCGGTCGAGATCAAGTAAGCGTCACGCCTTCCCCCAAAAACCCGGCCCAGTTGCCGGGTTTTTTGGTTCTTGCGCCCCCCTTTGCACAGCGGAAACGACTAACACCCGCTTTCAGTCAGGGCAATTCAGGCGCTCTCGCGACGAAACGGGTACAACCCTCGGATCGTGACATCCACATATCAAAGTGCCATTATCGCCTGAGCCGAGCGACCTCAACGGGCGGGTATCCCTGTACCCAGCATTGGCAAACCAGGCTCGAAGCGCGGCCTGCTCAGGCAAGAGGGCGCAGTGTACGAGCTGGCCAGAAACGGGCGACTCAAGTCGTGGAATCTAGTTAAAGAGCGCCAGAATGATCATTGATTTGGTGGCATCAAGCGGAACACCTGGTGCCCACCTTCGCCCGGCGAGGGTGATAGCTGCCTGCATGGCGTCTTTTATTGGCCTTGGCCAAGCGATAGGCATTCATCTCAGATTCAGGGAACGGGGCGACAACGCACCTTACCCTCTCGTCAGAGCCGACCGCCCCCTTCCCACGCCGACCTGGCAATACGCGCACCTGAGCTACCTGGCCCGCTCAACGGTGTTGGCGGCGATGCTCCTGTCCGGCTGCGCCTCCGGGCCACAAGCCGTTGATCCGACGCTGGGGTCGAATGCGGTTGATCCAGCCAGGGACGAGTTCAGGGCTCTACTGAGCCAGCCTAACATCGACCCACTTGTGCGCTATCTCACCCGTTACCGCACTGATCCGACCCGCGCCGACTATCTCAAGTTGGTCAGTGCCGAGCGGGACAAACGCTGCGCCGCCATAGCCAAGCTCTACAAAACCAGAGAGCTCTCCCCGGCCAACCTGAAAAAAATAGAGAGTGGCTACCGCCTTGCATGCCCTGCCGTTGTGGATAACTTCGCCGCACAACTGGCCAAGCAAGCCGTTCAGAACCAGCACCCGGATACGCCCAATGCGGCGCCTGAGTCGCTGGAGGCAACCGCCCCGAAAATAGCGCCCCCCTCACAGAAAGAGTTGCAGAACTGCTATCTCCTGTTTTCCATCGCCAACTATCGGGAAGCACAAGAAGCTTGCGGCGCTACCGCACAGGGAGGTGACGCCAGAGCCCAATACAACATGGCGGTCATCGCCAGGATACTGCAGCGCTACCCCGAGTCAGTTGAATGGACGCAGAAGGCCGTGGCTCAGGGCTTGCCTGAAGCTGAGCAGCATCTCGGGCTGTTGTATCTGGAAGGGAAAGGCGTTGCCAAAGACCCCGTAGAGGCATTGAAGTGGTTCGAAACCGCAGGCGAGCACGGGCTGGCAGAGGCAAGCCAGCGCGCGGGCCTGATGCACTACCTCGGCGAGGACGTACCGCAGAATTATGACAAGGCCAGGGAGTGGCTCTCCCTCGCCGCACAAATGGGTGATGCCAAGGCGCAGATGTTCCTCGGCGATATGTATGAGAAGGGCGCTGGTGTAGCTGCAGACAGCAAGGCAGCCCGACGGTGGTTCCGTAAAGCTGCGGAGCAGGGCTTGGCGCAAGCTCAAGGACGCCTGGGCGCAATCTACGCCAAAGGGTTGGGCGTGCAGCAAAACAACATGGAGGCCTACCACTGGCTCAGCCTCGCCGCGGCAGGTGGTGACGGCAGTGCCAAGCCTCTGCGCGACACTGTCGCGCGCTCGTTAACGCCCGAGCAGCTCAGTGCGGCGCGCGAGCGGTTGAACCAAAAGCTGGAGCGTCGTCCATGAGCCCCTTGTCATACCTTGCCCGTCTGCCTCAATGGAGACGGCTAGGAATGGGCGTGGGCAGCCATGGAGACATGAGGTCGCTGAAAAAGCTCATCATGGCGATCCTGCTGCTGCTTGTGACCCTGTTCATGTCCGGTATGGGACTGATGTCCTGGCTCAACCTGGGCTACTCGCAAGAAGCCATGTCGGCCTTGCGCCTGCGTCAGATAGAGGACACCTTTCACGCCAATCTCGACCGCATTGACGACCAACACAAACTGATGGAAAAGCACACCAGTGCGCTGGCACGCCTCGGCGAGGTTTTCTATCAGGCGCGCCGGGAAATGGGCGACAACCGGACCGACATGTTTGAAAGCGCGCTGACCGAGCGTGTCCGCGACTTTCCGGAAGCCTATGGCGGTGGCATTTGGTTCGAGCCTTTCGCCTATATACCTGGGCAGCGCAGCTTCTCCCTCTTCGCCCATTGGGACAAGAGCGATGCCGCCATAGACCCCAGGTACGCCGGCCAACAATACAACTATGCGCAACAAGACTGGTACCAGGCAGTCTTGCCGCCGGGCCGGGATACGACCACGCCTTGCCCCCAGGACTTTCACTGGACGCCGGCCTATTACGACCCCATCGTCCAGGATGCAGTGCTTTCGGTCATGGCCTGCCTGTATGGCGATAACGGCACAGTCCTCGGCCTCGCCAGTACCGTGTGGCGCTACGACGAAATCGTGCGCCTGGTACGCTCGGTAGATGTCACGCCTGGCAGCTTCGCCTTCTTCATCGACGGCAATAATCGCAAGCTGTCCAGCCTGTCGATGGACGGCAAAACCGACACCAGCCAAGCGATCATGGATGCCCTGTCGGTCGATGACTTCCTATCGTCCGTCGCCCCTCCCGAAATCTCGCCATCTGGTCGTTTCCGGGTGCCGATGAAGACCCGTAAGGTTTCGGTTGTGGATCGTGACTACGCCCTGTTCTTCTCCAAGACCCGGGCCGGCATGGTCTTCGGCATCGGTGTCCCTCAAGATGAAATCGACTCCGTGCTCAAGCCCATGCGGCAAAGCAACCTGCGTATCGCCATCGCCACGGGGCTGATACTGCTCGGGCTTTCGATGATTATTCTGTACATAGTCGCGAGCATTATGCGACTGCTGCAAACCCTCTACACCGATCCGCTGACAGGGCTTGAGAACCGCGCCAAGCTGTTGCACGACACCCACACGCCTGGTCGGGAAAGCCTCATCCTGGTAAACATTGACTCCTTCAAAGAGATCAATGACTTCTACGGCTACCAATGTGCCGATAACCTGCTGCGCGAACTGGCTATCGCTTTGCGTGCGTTCATAGGCCGCGAGTCGATCTGCTCGAATAGCGCGCTCTACAAGTTGCCTGCCGACGAGTTTGCCTTGCGTACTTCGGCTCCTCTCTCACCGAAGGAACTCGAGGCGCGCATGGCTGCCTTGTCGGTCTTTGCCACCGCGCAAGTGTTCCGTTGGGACGGCCAAGAGTTTGGTATTTCAATTACTCAAGGAGCGGCCACCACCGCTCGTGGCCCGAGTACCGCCTCGGGAGAGGAATTGCTGTCCTCGGCCAATATCGCCCTCAAGTTCGCCCGGCGTCAGCATCGGAATTTCGGCGTCTATGACCCCGCACTCAAGGTCAAGGAGGAGTACGAGCACAATCTGGTGTGGGCCTCATTACTCAAGGCCGGACTGCAGGAAGACCGTATCGTGCCGTTCTTCCAGCCAATCCTGAACAACCACAGCGGGAAAGTGGAAAAGTTCGAGTGCCTGGTACGCCTGATGAATGAGCAGGGTCAAGCGGTGAGCCCGGGACAGTTCCTCGACGTGGCGAAGAAGCTAAGGCTCTACAGCGAGATCACCCGAATCATGGTGGATAAGAGTTTTATCCAGTTCCGCAACGAGGATTTCGACTTCTCCCTCAATCTGTCTTACGAGGACCTGTCGGACCCGGCAACCATCAGTTTCATCAAGGCTCGGTTACAGGAGACAGGCATGGGCCCCCGAGTGATCTTTGAGATCCTCGAGTCCGAAGGCATAAAAAACTATGACGAGGTGAAGACATTCATCGACGAGGTCAAAGCGTTTGGCGCCAGGGTAGCCATCGATGATTTTGGCGCGGGCTACTCCAACTTTGAGCACCTGCTGCGGTTGGGTGCCGATATCATCAAGATCGACGGCAGCCTGATACGCAACCTCGACAGCGATCCGAGCGCCTGGACGATCACCCGCGGTATCGTCCATTTCGCACACGAGCTAAACATGCAAACTGTCGCGGAGTTCGTGCACTCGTCGTCGATCCAGGAAAAGGTCAAGCAATTGGGTATCGACTACACCCAAGGAGCCTGGCTTGGCATGCCTACCGCCCATCTCTGCGACCATGTGCCAGAGGCACACACAGATCCGAACGCTACTGCGCCGGTCTTATAAGAAGCCAGTTGTGCAACATGCCGGAAGGGGCTGCGTAGAGCGGAGCATCCACACGGCCATGTTAAAGTCGCGCCCTGCACTCCTCTGGCCCAAGGCGACAACGAGCAATTATGGAACTCCCGGCACTGACGGCGGAACTGGAAGACTGGACCGCCCTGAACGACAGCATCGGCTTTAGCGAACTGCTGATCGGTAACGGCGCAAGCCTGGCGGTGTGGCGCAAGTTCGCCTATTTCTCGCTGTTCGACGAGGCCCAAACCACCCGTAATCGCCCACTCAGCCCGACCGAGCTCAGCGTATTCCGGGCGCTGGATACCAGTATTTTCGAGCAGGTGCTCAGTGCGCTGAAAAGCAGCATCCGGGTCAATGCGGCACTGACCATCAATGCCTCATCGCCGCGCCATCGTTACTTCGCCATTAAGGAAGCGCTGATCCATGCCGTGCGCTCGCTGCACATCCCCTGGAGCCTGATGCAGGCCGACAGCCTGACGCGGATCAGCCAGGCGCTGGCGCAGTACGAGACTGTCTACTCGGGCAATTACGACCTGCTCACCTACTGGGCGGCCCAGCAGACGCCGGACGCCTTCGACGACCTGTTCCGCGGCCCGGACTCGACCTTCGACCCCACTAACTGTCAGCGCCAGGGCAAGACCACACGTCTGCTCTACCTGCACGGCGGGATGCAGCTGGTGAAGAATGTCGATGGCAGCACGCGCATGCTCAAGTCCTCGGAAAGCACCCTGCTGGCCAGTTTTGCCATCAACCAGTTGGGCGACATTCCGCTGCTGATCAACGAAGGCAGCAGCGCGGACAAGCTCAGGAGTATCCGCACCTGCGACTACCTGACGTTCTGCTACAGCCAGTTGTCCCAGCCAAAGACCAACCTGTGCCTGTTCGGCCATAGTCTGGCAGCGCAAGACCAGCACCTGGTTCGCGCCCTGCAACAGGCGCAACTGCAGACCCTGGCCATCTCCATCTACCCGCACAACCCGGCGTTTATCCTGCAGCAGAAGCAGCATTACAGTGCGCTGTTTGCCGAACAGAACCTCAAGTTGCGCTTCTACAATGCCCTCAGTCACCCCTTGGGCCACCCCGACCTGCGCGTGCCGGTGCCCAAGCCGTAACCCCAGGGTTGCGGCCTCTAAGGCCCCTGTCAAAGCGCTGAAAACAGCCCCTCTGCGGCAATGCGATCCGGTCCGCCTGTCAAAAATAATGAACAAGAAAAACCGCTAGCGGTCGGATTTTCAGCAGGGTTGTCGGCGCCATCTCACGAGCGCGCCTGGCACTGCCCCTGCCGTCGGCACTGATTGTGGACCATCGGCTGCCGAGTACTTCAAGGTGCCACATGCACCTTTACCTCACGCAGAGAGGTCAATGAATGATGCACCCCCTCACACGGGTACCGTCGGGCAGTAGCGGACTCGATAGCATTCTCGGCGGCGGCCTGCCGCCGGAGCGTCTGTACCTGCTCGAAGGCTCGCCCGGCGCCGGCAAGACCACCCTGGCCCTGCAGTTTCTGCTGGAGGGCGTCGCTCGCGGCGAGCGCTGCCTGTACATCACCCTGTCGGAAACCAGTGAAGAGTTGCACGCCGTAGCGGCGTCCCATGATTGGTCTCTGGATGGCATCGACCTGTTCGAGCTGGCCTCGGCCGAAGCGGTGCTGGGCGATGGCCGCGAGCAATCGATCCTGCACCCCTGGGAGCTGGAGCTGGGCGGTACCATCCGCCTGATCCAGGAGCAGGTCGAACGTATCCGCCCGCTGCGCGTGGTGTTCGACAGCCTGTCGGAACTGCGCCTGCTGGCCCAGGATCCGCTGCGCTACCGTCGCCAGGTGCTGGCGCTCAAGCAGTTCTTCGCCCCGCGTAAAGCCACAGTGTTTCTGGTCGACGACCTTACCGGCAACCATGGCGAGCGGGATGCGCACCTGCACAGTTTGTGTCACGGGGTTATCACCCTGGAGCGCCTGACCCTGGAATTCGGTGCAGCACGCCGCCGCCTGCAGGTGCAGAAGCTGCGCGGTGTGGACTTCTGTGCCGGCCTGCACGACTTCGCCATTCGCCGCGGTGGCCTGCAGGTTTACCCGCGGCTGGTGGCCAACCAGCACCACGTAGCCTTCAACGGCGACCCGGTGCCCAGCGGCGTCGAAGGCCTGGACGCGCTGCTTGGCGGCGGCCCGCTGCGCGGTACCAGCACCCTGGTCACCGGGCCGGCGGGCTCAGGTAAGACCAGCCTGGCC
This sequence comes from Gammaproteobacteria bacterium, assembly GCA_018826895.1. Classification (GTDB taxonomy): domain Bacteria; phylum Pseudomonadota; class Gammaproteobacteria; order Pseudomonadales; family Pseudomonadaceae; genus Aquipseudomonas. Next base: position 8,007 of record JAHJYA010000054.1, read on the forward strand.
CTGCAATACATTGATGCGGCCTGCCGACGCGGCGAGCGTTGCACCGTCTATGAGTTCGACGAACGCATCGGCACCATGCTGATCCGCTCGGACAGCATGGGCCTGCAGTTGCAGCAACACATTGACAATGGGCTGTTGGAGATCCGCCAGATCGACCCAGCCGAACTGTCGCCTGGCGAATTCGCCTGGCTGGTACGCAACGAGGTGGAGCAACAGCAGTGTCGAATGATCGTGATCGACAGCCTGAGCGGCTACTTGGCGGCCATGCCCCAGGAGCAGCAACTGATCCTGCAGATGCATGAGCTGCTCTCTTACCTCAGCCAGCGCGGGGTCAGCACCTTTCTGATCAACCCGCAGCACGGTCTGGTGGGCAACATGACGTCTGAGAATCTGAATATTTCCTACGTCGCCGATGCCGTGGTGCTGCTGCGCTTCTTCGAGGCCCAGGGACGCATCCGCAAGGCCGTGTCGGTGATCAAGAACCGTGGCGGCCAGCATGAGGACAGCATTCGCGAGCTACGCGTCGACCAGCACGGCGTGCGTGTTGGCGAGACGCTGATGCGCTTCAGGGGCGTGCTCACCGGCACCCCGGAATACAACGGCGACCAGGCGCCGCTGATGGAAAACCGGAGCCACGACTTTGCCCGTTAACCGCACCGAGCCCATGCAGGTGTTGATCAGTGCGCCCTTCGGTCGGGATGCCGAGAGCCTGGCCAGCCTGCTCGGGGATAAAGGCTACCGCACCCTGAACTGCCCAACGCCCCAGACCCTGGCTGACCACATCGATACTGACACCGGCGCCGTGCTGGTCACCGAAGAGGCACTGGTGGGCGATATGCACGCCCTGCGTCAGGTGCTCGACGCCCAGCCGGCCTGGTCGGACCTGCCATTCATCCTTCTGGCCACCCGCCAATCCGGGCGCCTGGGCGACACCGAGCGGGTGCGCAAGCGTCTGCCGGAGAGTGCCAGCAACGTGATCCTGATCGAGCGGCCGCTGAGTGCCGTATCGCTCTTGAGCGCCGTAGCCTCGGCGATTCGTTCACGGGTCAAGCAACTGTTGATCCGCGATCAGCTCGCCGAATTGGCCGAAAGCCGCCGTGCCCTGCAGACCAGTGAGCGCGAATTGCGCCTGGTCGCCGACTCCCTGCCGGTACTGATCGCCTTTATCGACACGGACCTGCGCTACCGCTTCGCCAACCGCGCCTATGAATACTGGTTCTACCGCTCGCCCGAGGAGATTGTCGGGTGCCACGTCAGCGAGCTGTTCAGCCCCCAGGACCTGGCGGTGCGACTACCGGTGATGCAGGCCGCTCTGGCGGGCGAACCGGCGCGCCTGCAACGGCAATGGCCACATCAGGATGGTAGCCGTCGCGATGCCGACATCCGTTACCTGCCGCGGCGCACACCGACTGGCGAAGTGGATGGCTTCCATGTGTTCGTGCTCGACATCACCGACAGCAAGAAAGTCGAGGAAGGCCTGCGCGATACCGCCGACACGTTGGAGGCGAAAGTCGCCGAGCGCACCGCCGAGCTGAGCAGCGAAATGCACAACCGTGCCCAGGCCGAAGCGGCCCTGCGGCAAAGCCAGAAAATGGAAGCGGTGGGCCAACTGACCGGGGGCATCGCCCACGACTTCAACAACATGCTGACCGGCATCATCGGCGCCATGGACATCATGAAACGCCGCCTGGCCGCCGGCCGGGTCGACGACCTGCCGCGCTTTATGGATGCCGCCGCCACCTCGGCCAACCGCGCCGCCGGGTTGACCCAGCGCCTGCTAGCGTTCTCCCGGCGTCAGTCACTGGATGCCAAGGCGCTCGACGTGCGCGAACTGCTGCACTCGCTGGAAGAGCTGATACGCCGCACCTTGCATGAGCGCATCAGCCTGCACACGGCTTACGGGGCCAACCTGCCGCCGGTGATCGCCGACGCCAACCAGCTCGAAAGTGCCGTCCTCAACCTGGCGATCAACGCCCGCGACGCCATGCCCTTTGGCGGCCAACTGACCCTGGAAACCACCCAGGAGGTACACGTCGCCGATACGCCCACGGCGCGACCTAACCTGGCCAGCGGTACCTATATCGTCATCAGCCTGTCCGACAGCGGCGCGGGTATGACCCCGCAGGTACTGGAGAAGGTCTTCGACCCCTTCTTCACCACCAAACCCGTGGGCCAGGGCACCGGGCTGGGTTTGTCGATGGTGTACGGCTTTGCCCGGCAGAGCCACGGCGATGTGGTGATACTCAGCCAGCCGGGTGTCGGCACCACCGTGCGCCTGTACCTGCCCACCGCCAACGGCCCAGCCGAGCCCCTCGCCCGCGAGCAACCCGCTTCTCCGAGCGGGCGAGGACAACGCATTCTGTTGGTAGAAGATGACGCCACGGTACGTCTGCTGGTGCGCGACGTGCTCACCGAGCTGGGCTACGACACCCTGGACGCGGCCGAGCCGGGCGTGGCGATCGAACACCTGGGCTCGAACGTGGCAATCGACCTGCTGATTTCCGATGTCGGCCTGCCAGGCATGAACGGCCGCCAATTGGCAGAAATCGCCCGCCAGCATCGCCCGGATTTGCCGGTGCTGTTTATCACCGGCTACGCCGAGAACGCCGCCATCCGCGCCAGCTTTCTCGGTGCCAATATGGACATGATCACCAAGCCCTTCTCCATGGCCGACCTGGCCAGCAAGGTCGGCGAAATGCTGCCGGCGCCGCAGTAGGCACGGGTTACGCCACACACGGAGAACAACCCGCCCCGGTAGCCTGGGTCGAGCGCAGCGACACCCGGGGCGCCCTCCCCCGGGTATCGCGCGGCTCAACCCAGGCTACATATCTCGTGAAAGCCACGCCCGCCCGTTACGGCTCAGATGCCTGGCAAGCAACGTAATCCCAAGACGATCCCCTTAATTCTGCGTTAAGCCTTGGCGCAGACACTCGCCCCAGGTCTTCACATAGAGGTTCCGCCATGGAACTGCCCTGGGCGCATCCGTCTCACGTTCAACCCCTGGCCTGTATCGGTCGGCAGGCGCCACTCGCGCTCTACCTGAGCGACGTTGACAGCCCGCGTCGGCCGGCCCTGGAAGCCTTTATCCAGGCGCGTTTCGCCGAGCAGCACGGCGCACGCGTGCGGCATTTCATGCCCTGCCTGCTCGGCCTGGAGGACAGCGCCGGTACGCTGTTGGCGGCCGTCGGCCTGCGCAGCGGTGCCAGCGGCCCGTTGTTTCTGGAGCGCTATCTTTCGCAGCCGGTGGAGACCGCCCTGAGCGGCCAGCCAGCCCGTGCGCAACTGGTGGAGGTCGGCAACCTGGCAGCCAACAGCCCCGGCGCGGCCCGCCTGTTGATCGTCGCGCTGACCGACCTGCTGGTGGCCCTGGGCTTTCGCTGGGTCACCTTTACCGGCACCACCAGCCTACTCAATAGCTTCCAGCGCCTGGGTTTGAGCCCGCTGCCCCTGGGCCTGGCCGACCCGCAGTGCATGGGCGAGGAGCTGGCCGACTGGGGCAGTTATTACGACTGCGCGCCCCAGGTGATGGCCGGCGATATCTACAGCGGCCACCAGCGCCTGCTGCACCTGGGTGCCTATGCGCGCCTGGGCCACCAAGCCCTTTATGCCCCCGAGGAGATGCTCGATGTCGCCTGCCGCTGAGCACCTGTTTAAGCGCCTCGCCGCCTGGGCCGAGCGCCCAGCCCTGCGTGAAGACAAGCGCTGCCTGAGCTATCAGCAGTTGCTCGCCGAGGTGGCCGCGCGCCGCGCGTTGCTCACCACTTACGGCGCCCAACGCGTGGCCCTGGCCTTGGACAACGGCATCGACTGGGTGCTGTGGGATTTGGCCGCGCTGCAAGCCGGGCGGGTGTGCGTGCCGCTGCCGGGGTTCTTTTCCCCAGGCCAGCAACAGCACCTGCTCGACAGCGCCAGCATTGATTGCCTGATCGGCGCCAGCGCGCCCGGTTTCACCCGTGTGGCAGAGGGTATTCACCGCCGCCCCGTGGCACAGCCCGCGGCCCTGCCCGTCGGCACCGTGAAGATCACCTACACCTCTGGCACCACCGGCCAGCCCAAGGGCGTGTGCCTGGACCTGGCCACGCAACTGGCGGTGGCCGACAGCCTGGTGACGGCCAGCGCCAGCCGTGAGGTGGCGCGCCACCTGTGCGTGCTGCCCCTGGCTACCCTGCTGGAAAATATCGCCGGGGTCTATGCGCCGCTGCTGGCCGGCGCCTGCGTAGAGCTGATGCCGATGTCGCAGATCGGCCTGAGCGGCGCCAGCGGCTTCGACCTGCCGCGCTTTCTCCAGGCGCTGCAGACAGCCCAGCCGCACAGCATGATTCTGCTGCCGCAACTGCTGCTGGCGCTGGTCAGTGCCGCCGAGCGCGGCCTGCCGCTGCCTGCCTCGCTGCGCTTTGTGGCGGTGGGTGGCGGGCGGGTCTCGGCGCAGTTGCTGGAGCGCGCCGATGCCTTGAAGCTGCCGATTTTCGAGGGCTACGGCTTGTCCGAATGCGCCTCGGTGGTGTGCCTCAATACGCCCGAGCAGCGGCGCCTCGGCAGTACCGGCAAGCCCCTCGCACACCTGCAAATCAGGCTGGCCGACGATGGTGAAGTGCTGGTCAAGGGCGCGCGCATGCTCGGCTACCTCGGTGAGCCAGCGCCGCTTGGCGACTGGCTAGGCACCGGCGACCTGGGCCATTTCGAGGACGGTTTTCTGGTACTGCACGGACGCAAGAAGCACCAGTTCATCACCGCATTCGGGCGCAACGTCAACCCGGAATGGGTCGAGTCCGAGCTGGTTCAGCAATTGCCCATCGCCCAGGCCTGGCTGCACGGCGAGGCGCTGCCGAGCAACGTCGCGGTACTGGTCGCACGCTTTCCTAACACCCCTGATGCGCAGTTGCAGGCAGCGGTCGATACCGCCAATGCGCAACTGCCCGATTACGCCCGCGTGCACCACTGGCTGCGCGCCGATGCCCCCTTCAGCGCGAGCAACGACCTGGCCACCGCCAACGGCCGGCTGCGCCGCGCTGCCTTGTTCACCCATTACCGTACGGCCATCGAACACCTGGCCAACGTATCGCCTCTTGGAGAAGCCCATGTCGTTCTTTGAAACCCTGCAACAGGCCACCCACGCCGAGCGCCAGGTGCTGCTCAGCGCGCCGATCATTCAGCAAGCCATGGGCGGTACGGTCAGCCTGGACAGTTACGTGGCCTTCCTCACCGAGGCCTATCACCACGTCAAGCACACCGTCCCGCTGCTGATGGCCTGCGGCGCACGCCTGCCCGAGCGCCTGGAGTGGCTGCGCGGGGCCATCGGCGAATATATCGAGGAGGAATACGGCCACCAGGAATGGGTACTCAACGACATCGCCGCCTGCGGTGCCGACAAAGAGGCTGTGCGCAATGGCCAGCCGCGCCTGGCCACCGAGCTGATGGTCAGCTACGTCTACAACACCATCGCCCGGCACAACCCGGTGGGCTTCTTCGGCATGGTGCACGTGCTCGAAGGCACCAGTATCGCCCTGGCCACTCAGGTCGCTGGCGTGGTGCAGGATCGCCTGCAACTGCCAAGCACCGCGTTCAGCTACCTGAACTCCCACGGCAGCCTGGACCTGGAACACGTCGAGTTCTTCAAAACCCTGATGAACCGCCTCGACGAACCCGCCGACCAGGCCGCGGTGATCCACACCGCCAAGGTGGTGTACCGCCTCTACGGCGATATGTTCCGCAGCCTGCCGCTGTCGGCCTAGGAGCGTGACCATGCAACTTTCCGAATGCCGCGCGCTGATCACCGGCGCCAGCGGCGGGATCGGCCAGGCCCTGGTCGAGCACCTGCTGGCCAATGGCGCGCGCCTGCTGTTGGTCGGGCGTCAGGTCGACGTCCTCAGGCAACTGGCGCAGCAAAACCCCGGGCGCGTCGAGGTGGTCGAAGCGGACATCACCAGCCGTCAGGGCCGCGATGCCGTAGTCGCTGCCGCCCAGCGCTTCGGCGGGCTCAATACCCTGATCAACGCGGCGGGGGTCAACCGTTTCTGCCTGCTTGAGCAGCATGACGAGCAAGAGCTAGCCGAGCTGATCGGTCTGAATGTCACCGCTACCCTGCAACTGACCCAGCGCCTGCTGCCGCTGCTGCAACAACAAGGCCGGGCGCTGATCGTCAACCTCGGTTCAACCTTCGGCTCCATCGGCTACCCCGGTTTCAGCGCCTACTGCGCGAGCAAGTTCGCCCTGCGCGGCTTCTCCGAGGCATTGCGCCGCGAGCTGGCCGACACCCAGGTCAGGGTGCTGTATTTCGCCCCGCGCGCCACCCGCACGCCGATGAACGACAACACCGTGATGGCCATGAACACGGCGCTCAAGGTGGCCATGGATGAGCCGCGCGAAGTGGCCGCGCAACTGGCCCAGGCCATCGTGCGCGAACACGAGGAGTCTTACCTCGGCTGGCCGGAAAAACTCTTCGTGCGCCTTAACAGCCTGCTGCCACGCCTGGTCGACCAGGCGCTGCGCAAGCAACTGCCGACCATCCTGCGCTTCGCCCGTCGCCACCCCTGAGGATTACCCCATGAACCTGTTACGCCCCACCCTTTGCCTGCTGCTCGCCCTGTCCAGCCTGCCCGCCTTTGCCCTGAGCGACGGCGGCCAGGAAAAGCTCCACGAACTCCAACAGCGCTGGGCCGAGATCAATTACCAGACACCGGCCGATGCCCGCGAAAAAGCCTTCGCCAGCCTGAGCGAGCAAGCCGACGCAGCCGTCAAAGCTGAACCCAAGGCTGCCGAGTTGCTGATCTGGCGCGGCATCATCCTCAGCACCTACGCCGGCGCCAAAGGCGGCCTGGGCGCCCTGAGCCTGGTCAAGGAGGCCAAAGCCAGCCTGGAACAAGCCCTGGCCCTGGACGCCAAAGCCCTCGACGGCTCGGCCTACACCAGCCTGGGTAGTCTGTACTACCAAGTGCCAGGCTGGCCGGTCGGCTTTGGTGATAAAGACAAGGCGGCGGCTATGCTCAAGCAGGCGTTGGCGATCAACCCCAAGGGCATCGACCCCAACTACTTCCAGGCTGATTTCCTGTACCGTAATGGCCGCTATGACGAGGCCAACACGGCCTTGAACAAAGCCCTCGAAGCCGCTCCCCGCCGCGGCCGGGAAGTGGCCGATGCAGGCCGTCGCAGCGACATCGCCACCCTGCAACAGAAGATCGCTGCAGAGCAGGATTAAGCACCGTCCGAGGGTCGGCCCCTGCAAGGGCGCCTGGCCTTTATTCGCACACAATCGCGAATAAATTCGCTCCTACAGGGACAACGGTTAACTCAGGCAGAACCAATAGGAAACACACCATGCGTATCTTGCTGGTCGAAGACGACACCGCCCTCGGTGAGGGCATCCGCACTGCCCTCAAGCCTGAGGGGTACACCGTCGACTGGTTGCAGGATGGCGCCAGCGCGCTGCATGCGCTGACCCACGAAAGCTTCGAGCTGGCCATTCTCGACCTCGGCCTGCCACGCATGGATGGCCTGCAGGTGCTCAAGCACCTGCGTGCCGCGGCCAACCCGGTGCCGGTGCTGGTGCTCACCGCCCGTGACGCCACCAGCGACCGCATTGCCGGGCTGGACGCCGGCGCCGACGACTACCTGATCAAGCCCTTCGACGTGGCGGAGCTCAAGGCACGCCTGCGCGCCCTGCTGCGGCGCAGCTTCAACCGTCCACAACCGGTCTTCAGCTACCGTGGCATCAGCCTGGACCCGGTCAGCCAGGCGGTGAGTTACCTCGACAAACCGGTCAACCTGCCGCGCAAGGAATTCCTCCTGCTGCACGAATTACTCGCCCAGCCGGGCCGGGTGATGACCCGCGACAAGCTGCAACAGGCGCTCTACGGCTGGGACGAAGAGGTCGAAAGCAATGCCCTGGAAGTGCATGTGCACCACCTGCGCAAGAAATTCTTTCCTGAACTGATCCGCACCGTACGCGGCGTTGGCTACCTGGTGGACAAGTGAAACTGCTGCGCTCGATTCGCACCCGCCTGCTGGTGCTGATGCTCACCCTGCTGACCCTGGCCCTGAGCCTGATCAGCCACAAGATCTACAGCGACGCCAGCCATGAGGTCGAGGAGCTGTTCGACGCCCAACTGGCACAGACCTCACGCATGCTTATGGGCCTGGTCCGCCACGACCTCTCGAGCGACTCGCGCCGGCGCCTGCAAGCGGCGCTCGACGAAGCCCTGTTGCTACAGCACAGCCCACGGCAGCTCGACAGCCTGCTCGGCCACGCTTACGAGAGCAAGCTGGCGTTCCAGATGCTCGACGACAATGGCGAGCTGATCTTCCAGTCGGCCAGTGCCCCCGAAGGCCTGCTGACCGAGATGATCGCCCAACTCGACAGCAGCCTGCCGCCCAGCGACGAGCCAATGAGCGCGCGTCTCAGCCGCCTGGCCAAGTACCTGGTCGGCTACCACACCCTGACCCTGGGCGAGCACCGCTGGCGGCTCTTCGTACTGCACGACAACACTGACCACCACTGGGTACTGGCTGGCGAGCGCGAGGATGTGCGCGGTGAACTGGCTGACAAGATCGCCCGCCGCAGCCTGCAACCGCTGCTGATCGGCCTGCCGATACTGGGGTTGCTGCTGTGGCTGGCGGTGGGCTGGGGCCTGAGCCCGCTGCAACGCCTGGCCGAGCTGATCAAGGCGCGCGCGCCGGACAACCTCACCCCGCTGCTGCTGCCGCCGCTGCCCAGCGAGCTGGAGCCCATGGGCGCAGCGCTCAACCGCCTGCTGCTGCAGGTCAACCAGTTAGTCGATCAGGAAAAACGCTTTATCGCCGACGCCGCCCATGAGCTGCGCACGCCCCTGGCGGTGCTGCGCATCCATGCACAAAACGCCCTGGAGGCACCCGACCCACTCGACCGCGACGAAGCCCTGCGCCAATTGGGCAACGGCGTCGAGCGGGCGACCCGGGGGGTCGCACAATTACTGACCCTGGCGCGCCTGGACCCCAACGTGGCGCAACTGGCCATGGCCCAGCTCGACCTGCTCGGCTACCTGCGCAATGAGCTGGCCGAGCTGACGCCGCTGGCCCTGGCGCGCAACCAGGAGTTGACCCTGGAGGCCCGTGACGGCGACGACTACCGGTTGATCGCCGATGCCCCGAGCCTCGGTACGCTGCTGCAAAACCTGGTCAGCAACGCCGTGCAATACACCCCGCTCGGCGGGCAGATCCGCGTGCTGCTCGAGGCCGACGCCCACAGCCTGACCCTGCGCGTGCAGGACAGCGGCCCGGGCGTGGAGCCCGCCCTGCGCGAGCAGTTGTTCGAGCGTTTCTTCCGCCTCGGTCAGGGCCAGGGGGCCGGGTTGGGCCTGTCCATCGTGCGCCGGGTCGTCGAGCTGCACCGCGCCAGCATCACGCTGGACGACTCCCCCCTGGGCGGACTGCAGGTGAGCGTGCGTTTGCCACGCCAATAACTATCGATCCAAATAGATCGATAGCCGATAAGCATTAGAGCCATAGCCACAATCGACTGCCCTGACGCCACGCTGGGCGCCATTATCGGCGCCCTCAGTCACATTCAGGAGTCCAGTCCATGGCTTTTATCCGCCGCCTCATCCAACGTCCACGCCCGCTCAACCAACCGCCAGAGCAGATACCTACCGTGCAACACCCGAACTTCTGGATGTACCTTTAGGGTCTGTTCCCGTTTCGTTCGCGGCCGCGCCGGAGCCAGTTTTAGCGCGAGGCAAGGCACGAGATGCGAAGTTTAGTGGGCTAAATGAGCCATCGAGAAACGCAGCATCGCGCTAA
>JAHJYA010000055.1 GCA_018826895.1 Gammaproteobacteria bacterium
CTAAAGCCCCTCCCACGCTGTCCAGTGCAGAATCTGTGGGAGGGGCTTTAGCCGCGACGGCATACTCGGGCCACGCGCCTTGACGCGGCGGATCATGAATGGTCATATCCGCGCCGATTCAGGTGCCTTACGCCGCCGTGCGTGAGGTGAAACGGGAAGTCGGTGCAAGTCCGACGCTGCCCCCGCAACGGTAAGCGAGCGACGTTATCACTAGGCCACTGTGCAGGTTTTGCATGGGAAGGCGATGACGTCATGACCCTCGCCAGCCCGGAGACCGGCCTGAATCTGGGGTTTGCTGTGATTGCCCGCGCTCGCGCTGCAACGGCCCCCCATTAGTCTGGCAACCCGCGGTGGGCGGGCGTTGACGCCGATTGCAGGTGCCTGCGCGCCTGCGTCTGCTGTTGCGCGTTTCCATCGGATTGCCGTGCCTTCTCTCTTTGCTATGGAAGCAATATGGCGCGCCATTTCCGTTTTAAGAACCTTCACCGGTCATCACTCCCTGCTGAACCCGGTCTTGCGCAAACGTGGCTGCGAAGGTATGTAATGTTATGTTATAACAATAACATTATGCCCCCTGTCTCAGCCTCTCGCTGGCCGCTTATGGCCGGCTCGCCAATGCGCGAACGGGATACGGGGCGATCCGCCGACGCCCTCCGTAACCGTGGAAACGCTGCCGTGACACACGCTCTGCTGCACTGCTCCCTGCCGCTAACCTTGCTGTTTGGCGGTATGGCCATGGCCAGCGAAGCCCCTGTCGATCTCCCCGCCATCACCGTCCAGGCCAACGCCATGGAAGAGGGTGAGAGCGACCTGCAAACGCCCACCCGTAGCGGCTCGCGGCTAGAACTCTCGGCCCTGGAGACCCCGGCCAGCACCAGCAGCCTGAGTGGCGCCGAGGTGCGTGGGCGTAACAACCTGAGCGTGCAGGACGCCGTCACCCGCACGCCTGGCATTAGCAGCATCGGTACGCCGGGCAACGGCGGTACGGCGCTGTCAGCGCGCGGGTTTACCGGCCACTCGGCGGTCATGCAGCTGTACGACGGCACGCGCCAGTACGTTGGGGCCGGCACCGTGACCTTTCCGGTGGACACCTGGTCGGTGGCGCGGGTCGACGTGCTGCGGGGCCCGGCCTCGGTGATGTACGGCGAAGGTGCTACGGGCGCGGTGACCAATGTGGTGCCGAAAAAGCCGTTCGCCGGCGAAGTCCTTAACCACCTGCGCCTCGGCTACGGCAGCGACGACCGCCGCCAGGCTGCGCTGGACAGCGGCGGCTCGCTTAGCGATGCCCTGAGCTACCGTTTCACCCTTAATCAGCAGGCCAGCAATGGCTGGGTCGACCGCGGTGATTCCGAGAGTCTGGCGCTCAGCGCTGCAGTGCGCTGGGAGGCCAGCGAGGACCTGAGCGTCACCCTGTCCCACGACCAGGGCGACCAGCAGCCGGAACGCTACTTCGGCACGCCGCTGGTGGCTGGTAAGTACCGCGAGAGCCTGCGCGACCACAACTACAACGTCGACAACGCCGACGTGCGCTACAACGATCAGATCACCCGCCTGACCAGCGACTGGCGCATCAATGACGCGCTAACGGCCAGCAACCAGCTCTACTACATCAAGACCCAGCGCTACTGGCGCAATGCCGAGGCCTATCGCTGGCAGCCCGGCGATCAGGTCGAGCGCAGCGAGTTCTACAACATCAAGCACACCCAGGAACAGGTTGGTGATCGCCAGACCTTCACCCTGGAGCACGCGCTGTTCGGCTTCGACAGCCGTACGCTGGTCGGCGCCGACTACAACCGTATTCACTTCGCCCGTCAGCATGATTTCGCCAGCAGTTTCAGCGACAGCGTGCCCCTGGCAGGCTCCGGCGGCGGCCCGTATCAAAGCAATGATCCGCAGGGCTACGGCCCACGCGAACGCAACCTGGCCCGGCAATTTTCGTTGTTCGCCGAGAACCGCACGCAACTGACCGAGCGCCTGTCGCTGGTCACCGGCGTGCGCCGCGACCAGGTGCATATCCAGCGTGACAACCTGGTCGATGGCAGCAGTGCTGATCGCAGCCTGAGTGGCGACAACTGGCGCGCCGGCCTGGTCTTCGCGCTGACGCCCGAGCTGTCGCTGTACGGTCAGTACGCCACCAGCACCGAGGGGGTGAATAACCTGCTGACGCTCAATGTCGGGCAGCAGCGTTACGACCTGAGCGAAGCCAGGCAGAGCGAGATCGGCCTCAAGCAGATGCTGATGGACGGGCGCGGCGAGTGGACCCTGGCCGCCTACCACATCGTTAAAGAGAAGCTGCTCAGCCAGGCCTCGCCTGGCGCGGCGGCTGAGCAGATCGGCCAGCAGTCCTCCGATGGCCTGGAGGCAACGCTGGAAATGGCCTTGGGCCAGGGCTGGCAGCTGTCGGCCAACGCCGCTTTTGTGCGCGCCGAGTACGACGACTTCGTCGAAGGGGGCGGCGACCGCAGCGGCAATCGGCCGATCAACGTGCCCAAACGCACCGCCAACCTGTGGTTGAACAAGGACCTGGGCCAGGGCGTGGACGCCGGTATCGGCGCGCGCTATGTCGATGCGCGCTACGCCGACACGGCCAACAGCGCCCAGGTGCCGAGCTACACGGTGGTCGATGCCAACATCGGCTGGCAGGTGCAGCCCGATGTGCGTTTGGGGCTGGAGCTGAACAACCTGTTCGACCGCCAGCACGCCACCACGGCCAGCAGCGATGGCCAGCAGTGGTTCCTGGGCGCACCGCGCTCGCTGTTCGTCACTGCGGACTATCAGTTCTGATGCAGCGCCTGCGTATCCGCGAGCTGGCCTGGTCGCCCAATGGTGAGCGGCCGCTGCTCGACGCCATCGACCTGGCCGTCGATGACGGCGAGCTGGTGGGGCTGATCGGCCCCAACGGCAGCGGCAAGACCAGCCTGCTGCGCTGCGCCTACCGTTTCCAGCGGCCCAGTGCCGGCAGTGTCGAGCTGGACGGCGAGCCGCTGTGGCAGCGTTCGCCGCGCTGGTGCGCGCAGCGGGTGGCGGTGGTGCTGCAGGAGTTTCCCCAGGACTTTGGCCTTAGCGTGCGTGAGGTGGCGGCCATGGGCCGCACGCCGCACAAGGGCCTGTTTGATGGCGATGACCAGGCCGATGTTGCTCTGGTCGAGCAGGCCCTGGCGCGGGTGGGTTTGACTGAGCACAAGCGCCAGGCGTTCGCCCACCTCTCTGGCGGGGAAAAGCAACGCGTGCTGC
>JAHJYA010000008.1 GCA_018826895.1 Gammaproteobacteria bacterium
GGTGGCGAAAACGTAAGAAATACTCGTCGAATTGATTGTTTTTTGATCATTTGGCGAGTTTAAAAGTTGCGCTAGGTGGTATGCCGGGGAAATACATGGCTACTTCAGACCATCCCTAGGAGAAACGGAGGTAAATGTAGCAGGTTGGATAACCCGTATAGCGGTTTTTCCTATTGACTCTTCGGGCTATTGGCTTATTTCAGAAATAATTAAAAGTAAAGTAACGATAAGCACAGCTATAAAAATAAAGCCAACCAAAATAGGTAGTAATTTCAGATAGCTGTTGTTTTCGGGGAATCTGCCAAACGTAATCATTCTAAGTATCCCAAGGCCAATTCGATACATAGCGGTGCATAAAATAAAATCTAATATGAAATCCATAAAAGCCCCGCGGGTAATTAGCGAGTGTGTTCCCTAGGGCGTAGGGTGGAAACCGCACAGCGTTTTCCACCACCCCGGCGCCTTACAACCAACTCCAAGAAACCCCCGTATACATCCCAAACCCTTCCCCCGGTGTGGAGCGCGCGGCGTCCGCACCATTGTCGTCATACCCCGGCGTAACGGTCGCCGCATAACGCTTGTTGGTCAGGTTGCGCAGGTCGAGCCAGGTTTGCCAGTCGCCTTGCGGTGCGATGTAGCCGAGGGTGGCGCCGAAGGTGGCGTAGGCATCGGCGTAGTAGGAGTTGGCGTAGTCCACTGCGACCTTGGAGGCGTACTGGGTGTTGAGGCCGGCGTAGAAGCCGCTGGGGAAGTCGTGGCGCAGTTCGGCCTGGTAATAGTGGCGTGGCAGGCCAGGTAGGCGGTTGTTGCCGAACTGGTCGTCATCGCGGTAATGGAAGTCGCTGAAGGTGTAGGCCTGGCGCAGGCTCAGGGTGCCGGCGGCGCTTTGCCAGAGCGAGCTGCTTAGGCCGGCTTCGATGCCTTGATGCACGGTCGGGCTGGCGTTGGATTCGGCAACCACGTTCGGCTCGATCTCCACCGCCAGCAGCTCGTGGCGCACCTGCGAGTAGTAGTAGGCGAGGTCCCATTGGCCGATGGCCGCATCGCCCCGGGCGCCGACCTCAAGGGTGGTGGCGGTCTGGTTGTCCAGGCTGACGGCAGCGCGCTGGCGACCACTCCAGGGCTGGTTGTTCACCGGGAAGCGCAGCGGCGAGCCCCAGAGCATCGACCAGGCATGCGGCGGCTCGACCGAGCGGCTGAGATTTCCGTAGACCTGCACCTGCGGGTTCAGTTGATACCGCAGGCCGATACGCGGCGCGTAGTCCCAGGTGTGCTCGCTGAGGCGGTCGGCGTTGCTCGGCCAGGTCACTTCGGCTTCGCGGCGGGTGTAGATCAGCGCCAGGCCGGTGGTCAGCCACAGGTCGGGGGCCAGTTCCAGGTCGTTGCTGGCGTGCAGCACGTTGTCCGAGCCCTGGTGGATATAGTCGCGCGTGCGGGTGCCGGCGGGGTAGGCGGTCCCGCTTGCCGTGATCGGCTGGTAGGTCGTTTCCCGCGATTTCGTATTGGGCAGGTTAACCGTGCTGCGCCAGCCGACGGTGGTGTTGCTGTTCAGGCCGAACAGGCTGTGCTGGCGCTTGTAGGTGAGGCTGCCGCTGACGTCGCTGTAGTCGACACGGATGCGGTAGTTACTTTCCTTCAGGTCCATCGGGTAGTGGTGATAGGCCAGGCCGACTTCCAGGCTGCTGACGTCGTCCAGTTGCAGGGTGGTCTTGTTCGCCAGCCAGGTGCTGCCGGGCTGGTCGCGCTGCGCGTCGATGCTGCGGTTGAAGGCGCTGGCCTGGCGCGGGTCGTCCTTGAGCTGAGCCTTGGTCAGGCGGCCGGGTGTTTCGTGCTCGGTCTCGCGGTAACGCAGGTAGAAGCGCGTTTCCAGGTTTTCGTTGAGGCGATAGCCAACGTTGGCAGCGATGCCCTTGCCGCTGCCGGAGGCGTGGTCCTGATAGCCGTCAGTTTGGCTGTCGGTGAGATTGAGGTAGTAATCGACATCGCCCAATACCTGGCCCGAGCTGATGCTGCGCTTCTGGTAGCCGTGGCTGCCGGCCTCGTAACGCAATTGCAGTTTGGCCGCGTTGTAGCCGGTACGGCTGATGTAGTCGACGGCGCCGCCCAGGGCCAGGGCGCCGCGCTCAAAGCCGTTGGCGCCGCGCAGCACCTCGGCGCGACTTATCCACAGCGGCTCCAGCAACTCGTAAGGCGTGCCGCCGGAGCCGGTCAACGGCAGGCCGTCGAGCAGCACATGGGTGCCGGAGGCATGGGCGCCGGGACCACGGTTGATCCCCGAGCCGCGGATGCTGACCTTCACTCCCTCGTTACCCGGCGACTGGGCAAAAACGCCCGGCTGGTACGCCAGCACATCGGCCACGCCGGCCACCCGGCCCTGCGCGACCTTGTCCATATCCACCACATTACTGGCGCCGGGTACCTGTTGCAGCGCTGCCTGTGCATTGGCTACCTCACCCTGCTGCCCAGCGGTGACCTGCATGGCGTCGAGCTGCAACGGCTCATCGGCGGCCAGGACGTAGGGTGTGGCGGCGTAGGCCAGCAGCAATGGCGCCAGGCGCATGGGTCGGTTGGGTAATGGCAGAGAGGGCATGGTCAGTCCGGTAAGCGGGTGTCGGCAGGATGGCTGTGTGATGAGGCGTGCGGGGGATTGGTCACCGACGTGCAGCATGACGGCTGATCAGTCGGGCAGTGTTATTGGCTTACGCCGCGGCCGTGAACGAAACGTCAACAGACCCTAGTTCGCAGGCGACGGTAATATCGCCGCATAAGACGCCGATGGCGAAGTATTCTCGACAGGGTCTAATTCATCTACCGGAAGTAACCCCATGTTTTCCCATATCTGCATCGGTGTGAGCGACTTCCCACAAGCGCTGGCCTTCTACCAGCCGATCATGGAGGTGCTGGGTATCGAGCTGCGTTTTCTCGACGAGCACAAACCCTGGGCGGTCTGGCAATCGACGCCGGAACCCCGGCCATTGCTGCTGATCGGCAAACCCCATGATGGTGCCCCGCATCACCCAGGCAACGGGCAGATGGTGGCGCTGTTGGCGCAGAACCGCACCCAGGTCGAGCAGGCCCATCGGCTGGCGCTCGCCCACGGTGGGCGCTGTGAAGGGCCGCCGGGGCTGCGCGTTGAGTATCACCCGGACTACTACGGTGCCTACTTTCGCGACCCCGACGGCAACAAGCTTTGTGTGGTTTGTCACCAGCCCGAGTGAGGCGCCCCTCAGCGAGGTTCAGGCCAGGCAGTCTGTAGGATGGGTTGCGCGTAGCGATACCCATGCTAAATCAATGACACTGACCCCATTGATAGACCTTTACGGAGCAAGAACGGTGGCGTTTGACGTTATTGAGGGGCAAGCACAGCGTTACCCACCCTACAGCGCCATCAAATCCGCGTAGGGTGGAAAACCGCGCAGCGTTTTCCACCATGGTTATCCGAGTTGCTTGCTTTGAATCGGCTCGCGCTTTTCATAAGTCTGCGTGGAGTGCGTCGGTCTATGTTGTGCCGGAACATGCGTGATGTTCAGCCAAGGCCAGCGCTGCTGATAAGAGGCGGCTTTTTCTATAAACAGGGCTTCGTGTGGGGTTAGTGGGTTCATTGTGAGCGTCCCTTCATACATAAGGTGAAGGCCGTTTGGCGCATAGACCTCACAAGCATTGATGCCCACACATGTTCCTGGAATCAAAAAGCGACTGATGCCTTCCTTAGCACTGCTCAAGGGTGCGTAGGGGTACCCGAAATGTTCTTCGTACCAGCAATGAACCCTCGCTTGATTGGCAACTTCCACAGTGATGCCTAAGTCTTCCAACACCATTTCTACGTGGTGTTGCACGGCGCTTTCAGCCGCCTCGCTGAGGTCTGATGGGTCGAAGTAAAAGAAATCGTAGTCTTTGATCTTGCTGTCAGGGGGATGCCCCGAGAGCACGTTCCACACAGTTTGAAAGAGGCATCCGGCGACTAACCAGCCATCTATCAGATTCAACGCATCCCACCGCTCCATGATGTGTGCGTTGTTTCTGTTTTTCAGTACATCGGCGATGAATTTTGCTTGCATGATGATCTAACTGTTGGCTCAGGAGTGGGCGTTAACACGCAGGGTCGGGTCATGCTGGGTGAGCGTAGTGATCCCAGGCTTGATCGCTCACCTTACCCCTGTGGATAACTCCGCGGCGTATACACCCACTCCCCGCCATCTGCGCGCGGGAATCGGCAGGTCTGGCTGGAGCCGATAATCACCAGGGTGCGCATATCGACCATTTCTGGGGTGAGTTCGCCCAAGGTGAGGTTACGCAGGGTTTCGCCGGGGCGGCCGATGTCGCGGCCGAGCACCACCAAGGTGTCTGGCGTGCGTTGTTGGCGGACGATATCCAGCGCAGAGCCGAGCTGCCAGGGGCGGGCTTTGGAGATGGGGTTGTAGAAGGCCATCACCAGGTCGGCGGCGCCGGCGTGGGCCAGGCGTTTTTCGATAATGGCCCAGGGCTTGAGGTTGTCGGAGAGGGAGATCAGGCAGAAGTCGTGGCCTAGGGGGGCGCCGGCTTTGGCGGCGGTGGCCAGGGCGGCGGAGACGCCGGGGAATATCTGCAGGTCGACGCGCTGCCATTCGGCGTTGGTCGATTCGTGCAGGGCTTCCAGCACGGCGGCGGCCATGGCGAATACGCCGGGGTCGCCGGACGACACCACCACGACGCGCCGACCGCTGGCGGCCAATGCAAAGGCATGACGGGCGCGCTGCATTTCCTCGCGGTTATCGGTGCAATGGCGCACCTGCTCCGGGCGCAGTGGGCCGGCCATCTTGATATAGGTTTCGTAGCCGAGCAGGTCTTGGGCCTCGTCCAACGCCTGGCGCGCGGCGGGCACCATAAATTCGGCGGCACCGGGGCCGAGGCCGATCACCGTCAGACGGCCACGGGGGCGACCGAGTTGCATGGCGTCGATGGGCGCTGCGGCCAGCAGCAGACGCAGGTTGGCGTGCTGGCTATGCAGCGGTGGCAGTTGCGTGGCGTCGTCGATAAAGCGCAGCGGCAATTTGAGTTGTGCGGCGGCGCTATGCAGTTCGGCGTTGGCCATCAATTCTGGTGCGGCCAGCAGGCAGGCCAGGCTGTGTGGGGCCAGGTTGCTGGCATGCAGCTCCTGCTGCAGTTCGCCAAGCAAATCGGCGTTGGCCTGTTCGATCCACACTGCTACCTGTTGGGGATGGATCAGCAGTTCATCGGCGCTCGCCGCGCGGCTGTGCGGGCTGATGTGGATAACCCGGTTGGCCTGGTTATCCACAGGCAGTTTGGCTTGCTCCAGCCAGGGTGCGTCACCTTCGATCCGCACCGCCTGGCCGCCGAGCAGGTCGCTGACAAAGCCTTTGCCGTGCTCCAGATCGGCCAGCACATAGCCGGCCGGCGGTTCCAGCAGGCAGGTGCCAAAGCGCAGTTCACCGCTGGTGGTGATCGCCGCGTTGACGCCCAGGTGCGCCGCCAGCTCCCGCGCCATGCGGTTGACCCCGCCCAGGCCGCCAAGCAGGGGCACCACGGCGCTGCCATCTTCGGCCACGGCCAGCACCGGCGGTTCGCTGTCTTTCTCGCCCAGTACAGCGGCCAGGCTGCGAATCACGATGCCAGCGGCGCACAGGGCGATGATCGGCGTGCCGGCGCGGTACAGCGTGCGCAGGGTGTCGCCGAAGTCTGCATAAGTCCGCTCAACGTCCGTCACCCGGCTGTGCAGGCCGTGAATCTCGGCCTGTGGATAAAGTGCCTGGATGCGCCGCGCGCAGGGCAGGGCAGAGGGACCGAGGATGATGATGGCGGGGGCGCTGGTCATAGTTGAATCCTGTTACCCGTGTGAGGGGACGGGCGGCGAACCGTTTTAACCGCGACTAACCGGGTGTCGGGGAGAGTCGCGGCTAAAGCCCCTCCCACAGGTTGTTTGCAGACTGTTAACCGCGCCATTTCTCGCCGGGGATAACGATCATCGAGAAGTACGGCGAGGACATCGGCTCCACTTCGTCCAACGGCACGATGCGTTGGTTGCCCATGGTCGCGCGCTCGACGTAGTGGGCGCGGCCGTCGATGCCCAGCTCCTGTAGTACGCGGCGTACCTTCTCGAAGTTGCGCCCGAGCTTCATCACCACGGCGGCTTCGGCGTCGTGCAGGCGTTGCTTTAATTCAGCTTCGGGCAGCACGCCGGAGAGCACGCTTAACGATTGGTTGCGGTACACCAGCGGGGTGCCGAGCACCGAGGCGCAGCCGAGCATGGAGCACACGCCGGGCACCACTTCCACCTGGTACTGCGCGGCCAGGCGGTCGTGCAGGTACATGTAGGAGCCGTAGAAGAACGGGTCGCCTTCGCAGATCACCGCCACATCGTGGCCGGCGTCGAGCTCGGCAGCGATCTGCACTGCGCAGGTGTCGTAGAAGTCGCTGATCACATCTTCATAGCTCAGCGGCGCAGCGAGTTTTTCCGTGGTCACCGGGTAGACCAGCGGCATGCGTAGCTGAGTGTCCGTTAGGTGCTGCTCGATGATGCCAAAGGCGTTGCCGCCCTGGCCCTTGTTGGCTTTGGCCTTGGCCACAAAGTAGCCGACTACGGCGGCCGATTGCAGCAGGCGCAGGGCCTTGAGGGTGATCAGCTCCGGGTCACCAGGGCCGACGCCGATGCCGAGCAAGCGGCCTTTTTGCACGCTCATCACTCCACCTCCGTGGCCAGGGCGTTGACCGCCGCCACTGCCATGGCGCTGCCGCCACGACGCCCGCGCACAATCACATAGGGCACGCCGCGGCTGTCGGCAGCGAGGGCGTCCTTGGATTCCGCCGCGCCGATAAAGCCCACCGGCATGCCGATGATCAGCGCCGGTTTCGGCGCGCCGGCGTCGAGCATTTCCAGCAGGTAGAACAGCGCGGTGGGGGCGTTGCCGATCACCACCACGCTGCCTTCCAGATGCTCGCGCCAATGTTCCAATGCGACTGCCGAACGGGTATTGCCCAGTGCGCGGGCCTGCTCAATCACGCCGTCGTTATGCAGGGTGCAGATCACCGGGTTATTGGCGGCCAGACGCGGGCGGGTGATGCCTTCGGCGACCATCCGCGCATCGCAGAGAATCGGCGCGCCCTTGGCCAGGGCGGCGCGGCCTGCCGCACCGGCACCGGGGGAGAAGCGCAAATCCTGCACCACATCGACCATGCCGCAGGCGTGGATAACCCGCACGGCGAGCTTTTCCAGATCAGCCGGGATGGCACTGAGGTTGGCCTCGGCGCGGATGGTGGCGAAGGATTGGCGGTAGATTTCCTGACCGTCGCGGATGTACTCAAGCATCGCTGTTTCCTGTTGCGCAGTGGGTGGCGAACCAGTCGCCGGCCTCGTCGATCGTTATGGCGTCGGCCAGCAGCTGGCCGAAACCCGGCTGCTGCGGCGTGCGTTGATAGAGCTGATAGTGGCCGGCGCTGCTGGCCAGCAAGGTAAAGGGCGCGGTGTGCGCGGCGGCGCAGGAGCGCGTGCAGGCGCTGAGGTGCACTTGCGGCCGTGCGCTGCTGGCGCGCAGACGATCGGCCAGGCGCAGGGCATCGGCCTTGCTGTCGCTCAGGCCCTTGGCGCAGGCGGCTGAGCCGGTGCAGGCGATCAGTTGGCTGAGCGGCTCCTGGGCATCGGTCAGCAGGTCGAGGTCGGCCAGTTTTTTAAGCAGCGCCGCTGCCGATTGTTCGGGGATATTCGGCAATAGCAGGCCCTGCCAGGGCGTCAGACGCAGGCTGGCATCACCGTGCTGCTCGGCCAGATCGGCCACCGCACGTAACTGCGCGGCGTCGATCCGCCCCAGGCGCGCGCCGGCGGCGACCATGCACAGGCCGGTTTGCTGCTGTGGATAAGTGCCTGGCGCGGCGTGCGTACTCACTGCGCTGCGCGTCCAATCGAGCGGCGCTACCTGCACGCGAAAGGGCAGGCGCGCTTGCAGTTGTTGCAGCAATTGGGGGGCGGGGATTGCGCTGAGCAGCTGGCGCATCCGGCTGTGTTCGCTGCCGGCCAACGCGAGAAACAACAACAGCAACTGTTCGATCAGCTGCACGGCTTGCTCGGCGTCGACCACGCCCAGCGGCGGGTCAGTCGGGCAGCCGGCCAGGCCAAAGGCCAGTCGCGCCGGCGTGCCGGGCAGCGCGCTGAGCCAGATATCGTGAGGGTGCTCGCGCATCGCCAGGGCTTCGCCGCCGTCGAGCTGAAGGGCGAACTTGGCCGACAGCCGATGCAGCGCCGGGGTGTTTTGCAGCAGGTCGAGCAGCGCGGCGGCCAGCGGGCGGGTGTCGAGCAGGGCCTGGGGGTCGAGGCCGGCAGCGGGGCTCAGGAGCAGGTTGCGCACGTCATCAGCGGCGGGGTTGCTGGGGCCAAGGTCGGCGGCCAGCAGGCGCTCAATCAAAGCATCCTGCTGCTCGGCCAACACACCGCGAATTTGCAGATTGCTGCGGTTGGTCAGCTCCAGCACACCGCTGGCGCAGCGCTCGGCCGCCTCGGCAATCGCGCGGGCCTGCTGGCTGCTGAGCACACCACCTGCCAGCTTGACCCGACAGATGCCGCCGTCCAGCGCCTGAACGATGCGCAGCAGGCCGGGGCACGCCGAGACCGATTTTTCGGAGCGTGGGGCAGGCAAATCGACGGTGGTTGGACGGTCGCGCACAGTAATCACCAAACAAAGGCGCGGCGACCGGACCAGCGAAATCCGCCCACAGGGGGACTTCATGGCATCGGTACACCCCGCCCGATGTTGGCACTCGCGACCAGCGTCGTCGGCAGGTCTCCTGGCTGACAGGTCTTTATCTGGCGCGGCCTTCCCGGTTTCCCAGTGGCACAGTGGCGGCAGACTCGCTGTTTACAGTTGCGGGGGCAGCTCGGTCACGATTGGCAGATCGCTCCGGATTCCCTCTTAGGCCCCCGCACCATGGCGGTGGGCACCGACGAAGGCTGTATTATGCCCGCTTTGTGCGCGGGCACGACAGCCAGCTGGTCGGGCGACGCGCTGATGACGGTTTGAGGAATGCGCATGACAGCCTGGTTGAGCGTAGTGGGAATCGGCGAAGACGGCTACGCCGGCCTGGGCAAAGCCGCGCGGCGGGCGTTGCTGGCGGCCGGCTGCATCGTCGGCGCGCCGCGGCAACTGGCATTGCTGCCCCATTGCCTGGGTGCGCAGCGCGAGGCCTGGCCCAGCCCGTTCAGCCTGGAGCCGGTGCTGGCGCGGCGTGGTACGCCGGTGTGCGTGCTGGCCAGCGGCGATCCGCTGTTCTATGGCGTGGGCGCGAGCCTGGCGCGGCAGGTGGCGGCCGAGGAGATGCAGGTATTCTCCGCGCCCTCATCTGTCTCGCTGGCTGCCGCGCGCCTGGGCTGGCCGCTGCAGGAGGTGACGGTGTTGTCGCTGGTGGCGCGGCCGTTGGCGGCGCTGCAGGCGCAACTGTTTCCCGGTGCACGCCTGCTGCTGCTGAGCAATGACGGCGACAGCCCGGCGGCAGTCGCCGAGCTGCTGCGCGCGCGCGGTTTTGGCCCCAGCCGTCTGACCGTGCTGGAGCACCTGGGCGGCGCACAGGAGCGGCGTATCGACGGCCTGGCCAACGACTGGGCGTTGCCGCGCGCGGCCGATCTCAATCTGCTGGCAATCGAGTGTGTGGCGGGCGCCGATGCGCGCCTGCTGCCGCTGACGCCGGGGCTGCGCGATGACCTGTATCAGCACGACGGCCAGCTGACCAAGCGCGATGTGCGCGCCATCACCCTGGCGCGCCTGGCGCCGCAACCCGGCGAGCTGCTGTGGGATGTTGGCGCCGGCTGCGGCTCCATCGGCATCGAGTGGATGCGTGCGCACCCCGGTTGTCGGGCGCTGGCCATTGAGGCCGATGCCGGCCGCCAGGTACATATCCAGCACAACCGTGATGCCCTCGGCGTGCCTGGCCTGCAACTGGTTGCCGGCCGCGCGCCCGAGGCGCTGGCCGGACTGGCTACGCCGGATGCGATTTTTATCGGCGGTGGCGTCACCGTGCCCGGCATGCTCGAACACTGCTGGGCCAGCCTGAAACCGGGCGGGCGTTTGGTGGCCAATGCCGTGACCCTGCAAAGCGAGGCGGCGCTGGTGGCCTGGCGCGAACAGGTGGGCGGCGAGCTGACCCGCATCAGCGTGGCTCAGGCGCAGCCCCTGGGTGGCTTCGACACCTGGCGCAGCGCCTTGCCGATCACCCTGTTGGAGGTGCGCAAGCCGTGAGTGCGCGCATCCTGTTGCTCGGTGGTACCACCGAGGCGTTGCGTCTGGCGCGGCGGTTGAGTCCTGAGGCGATCTATAGCCTGGCCGGGCTGGGTCGGGTGCCGGATGACTTGCCCTGTCAGGTGCGCGTCGGCGGTTTTGGTGGAGCCGAAGGGCTGGCGGCGTTTATCCGCGAGCAGGACATCGAGCTGCTGCTCGACCTGACCCACCCCTATGCTGCGCAGATCAGCCACAACGCTGCCCGCGCCGCTGCGCTGAGCGGGGTGCCCTGCTGGGCGCTGCGCCGCCCCGGTTGGCAGGCGGCTGAGGGTGATGACTGGCGTGAGGTGGATGACTGGGCTGGGCTGGTGGACGCGCTGGAGCCTTTCCACAGGCCCTTCTTCACCTCTGGGCGCGAGCCGTTGGCACACCTGCACGCGATCCCCCTTCACCAGCATTGGACCGTGCGCTGCCTGACTGCACAGCAAGGCGTGTCGCGCGCCGACGTGATAGGTGCGCGCGGACCGTTCTCGCTGAACGAGGAGCGCGCGCTCTTTGCCCGCATCCAGTGCGATGTGCTGATCAGTAAAAATAGCGGCAGCGCCTCCACCGAGCCCAAGCTGCAGGTAGCGCGGGAGTTGGGTTTGCCAGTGCTATTGCTGCGCCGCCCTGAGCTGCCGGCGGTGGACCGTGAGTTTCTGGAGCTAAAGGCCCTGTGGGAGGCGCTTCAGCGGCGAGGTGCGGCAGGACAGGATCGCGAATAAATTCGCTCCTACACCCCGCCTGCGGGCTGAGCGATCCCGTAGGGTGCGCCGTGCGCACCGGCCCTGGCGCGACAACCCGAGATCGCCCGGATTGTATGCGGGCGACGGCTCACTGCTAGACTGCCTGCCCTTTTGGAGGTCCTGATGAGCCAAGCCATCTACGCCCGCGTGTTGTTTATCGGCCCCGGCCTGAGCCGTGGCGCTTCGGCCGAGCGTTTGCAGCAGCGCATCGACGCGCTGCTCGGCGCGGCGCATCTGCATGACAGCGAGCAGGATCTGCAGGCGTTTTGGCAGGCTGTGAACGAGGCGCCGCGGCCGTTGTTGGTGGTCGATCTGGAACCGCGCGCCGATGCCGCCCACCGCGACTGGTTACGTGAGCAGATCGCCGCGCGTACCGATGGCGCATCGGTGTTCGTCGTCTGCACGGCGCTGGAAGACGCCTGGCTGGATGGCTTGGCCGCCGTGCTTGAGCGCGGTGAATCACATACTCCCTGCAGTGACGTACCCGCTGTGCCGGCGCACCACGCCTGGTCGCAGATCCCGCCCCATGCCCAGCGCCTGCTGCTGTGCAACGGCCCGCGCTGTACGCGCCAGGGCGCACTGGGCCTGTGGAAAACCCTGCGTCAGCGGCTCAAGGCCGCCGGCAAGCTGGAGTGTGAGGGCGGGGTGCATATCACCCGCAGCCAGTGCCAGTTTCCTTGTGATTTGGGGCCGACCGCGAGCCTTTATCCACAGGGTGAGTGGTACGGCATCCGGGATGAGGCGGCGGTGATTCGCTTGGTCGATGAACGTCTGGTGGCGGGTCAGGCGCTGCCTGAGTTGCGTATCGATCAGCAGGGCGGCTAAGCCAGGCTACGGGTTGTGGAAGGGGCCGGGGCGGCGATCTGGTTTGGCCGCGATTGTTGGTGGCCCTTTCGCGGCTAAAGCCCCTCCCACGCTGTCCAGTGCAGAATCTGTGGGAGGGGCTTTAGCCGCGAC
>JAHJYA010000056.1 GCA_018826895.1 Gammaproteobacteria bacterium
AGAATCTTGTTGGCGATACCCAGCCCGAAGGCCGCCATCACGCTACCGGCGAGCTGGCCGACACCGCCGAGCACCACCACCAGGAAGGAGTCGATGATATAGCTCTGGCCGAGGTCCGGGCCGACGTTGCCGATCTGGCTCAGGGCCACGCCGCCGAGACCGGCGATACCCGAGCCCAAACCGAAAGCCAGCATGTCTACCCGACCAGTCGGCACGCCACAGCACGCCGCCATATTGCGGTTCTGGGTGACGGCACGCACGTTGAGCCCCAGGCGGGTCTTGTTCAGCAGCAGCCAGGTCAGCACCACGACAAACAGGGCGAAGCCAATGATCACGATGCGGTTGTACGGCAGCACCAGGTTCGGCAGCACCTGGATGCCGCCGGACAGCCAGTAGGGGTTGGCCACTTCGACGTTCTGCGCGCCGAACAGCACACGCACCAGTTGGATCAGGATCAGGCTGATGCCCCAGGTGGCCAGCAGGGTTTCCAGCGGGCGGCCGTAGAGGTGACGGATTACTGTGCGCTCTAGGGCCATGCCGATGGCGGCGGTGACGAAGAACGCCACCGGCAGCGCCACCAGCGGGTAGAGCGCCAGGGCTTCCGGGGCGAAACGCTGGAACAGCACCTGCACCATATAGGTGGAGTAGGCGCCGAGCATCAGCATCTCGCCGTGGGCCATATTGATCACGCCGAGCAGGCCGAAGGTGATGGCCAGGCCCAGCGCCGCCAGAAGCAGAATCGAGCCGAGCGACAGGCCGCTAAAAGCCTGGCCGAGCAGCTCGCCGACCAGCAGTTTGCGTTTGACCTGGGCCAGGCTGGTTTCGGCGGCGGTGCGTACCGTCGCGTCGCTTTCCACGCCGGGGTCGAGCAGGCTTTCCAGGCGCGTACGGGCCAGCGGGTCGCCGGTTTCGCCGAGCAGGCGCACCGCCGCCAGGCGCACGGCCGGGTCGCTGTCGACCAGTTGCAGGTTGGCCAGGGCCAGGCTCAGGGCGTCGCGCACGCTGTCATCTTGTTCGGCGGTGACACGGGCATTGAGCAGGGCCAGTTGTTCGGGTTTGGCGCTTTTTTGCAACTGCTGGGCTGCGGCCAGACGCAGCGCCGGGTCCTCGGCGAGCAACTGGTGGCTGGCCACTGCGGTGGCGATCAGGCCGCGCAGGCGGTTGTTCAGGCGCAATTTGCGCGGCGCTTCAGCCGGTGCGGCAGTGCCGTCGGCGGGCTGGTATACGCCATCGATTTCGATAAAGGCGGCCTTGTTGCTGTCGGCGGCAACGCGGCCTTGCTGCAAGGCCTCGAGCAGCGGCAGGCGCGCGGCATCGGGTTCGGCCGACCAGCGCTCGAGCAGGGCAGCCTGCTGCGAAGAACTGGCGGCGGCAAAATCGCTGGCGTCGCCAGCGTGAGCGATCACTGGCAGCAACAGCACCAGTGACAGCAGGAATCGGTACAGGGCAGTGGGCATAGAAAGTGTCCTGGAAGAGGGACGCTGTGGAGGCGGGCGCGCGGGCAATCAGGCTTGGACGTTCCAGGTCCTGATCGCCCGCCGCCGGCTCCTACAGGATTACAGCGGGCGAGGCTTGGTGGATCAGTTCGACTTCACCGCGTAGTCCGGCTTCTTGTCGTTGCCTTCGATGTACGGGCTCCATGGCTGGGCGCGCACCGGGCTGCTGGTTTCCCAGACCACTTCGAACTGACCGTCTTCCTGGACTTCGCCGATCATCACCGGCTTGTGCAGGTGGTGGTTGCTCTTGTCCATGGTCAGGGTGTAACCGCTCGGTGCGGCGAAGGTCTGGCCGTACATGGCCTCGCGCACTTTATCCACGTCGGTGGTGCCGGCCTTTTCAACGGCCTGAGCCCACATGTGGATGCCGACGTAGGTGGCTTCCATCGGGTCGTTGGTGACCACGGTATCGGCGTTCGGCAGGTTCTTGGCCTTGGCGTAGGCTTTCCAGTCGGCAACGAACTTGGTGTTGACCGGGTTCTCGACCGACTGGAAGTAGTTCCAGGCGGCCAGTTGGCCAACCAGCGGCTTGGTGTCGATGCCGCGCAGTTCTTCTTCGCCGACCGAGAAGGCGACTACCGGAATGTCGGTGGCTTCGATGCCCTGGTTGGCCAGTTCCTTGTAGAACGGCACGTTGGAGTCGCCGTTGACGGTGGAGATCACCGCGGTTTTGCCGCCAGCGGAGAACTTCTTGATGTTGGCCACGATGGTTTGGTAATCGCTGTGACCAAACGGGGTGTAGACCTCTTCAATGTCCTTCTCGGCCACGCCCTTGCTGATCAGGAAGGCGCGCAGGATCTTGTTGGTGGTGCGCGGGTAGACGTAGTCGGTGCCGAGCAGGAAGTAGCGTTTGGCGGCGCCGCCGTCTTCGCTCATCAGGTACTCGACCGCCGGGATGGCTTGCTGGTTTGGCGCGGCACCGGTGTAGAAAACGTTCGGCGACATTTCTTCGCCTTCGTACTGCACCGGGTAGAACAGCAGGCCGTTGAGTTCTTCATAGACCGGCAGCACGGATTTGCGCGACACGCTGGTCCAGCAGCCGAAGGTCACGGCAACTTTGTCCTGGGTCAGCAGTTGGCGACCGCGTTCAGCGAACAGCGGCCAGTTCGAGGCCGGGTCGACCACCACGGCTTCGAGTTGCTTGCCCAGTACGCCGCCCTTGGCGTTGATCTCGTCGATGGTCATCAGCGCCATGTCTTTGAGCGAGGTCTCGGAAATGGCCATGGTGCCGGACAGCGAGTGCAGTACGCCGACCTTGATGGTTTCGGCGGCGTGCAGGGTGTAGGGGAACAGACCGCTGAGCAGCAGGGCACTGGCGGCGAGTGTCGACTTCAGAAAAGGACGGCGTTTCATTGTTATGGCTCCGTGCGCATCATGTGGGTAGAGACCATGAAGGGTCGTCAGTCCAATGGCAGCATCCGTGCCAAGCTGGCTAAAGCCTTGATCTAGAAGGCTTGCAGCGATTCTGACCAGTCGCTCAGAACGCGCTTGTGCGCGCCTGTGGTGCATGCACCGCCGTGTAGCGCTTGCCTGGCGGCGGTTCGCACCAAGTTAGAGCGAAAGATAGTTTTTCACTCCGGTGAAGATGATCTGCGCGGCCAGGGCGCAGACGAACAGCCCCATCAGGCGGCTGACAATCTGCAGGCCCTGGTCGCCCAGCAGGCGCTCGAACTGGTTGGACAGGTAGAGCACAACGCCGACGGTCAGGCTGGCCAGGAAGATGCCGAACACCGCCAACAGCTTGTCGTCCCAGTGCGGCTGGCTGGCGCCCATCAGCAGCAGGGCGCCGATGGTGCCGGGGCCGACGGTCAGGGGGATGGTCAGCGGCACTATGGTCACGTCCTGCTGCACGTTGTCGCTTTGCACCGCCGGCTTGCCCTGGGCCATGCCCAATGCCGAGATGAACAGCACCGAGCCTGCGCCAATGCGGAAGGCGTCGATGGTGATGCCGAACAGGGTGAAAATGTGCTTGCCGAACAGGTACAGCAGCACGCTGGAGACCAGCACTCCGGTCGCCACCTTCCAGGCCAGGCGCTTGCGCTCTTTCACCGTGTAGCCGCGGCTCAGGCCGATGAAGCACGACAGCACGAAGAAGGGGCTGTAGAGCACCAGCAGTTTGAGGTACAGGCTGAACAACGCTGACGCCATGGCGAACGGTCTCGAATCACTACTTGGGGGAGAGGCTGGGTTGCCCCGTATTGGGGCGACATGATCCGGTATCGGCACGGGCTTGGCCAGTGCCGATACCCTGATGCTGATCAGGAGGGCAACGGGTCGCTATGGCGGCGGATTTCCCGTTCGGCGATCCAGTATTCGATCAGCTCACGCAATTGTGAGAGTTCGACCGGTTTGGCCATATGTCCGTCCATGCCGACCTGGCGGGCGCGTTCCTTATGCTCGCTGAGGATATGCGCGGTCAGCGCCACCACCGGCGTACGGTTTTGCCGTTCGGCAATTTCCCAGGCGCGTAACTGCTCGGTGGCGGAGAAGCCGTCGAGTATCGGCATTTCGCAGTCCATCAGCACCAGGTCATAGCGCTGTTTCTTCATCGCCTGCAGGGCTTCCTCACCATTGCTCGCGGTGTCTGGCTTGAGGTTGAGCTTGCCGAGCATGCCGCGGATGACCTTGGTCGAGATGCTGTTGTCTTCGGCCACCAGGATGCGGAAATCGTCGGGAACCTGCAGCGGGGCGGCGCTGATCGTGGTCGGCATAAACAGCGCTGAGCCGCCCTTGCTGCGTTGGGCGAGCTCATCGGCCAAGGTGGTTTTGAGGGTATAGCCCGCCACTGGCTTGGCCAGGATGCGTTTGATCCCGGCGTTGCGTGCGATGACCTTGCTCGGCGCATTGCTGATGCCGGTGAGCATGATCACCAGAATGTCGTGATTGAGGCTGGGATCTTCCTTGATCTTGCTGGCCAACTGCATACCGGTCATGCCGGGCATGTCCTGGTCGAGCAGGACCACATCGAAGTACTCGCGCATGTGCGCCTTGGTGCGCAGCAGGGCCAGGGCCTCCTTGCCGGACGGCACCGCGCTGACGCTCAAGCCCCAGGCGCTGCATTGCTGGATCAGGACTTTGCGACAGGTTTCGTTGTCGTCGACCACCAGCAGACGGGCGCCCTGCAACGGGCCATCGAGGTCGGCGGTAGGATGTTGCAGGCGCTGGGCATCCAGCGGCAGGGTCAGCCACAGGGTCGAGCCTTGGGTGCCGCCGCTCTGAATGCCGAACTCGCCGTCCATCAGGCGTACCAGTTGCCGCGCAATGATCAGTCCCAGACGGCCGCCCAGCTTGCTGGCGGCGAGGAAGTCCTTGCTATGCAGTTCGGTGTTGAGCAGGGCATTGCGCTCTTCGGCATCCAGCGGCTGTCCGCTGTCCTGCACGGCAATGCGTAGGCGCGGGGCATCGCCGACGCTTTCCAGGGCAACGACCAGCAGGATCTCGCCTTCGTCGGTCTGCTTGAAGGCATTGTCGAGCAGGCTCAGCAAAGTCTGGCGCAGGCGGGTTGGGTCGCCGCTGATCACCCGCGGTACTTGCGGTTGCATAAAGCTGATCAGCTCGACGCGCTGCTGCTCGGCCTTGGCGCGGAAGATATCGAGACAATCCTCGACCAGCGCATTGAGGTCGAACTGCACGTCATCCAGCTCGATTTGCCCGGACTCCAGCTTGGAAATGTCGAGAATCTCGTTGATCAGGGTCAGCAGCTCGTTGCCCGAACTGTGGATGGTCTGCACGTAATCGCGTTGCTTGGCCGACAGTGGGGTGCCGAGTAGCAGCTCGGTCATGCCCAGCACACCATTCATCGGGGTGCGAATTTCATGGCTGATCTTGGCCAGAAACTCGGCCTTGGCTTTCAGCTCGGCCGAGCTGGCGGCCATGTGGGTGCGTTCGGTCAGGGTCTCGTACTGGATTTGCCGCTGGCGTTCGGTGAGCGACACTGTAAGCACCAGCCCGCTGAGCGTGGCAATGCTGAAGACCCCGGTGACCAGCCAGCCTGGGTTGAGTTGATCGAGGCCAAACAACACCGGGATGAACAGGCTGAAGCCGAGGTTGAATACCAGCATGCCTGCCATGATCAAGCGTGCCGGTTGATAACCGCGCTGCCAATGCAGGCCGCTGACCACCATCACGCTCAAGCTGCCGAGGATCACCAGCAGATAGACCAGTGAGCTGTACCAGAGCAGGCCGGTGAACAGGATGGTCAAGGCCACGCCCAGGGTCAGCAGCGCGTGGCCCTGGAGCAGGCGATTAAGCTTGCTGTGCTGAGCGCTGGTACCTGCCAGAAAGGTCAGGGTGAATGCCTGCAGGCAGAACGCGGCGAGTAGCGCGGACAGGTCGGCGATCAGCGACTGGCTGTAGCCCAGGCTGGGGATCCAGACGGCGAGCATGCCGAGGTTGGCTGCAGCGCACAGGGCCAGGCTGAAGTGCATGGCGCTGAGCCACAGGCTGCTGGTGGAGCGGCTGTAGATGAAACGCGTGATGTTGTAGAGCATCAGCAGCAGCAAGCCGCCGAGCAGTGCGCCAAACACATAGGCGGGCTTTTCCAGGCTGACCAGCCCGGCCTCATCGATCACCTTGAACCAGGCCATGAGCGGGTGATTCGAGGTCATGCGCACATAGACTTCGCGCTGCTGCTGGTCGTTGGGCAACGACAGCAGATAGGCCCGCGAAGGCAGGGGGCGGGAGCTGAGCGGCAGCGCTTCACCAGTGTGGGTGGTGGTTTCCAGCTGCCCATCGCGCAG
The DNA here is from genome assembly GCA_018826895.1 of Gammaproteobacteria bacterium. GTDB lineage: Bacteria > Pseudomonadota > Gammaproteobacteria > Pseudomonadales > Pseudomonadaceae > Aquipseudomonas. The sequence continues at coordinate 6,236 of JAHJYA010000056.1, forward strand.
CAGGTAATAGTCGAGATACTGCACCCGTGGTGCGAACAGCCACAGCCAGGTTGGGGCGCTTGAGGTGTTGATATCGACGCGCAGCCAGACCGCATGCTGGCTGGGCGGGAAGGTGAACGCCTGTTTTTCCAGCGGGCTGAACTGGTTGCGCAGGGCGCGGACATCGTCCAGCTGCATCTGGGCACTGCGGTCGATGAACATCGACCAGCCGGTGACGCGTGGCAGGGTGCTGCGCTCATCTGCCAGCGCCGCTGGCAACCAGAAGCTGGCCAGAAGCAGGCTGACAAGTAATCCTGTGGCAATCCTGAGCCGCCGCACGCTGAAATCCCTTCACAAGTAAGTGCTCCGATTATAGCCAAGCGCGGCCAAAGCGGAACATGAAAAAGGCGGCCAATAGGCCGCCTTTGTGGGCGAATACGCTTTATCTAGCGGCTATTTGGCGTCATTTTCTTGCTGTTCGCGGGCAATCGCCCGGTAGCCGATGTCGTGACGGTAAAACAGGCCGTTCCAGCGGATTTGCTCAGCCAGGCGATAAGCCTGTTGTTGGGCGTCTGCCACGCTCTTGCCGATCGCGGTGGCGCAGAGGACGCGACCGCCGGCGGTGACGACCTGGCCATCCTTGAGTGCAGTGCCGGCGTGGAACACCTTGCCTTCCAGCGCCGCTGCCGCGTCCAGACCTTCGATCACATCACCTTTGGCGTAGTCGCCCGGGTAGCCGCCTGCGGCCAGTACCACACCGACAGTGGGGCGCGGGTCCCAGGTGGCTTCGACCTTGTCCAGGGCCTTGGCCAGGGCGGCCTCGACCAGCAGTACCAGGCTGGATTCCAAGCGCACCATGATCGGCTGGGTTTCCGGGTCGCCGAAGCGACAGTTGAACTCGATGACCTTGGGCTGGCCGGCCTTGTCGATCATCAGTCCAGCATAGAGGAAGCCGGTATAGACGTTGCCTTCCTCGGCCATGCCGCGCACGGTCGGGTAGATCACTTCATCCATCACCCGCTGATGCACCTCGGCGGTGACCACTGGGGCGGGCGAGTAAGCGCCCATGCCGCCGGTGTTCGGGCCAGTGTCAGCGTCGCCAACCCGCTTGTGGTCCTGGCTGGTGGCCATAGGCAGCACATTGGCGCCATCGACCATGACGATGAACGAGGCTTCTTCGCCGTCGAGGAATTCTTCGATGACCACGCGCGAACCGGCTTCGCCAAAGGCATTGCCGGCAAGCATGTCGCGTACCGCATCTTCGGCTTCCTGCAGGGTCATGGCGACGATCACGCCTTTGCCCGCGGCCAGGCCGTCAGCCTTGATCACGATCGGCGCGCCGACTTTTTGCAGATAGGCCAGGGCCGGTTCGACTTCGGTGAAGTTCTGGTAGTCGGCGGTGGGGATCTGATGACGCGCGAGGAAGTCCTTGGTAAAGGCCTTGGAACCTTCCAGCTGAGCGGCGCCGGCGGTCGGGCCGAAGCAGTCCAGGCCGCGCGAGCGGAACAGGTCGACCACGCCGGCCACCAGCGGCGCCTCGGGGCCGACGATGGTCAGCTGCACATTCTGCTCGGCAAAATCAGCCAGCTGCTCCAGGGCCAGCACGTCTATGGCGACGTTCTCGCACTTGGCCTCAGTGGCAGTGCCGGCGTTGCCTGGGGCGACGAATACTTTCTTTACGCGCGGGTCTTGCGCCACTTTCCAAGCCAGGGCGTGTTCACGACCGCCGCTGCCGATGATCAATACGTTCATGTTTCTCTCCCAGTGGAGGCGGGTCTTGAGCCCGATTGGTGGATAAGCGAAGCGTTATCCACCCTACGAAATAGGGGCGAGGTAGGGTGGATGGCCGAAG
>JAHJYA010000057.1 GCA_018826895.1 Gammaproteobacteria bacterium
ATACGCTACTTCCTTAACGTGGCGTTGAACCTTTGTTCCAGGGAGGTGAGAATATTTTGCGTTGTGGTACTCACCTCATCGTCATTAAGAGTGCGCGATGGATGCTGCCAGGTCAAGCCGACTGCCAGGCTTTTTCTATGTGGATCAATACCTTTACCGTGATACACGTCAAATAGCCTGAGGTCGGTCAACCATTCGCCAGCAGCCTCGCGAATCGCAGCCAGCAAGGGCTGTGCGGGGACCTCACGATCAACCAGCAAAGCCAGGTCACGGCGCACCTCGGGGAAGCGCGACAATTCCTGGAACGCCGGCATACGCCCTTGGCTCATCTCGGCCAGAACCAGCTCGAAGAGGAACACAGAAGACTCCAAGCCCAGGCTCGCCGCCAACTGTGGATGCAGCGCTCCAAGGAAGCCGACCAGTTGCCCGTCTCGCTCGATGCGCGCGGTCTGCCCCGGATGCAAAGCGGGATGTTCGCCGGGCACGAAAGTAAAGCTGTCACCCGCACCAGCGGCGGCAAGAAGCGCCTCGACGTCCGCTTTAACATCATAAAAATCTACGCCGTCGCGAGCGTGCGCCCAGCTTTCTGGCATGCGACTACCACAAACTACGCCAGCCAGCATCGGCTCCTGCTTGAGGTTCTCCAACTGCCCAACGAAGCGCAGACCGCTCTCGAACAAGCGCACGCGCGGCTGCTGGCGATTGAGGTTGTGTTCCAGAGCCTTGACCAGCCCCGGCCACAGCGTCGAGCGCATGGCCGCCATGTCTGCCGAGATCGGATTAGCCAGTAGCAACGGCTCGACACCCGGACTGAACAGCTCGAACAGCTTGGGATCGATAAAGCTGTAAGTGATCGCCTCCTGATAACCACGCGCCACCAGCAAACGCCGCAGGGCCGGTAGTTCGACAGCGGCTTCGGCCTTGGTTTGCGGCGCCAGACGCGCTTGCGGGTAACGTACCGGCAGACGGTTGTAGCCATACAGACGAGCCAACTCTTCGATGAGGTCGACTTCCAGACTGATGTCGAAACGATGACTCGGCACGCTGACCTGCCACTGTCCATCGCCATCGGCACGAATACCCAGACCCAGCGCCGCAAGCAGACGCTCGACCTCAGTCGACTCCATGCGCATGCCGAGCATCTGCTCGATACGCTCGGCACGCAGAACGACGGGGGCAACCTGGGGCAGTTGCTCCTGGCTGACGGCTTCGATGATTGGTCCCGCCTCGCCGCCGACGATTTCCAGCAGCAGAGCCGTGGCACGCTCCATGGCTTCGCGTGCCAGTTGCCAGTCCACGCCCCGCTCGAAGCGGTGCGAAGCGTCGGTGTGCAGGCCGTAGGAGCGGGCCTTGCCAGCGATGGCAATGGTGTCGAAGAAGGCACTTTCGAGGAACAGGTCGCGGGTCTTATCATTGACGCCGCTGTGCTCACCCCCCATCACACCAGCAATCGCCAGGGCACGTTGGTGGTCGGCAATGACCAGGGTGTCGGCACGCAGGCTGACTTCCTGACCGTCAAGCAGAACGAGCTTCTCGCCCTCCTCGGCCATGCGCACACGAATGCCGCCATTGATTTCAGCCAGATCAAACGCATGCATCGGCTGGCCCAGTTCAAGCATCACGTAGTTAGTGATGTCGACGGCCGCGTCGATGCTGCGCACATCAGCGCGGCGCAGGCGCTCGACCATCCATAGCGGCGTAGGCCGGGACAGGTCGACATTGCGCACCACACGGCCGAGGTAACGCGGACAGGCCTGACTAGCGGTCACCTCAACCGGGCGCACTTCATCGTGGCTGGCTGGTACAGCGATAATTTCCGGGCGGCTCACCGGGATGTCATACAAAGCGCCAACCTCACGCGCCAGGCCCGCCAGTGACAGGCAGTCCCCACGGTTGGGCGTCAGGTCGACTTCGATGCTGGCATCATCCAAATCCAAGTATGCGCGAATATCCTGGCCAACCGGCGCGTCCGCCGGCAGCTCCATCAGGCCATCATTTTCGTCGCTGATCTGCAGCTCGGACGCCGAGCAGAGCATGCCGTTGGACTCGACACCGCGCAGCTTGGCTTTCTTGATCTTGAAATCGCCGGGCAGTTCGGCACCAATCATGGCGAACGGGATCTTCAGGCCGGGGCGCACATTGGGCGCGCCGCACACCACCTGAAAGGTTTCCGCGCCACTGCTGACCTGGCAGACGCGCAACTTGTCGGCATCGGGGTGTTGCTCGGTGCTCAGCACCTCGCCCACTACTACACCGCTGAATACCCCGGCCGCCGGGGAAACGCTGTCAACCTCGAGGCCAGCCATGGACAGGCGCGCGACCAGATCATCACGGGAGACCTGCGGGCTTACCCAGCTACGCAGCCATTGTTCACTGAATTTCATTCTGTCTGTTCTCCTGAACCAATTCGATTACGGAATGCGAAGGCGCTAGCGAAATTGCGCCAGGAACCGCAGGTCGTTATCGAAGAACAGCCGTAAATCGTTGACCCCATAGCGCAGCATGGCCAGGCGCTCGACGCCCATACCGAAAGCAAAGCCGGAGTATTTTTCCGGGTCGATACCAGACATGCGCAGCACGTTCGGGTGGACCATGCCGCAGCCCATGACTTCCAGCCAGCCAGTCTGCTTGCACACGCGACAGCCTTTGCCGCTGCACATCACGCACTGCATGTCGACTTCGGCGGACGGTTCGGTGAAGGGGAAGAACGAGGGACGGAAACGCACACCCAGGGGCTTTTCGAAGAACACCCGGAGGAACTCCTCGATGGTGCCCTTGAGGTCGGCGAAGCTCACGCCTTCGTCAACCAGCAACCCTTCGACCTGGTGGAACATCGGCGAGTGGGTGATATCAGAATCGCAACGGTACACGCGGCCCGGGCAGACGATACGAATCGGCGGCTGCTGGGACTCCATGGTGCGTACCTGAACCGGCGAGGTGTGGGTGCGCAACAGCATGTTGGCGTTGAAATAGAAGGTGTCGTGCATGGCACGCGCCGGGTGGTGGCCCGGAATATTCAGCGCCTCGAAGTTGTGGTAGTCGTTCTCTACCTCGGGGCCTTCGGCAATGCCGTAACCGATACGGGTGAAAAACTGCTCGACCCGCTCCAGCGTGCGCGTAACCGGATGCAAGCCACCAGAGGTCTGACCACGCCCCGGCAGGGTCACATCAATGCGCTCGGCTGCGAGCTTGGCGCCAAGGGCCGCCTGCTCAAGCATGACCTTGCGCGTATTGAGCGCATCTTGCACTTGCTCTTTGGCGGCATTGATCAATGCCCCCGCCTGCGGACGCTCTTCGGCAGACAGATTGCCCAGGGTCTTCATCACCTGAGTCAGCTCGCCCTTCTTGCCCAAGTAGTGAACCCGCAGCTGTTCCAGTGCATTCACATCGTCGGTGTGGCTAACGGCCTCAAGCGCTTGCGAGACCAGCACATCCAGATTTTCCATTTACAGACTCCAGATACGAAATAGGGGAAGAGCTTGAAGGCTCTTCCCCTATTGGTGACGTTTAGCACCGGGCGAGCCCGGTGATTGTCGGGGACTTAAGCCAGTACGGCTTTCGCTTTCTCGACAATCGCAGCAAACGCCGCTTTTTCGTTCACTGCCAGATCAGCCAGTACCTTACGGTCGATCTCAATGGACGCTTTTTTCAGGCCGGCAATGAAACGGCTGTAAGACAGACCGTTAACACGTGCACCAGCGTTGATACGAGCGATCCACAGAGCGCGGAACTGACGTTTTTTCTGACGACGGTCGCGGTAGGCGTACTGGCCTGCCTTGATGACCGCTTGCTTGGCAACGCGGAATACGCGTGAACGCGCACCGTAGTAACCTTTAGCGAGTTTCAGAATTTTTTTGTGACGCTTGCGAGCGATAACGCCGCGCTTAACACGAGCCATGAGTAATTTCCTCTATCTTGACCGATTAACG
>JAHJYA010000058.1 GCA_018826895.1 Gammaproteobacteria bacterium
CTCCTACACATGCGATCGCGCAGACGACACCCAAGCCCCTTCAGGAGGCCGAGTGGAATCGCCGCGTAAGGGGTTGAGCGACATGGATGTCGCGAGAGCCGCGATGGTCCATGGATGGCCCTTGGCGGCGTACCCCTGGAGCGGTGATGGAACGAGGGAATCCCGGCGTAGCCGGGGCCGGATGGTGGGGTGCCCTTCTCTTTGGTTACTTTCTCTTGGGCAAGCAAGAGAAAGTGACTCGCCCGTAAGGGGGCGAAACCCATCAGACCCAGACGGCACGTTAATGGATAGAGCCGCGTCATCAGTCGCACACACTTATTTGCCAGTCCGGTATCAAGCACACCTCCCCCAGAAAATGCGATGCCCATAGATCCCCTCGCCACAAGGCAGTCGCGGCGCTGTTTATTTCCCGTAAGTCTGCTGCCCCCAGGCCAGCAAGCCCTCCAGCAATTCCCTGAGCACCACCTGGGTTGGCGTCGCCAGATCCGCGCGGTAGTTGAACGGTTCGAACTCTTCCATATAGGTGCTCTGGCACAGCTCCAGTTGCACCGCGTGGATGTCCTCGGCAGGGTTGCCGTAGTGCCGCGTGATGTGTCCGCCCTTGAAACGCCCGTTGAGCACATGGCTGAACTCGGCGTGACGGGCGCAGATGGCTTCGAGCTGGTGGGCCAGGGTCGGATCGCAGCTGGCACCGTTGAAGGTGCCGAGGTTGAAGTCCGGCAGTTTGCCGTCGAACAGGTGCGGGATCAGCGAACGGATCGAGTGCGCATCGAACAGCAAGGCATAGCCGAACTCGGCCTTGAGCCGCGCCAGCTCCTGTTGCAGGGTCTGGTGGTACGGCGTCCAGATCTGCTGCAGATAGGTCGCCCGTTCCTCGGCGGAAGGCTCCAGCCCTTCGCGAAACAACGGCACGCCATCGAACAGCGTCGCCGGGTACAAACCGGTGGTGGCACCGACGTACATCGGCTTGTCGTCGGCGGGGCGATTCAGGTCGACGACGAAGCGTGAATACTCAGCGGCCAGGGTGCTGGCACCCAGCTCGGCGGCGAACGCGTAGAGCCGAGGGATATGCCAGTCGGTGTCCGGCAGGCTTTGCGCCGCGGGGATCAACCCGGCCTTCACCGTCGGGGTCAGGCGCAGGCCGGCGTGGGGCATGCTGATCAACAGCGGCACGCGCCCTTGCTTGAAACTCAGGACCCTCTCCACAACCTTCTCCTCAATCGATTTCGACGCCGTGACGCACGACGCGCTTTTCCAGATCGCCACCCAGCCAGTACGCCAGATCGGCCGGCCGCTCGATCTGCCAGGCGACAAAGTCCGCCACTTTGCCGGCTACCAGCGAGCCGTGGCTGTCGGCCATGCCCAGGGCCTGGGCCGCATGAATTGTCGCCCCGGCCAGGGCCTCTTCCGGGGTCATGCGCAAGCAGGTGCAGGCCATGTTCAACATCAAGCGCAACGACAGCGCGGGCGAGGTACCGGGGTTAAGGTCGCTGGCCACGGCCATCTTCACACCGTGCTTGCGCAGGGCGTCCATGGGCGGCAGCTGGGTTTCCCGCAGGAAATAAAACGCCCCCGGCAACAGCACCGCCACCGTGCCGGACGCGGCCATGGCCTTGGCGTCGTCCTCGGTCATAAACTCCAGATGATCCGCCGACAGCGCCTGATAACGGGCCGCCAGGCTTGAGCCATGCAGCGACGACAATTGCTCGGCGTGCAGCTTCACCGGCAAGCCAAGCTGTTGCGCGGTCACGAACACCCGCTCGACCTGCGCCGGGGAAAACGCCAGGTACTCGCAGAAGGCATCCACCGCGTCCACCAGCCCTTCGGCAGCCAGGGCTGGGAGCATCTCACTGCAGATGTGCTCGATGTAGTCATCGGCGCGCTCAGCGTATTCCGGCGGCAAGGCGTGAGCCGCCAGGCAGGTGCTGCGCACGCTGACCGGCAGTTCGGCAGCGAGTCGGCGGATAACCCGCAACATCTTGCGCTCGCTGGCCAGATCCAGACCATAGCCGGACTTGATTTCCACCGTGGTCACGCCTTCGCGCATCAGGCTTTTCAGGCGTTTGGCGGCGCTGGCGAACAGTTCATCTTCGCTGGCGGCCCGGGTCGCGCGCACGGTGCTGGCAATGCCGCCGCCGGCCGCCGCGATCTCGGCGTAGCTGACGCCTTGCAGGCGCTGCTCGAATTCGCCGCTGCGGTTGCCGCCAAACACCGTATGGGTATGGCAGTCGATCAGCCCCGGCGTGACCCAGGCCCCCTTGAGGTCACTGACTACCGAGTAGTCAGCGGCCGGCAGCTCGGCCCGTGGACCGATCCATTGAATAAGCTCGCCCTGGGTGACAATGGCGGCGTCTTCGATGATCGAATAAACGCCCTGGCCCATGGTCGCGGCGTGGCAATTTTGCCAGAGGGTTGTCATCGCGATGCCTCCTTGATGAATTGGATAATGAGCGCGCGGCCAGAAGCTGCCGAAGCCCGCGCGCTCTTGAGCGCTTACAGGCTCGGTAACAGGTTCGCCGGGACCAACTCATTCAGGCAGCGGCTCGCCAGCAACTCGCTCGCGGCCTCGATATCCGGGGCGAAGAAGCGGTCTTCCACGTAGTACGGCACCTTCGCGCGCAGCGCCTGACGCGCCTGTTCGAGCAGCGGCGAGCTTTTCAGCCCCTCGCGGAAATCCAGGCCCTGGCAGGCGCCCAGCCATTCGATGGCCAGCACACTACGGGTGTTGGCGGCCATTTCCCACAGACGCTTGCCGGCCGCCGGGGCCATGGACACATGATCTTCCTGATTCGCAGAAGTCGGCAGGCTGTCGACGCTGTGCGGATGGGCCAGCGCCTTGTTCTCGCTGGCCAGTGCGGCAGCGGTAACCTGGGCGATCATAAAGCCGGAGTTGACCCCGCCATTGGCCACCAGAAACGGCGGCAGCTGCGACATATGTTTGTCCATCATCAGCGAGGTGCGACGCTCGCTCAGTGCGCCGATTTCGGCGATGGCCAGGGCGATATTGTCGGCGGCCATGGCCACCGGCTCGGCGTGGAAGTTGCCACCGGAAATCACCTCGCCTTCGTCGGCGAATACCAGCGGGTTATCCGACACCGCGTTGGCTTCCACCGCCAGCACCTCGGCGGCCTGACGCAACTGAGTCAGGCAGGCCCCCATGACCTGGGGCTGACAGCGCAGCGAGTACGGGTCCTGCACCTTGTCGCAGGCTTCGTGGGAGCGGCCGACTTCGCTGCTCTCACCCAGCAGATGACGATAGACCGCCGCCGCGTCGATCTGCCCACGTTGACCACGGGCGGCATGGATGCGCGCATCAAAGGGCGCACGCGAACCCAGCGCCGCTTCCACGGTCAAGCCCCCGCAGACGGTGGCCGCAGCAAACAGATCCTCGGCCTCGAACAACCCACGCAAGGCGTAGGCGGTGGACACCTGGGTGCCGTTAAGCAGGGCCAGGCCCTCCTTGGCCGCAAGGGTCATCGGCTGCAAACCGGCGATGGCCAATGCCTCAGCTGCCGGCAGCCACTCACCGCGATACCGCGCCTGGCTTTCACCCAGCAGCACCAGCGACATATGCGCCAGCGGCGCGAGGTCGCCGGAGGCACCGACCGAACCCTTGAGCGGAATATGCGGATAGACCTCGGCATTGATCAGGGCGATCAGCGCCTCGATCACCTGGCGGCGAATGCCAGAGAAGCCGCGCGCCAGGCTGTTGACCTTGAGCAGCATGATCAGCCGCACCATGGCGTCGTCCAGCGGCGCACCAACGCCGGCGGCATGCGACAGCACCAGCGAACGCTGCAGTTTTTCCAGATCCTCGTTGGCGATGCGGGTCGAGGCTAGCAGGCCAAAACCGGTATTGATGCCGTAAGCAGTACGGCCTTCAGCAATGATGCCGTTGACGCAGGCAACACTGGCTTCGATGGCCGGATAGGCCGACGCTGCCAGGCTCACGCGCAGGGGTGCCTGGTAGGCAGCGCGCAGTTGGGCCAGGGTCAACTGGCCGGGGGTAATTTCGATAGTCGACATAACTGAATAGCCTCAGGATTCGAACTGGGGAAGCCGCTCACGCAGCGCTTCCAGGTTTGTTTGATCGCGCAGCACCTCATAGGTGGCACGTACATCCAGATGCAGCGGATGCTCCTCTTCGTAGAAGGCCACCCGCTCGCGCAGTAACTGCCAGGCACGCCCGGTGCCCTGGCCAAAGGGCCGGTCCTCAATAAAGTCGAAGGCCTGGCTGGCGAGCAGGTACTCGATGGCCAGCACATGCAAGGCATTATCCAAAGCCTTATCCAGCTTAAGGGCCGCGCTTTCGCCCAGACTGAGATGGTCTTCTTGCAGCCCGGAGGTGAGGAAGTTGTCGGTAACCGCCGGCAACGCCAGGCGCTTGTTGTCCGCCACCAATGACGCCGCGCTGTACTGGACGATCATCATCCCCGATTTGACGCCGCTGCCGTGGGTCAGAAACGGCGGCAACTTGTTCGCCTGTGGAGTGACCAGACGGAAGCTGCGCCGCTCGGAAATACTGCTCCACTCGCAGACGGCAATCGCCAGCAGGTCACAGGCCATTGCCACCGACTCGCCGTGGGGGTTGGCCTGGGAAATCACCCGATAGCTGCCGTTCTCTTTGACCACCAGCGGGTTGTCGGTGGCCGAATTGAGTTCGCCAACAATCTGTTTGGCAGCGTGCTGCATCTGATCGCGGCAGGCACCCTGCACCTGGGGGATCGAACGCACACTCAGGGCATCCTGCAGATGCTCGCCCTGGCAACGCTCGATCACCCGGCTGCCCTGCAACAGATGGCGCAGATTGCTCGCACTTTGCTGCATGCCCAGGTGCGCTTTGCGCTGGATCGCCGCCTCGCTGATGGCGTCCAGCTGTCCACCGAGGGCCTCGAAACTCATGGCGGCGATGATATCGGCCCAGTCGGCTAGCGCCGTGGCGTCCGCCAGGGTCAGGCAGGCCAGCCCGGTCATTGCCGGCGTACCGTTGACCAGGCTCAAGCCGTCCTTCGCGCCCAGCTCGACGGTTGCCATGCCAACGGCCTCAAGCGCCGCCTGAGCAGTCACCCGCTGGCCGCGAAACTCGACCTCGCCCTGCCCCAGCAACGCCAGGCCGATATGCGCCATATGCGAGAGATAGCCGACCGAACCCTGGGCCGGCACCAGCGGCACGATGTCGTGGTTGAGCAGGTTCAACAGCCCGTCCACCACCTGCGGGCTGACGCCCGAATAGCCGTGGCTGTAATTGACCACAGCGCAGCAGATGATCGCCCGCACCTGCTCGGCGCGCAGCGGCGCACCGATGCCGCAGGCATGGCTCATCAGGGTGTGGCGGGATAGTTTCTGCAGCTCGCTCGGCGCCAGCACCACATGGCACAGCGCGCCCAAGCCGGTGTTGATGCCGTAATGCGCCTTGCTAGAGCCGGCGATGGCGAGGATCGCCGCACGGGCTTCCTGCACCCGCGACCGGGCCTGCACCGACAGCTGCAGCGGGCGGCGATCGCGGGCCACCGCGACCACGTCCTGCCAGGCGACAGGGCCATCGCCAATCAGCACTGGCTCGACAGACTTACTCATGGACTGCTCCCGTCAGTTGCTCTTGCTCGCCAGCCGGCTCGCCCTTGTTAAAGACAAATACCCGGGCCGCTGAGGCCACAATCAGAATGAACACGAACAGCACGGTGAAACCACCCGCCGCCGCCAGGTACTTGATCCCCTCGACACCCTGGGCACCACCACCGAAGGCCACCATGATGTAGGCAATGGCGGCGATGGAAACGCCCCAGATGACCTTCTGCCGCTTCGGCGACTCTTCATCCGCACGCATGTCGTGGGTGCAGATCGAGGCGATGGTCGAGGTCATGGAATCCGCGGCGGTGGCGAAGGAAATGATCAGGGTAAAGATGGCCAGCGGCACCAGAATCACGGCCAGCGGCAGGTTCTGCAGAAAGCCCCAAAGCCCGGAAACCGCACCGTTCTCGGTGACGATACGCACCAGATCCAGGGTGCCGTCCATCTGCCATTTGATCGCCGAACCACCCCAGATGGCGAACCAGACGATGCCGAACAGCGACGGCAAAACCCAGTTGATAATCAGAAACTCGCGCAGGGTGCGGCCGTAGGAAATACGTGCAAGGAACAGCCCCATCAGCGGTGCATAGGCGATCCAGATCGACCAGTCGTACATGGTCCACCAGGTCACCAGGGCCTCGCCGCCGGACTCCTTGGTATCGAACGACCAGAGGAAGAAGTTGTTCAGCCAGTAACCAAAAGCAGTGGTCGACAGGCTGAAGATGTAACTGATCGGACCGATGATCAGCAACACGATCACGAAGGCGTAGAAAATGTAGGCGTTGACCGAGGAGAGAAACTGAATACCGCGCTTGAGCCCCGACAGGGCGGAGGCGATAAACACCACGGAAATGATCAGCGTCAGCACCAGCCAGGTCACCGGCGTCGAGCGGATGCCGTACTGCGATTCGATACCCGAGCCGATCAGCGCCAGCCCGGCACCGAGCGACGACGCCAGGCCCAGAGCAATGGCCAGCACCGCCACCACGTTGATCAGCGACTTGACCCACGGCCGCTCGCCATGCCGGCCGATCACCGGCGCCAGGGCCGAGGCGATGGAGAACGCCTGTTTCCGGTTGTAGTGCATATAACCGATCATCAGGCCCACCACCGAATACATGGCGTAGGGGATAAAGCTCCAGTTATGGAAGCTGCGCGCCAGGGCAAAGACCGCCGCCTCGGCACTGCCGGCGGCGAAGGATTGGTTCGCGATTTCGCCGTAGACATTGCCCAGGTAGATGATCGGCTCATTCACCGAATAGGTGACCACACCCGTGGCGATCCCACCCGTCAGCGCCATGGCGAAAGTCGAGGCCATGGAAAACGCCGGCTTGGCATGAGCCCCGCCCAGGCGAATATCGCCGGCCTTGGAACAGAAGATATAAGCGGTCACCGCCAGCGCCGAGAACGCCAGCAGCTGATACAGCCAGGCGAAGTCGGACAGGGAGAAATAGAAGATTTTCTTGGCCACGCTGACCAGCGCCGCGTTGTCGACCAGACCGACTATTACGGCGAGAAGAATGATGCTAAATGCCGGGATAAATACCCCGGCATTCAGGCGCTTACGGCTACTTGTATTCATTATTGCCGGCCCTCTGCAAACTGCATTCTGTAGAAGCGCAGGCTCGGCGCGAACCTCTGTCCGCCGCACCGAACCCGCTCTTTCAGCTGGTTAACGACCACCCAACATCGGTAGGTCGAGGCCCTGCTCGCGGGCGCAATCGGCAGCAATGTCATAACCGGCATCGGCGTGGCGCATCACCCCGGTGCCGGGGTCGTTGCGCAGCACGCGGCCAAGGCGGGCGCGGGCGTCGGCGGTGCCATCGGCGACGATCACCACACCGGAGTGCTGCGAGTAGCCCATGCCGACGCCGCCACCGTGGTGCAGCGACACCCAGGTCGCGCCGCCGGCGGTGTTCAGCAGGGCGTTGAGCAGCGGCCAGTCGGAGACGGCGTCGGAGCCGTCCTGCATGGCCTCGGTTTCACGGTTGGGGCTGGCCACCGAGCCGGAATCGAGGTGGTCGCGACCGATCACGATGGGCGCCTTCAGCTCGCCGCTGGCGACCATGTCGTTGAAGGCCTGAGCGAGGCGCGCGCGGTCTTTCAGGCCGACCCAGCAGATACGCGCCGGCAGCCCCTGGAAGCTGATGCGCTCGCGGGCCATGTCCAGCCAGTTGTGCAGGTGAGCGTCATCCGGGATCAGTTCCTTGACCTTGGCGTCGGTCTTGTAAATGTCCTCGGGGTCGCCGGACAGCGCCACCCAGCGGAACGGGCCAATGCCCTGGCAGAACAGCGGACGGATATAAGCCGGGACGAAACCGGGGAAATCGAAGGCGTTGTCGACACCCTCCTGCAGGGCCATCTGACGGATATTGTTGCCGTAGTCGAAGGTCGGCACACCCATCTGCTGGAAGGCCAGCATGGCGCGCACATGCACGGCCATGGACTGCTTGGCAGCCTTGACCACCACGGCCTCCTCGGTTTTGCCGCGGGCCACGTATTCGTCCCAGCTCCAGCCGGCCGGCAGGTAGCCATGGCGTGGGTCGTGGGCGCTGGTCTGGTCGGTGACCATGTCCGGGCGCACGCCGCGCTTGACCAGCTCCGGCAGAATCTCGGCGGCGTTGCCGCACAGGGCAATGGACACCGCCTTGCCTTCGCTGCAGTACTTGTCGATACGCGCCAGGGCGTCGTCCAGATCGCTGGCCTGCTCGTCGACATAGCGGGTCTTCAGGCGGAAATCGATACGGCTCTGCTGACACTCGATATTCAGCGAGCAAGC
>JAHJYA010000059.1 GCA_018826895.1 Gammaproteobacteria bacterium
CGGCGGGCGCAAGCGCGAGCAGCTGCGCGCTGCGGCCGAGAAAGTGACGACGGCTGGGCATGGGGAGCGTCCTCCGTGGTGGCGCAACAAAGGGTCTAGCAGGCCGTTGAAAACGTAGGCGATGGCAACGCAGGTAGTTTTTCAACAGCTTGCTAGCATAGACGTCTGACCCTCATCGCCAAGCCCTGGCGCTGCCCAGTTGTTACCTGCTGTTTCGCTCCGGTTCCAGGGGCAGCAGCAGGTTCATCAGGATGGCCGTCAGGCCGCCGCTGGTGATCGCCGAGCCGAACACGTTCTGCACCAGTTGCGGCATCTGGTTGAGCAGCTCGGGCTGGCTGGACACACCCAGACCGATGCCAAAGCTGGTGGCCATGATCAGTAGGCTGCGTCGGTCCAGCGGCGCCTGGGCGAGGATGCGGATGCCGGCGGCGGCGACGCTGCCGAACATCACCAGGGTCGCGCCGCCGAGCACCGGCTTGGGGATCTGCTGCAACACCGCGCCGATCAGCGGGAACAGCCCCAGCACGATCAGCAGCGCACCGATGTAATAACCCACGTAACGGCTGGCCACGCCGGAGAGCTGGATCACGCCGTTGTTCTGGCTGAAGGTGGTGTTGGGGAAGGTGTTGAACACCGCGGCGATCAGCGAGCTGACGCCGTCGCCAAACACCCCGCCCTTGATCCGTTGCAGGTACTCGGGGCCTTTGATCGGCTGCCTGGAGATCATGCAGTTGGCGGTCAGGTCGCCGGTGGTTTCGATGGCGGTAATCAGGTAGATCAGCGCCACCGGGATGAACGCCATCCAGTCGAAGGCGAAGCCATAACGGAAGGGTATCGGCAGGCTCACCAGCGGCAGGTCGGGCAGGGCCTTGGGCACCAGCACACCGCTGAACCAGGCTGCCAGGCAGCCGACCAGCAAACCGATGATGATTGCCGAGAGGCGCAGCCAGGCGTTATTCAGGCGGTTGAGCACAATGATGATCACCAGCACCAGGGCGCCCAGAGCCAGGTTGATCGGTGCGCCGAAGTTCGCCGCGTTGACCCCGCCGCCCACATCGGTAATGCCGACCTTGATCAGGCTGACGCCGATGATGGTGATGACGATGCCGGTCACCAGCGGCGTAACGATGCGCTGCAGGCGGCCGATAAAGCGGCTCAAAATCATCTCGATAAAGGCGCCGAAAAAGCACACGCCGAAGATCATCGCCAGGATGTCATCCGGGCTGCCACCGCGTGCCTTGACCATCAACCCGGCGCCGAGCACCGCGCTGAGAAAGGCGAAGCTGGTGCCCTGCACGCAGATCATCCCGGCGCCGATACCGAACGGCCGGCGCGCCTGGATCAGCGTGCCGACCCCGGAGACCATCAGGCCCATGCTGATCAGGTAGGGCAACTGCTCGGCCAATCCGAGCACGCCGCCGATGATCAGCGTTGGGGTGATGATGCCGACAAAACAGGCCAGCACATGCTGCAGCGCGGCGAAGAACGCCGGCAGCGGTGCAGGACGATCGTCGAGGCCGTAGAGCAGGTCGGAGGCGGGCGGCGAATCTGTGGTCATGGAGGCTTTCCGAAGGGCGATGACGTAATGGGTGTGTGCCGAACCCGATACTGTAGGAGCGAATTTATTCGCGATAGGGCCGTGATCGCGTCGCGATTTATCGCGAATAAATTCGCTCCTACACATGCTTGGTTCGCACGCAGGACGGGTGCACAGGCCAACGCCGTAATGCAAGAAGCTGTCCATGTCGTCAGCTTTAAGCGCGCATAGGTGCGCGGAAGCCTTGCTGCATGGGTTGTATACGATCCAGGTATGTTCTGTGTGCGATTGCTGAATCCCATGTGTGTGCCCCACCAAGGTGCATACCACCCCTCAAGAAATCGCCAACGCCTCCAGAAAGCTCTCCAGCACCAGGTGCGGGCGGCGGCCCTTGCGCGTCACCGAGGCCAGGCTGATGTCGTAGTAGCGGCTGGCGGGTTTGAGCACGCGCAGGCGGCCTTGCTGCACCCAGGCCTGGGCGTAGTGGTCGGGCAGGTAACCGATATAGCGTCCGGTGAGGATCAGAAACGCCATGCCCTCACGGTCCGAAGCGCTGGCCGTGCAGGCCAGCGCCTGGTAGTGGCGCTGCACCTCGGGCGGCAGGCGGAAGGTCGGCGCAATCGCCTCCTGGGCATCCAGGCGTGCATCGCTCAGTTGCTGGTCATCGACATAGAACAGTGGGTGGCCGACCGCGCAGTACAGGCGTGAGCGCTCGTCGTACAGCGCCTGGTATTCCAGCCCCGACAGCTGGCTGGCCAACGGCACCACGCCGATGTGCAGGCGGCCATCGAGCACGCCCTGTTCCACCTCGCTCGGCGGGGTCATGCGGATATTCACCCGCACATCCGGGCCGCGCTCCTTGAGGCGCGCCAGGGCGTTGGTGATGCGCATGTGCGGCACCGTCACCAGATTGTCGGTCAGGCCGATGTTCAGCTCGCCGCGCAGGTGCTGGTGCAGGCCGTTAACCTCGGTGCGGAAGCTCTCCAGCGCCGCCAGCAGCTGCAGGGTGCTCTGGTACACCTCGCGGCCTTCTTCGGTGAGGGCGAAGCCGGCGCGCCCACGCTGGCACAGGCGCAGACCGAGGCGCTGCTCCAGGTCGCTCATCTGCTGGCTGATGGCCGAACGGCCGATGCCCAGGGCACTTTCCGCTGCCGAAAAACCGCCGCAGTCGACTACGCTACGAAACAGCTTGAGCAGGCGGATATCGAAGTCGCTGACCTGGGCCAGCGGGTCGGGGCGGCGGGTGCTCATTGTTTAGTACCGGGCTAACTGAAGTTAAGAAGAGTCGCGTTTTACTGACTCTATGCCCGTGGCACCTTTACTGGCAACTGATTCAACTCTTGTGGGAGGGGCTTTAGCCGCGACGGCCGTCGGTCTTCTGTTTGTCGCGGCTAAAGCCCCTCCCACGATACCTTCGAGTGCGAGGCCACCCCGATGAATATGCCGCAGACCGAAACTTCCTCCCTGGCCAGCCAGCTCAAGCTGGATGCGCACTGGATGCCGTTTACCGCCAACCGCAGCTTCCAGCGCGATCCGCGGATCATCGTCGGCGCCGAAGGCAGCTGGCTGTATGACGACCAGGGCCGCAAGATCTACGACAGCCTGTCGGGCCTCTGGACCTGCGGCGCTGGCCACTCGCGCAAGGAAATTCAGGACGCGGTGGCCAAGCAACTTGGCACCCTCGATTACTCGCCGGGCTTCCAGTACGGCCATCCGGGGTCGTTCAAACTCGCTGAACAACTGGCCGAGTTGGCGCCGGGCGACCTCAACCATGTGTTCTTCACCGGTTCTGGTTCCGAGTGCGCCGACACCGCGGTGAAAATGGCCAAGGCCTACTGGCGCCTCAAGGGCCAGCCAGCTAAGACCAAATTTATCGGCCGCGCCCGTGGCTATCACGGCGTCAACATCGCCGGCACCAGCCTGGGCGGCATTGGCGGCAACCGCAAAATGTACGGCCAGTTTATGGACGTCGATCACCTGCCGCACACCCTGCAACCGCACCTGGCCTACACCAACGGCATGGCCGAAACCGGCGGCGTGGAGCTGGCCAACGAGCTGCTCAAACTGATCGAATTGCACGACGCCTCGAACATCGCCGCGGTGATCGTTGAGCCGATGTCTGGCTCGGCGGGCGTTATCGTGCCGCCCACCGGCTACCTGCAGCGTCTGCGCGAGATCTGCACGCAGCACAACATCCTGCTGATCTTCGACGAGGTGATCACCGCCTTTGGGCGCATGGGCACCTGGACCGGTGCCGAGTACTTTGGCGTGACCCCGGACATCCTCAACGCCGCCAAGCAGATCACCAACGGCGCCATCCCCCTGGGCGCAGTGATCGCCAGCAGCGAGATCTACAACACCTTTATGCAGCAGCCGTCACCTGAGCACATGGTCGAGTTCACCCATGGCTACACCTACTCCGCTCACCCGGTGGCCTGCGCCGCCGGCCTGGCGTCGCTGGAGCTGCTCAAACGCGAGAACCTGATACAGCAGTCCGCCGAGCTGGCGCCGAAATTCGGTGCCGCGCTGCACGGTTTCAAGGGCGCCAAGCATATCGTCGACATCCGCAACTGCGGCCTGGCTGGCGCCCTGCAACTGGCGCCGCGCGACGGTGACCCGGTGGTGCGCCCGTTCGAGGCCGGTATCGCCCTGTGGAAGGCCGGTTTCTATGTGCGCTTCGGTGGCGATACCCTGCAGTTTGGCCCCATGTTCAACGCCAAGATGGACGACCTCGACCGCGTATTCAACGCCGTCGGCGAAGCCCTGCAGAGCGTCGACTGATGCCGCGCCCCCAGGCCGTGCCCAGCGTGCAGGTGGATAACGAGCGGGTGATCGTCACCGAGTGGCGTTTTGCCCCCGGTGCCGAAACCGGTCGCCATCGCCACGGCTACGATTATGTGGTGGTGCCGATGACCGGTGGCACCCTGCTGCTGGAAACGCCCCAGGGCGAGGTGCAGGCCAGGCTTACGGCCGGCCAGGCGTATTTTCGCCAGGCCGGTGTCGAACATAACGTGATCAATGCCAGCGACCACGAAATCGTCTTTGTGGAGACCGAAATCAAACCTTAATGGGGCGTGCCGTCAGCAAGCGGCCCCTGAGTCGCCCGGAACAACCCCGTGGGAAGGGCTTAAGCCGCGACAGTCCCTCCCGCCACCCACGACTTTGGAGTGTTTATGAGCCTTATTCCCCACCTGATCAATGGCGAACGCGTCACCGGCACGGGCCGCTCAGCGCCGGTGTTCAACCCCTCCACTGGCGCGTCGAGCCGCGAAGTCGCTCTGGCTGACCAGGCCACCATGGACCAGGCCATCGCCAGCGCCAAGGCGGCGTTCCCGGCCTGGCGCAACACCCCGCCGGCCAAGCGCGCCCAGGTGATGTTCCGCTTCAAGCAACTGCTCGAGCAGCACGAAGACAAGATCGCCCAACTGATCAGCGAAGAACACGGCAAGACCGTGGAAGACGCCGTCGGTGAGCTCAAGCGCGGCATCGAAAACGTCGAATACGCCTGCGGCGCACCCGAGCTGCTCAAGGGTGAATACAACCGCAACGTCGGCCCAAACATCGACGCCTGGAGCGACTTCCAGCCCATCGGCGTGGTCGCCGGCATCACCCCGTTCAACTTCCCGGCCATGGTGCCGCTGTGGATGTACCCGCTGGCCATCGTCTGCGGCAACTGCTTTATCCTCAAGCCGTCCGAGCGCGACCCCAGCTCCACCCTGTACATCGCCGAACTGCTGCACGAAGCCGGCCTGCCCAAGGGCGTGCTCAACGTGGTGCACGGTGACAAGCAGGCGGTCGATGCGCTGATCGAGGCACCGGATGTCAAAGCCCTGAGCTTCGTCGGCTCTACGCCGATTGCCGAATACATCTACAGCGAAGGCACCAAGCGTGGCAAACGCGTGCAGGCCCTGGGCGGCGCGAAGAACCACGCCGTACTGATGCCCGACGCCGACCTCGACAACGCCGTCAGCGCACTGATGGGCGCGGCCTACGGCTCCTGCGGCGAGCGCTGCATGGCCATCTCCGTGGCCGTGTGCGTGGGCGACCAGATCGCCGATGCGCTGGTCGAGAAAATCGTCCCGCAGATCAAAGCCCTGAAGATCGGCGCCGGCACCACCTGCGGCCTGGACATGGGCCCGCTGGTGACTGCGGCTGCGCGGGACAAGGTCAAAGGCTATATCGACGCCGGCGTCGCCCAGGGCGCCAGCCTGGTGGTCGACGGCCGCGACCTGGTGGTGGCGGGCCATGAAGAGGGTTACTTCGTCGGCGGCACCCTGTTCGACAAGGTGACCCCGGAGATGACCATCTACACCGACGAAATCTTCGGCCCAGTGCTGTGCATCGTCCGCGTCGGCAGCCTGGAAGCCGCCATGCAACTGATCAACGACCACGAGTACGGCAACGGCACCTGCATCTTCACCCGCGACGGTGAAGCGGCGCGGCTGTTCTGCGACGAGATCGAAGTCGGCATGGTCGGCGTCAACGTGCCGTTGCCTGTACCAGATC
>JAHJYA010000060.1 GCA_018826895.1 Gammaproteobacteria bacterium
CGATGACAGCGACAACAGCGACAGCGACAACGCTGACGAGTAATCCACGGATCTATTGAGGAGCCAATCCCATGGCACGTTTCTTCCGTCGTCGTAAATTCTGCCGTTTCACCGCTGAAGACGTGAAAGAGATCGATTTCAAAGATCTCAACACCCTGAAAGCCTACATCTCGGAAACCGGCAAGATCGTTCCTAGCCGTATCACCGGTACCAAGGCTCGTTATCAGCGTCAGCTGGCTACCGCTATCAAGCGCGCCCGCTTCCTGGCCCTGCTGCCCTACACCGACAGCCACGGCCGCTGAGACCGGGTGTTCGACAAGAAGTAAGGGATAACCCATGCGTGCCATCGCTGAATTCATTATGCGCGGCCGTATGCAGGCCACCCTCGTGGTGGTCGTTTCTGCGGCATTGCCGCTGCTGTTCTGGTTGAGTGCTGCCGCGGGGAGCCTGGTGCTGCTGCGGCGCGGAGTGAGTGATGCCTTGAGCATCCTCGTCTGGGCTCTGCTACCGGCCATTGGCTGGTGGTATTTCGGTGAACCGCGCACCCTGTTGGTGTTGCTCGGTGCGCTGGGGTTGGCGTTGTTGTTGCGCGCCAATTTGTCCTGGACCCGCGTGCTGCTGTGCAGCGTGGCCCTTGGTCTGGTGTTCGGTCTGGTTTTGGGTGCGGTATTCCGCGCACCCATCGAAGCCATGGCGGGCGAGCTGAATAAGCTGGTTCCGCAGATGCTCGATGGGGTTCACCAACAGATGTCGGTGGACGAGCGAGCGCGCCTTGAGAGCCTGATCGTGCCGGTGCTGACTGGATTGCTGGCAGCTTTGCTGCAGATCGTCAGCCTGCTGAGCCTGATGCTTGGGCGTTACTGGCAGGCGCTGTTGTACAACCCAGGTGGTTTTGGCCGCGAGTTTCGCGCGCTGCGACTGCCGCCCCCGCTGGCGATACTGCTGGTGGTTGGCATGCTGGTGGGCCCCAATCTTGGGGCGCAGATGGCCATGCTGACGCCGTTGTGCAGTGTTCCGCTGATGTTCGCCGGCATTGCCCTGTTACATGGCATGGTGGCGCAGGGGAGACTGGCCAGGTTCTGGTTGGTGGGTTTGTACATCACGCTGCTGATTTTCATGCAGCTGACGTATCCGTTACTGGTGGTTTTGGCCATTGTCGACAGCCTGTTTGATTTTCGCGGACGCTTCGAGCGCAAGAACGGCTCAGGCCCCGCGAACGGTGAAGGTTAAAAGTTAAGAGGTTATTACCAAATGGAACTGATCCTGCTGGAAAAAATCGCCAACCTGGGCAACCTGGGCGATAAAGTGAACGTTAAGGCCGGTTACGGCCGTAACTTCCTGCTGCCGCAAGGCAAAGCCACTGCTGCGACCGCTGCCAACCTGGCTGCGTTCGAAGCACGTCGCGCCGAGCTGGAAAAACTGGCTGCCGATAAGAAGGCTTCGGCCGAAACTCGCGCTGCCCAGCTCGCTGAGCTGGAAGTCACCATCACCGCTAGCGCGGGCGATGAGGGCAAACTGTTCGGTTCGATCGGCACCCACGACATCGCTGACGCCCTGACTGCTTCCGGTGTTGAAGTGGCCAAGTCCGAAGTACGTCTGCCGAACGGCACCATTCGCCAGATCGGCGAATATGACGTAGCCGTGCACCTGCACAGCGACGTTGAAGCAACCGTCAAGGTTGTAGTCGTAGCGGCCTGATCGCCACTCGACTAGCGGGCTTGCACTCCGGTGCTGGCCTGCTGACAATCAGGCACGACATTGCGTAAGCGGTGTCGTGCCTTTTGTTTTCTGAATCCCCGACGCCTGCCCAGAGCCTATGAACGACATCAGTCTGCCCGAACAGTACGACCTGCAAACCTCCGCGCTGAAAGTGCCGCCGCACTCGATCGAAGCCGAGCAGGCGGTGCTGGGCGGCTTGATGCTGGACAACAACGCCTGGGAACGCGTGCTTGATGCGGTGTCCGATGGCGATTTCTATCGGCATGACCACCGGCTGATCTTCCGCGCCATCTTCAAGCTGGCTGAGCGCAACCACCCGTTCGACGTTGTCACTCTGTCCGAGCAACTGGACAAGGAAGGGCAGCTGTCGCAGGTCGGCGGCCTGGCCTACCTCGGTGAACTGGCGAAGAACATTCCCTCGGTGGCCAACATCAAGGCCTACGCGCAGATCATCCGCGAGCGGGCCACCCTGCGCCAACTGATCGGCATCAGCAACGAGATCGCCGACAGCGCCTACGCCCCGCAAGGGCGTACCGGTGAGGAAATCCTCGACGAGGCCGAGCGGTTGATCTTCCAAATCGCCGAGGCGCGACCGAAGACCGGCGGGCCGGTCGGGATCAACGATATTCTGGTCAAGGCCATCGACCGTATCGACACCCTGTTCAACTCGGGTGATGCGATCACCGGTCTGTCCACCGGCTTTACCGACCTGGATGCGCAAACCAGCGGCTTGCAACCGGCTGACCTGATCATCGTCGCCGGGCGACCGTCGATGGGTAAGACCACCTTTGCCATGAACCTGGTGGAGAACGCGCTGATGCGCAGCGACAAGGTGGTGATGGTGTACTCCCTGGAGATGCCGTCGGACTCCATCGTCATGCGTATGCTCGCCTCGCTCGGGCGCATTGACCAGACCAAGGTACGTGCGGGCCGCCTGGACGATGACGATTGGCCGCGCCTAACCAGCGCGGTCAACCTGCTCAATGACCGCAAGCTGTTTATTGATGATACCGCCGGTATCTCGCCCTCGGAGATGCGTGCGCGCACGCGCCGCCTGGCCCGTGAGCACGGCGAGATCGGCCTGATCATGGTCGACTACCTGCAGTTGATGCAGATTCCCGGCTCCAGTGGTGACAGCCGGGTCAACGAGATTTCCGAAATCTCGCGCTCGCTCAAGGCCCTGGCCAAGGAATTCAACTGCCCGGTGATCGCCCTGTCACAGCTTAACCGCGGCCTCGAGCAGCGCCCGAACAAGCGCCCTATCAACTCCGACTTGCGTGAGTCCGGGGCGATCGAGCAGGACGCCGACATCATCATGTTCGTTTACCGCGACGAGGTGTATCACCCGGAGACCGAGTACAAGGGTGTGGCCGAGATCATTATCGGTAAGCAGCGTAACGGCCCGATCGGCACCACGCGCCTGGCATTCCTCGGCAAGTATTCGCGCTTCGAGAACCTCGCGCCGGGCAGTTACCAGTTCGACGAGGATTGACCCGCAACCCCGCTCAGATCAATAAAAACGGGCGTCCAGTGGTTACACTGGGCGCCCGTTTTGCGTTTTCGGAGCCATCTGCATGCGTCCACTGATTGCCACTCTCGACCTGGCCGCGATCCGTCACAACCATGCCCTGGCCCAGCACTGTGCGCCGGGCCGTGGGGTATTCGCGGTGGTCGCCGCTAATGCCTATGGGCATGGTTTGGCCGAGGTGGTCACCGGGCTGCATGACCAGGCCGACGGCTTTGCTGTGGCCAGCCTCGATGAGGCTGCGCAGGTCCGCGCGCTGCATGCCGGGGCGCGGATTCTGTTGCAGGGCGGCTGCTTTACCGCGCAGGAATACCGGCTCGCCGTGCAGCTGCGCCTCGATGTGGTGCTGCATGCCGAGTGGCAGGCCGAGCAACTGCTTGAGACCGAGCTGGCAAGGCCGTTGGATATCTGGCTGGCGTTCGACAGTGGGGTGCACCAGCTAGGCTTCAGTGCGGCAGCGCTGCGCGACTGGCATGCACGCTTACAGGGCTCGCCGGCCGTGGCCTCGCTCAACCTGCTCAGCGAGCTGAGCTGCGCCGGTCTGCGCAACCATCCGCTGACCGAGGCGCAAGTCGAGGCATTTGCCGAACTGCTCGACTTGCCGTTCGCGGCGCGCACGCTGGCGGACTCGGCTGCCACGCTGCTGTTGCCGGCCGCGCACCTGGACTGGCTACGGCCGGGTCTGATGCTCTATGGGGCCAGCCCGTTTGCCGATCTATCGGCGGCGGAGCTGGGCCTACGCCCGGCCATGCAGTTGGAAGCGCAGATTATTGCCTGCCGCGAAGTGGCCTGTGGCGAGTCTTTAGGTGCTGATGCGGCCTGGACAGCGCCCCGGCCTTCGCGCATCGCCACGGTGAGTTGCGGCTATGGTGACGGTTACCCGGCCCAGGCCGCGTCTGGTACGCCGGCGTGGCTACGTGGACAGCGCGTGTCGCTGGTCGGGCGTGTCGGCCTGGATGTACTCAGTCTGGACGTGACCCAGGTGCCCGATGTGCAGATTGGCGACACAGTGCAGCTGTGGGGGCCGCAGTTGCCTGTCGAAGAGGTGGCGCGCGCTGTCGGTAGCGATCCGCGGGCCTTGCTCAGTCAATTGACTGCGCGTGTGGCACGCCGCTATCTGGCTTAGAGCCCGCTGGTAACCTTGATGACATCCAGCTGCAGGCGCTCGAGCGCACTCAGGCCGCCGTCTTCGCCTTGCAGGGCCCAGCCCGAACGACCGCGGCCTTTGACGCTGTAGAGCGCGTCGTCGGCCAACTTGTAGAGCCCGGCAAAATGGCTGGCGTGGCGCGGGTAGAGGGCGGCGCCAATGCTGATGGTCACCACCAGACGCTCGGCACCGTAAAGAACCGGTTGCGCCAGCTCATGTAGCAGGCGAGTAGCGATTTCCCGTGTGTGGTCTTCGGCGTCATGACCGCAGACCAGTACGGCAAACTCGTCACCGCCCAGGCGTGCCACCAGATCCCCCGCACGCACATGTTCGCGCAGGCGTTTGGCGATTACCTGGAGCATCAGGTCGCCGGCATCATGGCCGTATTTGTCGTTGATCGGTTTGAAGTGATCAAGGTCGATCAACAGCAGAGCAACGGGTTCTGCCTGGCGTTCGGCATGGGCCAGGGCGGCTTCGCAACGCTCGATCAGGTAGCGCCGGTTGGGCAGTTCGGTCAGTGGATCATGGAAGGCAGCATGCTGCAGCTCGCACTCGCGCTGGCTAAGGCGTTCGTTGGTGGCAGCCAGTTCGGCCGTGCGCTGAGCCACGGCATCCTGAAACTCGTCAGCATTGGCCTGCAGCTGGGCCAGGCGTGCGGTTTTTTCGCGGTCGGCCTGGCGCAGGGCGTTGGCCTTTTCCTGTTTCAGGGTCTGGATGCGGTAGGCCAGAGCGAACGAGAAGAGAATGGACTCGGCCGCCACGGCGATGGGAAATACGTAGGCATTCCAGGTCGCGGGCTGCACCAGGCCAGTAGCACGCATCAGCGCCAGGCTGATGCTGCCCAGGATCAGGCCATAGCCGCACAGGTAGAGCAGCGCGGGAAAATAGCCCTGGCGCCAGCGAATCACTGCCGAGCCCAGTGCTGCGGGGATGCTGGTCAGCGACAGCAGGGCGATGATCCAGGCAGCGAGATTACGCTGGCCGAAGGCTTCCAGGCCGATGGCCAGAACGTAGCAGGCGCAGGCGAAGCTCAGCAGGTGATGAGCCCAGCGCACCTGGCTGCGGGTCTGCAGCAGCACCTGAGTAAAGCGGCAGGCACAAAAGCCCCACAGCGAAGGCAGGGTGACGCGGTCCAGCCAGAACGGCACCGGGGAGTTGGGCCACAGGTACTGAAAGCCATGGCCGCTCATGCTGAGGATCATCAGCAGTGCACCACCGGTGGTCAGTACGTACCAGAAGTAGGCCGAGTCGCGCAGGCTGAAGAAAATGAACAGGTTGTACAGCAGCAGAGCGGCAATCACGCCGTAGACCACCCCCAGGGCGAGGTTCTCGACTGCGGCCGTATCCGACAGGTGCTGCAGTTGCCAGAGTCGCAGCGGAAAGGAATTGCCCGCCGGGTCATAGCTGCGCAGGTAAAGGGTCAGCGGTTCCTGCTCCAGAGGCGGCAGGCGGAACAGCATGTGGCGGCTGTCGTGGTCGCGCCCGGAGCGATAGTCAACGCGCTCACCCGAGCGGCGCTCCTGCCAGGTGCCTGCCGATGTTGGCAGATACAGGCGCAGGTCGAGCTGGGTCACGGCATTGACGGCCAGCCACCATTGGGATGGCGCCTCAGCCGTGCGCTGCAGGGTCAGTTTGATCCACCAGGGGTTGCGGCTCTGGCCAACGGTGGCGCGGCCATTGGCAGGGGCGAAGCGTTGTTGCACGGCCGGGTCGGCCATGTCGTCTATGCTCAGGTGGCCGCCGACATCTTCAAGCAGTTCGATGGAGTCGTTCAGCGCCACGCCGCTGCTCGCGCTGTCGATAGCATAGGGAGCAGCACTGGCAGGGCCTGCAAGTAGTGCGAACAATACGATTGACCAGAGGAACGACTGCACCCTGAACTCCTTGTACCTGGCTTCTTGGCCGGCCCAGTTAATCGCCCGAGTATAGCCATTGGCGCGCCGCGTGCCTGCCTTTCGTGAGCGTATGGGCCGCTAAACAACCTAGCATAGAGGTCGGATTTGGTTATTTTTTGTGCTATATTCCGCAGCCGTTAAATCCTGCAGATCCCGGTCATGTCCATGCAAGCCGCCAAGCCGTTATTCGATTATCCAAAGTACTGGGCCGAGTGTTTCGGCCCTGCACCTTTCCTGCCGATGAGCCGGGAAGAAATGGATCAGCTTGGCTGGGACAGCTGCGACATCATCATCGTCACCGGTGATGCCTATGTGGATCACCCGTCCTTCGGTATGGCGATTATTGGCCGGCTGCTGGAGTCGCAAGGCTTTCGCGTCGGCATCATCGCCCAGCCGAACTGGCAGTCGAAAGACGACTTCATGAAGCTCGGCGAGCCGAACCTGTTCTTCGGTGTTGCGGCCGGCAACATGGACTCGATGATCAACCGTTACACTGCCGACAAGAAAATCCGTTCCGATGACGCCTACACGCCTGGCGGCCTGGCCGGTAAACGTCCGGACCGCGCCAGCCTGGTGTACAGCCAGCGCTGCAAGGAAGCCTACAAGCACGTACCGATCGTGCTCGGCGGTATCGAAGCCTCGCTGCGCCGCATCGCGCATTACGACTACTGGCAGGACCGCGTACGCAACTCGATTCTGATCGACGCCAGTGCCGACATCCTGCTGTATGGCAACGCCGAGCGTGCCATCGTCGAAGTGGCCCAGCGCCTGTCATACGGCCACAAGATCGAAGACATCACCGACGTGCGCGGCACCGCGTTTATTCGCCGTGATACGCCCCAGGGCTGGTATGAGGTGGACTCCACCCGTATCGACCGGCCAGGCAAGGTCGACAAGATCATCAACCCGTACGTGAACACCCAGGACACTGAAGCCTGCGCCATCGAGCAGAGCAAGGCGCCGCTGGAAGACCCGAATGAGCCCAAGGTCGTGCAGCTGCTCGCCAGCCCGCGCATGACCCGGGACAAGACGGTGATCCGTCTGCCGTCGATGGAAAAGGTGCGTAACGACCCGGTGCTATACGCCCACGCCAACCGCGTGCTGCACCTGGAAACCAACCCGGGTAACGCCCGCGCCCTGGTGCAGAAGCATGGTGAGGTGGACGTGTGGTTCAACCCGCCACCCATTCCCATGACCACCGAAGAGATGGACTACGTGTTCGGCATGCCCTATCAGCGTGTGCCGCACCCGACGTATGGCAAGGAAAAGATTCCGGCCTACGAGATGATCCGCTTCTCGGTCAACATCATGCGCGGCTGCTTCGGTGGCTGTACCTTCTGCTCGATCACCGAGCACGAAGGGCGGATCATCCAGAACCGCTCCGAAGAGTCGATCATCCGCGAGATTGAAGAGATCCGCGACAAGGTTCCAGGCTTTACCGGGGTGATCTCCGATCTCGGTGGGCCGACCGCGAACATGTACCGCATTGCCTGCAAGAGCCCGGAAATCGAATCCGCATGCCGCAAGCCGTCCTGCGTGTTCCCGGGCATCTGCCCGAACCTGAATACTGACCACTCCAGCCTGATCCAGCTGTACCGCAGTGCGCGCGCTCTGCCAGGGGTGAAAAAGATCCTGATTGCCTCGGGCCTGCGTTACGACCTGGCCGTGGAGTCGCCGGAGTATGTGAAGGAGCTGGTCACCCACCACGTCGGTGGCTACCTGAAGATTGCCCCGGAGCACACCGAGGAAGGCCCGCTGAATCAGATGATGAAGCCGGGCATTGGCAGCTATGACAAGTTCAAGCGCATGTTCGAGAAGTACTCGAAAGAGGCGGGCAAAGAGCAGTACCTGATCCCGTACTTTATCGCGGCGCATCCGGGCACCACCGATGAAGACATGATGAACCTGGCCCTGTGGCTCAAGGGCAACGGCTTCCGCGCCGACCAGGTGCAGGCCTTCTACCCGTCGCCAATGGCCACGGCCACGGCCATGTACCACTCGGGCAAGAACCCGCTGCGCAAGGTCACCTACAAGAGCGACGGCGTGACCATCGTCAAGAGCGAGGAGCAGCGCCGGTTGCACAAGGCCTTCCTGCGCTACCACGACCCGAAAGGCTGGCCGATGTTGCGTGAAGCGCTGACCCGCATGGGCCGCGCCGACCTGATCGGGTCGGGCAAGAATCAGCTGATCCCATTGCATCAGCCAGCCACCGACAGCTACCAGAGCGCGCGCCGCAAGAATTCGACGCCGGCCGGCAGCCACAAGGTCGCCAAAGACACCACCAAGAGCAAGCCGATGCTCACCCAGCACACCGGCCTGCCGCCGCGTGATACCGGTGCGGCGGGTGGCAACCCCTGGGACAAGCGCGAGAAGGCCAAGGCGGCTGCGCAAGTGCGTAACCAGCAGGCAGCCAAAGAGCGCGCCGATGCGGCGAAAGGGAAGGGCAAGAAGCCCACCAAGAAACCAGCTGTACCGCGCTGATTCTCAGGGAATAAAAAACGCCAGCTTCGTGCTGGCGTTTTTATGGGGGCGTTTGCGGTTTTTGTCGCGGCTAAAGCCCCTCCCACAAGCGCATCGGGCCCATTTGTGTAGGGTGGATGACGCTTTTCTCATCCACCAGAGTTCCGCTAATGGTGGATGGATAAAGCGCCATCCACCCTACGTGTTTAGCCGTAGCGCTTTTTCGCTTCGATCGCCAAGCCGCTGCCGATGCTGCCGAAGGTGTTGCCTTCGACATGGCGCGCGTTCGGAAGCATCGCCGCGACGCTCTGGCGCAAGGCCGGGATGCCGCTGGAGCCACCGGTAAAGAACACGGTATCGACCTGCGCCACACTGACTCCGGCATCGCCGAGCAGTTGGGTGACGCTGGCGCGCACGCGCTCCAGCAGCGGCTCGATAGCGCCTTCAAACAACTCGCGGGTCAGTTCGGCGACCAGACCGTCTTCCAGGCGGCTGAGGTCGATCGGTCGGGCATCCTGCTCGGTCAGAGCGATCTTGCTGTCTTCCACCTGCATGGCCAGCCAGTGGCCGTCGCGCCGCTCGATCAGCTTGAACAGGCGATCGATACCGGTGGGGTCGACGATATCGTAGCGCATGCTCTGCAGCTGGCGCTGCGACTGCGCCGAGTACACCGCGTTGATGGTGTGCCAGGTGGCCAGGCTCAGGTGGGTGCTGGTGGGCATTGGTGCATCGCTCTTCATCCGGCTGCCGTAGCCGAAGAGCGGCATCACGCCAGCCAGGGAGAGCTGTTTGTCGAAGTCGGTGCCGCCGATATGCACGCCGCCGGTGGCGAGAATATCGTCATGCCGGTCGGCCACATTGCGCCGCTCCGGTGCCAGGCGCACCAGGGAGAAGTCTGAAGTACCGCCGCCGATATCGACGATCAGCACCAGCTCTTCACCCGCGATGCCGGACTCGTAGTCGAAGGCCGCGGCAATCGGCTCATACTGGAAGGATACGTCTTTGAAGCCGAGCTTGTGCGCCACGGCCACCAGGGTGTTCTGCGCCTCCAGGTCGGCGACCGGGTCATCATCGACAAAGAACACCGGGCGGCCCAGCACCACTTCCTCGAACGGCCGCCCGGCCGCCGTCTCGGCACGTTTTTTCAGTTCGCCGATAAAAAAGCCGAGCAGGTCCTTGAACGGCAGGGCGCTGCCGAGCACGGTGGTTTCGCTTTTCAGCAGCTTGCTGCCCAGCAGGCTTTTCAGCGAGCGCATCAGGCGGCCTTCGTAGCCTTCCAGGTATTCCTGCAGGGCCAGGCGGCCATACACCGGGCGACGTTCTTCGAGGTTGAAGAACACCACCGAAGGCAGGGTGATCTTGCCGTCTTCCAGCGGGATAAGCGTCTCGGCATCGGGGCGTAGCCAGCCGACGGTGGAGTTGGAGGTGCCAAAGTCGATGCCGCAGGCGCGGGCGGGCGTGGAATAAGTCATGCGGCGCGCTGTTCCTGAAGTGAATGCGGAACGTTTTTGCTAGGCGCACAGCTGCCTAGTAAAAACGGCCGCGCATTCTATGCGAGTGTGGCGCGCAATGCTGCCCCGGTTATCCGGATTTTAGGGGAGGGTTTGCCGCTCTTCGCGGCGAATACGCCACTGGCCCCACTCGAAGCCCAGTACCACGAGCAGCGACAGGGCGAAGGGCAGCAGCAGGTAGAAGCCGCGAAACACAATCAGTGCCGCCAGTACGCCCGATGTGGGTACGTCGGGCAGAGCGGCGAGAAAGCTCACCTCAAGCACGCCCAAGCCCCCAGGCGCGTGTGACAGCAGGGCGAGCGAGAAGGAGGCGAGGAACACCCCCAGGACGATCAGGTAGCCGGGGTTATGTTCCGCCGGCAGGGCGAAGTAGATGATTGCCGCTGCGCAGGCCAGCTCCAGTGGGCCTGCCAGTAGCTGGCGGGCGACAATCCCCAGGCGCGGGTATTCGATATGCACCTTGCCCAGCCGCCAGGGCTTGAGCTGCAGCCAGGAGCCCAGCACATACAGGCCCACGAGCAGCAGCAATAGGACGCCGATGCCCATCGCCAAGGCGGTCGGTACGTCGAGCACGCGTTGCATGATCGAGGGTTGCAGGATCAGCACGCAACCGGTGGCCAGCAGCGTGCCCAGGGCAAAGGTGAATGAGCAGAAGACGATCAGGATGCCAATTTCCTGCGGCGACAGGCCCTTGGTGCGATACGCCCGGTAGCGCACCAGTGCGCCAGAGAACACTGAGGCGCCGATGTTGTGGGCCAGTGCATAGGTGGTGAAGGAGCACAGGGTGATGAAATGCCAGGGGATCTTTTTACCCAGGTGGGCAATGGCGATGCGGTCGTACCAGGCCAGGGCGCAGTAAGCACCCAGGGTGGCGCCGGCGGCAAGCAGCCAGTGGCGGGTGGAAATGGCATTCAGGCTGTCGGCGATTTCATCGAGGGAGATGGTGCGCACCTCGTGATAGAGCAGAAAGCACGACAGCACCACCGCACTGAGGCCGATCAGGGTCCAGATCAGGTCGCTGCGCTTCATCCTCGGCTTAATCCCTTGCAACTCTGATCCCCTGTTTGTGGTGCGCGTTGTAGGCGCTCGGTCAGCCCTGGGCTTGTGGGCGCAGGCTGCGCAGTATCACGGACGCCAGCCCGTTGCTCAACTGGCACATGCACCAGAGGCGCACAGTGTGAGCCAGGCCAGTACGGCATAACGCGTGGTTTTCGCCAGGCTGACGATGACCAGAAACACCCACAGGCGCTCGCGCATTATCCCGGCCACTAGGGTCAATGGGTCGCCGATTACTGGCATCCAGCTCAGCAACAGGCTCCAGCGACCGTAGCGAGCGTAGCCGCGCTGGGCCTGCAGCAGGCGCTTCTCGCTGACCGGAAACCAGCGGGCGTGACGAAAACGCTCCAGCGAACGGCCCAGCCACCAGTTGAGCAGCGAGCCCAGTACATTGCCCAGGCTGGCGACCGCAATCAGCCACACCACCGGTTGTTGGCCGCCCAGCAATAGCGCGACCAGCAGTGCTTCGGATTGCAGGGGCAGCAGGCTGGCCGCGGCCAGGGCGGAAAGGAACAGCCCCAGATAGGTCGACAGGGTCAGCATTGCACAGCGCCGGCTGTCGAGGGCTCAGGCCTGCTTGTCGGCGTCGCTGTTGGCCATTACGTCTTCCAGTTTGAGACCGGTCAGACCATGGATGGTGCGCCACAAATAGTAGAACACCGCCATCAGCATGATCATCGACGGAATCGCGATCATCGGGTAGCTGAGCAGGTTCATGCGCCCCAGTTCTTCATTGAAGGCTTCGCTGCCGGCCGGGCTGATGACGATCCACTCGGCCAGCACGTAGTTCATCGCCGAGGAGAAAAAGAAGGTGCCGCTCAGCCAGTAGGTTGCCCTGAGCAGGCGGGCCTCGAATCGCTCGGTGTTGCCGGTTTGTTCCAGGCGCGCGTGGATCTTGTCGACATTGAGCACGGTCTTGTTGAACAGCATGGTGCGGATCAGCGGGTAGCGGGTGCGTGTGGACACCAGTACGGCGATACCGATCAGCCCTGGAATCGCGGCTTCCTTGATCGCCAGCCACTGGTTGTCCAGCTTGAGCAGGCCGATGCCGCCGGTGAGCAGTACGCTGACCAGGCCGAGCAAGGCGATGAAGTTGAATTTGCGGTAGGTGATCAGCTCATACGCACCCCAGCACAGCGGGAACGCCAGGGCCAGCAACAAGGCACGGTCAGCGCCGAGGTTGGCATCACCACTGAGCTTCATCAAAATCAGTGAGGGAATCAGGATGCTGACCAGCAGGTCGATCATCGGGCGAGGTTTGTGCGTGGGTACAGGGCGGGGCGTGAGGTCGGTCATGTCATTCAGGCGGCGGTGGGGAGCGCCGATGATCGCCTGCCCAGACGCAGACTGCCAGCCCAGCCGTCGCCTCGACTGTGACAAAGTTGTGCGCCAGGGTCTGTTGCCGTTTCGTTCCCGGCCCTGCGGGTTGCGCGCAAAATCTCGCCATGCGTTGTTGGAGGACTTGGCAAGGGAACGACCATTACCTGCGTACTCCGCAATCCCCATGGATGGGGTGAATGCCGCAAGCCCGCCGGGAGCGGGCGCGGCCTAGCCTGGCGAGATTTTTCGCGGCAACGCGGCTTGCGACGAAACGGGAACAGACCCTCGTGGCGGCTTGTCGCCACTTCGCCAAGCCCGGGTGGCGGGAAAAGTTACGAAATCGGGCAGGTAGAGGGGCGCCGGACGCGTCATACTGTCACGCGTGTGCGATGGCTGTGTCGCAGGTGTGGCCGGGGTTGAGGTGCAGTGCATGCAAGGGTTCGCGGTAAATCAGCGCAGAGGCAGTCGATGGGCCGCAAGGTTGCTGGCCCTGATGCTGCTTGCGGGCGTTGGCCAGGCCGCTGAGCTGCGCCTGTACACCGAGGAGTATCCGCCGCTGAGTTTTACCCGCCAGGGTGTTGCTGACGGCATGGCCGTTGAAGTGGTGCAGGCACTGATTGCCCGCACCGGCAGCGCGGCGCAGATCGAATTCGTGCCCTGGACCCGGGGCTACCATGAAGTTCAGCACCAACCTGACACGGCACTATTCGCCACAGTGCGCACGGCGCAGCGCGAACCGCTGTTCCAATGGGTCGGGCCGATCGCCGAGGGCTATACCGGCTTCTATACCCGCGCCGGTAGTGGCCTGCGCCTGCGTAACCTGGCTGATGTCGAAGCCCAGGGTACGCTCGCGGTACCGAAACAGTGGTACAGCTACGAAGTGCTCAAGGCTCAGGGGTTGAGTAATCTGTACGGCGTACCCAGCCCGCGGCACATGCTGAACATGTTCAAGCACGGCCGCATCCGCGTGCTAGTCGCCAACAGCGCGACCTTGCGCGGCATGCTTGCCGAGCACGGCATGACCCCCGAAGAGGTCGAGCTTCAGTTCAGTTTCATGCCCAGCGATTCCTATATCGCCTTCTCGCGCAGCACCTCGCCGGCGCTGGTCGCGCGCTGGCAAGCGCAGTTGCAGGCGATGAAAGACGACGGCAGCCTGGCTGCGATTGCCGAGCGCTGGGTCGGCGGTGAGCCGCCTCGCGGCGGGCGCACCACGCCATAGCCTGGGCTGGCGCAAAGGTTGCTTCGTGCTTGCTATCGCATCCCCTTTGTCGAGCCCTTCGCGGGCCTGTATTCACCGTTTTATGGAATGATTTCATGCCGATTTTGCAACGCGCCTCCCACCACGAACTGCGTCATGCCTTCCGCCAATTGCTGGCGGCCGACCGCTGCTACCACACCGCCTCGGTCTTCGACCCGATGTCGGCGCGCATCGCCGCCGACCTGGGTTTCGAGGTCGGCATCCTCGGTGGTTCCGTGGCCTCGCTGCAGGTGTTGGGCGCGCCGGACTTTGCCCTGATCACCCTCAGCGAGTTTGTCGAGCAGGCCAGCCGCATTGGGCGGGTCAGCCGCCTGCCGGTAATCGCCGACGCCGACCATGGTTACGGTAACGCGCTCAACGTGATGCGCACCGTGGTCGAGCTGGAGCGTGCTGGGGTGGCGGCTCTGACCATCGAGGACACGCTGCTGCCGGCGCAGTTCGGGCGCAAGTCCACTGACCTGATCAGCGTCGAAGAAGGCGTTGGCAAAATCCGCGCGGCCCTGGAGGCACGGGTCGATCCCGACCTGTCGATCATTGCCCGGACCCATGCCGGCGTGCTCAGCGCCGACGAAGTAATTCGCCGTACCCAGGCCTATCAGGAGGCAGGCGCCGATGGCATCTGCATCGTCGGCATCGAAGATTTTCAGCACCTGGAGCAGGTCACCGCGCACCTCAGCGTGCCGCTGATGCTGGTGACCTACGGCAACCCCAAGTTGCGCGACAACCCACGCCTGGCCAAGCTCGGCGTGCGTATCGTGGTCAACGGTCATGCTGCCTACTTCGCGGCGATCAAGGCGACCTACGACTGCCTGGCCGAGCAACGCGGTATCGAGCCGGATACGCTCAACGCCACTGAACTGACCCACAAGTACACGCTGCCCGAGGAGTACATCGTCTGGGCCGCGCAGTTTATGGACGTTAACGAGTAGGTCGTGCAACCGCTGCGCGGCGTCCCTGTCCAACTGTGTGCAGTGGTGCGATAAGCGGACCCGGAGGTGAGCGATGGCAGGCGGATGGGCAAGCGATGGTGCGGTACAAGAGCAGATCGACAGTAGCCTCGAGGACGCCGTAGCGCGGGCGCGCAGCCAGTTGCCCAAGGGCGAGAGCCTGCTGCACTGCGAGGAATGCGACGCGCCTATCCCCGAGGCGCGGCGTCAGGCGGTACCCGGCGTGCGCCTGTGCGTGGCGTGCCAGAGCGAAATCGACCGCCAGCAGGGCGGTGGCGCCGGTTACAACCGGCGCGGTAGCAAAGACAGCCAATTGCGCTAAAAAATAGTCGGCACCTGTAAGCCACCGTGGGGGTCATAACGCTACTACTTCCCTGATTCAGGAACAGGCGTTATGACTATTTTTGAAGCCCTGCGTATCAGCCATGACCGCCAGCGTGAGCTGGCGCAGAAACTGACCACCACCCAGGGCGACACGCCCGAGCGCCATGAGCTGTTTGCCGAGCTCAAGCACGAGCTGGCAGTGCATTCGGTGGCCGAGGAGCGGCACTTCTACATTGCCCTGATGCAGCAGGATGCCGGCGTCGACCTGTCGCGCCATGCGATTGCCGAGCACCACGAAATGGATGAGATGGTCGAAGGCCTAGAAGAAACCGACCCCAGCAACCCCAGCTGGCTGGTGCAAGCCAAAGCCCTGTCGGAAAAGGTCCACCACCACCTCAAGGAAGAAGAACACACCTTTTTCCAGATGGCCGGCAAGTTGCTCAGCGACGTCCAGAAAGAGCGTCTGGCGGACGACTACCTGAGTGCCTATGACGAGATGAAGCAGGCGTCCTGAGGACGCCTGTCTAGGGGTTCAGAACAGAAAATAGCGCTGGGCCATCGGCAGCACGTCGGCCGGTTCACACCAGAGCAACTGGCCGTCAGCCTTGACCTGATAGGTCTGCGGATCGACTTCGATATTCGGCAAATAGTCGTTGTGAATCAGGTCGGTTTTCTGCACCTCGCGGCAGCCTTTGACCACGCCGATCTTCTTCTTCAGACCGAGCTGCTCGGGCACGCCGGCATCGAACGCCGCCTGGCTGATAAAGGTGATGCTGGTGGCGTGGCGGCTACCGCCATAGCTGGCGAACATCGGGCGGTAGTGCACCGGTTGCGGTGTGGGGATCGAGGCGTTGGCGTCGCCCATCAGGCTGGCGGCAATCGCCCCGCCCTTGAGGATCAGCGTCGGTTTGACGCCGAAAAACGCCGGGCGCCAGAGCACCAGGTCGGCCCATTTGCCCACTTCGATCGAGCCCACTTCATGGCTGATGCCATGGGTGATCGCCGGGTTGATGGTGTACTTGGCGATATAGCGCTTGATGCGGAAGTTGTCATTGCCCGAGCCGTCGCCGGGCAGGGCGCCGCGCTGCTTTTTCATCTTGTCGGCGGTCTGCCAGGTGCGGGTGATCACCTCGCCGACCCGGCCCATGGCCTGGCTGTCAGAGCTGATCATCGAGAACGCGCCGAGATCATGCAGGATGTCTTCGGCAGCGATGGTTTCGCGGCGGATGCGGCTCTCGGCAAAGGCCACGTCCTCGGCAATGCTCGGGTCGAGGTGGTGGCAGACCATCAGCATGTCCAGGTGTTCATCGATGGTGTTCTTGGTGAACGGCCGCGTCGGGTTGGTCGAGCTGGGCAGTACGTTAGGGAAACCGCAGGCCTTGATGATGTCCGGCGCGTGGCCGCCACCGGCGCCCTCGGTGTGGTAGGTGTGAATGGTGCGGCCCTTGAACGCGCCGAGGGTGGTCTCGACAAAGCCGGACTCGTTGAGGGTGTCGGTGTGGATCGCCACCTGCACGTCGTACTGGTCGGCCACGCTCAGGCAGTTATCGATGGCCGCCGGGGTGGTGCCCCAGTCCTCGTGCAGTTTCAGCCCGATGGCGCCGGCTTTGACCTGCTCGATCAGCGGTTCTGGCAGAGAGGCGTTGCCCTTACCGGTGAAGCCCAGGTTCATCGGGAAGGCGTCGGCGGCCTGCAGCATACGCGCCATGTGCCAGGGCCCGGAGGTGCAGGTGGTGGCGTTGGTGCCAGTGGCCGGCCCGGTGCCGCCGCCGATCATGGTGGTGACGCCGCTCATCAATGCCTCTTCGATCTGCTGCGGGCAGATAAAGTGGATATGGGTGTCGATACCCCCGGCAGTGAGGATCATGCCTTCACCGGCAATCACTTCGGTGCCGGCGCCGACGGCGATGGTCACGTCGGGCTGAATGTCCGGGTTACCGGCCTTGCCGATGGCGGCGATACGCCCGTCCTTGAGGTCGACATCGGCCTTGACGATGCCCCAGTGGTCGATGATCAGCGCATTGGTGATCAGGGTGTCGACCACATCGGCCGCGCACAGCTGGCCCTGGCCCATGCCGTCGCGGATCACCTTGCCGCCACCGAATTTCACTTCTTCACCGTAGGTGGTGAAGTCCTTCTCGACTTCGATCCACAGCTCGGTGTCGGCCAGGCGCACCTTGTCGCCGACGGTGGGGCCGAACATGTCGGCATAAGCTTGGCGGGAAATTTTCATCAATGAAGTCCTGACACAGTGCGTTCGGTTTAGCTCTGTGGGAGGGGCTTTAGCCGCGATGTCACTGGAGTCGCGGCTAAAGCCCCTCCCACAGGCCCTGATAAAGTGTGCTTAATCCAGCTCGCCCATCACCCGGCCGGCGAAGCCAAACACGCGGCGCTGGCCGGCCAGGTCGACCAGTTCGACATCACGTGACTGTCCCGGCTCGAAGCGTACGGCGGTG
Organism: Gammaproteobacteria bacterium; assembly: GCA_018826895.1. GTDB lineage: Bacteria > Pseudomonadota > Gammaproteobacteria > Pseudomonadales > Pseudomonadaceae > Aquipseudomonas. The sequence continues at coordinate 17,619 of JAHJYA010000060.1, forward strand.
CCGGCCGGAATATTCAGGCGCATGCCGCGGGCAACTGCGCGGTCAAACAGCAGCGCGTCGTTGGTCTCGAAAAAGTGGTAATGCGAACCGACCTGAATCGGCCGGTCGCCGCTGTTGGCCACGTTCAGGGTCAGGGTGCGGCGGCCGGCATTGAGTTCGATCTCGCCGTCCTGGATCTGGTATTCGCCGGGAATCATGCTGAAGGCCTCGAAAGTGTCTTGTAGTAAATGGCGTTGCCCCGGTAGATGCCGTCCGGGCCGCAGGCGTAGTCAGGTAGGCCACCGATGCTGCTGTAGCCCAGGTGGCGATAAAGGCTTTCCGCGTCGCTGCCGGCTTCCGTGTCGAGGTACAGCAAGCCGCGTTTCTGCGCAGCCGCCTCCTGCTCCAGTGCCTGCATCAACAGGCGGGCGATACCGCGGCGGCGCGCCTCGCTGTGCACCAGCAGTTTCTGAATCTCTGCGCGGTTCAGCCCGTTGGGTTTCTGGCACAGGCTCAATTGCACGCTGCCCAGTACGCGGCCTTGCTCATGGGCCACCCAGAGCAGCAGTGAACCCTCCGTCATGGCCGCATGTACCTGGGCGAAATACTCAGCGGCACCTCGTTCGTCGAGGTCGGCGAGAAAACCCACGGAGGCGCCATGGCTGACCGCATCGAGCAGAAGAGCAACCAAGCCCTGGCGATAGCTGGCGAAATCCATGCTGTCGAGCCGCTGCAGCATCACATCCATGGGGTCACTCCTTGGCGCCGAGGATCAGTTGCATAAAGGTCAGGTCCAGCCAGCGGCCGAACTTGCGACCGACCTGGGGCATCTGCCCGGTGGTGACGAAACCGAGGCGTTGGTGCAGGCGGATCGAGGCGGTGTTCTCCGACTCGATGGCCGCCACCATGACGTGCAGGTTGGCCGCGCGGGCGCGCGCGATCAGCGCCTGCATCAGTGCCGGGCCCAGGCCTTGGCCGCGCTGGTCGGTTCGCACATAGACCGAGTGCTCGACGGTCTGGCGAAAGCCTTCGATGGTGCGCCAGGTGCCGTAGCTGGCGTATCCAAGCACCGCGCCGGCCATATCGCGCGCGACCAGCACCGGGAAACCCGCTGCCACGCGCTCGGCCAGCCAGGCGCGGCGGTTGGCGAGGTCCACCAGAGTCTCGTTCCAGATCGCCGTGGTCTGTTCCACCGCGTCGTTGTAGATGGCCAGGATGTCGGGCAGATCGGCTTCGCTGGCGTCCTGTATCGAGTACGTCATGTTCAGGCGATCGGCTGGTGCACGGTCACCAATTTGGTGCCGTCGGGGAAGGTGGCTTCGACCTGGATCTCCGGAATCATTTCCGGCACGCCCTCCATGACTTGATCGCGGCTCAGCAAGGTGGTGCCGAAGTGCATCAGTTCGGCCACGGTTCTGCCGTCGCGGGCGCCTTCAAGCAGGGCCGCGGAAATATAGGCCATGGTTTCCGGGTAGTTGAGCTTGACCCCACGGGCCAGGCGGCGCTCGGCCACCAGGCCGGCGGTGAAGATCAGCAGTTTGTCTTTTTCGCGGGGTGTGAGGTCCATGGCAGTTCCATCAGGGGCGTAAAGGCGGATTTTTCACGCAAGGTGCGTGCCTTGATCCTGGTCACGTGTTCAGCGTACAGGCCAGGAGTCTGTGTGGTTCAAGTGCTCCAGATTCTCGGCGCCAGCGCTTCGCGACCCAGCATAGCCGGGCGCAGCAGGCGCCAGAGGTCGATCAGCCAGGCGCGGGCGTGCAGGGCTTCGTCGGCCAAGCAGCGGGCGACCAGCAGGCCGGGCAGTTGTGTCAGGTCGCCGCGCACCCGGGAAGGTAGGTCGCGGCAGCTTTCGAGTAGTTCGGCAGGCGCCTCTGCGCTGATCAGCAGGGTGGCGAACACCGGTTGGCCGCCCAGGCCGATGGGCGAGTCGAGCAGGCCATCGCCGCCGACCACGCGCTGGCGTTCGTGCCAGAGCAATTGACCGTCACGGCGAATATTCAGCTGGGCCTGGAAGTGACCACTATCGAAGCGCTCGCCACTGGCGGGGCGGCCGAGGGCGACTATGTCCCAGTAGAACAGGCGTGCGTCGTCGAGCAGCTCGATGTCGGTGCTCAATTCAGCCTGGGCCGCGGCGTAGACGATGGTCTCCTGGGGTAGCCACTCCAAGGTCGCGCCGGCTTCGACGCGCAGCTTGACCTGCTGATAAGCCGGGCCGGCGGCGCGGTACCACTTGGCCGCGCCCGGGCTGGTCAGTTGCGCCCAGGCCCGCTCACCGACGGTCGCGCTGATGTCCAGGCGATCACCGCCGGCGATGCCACCCGGCGGGTGGACGATGATGTGCTGGCAGACTTCCGGGCCTTCGGCGTGCAGGTGCTTTTGCACCCGCAGCGGGCCCAGGTGGCGGCGCAGGGTGGGCCGGGTGTGGGCGCCATCGCGGCCATAGCCCAGCTCCAGCTCGGCGTGCCAGCTGGGGGTGAAGGCTGGGGTCAGGGCATTCATGTCGGTTCGTTTATCAGGCTCATGGCAACTGTGGAGCAATTGCCGTGCCCGGTGCGCTACGACGGTGCGTGCCCGTTGAATGTGGCTGTATAAGTGCCTCGGGATTGGGCTTGCGCTTGAATTATTGCGCTTTTTTGGTGCTTTTCGTTGATGTGGTGTGCGTTAAGTGTGCGAGCTGGCTGGCCCATGTTCGGCAGCTAACTGGCTTTGCCCGCGTTGCACGAAGATTCTAGAGTCGCGCCACTGTCCGCGGAGGTGCGCCGTGTTTGCTGTGATGGCCTGTGTGGCTGGTTTGGTGAGGGGCTATAGCGGGTTTGGCTTTGCCATCATCCTGGCGCTCGGGCTGTTGCTGCACTTGCCGCCTGCGTTGGCGATCCCGGTGACGTTGATGCTGGATCTGTTGTGCAGTATCAGCTTGCTGCCGAGCGCCCTGCGGCAGTTCGATCGGCCGGTAACGGCCTGTCTGGTGGGCGGCATGCTGCTCGCCGTGCTACCGGGCGTCTGGCTGCTGTCGTGGCTGTCCGGGGACTGGTTGACCCCGCTGATTGCGCTGTTATGCCTGTTCGGCGGGGTGGCCGTGCTCTGGCAGCCGGCGCCGCGCCTGTTGAGGCCATCGCGGCGGCCGCTGGCGGTGCTGGCTGGGCTGGTTTCCGGCTTGGCGACCAGCCTGGCATCGGCCGGCGGCCCGCCGCTGATGCTGTACCTGGTGCGCAGTGGCGTGCAGCCGCAGCAGATGCGCGGTACGGCTATCCTGTTCTTCCTCGCCAGCAGTGCCTGCGCGCTGCTCGGGCTCTGGGGCTTCGGGGTTTTGCAGAGCGAGCATGGGCGGCTGGTCGGCCAACTGCTGGTGCCGGCTCTGCTGGGCAATCTACTGGGGCAATGGGCGCACCGGCGCTGGCCGCCGAGGTCGGTGCGGGTGCTGGTTGGTAGTTTGTTGGTGCTGCTGTCGGCGCTGACGCTTTGGCACAGTCTGGTCGGCGTTTAGGCTATGCCCAATTGGCTGTTGCCATCCTATGCATGTCATAACGCAATTCCCGTAGGAGCGCCGCCCCGGCGCGAAGCTTTTGGACTATCAGCTATACCGCTGAATGGTCACTATTCGCCGCGGGGCGCAGCGCCTACGAAAAGTCACCTGCGCTGTACAACACCGCACTGGGCCATGGCTGATGCAGACGTGCTTACTGGTCGCGGTCGATGGCGAAAGGCGACCAGGCCTGGCGGCTCGGCATGATTTCCAGGCGGTTGATGTTGATGTGGTCGGGCAGGCTGGCGACGTAGAAGATCTGCTCGGCGATGTCCTCGGCGGTCAGTGGTGTGGTGCTGCCGTAGAGCGCATCGGAGGCGGCCTGGTTGCCTTTGGTGCGTACCAGGGTGAATTCGGTCTCGGCCATGCCGGGGGCGATATCGGTGACCCGCACGCCGGTGGCGATCAGGTCGCAACGCAGGTTGAAGCTGAACTGTTTGACGAACGCCTTGCTGGCGCCATAGACATGGCCGCCCGGGTAGGGCCACTCGCCGGCCACCGAGCCGATGTTGACGATGCTGGCGCCCTTGCCGGTTTCCAGCAGGGCTGGCAGTACCGCGTGGGTGACATTGACCAGACCGGTGATATTGGTGTCGATCATGGTGTGCCAGTCTTGCAGCGCGACCTTCTGCGCCGGCTCCGGGGCCAGGGCCAGGCCGGCGTTGTTGATCAGCGCGCGAACCTGGCGAAAGCCCTCGGGCAGCTCGGCGACCATACGCTGCACGGCTGCTGCGTCACGGACGTCGAGTGCGGCGATGTGTACCGGCACCTTGCCCTGCAGCTCCTGTTGCAGTTCTTCCAGGCGCTCCAGGCGGCGGCCGCTGAGTACCAGCGACCAGCCGTCCTCGGCGAAGCGGCGGGCGGTGGCGCGGCCAAAGCCGGATGTGGCGCCCGTGATGAATACCACCTTGTTCATAAACAACCTCGTGTCGGTCTTGCGGTTCTCGGCCGGCCGGCAAGGCGGGCGGCCGTCGGGATCAGGCGGAGAGTTCGAGGAACTTGCGTACGCGCTCGGTCTCCGGGTTGGTGAAGAATTTTTCCGGGGCGGATTTCTCGATCAGCAGGCCCTTCTCCAGAAACACGACCTGGTCGGACACTGCCCGGGCGAATTCCATTTCATGGGTCACCACGATCATGGTGTAGCCCTCGCTCGACAGGTTCTTCATCACTGTCAGCACTTCGCCGACGCGTTCCGGGTCGAGCGCCGAGGTCGGCTCATCGAACAGGATCACCTCCGGGCTCATGGCCAGGGCGCGGGCGATGGCCACGCGCTGTTTCTGCCCGCCGGACAGGGTATAGGGATAGGCATCGGCCTTGTGCTCCATGCCGACCTTTTCCAGCAGCGCTTCGGCAATGGCGCGGGCCTCTTCCTTGCGCATGCGTTTGACCTGCACGGGCGACTCCATAACGTTTTGCAGCACGGTCAGGTGCGGCCACAGGTTGAAGCTCTGGAAGACCATTCCGGTGCGTGCGCGGATCGCCGCCAGGTCGCGATTATTCATGCGCTTGCCGTGGGCGTCGACCCCGATGCGTTCGCCGGCGATATGGATGACCCCGCGATCTGGCTCCTCAAGCCAGTTGATGCAGCGCAACAGGGTCGATTTACCAGAGCCGGAGGAGCCGAGCACGCTGACCACCTCGCCCTTGTTCACGGTGAGGGAAATGTCGCGCAGCACTTCGACACCGTCGAAGCTTTTGGACAGGCTGTCGATCTGAACCGCGGGTACGTCAGGCATGTTCGAAACCTCGTTTTGCGCCGAACCGGCCCGCCCATTTGAGCGCCAGTTCCAGGCAGATGCTGATGACCCAGTACAGGGCGATGACCACAATGAAGGCCTCGGTGGGGATGAAATAGGTGGCCTGCACCGAGTTGGCCGCGGCAGTCAGTTCCTGCACGGTGATGATGGTGAGAAAGGCGGTGTCCTTGAGCGCGTAGATCAGCTGATTGCCGAGCAGCGGGCGGGTGCGGATCACCAGTTGTGGCAGGATGATCCGCCAGTACAGGCGCGCGGCACGAAAGCCGTGGGCCTTGGCGGCCTCGATCTGCCCGGCCGGCAGGACGATGCGCGCGCCGCGTAGGATTTCGGCGAAGTAGGCCGCATGGTAGATCGCCAGGGCCACCAGGCCGGCGCCCCAGGCACTGGGTTTGACGCCCAGGCTGGGCAGGCCGTAGTACAGCAGGTAGGCGAGTACCAGGAAGGGCAGCATACGCATCAGGTTGATCGCCCAGCGCAACACAGTGGACAGGGCGTTGCGCGCTTCCAGCAGGTAGACGGTAAAGCAGCCGATGGCGAAGGCCGCGAGCACCGAGAGAATGAATAGAATCAGGGTGTTCAGGGCGCCATTGAGGAAGGCGCCGCGCGCCTCCCAGATAATGCTCCATTCGGTCATGGGAATTTCCTCACATCGCCAGGCGGTTGGCTTTCTTCTCGGCGATGGCCTGCAGTTTGAGCAGGACACCGATGATCAGCATGTACAGCAGGGCGGCGGCGAGAATCGGCGGCAGCGGCTCGTAGGTCACGGCGCTGATGCGGTTGGTCACCCGGGTCAGGTCGACGATGCCGATCACCGCGATGGCCGGGCTGCTCTTGATCAGGAAGGACATTTCGTTGAACAGGCCAGGCAGGCTGCTGGTGATCATCTGCGGCAGCATGATGCGGCGGAAGAACACGCCGTTGGTCATGCCGCAGGCCAGGGCGGCCTCCTTCTGCTCGCGGGAGAAACTGATAAATGCTGCGCGCCAGACTTCGGCGTTGAACGCCGCCGTGTTCAGGGTTAGGGCCAGAATGGCGGCGCTGTTGCGGTCCATCGCCAGGCCGAAGGTCGGCGTCGACAGGAAGATGAACAGCACCAGAGTAACCAGTGGTGTTGCCCGCGCCAGGCTCACGTAGAGCACCAGCAACTGGTCGATAAAGGGCAAGCGCGCCATGCGCACCAGGGCAATGCCCAGGCCAATGACCACGCCCAGGGCAATGGCGATCGAGGAGATCCACAGGGTCGTCCAGGCACCTTCGAGCAGCAATAGCCAGGCTTGTCCGGTCATGTCGGGCTCCTAGGAGATAACGGGGTGTGAGCTCTACAAGCAAGGTCAGGGCCAGCACAGGCCCTGGCGTGCAGGGGCGCCGGCGATGGGCGCCCCGAAGGGGTCATTCCATGCCGGCGAGGCTATGGAACTGTTCGACGTTGCTGATCGGCTCCTTGGGCATGCTCGGGAAGGCTTCGCCGAACCACTTGGTCTGCAGCTCGGCCAGGCGGCCGTTGTCGCGTACCTGGTTCATAAAGCCGACGAGGAACTCCAGCAGCTCCGGGCTGCTCTTGGGCACTGGCCAGGCAGCGAAGCCATCACCGGAGACCGCGATGCCCTTGGCGAAGGTGTCGCCGCGGGTCTTGACCAGGTCGTTGACCGAAATCAGCGCATTAACCACGTAGTCCAGGCGACCGTTGGCCAGGTCGGCATAGGCTTCGGGGTAGGACGGGTATTCGATCACATCGCCGATTTCACAGCCTTCGGCGGCCATCATCTTCTTCAGCTCGGGCAGGCGCGCGAGCAGGGCGCTACCGGCTTGTACACCAGCGGTTTTGCCGCACAGGCTGGCGATATCGCCAAGGCTGTCATCACCGGCACGCTTGACGTAGAAGTGCTGAGCAGAGGCGAATGGCGGGGCAAAGTTGAACACCCGCAGGCGGTCGTCGGTGACCAGCGCGCCGGTAAAGGCCATGTCGTACTGGCCGGCCGAGACCGAGGCGAGCAGGCCGGTCCAGGGCAGGATTTCCTGCTTCACCTCGATGCCCTGCTCCTTGGCATAGGCCTTGAGGTCTTCCAGCAGTTCCTTGTGAAACCCCTCCGGCTTGCCGTCGACGATGAAGTTGAACGGCGCGTAGTCATCCTCGGTGGCGACGCTCATGCTGCCCTTGGCCTTGATGTCGGCGAGGTCGGCGTGGGCGCTCAGCGAGGCGCCGAGGAGGCAGCTGGCCAGGGCGAGCTTGCGCAGCAGGCCGAAGGGTTTGCAGTCCGTGTTCGAGTGCTTCATGGGCGTGCTCCAGTTATCGCGAGAGGGTGAATTCAGTGGGCCGCAGGCGAGGCCTGAGTGGGCATTCGCATTCACCATAGAGACGCCGTCTGGGCGGGCGATAGGGGCAGATTTGCGCATTCGACTGGCCAGTCAGTCGTGCTGGCAAGTGGCTCGCTACTTGCTTTAGGGGGCTGTTGCTGTTTCGTTCGTGAGCCGCGTTGCCGCGCAAAATCTCGCCAGGCTAGGCGGAGGACGCAGGGAATGGTGTTCCCTTGCCAAGTCCTCCAACAACGCATGGCGAG
>JAHJYA010000061.1 GCA_018826895.1 Gammaproteobacteria bacterium
CGAGGGCGTGAAAGCTTACGCTGACCATGGCGAGCGTCCCCGCTCCGTGCGTGACCTGGTGGGCTGGTGGGAGAGCGTCCAGTATGCCGCGGCCAGCCAGGACAAACCGGCCCCGGCCAGCGGCGGCATGGCGTCGCTGTTTGCCAATGCCAAGCAGTTGAAAAAATGAGTGAGGCAACCCCTGTCGGCGCCAGCAGCGCCTTTTCCCGCCTGCTCGGCCTGGACATTCTCCAGGTCGGCGGCGGCGAGGCGCGCGTGCGCCTGAGCCTCACCGATGACCTGCGCAACCTGCACGGCAAGCTGCATGGCGGCGCGCTGTTCTCGCTGATCGACACCGCCATGGGCCAGGCCAGCCACAGCCTGGGCGATGGAGGCCCAAGCAGCGTAACCCTGGAATGCAAGATCAACTACATCCGCCCGGTCAGCGAAGGCAGCGTGCTGTGCCATGCCAAGGTGCTGCATGCCGGGCGCCGCACCCAGGTGGTCGAAGCCGAGGTGTGGCAGGACGACAAGCTGATCGCCAAGGCGCAAGGCACCTTCGCCTGCATCTGACGCCGCGTAGGCGCGAATTTATTCACGATGGGACAGGCAGCATGCCGGCCCATAATCCCGAATACGTTCGCGCCTACAGGCCTTTACGCTTTGGCATTATCTTGCGTCCTGGTGCTTGAAGCTTGTCGCAGCGCCCCCCATATTGTGGCGATTGCCCGCTCTGCGGCGCCTGCCAGCTAGGAACTACATCTTGAGCGATCTTCTTTCCCGTCGCCTGACCCTGCTGGGTCAGCCGGCCAACCTGTCCCTGCTGGGCCAGTGCCTGCATGGCATCGAGCGCGAATGCCTACGGGTCGACAGCCAGGGCCAGCTCGCCCTGACCCCCCACCCTCAGGCGCTGGGCGCGGCTCTCACCCACCCGCAGATCACCACGGACTATTCCGAGTCGCTGCTGGAGTTCATCACCCCGACCGAGACCGACCCTGCAGAGACCCTGGCCGACCTGGAGCGCATCCACCGTTTCGCCGTCAGCCAGCTCGACGGCGAATACCTGTGGAGCCCGTCGATGCCCTGCCCGTTGCCGGACGAGGAGACCATTCCCATCGCCCGCTATGGCGACTCGCATATCGGCAAGCTCAAGTACGTCTACCGCAAGGGCCTGGCCCTGCGTTACGGCAAGACTATGCAGTGCATCGCCGGCATCCACTACAACTTCTCCCTGCCCGAGGCCCTGTGGCAGGTGCTGCAAGCCGCCGAAGGCGACAGCAGCAGCGCACGCGACTACCAGTCGGCGCGCTATATCGCACTGATCCGTAATTTCCGCCGTTACAGCTGGTTGCTGATGTACCTGTTCGGCGCCTCGCCGGCACTGGACAGCAGCTTTATGCGCGGCCGCCCACACCAGTTGCAAAGCCTGGATGCCGATACCCTCTACCTGCCCTACGCCACCAGTTTGCGCATGAGCGACCTGGGCTACCAGAGCGAGGCCCAGGCCGGGCTGACGCCCTGCTACAACGACCTGGTCAGCTACACCGACAGCCTGCGCCAGGCCGTCGGCACGCCCTATGCGCCCTACGTGGCGATGGGCACCAAGAAGGACGGCGAGTGGCTGCAGCTCAACAGCAACATCCTGCAGATCGAAAACGAGTACTACTCCAACATCCGCCCCAAGCGCGTGACCTACAGCGGCGAACGGCCGATCCAGGCGCTGATGGCCCGTGGCGTGCAATACGTGGAAGTGCGCTGCCTGGACATCAACCCCTTCCTGCCGCTGGGTATCGACCTGAGCGAAGCGCGCTTTCTTGACGCCTTCCTGCTGTTCTGCGCCCTGCAGGACAGCCCGCCGCTGGGCGGTGGCGAGTGCCACGCCTGCACCGACAACTTCCTCAGCGTGGTCAAGGAAGGCCGCTTGCCGGGCCTGCAATTGCAACGCGACGGTCAGGCCATCGGCCTGCAGGCATGGGCCGAGGAGTTGCTTGAGCAGATCGGCAGCCTCGCCGATCTGCTCGACCGCAGCCAGGATGCCGGGCATCACCGCCAGGCCCTGGACGCCCAGCGCGCCAAGGTCGCCGACCCGACCCTGACGCCCTCGGCCCAGATACTCGCCCAGTTGCAGGCCGGTGAGCGCTTCCGCGACTTCGCCCTGCGCCAGAGCCAGGCCCATGCCGACTATTTCCGCAGTCAACCACTGTCAGCCGAGCAGCAAGCCGCCTTCGAGGCAGCGGCCGCCCAGTCACTGCGTGATCAGGCGGACATGGAAGCCGAGGAACAGGGGGATTTCGACAGCTTTGCGGCGGCTTACCAGGCAAGCATCCTGGCGCTGGCGACGTAGGTCTGTTCCCGTTTCGTCGCAAGCCGCGTTGCCGCGAACGAAACGGGAACAGACCCTAACGTGAACGGCGTCACAAAAGACGCCAGTGGGGCAAAAGCCGGGATGGGCGGCAGCCTGTCGCCCGTCCTAGGCAGCTAGCATGCAAGCATGACTGCCACACGAGCCTTGCCCGCATGGATGCCCCCTCCTCTCCCCTAAGCGATGACCGCCATTGGAGCCTGGAAAGCCTTAACAAGGCTTACCAGCGCGGCTATATGGCCGGCCTCACTGGGCAATCAGCAACCACTCAGTTGCAGGAAGCCGACGTCCTGACGGCCGCCTGGGAAGCCGGCTGGGTCGATGGTCACGAGCAGATGCTGCGCCAGCAGCGCAGCGCCTGAGGGACTCACAGCGCCTTTTCAAACACCTTGGAATTACGCTGGTAGTTATACAGCGACGCCCGTGCCGCCGGCATGCGCTCGACGCTGCTGGGCACAAAACCGCGCTCGCGAAACCAGTGCGCGGTGCGCGTGGTCAGGACGAACAGGGTCTTGATGCCCTGGGCGCGGGCGCGGTCTTCGATGCGCTCAAGCAGCTCGTCACCGCGGCCACCGTGGCGGTATTCCGGGTTCACGGCCAGGCAGGCCAACTCACCGAACTCCGTATCAGCAATCTGGTAGAGCGCCGCGCAGGCGATGATCAGGCCATCGCGCTCGACGATGCTGAACTGCTCGATCTCGCGCTCCAGCACTTCGCGTGAGCGGCGCACCAGGATGCCCTGCTCCTCCAGCGGGCTGATCAGCTCGATCAGGCCGCCGACATCACCGATGGTGGCCTCGCGCAGGGACTCGAACTGCTCTGGGTCGACCAGAGTGCCGCCACCGTCGCGGGTGAACAACTCAGTGAGCAGTGAACCGTCGCCGGTGTAGCTGACAATGTGGCTACGCTTGACCCCGCTGCGGCACGCCTGGGCGGCAGCATCCAGCAGCTCGCCCTGGTAGTCGCTGCCCAGGCGCGCCACATGGGCCGGCACCTGTTGCGGACGCAGCTCACGGATCAGCTTGCCGTCATCATCGAGCAGGCCCTGCTGGCTGCTGAACAGGATCAGCTTGTCGGCCGCCAGGTCGATGGCAGCACGCATGGCCACATCTTCGCAGGCCAGGTTGAAGATCTCACCCGTCGGCGAATAACCCAGGGGCGACAGCAGCACGATATTGCGTTCATCGAGCTGACGATTGATGCCCTTGCGGTCGATGCGCCGCACTTCGCCGGTATGGTGGTAATCGACGCCATCCATCACCCCAATCGGCCGGGCAGTGACGTAGTTACCGCTGCTCACCCGCAGCCGCGAGCCCTGCATGGGCGAGGCGGCAATATCCATCGACAAGCGCGCCTCGATGGCAATGCGCAACTGGCCGACCGCGTCGATCACACACTCCAGGGTCGGCCCATCGGTCACCCGCAGGTCGCGGTGAAAGTGCGCCGTCAGCCCACGCGCGTTCAGGCGCGCCTCGATCTGCGGTCGCGAACCGTGGACCAGCACCAGGCGCACACCCAGGCTGTGCAGCAGCACCAGGTCGTGAACGATGTTTGCGAAATTGGGATGAGCAACGCCCTCGCCCGGCAGCATGACCACGAAGGTGCAGTCCCGGTGAGCATTGATGTAAGGCGATGCATGGCGCAGCCAGTTGACGTAGTCGAGCATGGGCAAAAAAACCTGTAGAGACTGAGCAGAACGCGAAAGACCGGCGCAAGCACCGAGGAAGCAGCTGAGGATTATCGTCGTTGAGTAAGCCGCTGCACGCGTGCGCCCCTCCGGGTAGAACAGTTTCGCGCCAGGCTCATTTGAGCGGCTCCAGGCAGTAATGTTGAATCAGCTCGCGCAGCAGGCGCACGGTAGGGTCCAGGCGCGCCATGTCCAGGTACTCGCCGGGCTGGTGGGCACAGGCGATATCCCCCGGCCCGAGGATCAGCGTCTCGCACCCAAGTTGCTGAAGATAAGGCGCCTCGGTGCCAAAGGCCACCGCTTCGGCGGTGTGCCCGGTCAGGCGTTCGGCCACCCGCACTAGCTCGGCATCGGCAGCTTGCTCGAACGGCGGCACAGCCGGGAACAGCGGCGCAAAGTCGATGCTCACCTGGTGTTGCTCGGCCAGCGGTTGCAGCTTCTGGCGGATCGCCGCACGCAGGGCTTCCGGCTGCATGCCCGGCAGCGGCCGCAGGTCGAACTCCAGGGAACATTGGCCGCAGATACGGTTAGGGTTGTCGCCACCATGGATGCAGCCGAAGTTCAGGGTCGGCTGCGGCACGCCAAACTGCGGGTTGTTGTACTCCAGCTGCCACTGGTTGCGCAGCCCGCGCAGCGCGGTCATCACATCGTGCATCGCCTCCAGGGCGCTGTGCCCCAGTGACGGATCGGAGGAATGACCGCTCTGCCCAAGGATGTCCAGGCGCTCCATCATCACGCCCTTGTGCAGGCGCACCGGCCGCAGCCCGGTTGGCTCACCGATCACCGCGGCACGCCCCAGGGGCCGGCCCGCCTCGGCCAGCGCACGAGCGCCGGACATCGAACTTTCTTCATCGCAGGTGGCGAGAATCAGCAAAGGCTGCTGGAAACGCTGCTCGAGCAAGGGTCGGACCGCTTCGATCACCAGGGCGAAGAAGCCCTTCATGTCGCAGGCGCCTAGTCCGACCCAGCGGCCGTCAACCTCGGTGAGTTTCAGCGGGTCGGTTTGCCACAGCGCGGCATCGAAGGGCACGGTGTCGCTGTGCCCGGCCAGCACCAGCCCGCCCGGCCCGCTGCCATAACTGGCGAGCAGGTTGAACTTGCCGGGCTCGACGGTCTGGATTTCGCAGCTAAAGCCGAGGTCACCCAGCCAGGCAGCCAGCAGCTCGATCACCGGGCCGTTGCTCTGGTCCCAGTTAGGCTGGGTGCAACTGACCGAGGGCGCGGCTATCAGCGCAGCGAACTGGTCTTTCAAGGAAGGCAGGGGCATAAGCGGTCTCCGCGGGCGAGGCCCCATGATAGAGGCATCGCCCGCCGAGATGAAACCGCAAGAGGGTTTCTTAGGGTCTGTTCCGTTTCGTTCGCGGCCGCGCCGTAAGCCCTAGAGGAAGATGCCGCGCAGGATAAAGAAGAAGAAGATCGACAGCGCCGCACCGACCGGCAGCGTGATCAGCCAGGACATAAAGATCTTGCCGATCACGCCCAGGTTCAACGCACCAATGCCACGCGCCAGGCCTACACCGAGTACCGCACCGACCAAGGTGTGGGTGGTAGAGACCGGCAGGCCGATGGCCGAGGCGCCGACCACGGTGGAGGCGGTAGCCAGTTCAGCAGCGAAACCACGGCTCGGGGTCAGCTCGGTGATTTCCTTGCCGATGGTGGCGATGACTTTGTAGCCGTAAGTGGCCAGGCCGATGACGATACCCACGGCACCGAGCAGCAACACCCAGCCAGGTACGGCTGACTTGGCACCCACAGCCATTTCACCGCCAGACTGAATCACCCCGACAATCGCCGCCAATGGGCCAACTGCGTTGGCCACATCGTTGGAGCCATGGGCAAAGGCCATGGCGCACGCGGTGAAGATCATCAGAACGGCGAAGACCTTCTCTACGCTGGCGTAGTGGAATTCCTTATCCGCCTCAACATCGACCTTGATGCGGCTCAGCAAGACGATGCCCAGCAGCATGATCAGGGCGCCAACACCCAGAGAAAGGAAGAAACCTTCAGTGGCAGAGAGGTCCAGGCCGATATGCTTGAGGCCTTTGGTCAGGGTCATGATGCTGACCATGAAGCCGGTAGCAAACATATACAGCGGCACAAAACGCTTGGCGTTGAGGAAGGGGTTGTCGGTGTCGATGATCAGTTTCTGCACGCTGACAAACAGGCCAAAGGCAACGATGCCGGACAGTACGGGGGAGATCACCCAACTGGCGACGATCGGACCAACACCGTCCCAATGCACAGCGTCCATGGACACACCAACGGCGGCAAAGCCGATCACCGCGCCGACGATGGAGTGGGTGGTGGAAACCGGCCAGCCCTTGGTCGACGCCACCAGCAGCCAGGTGCCGGCCGCCAGCAACGCCGACATCATGCCCAGCACCATCAGGTCCGGGGTGATCATCGAGGCGTCGACGATGCCGCTCTTGATGGTTTCGGTCACCTCGCCGCCGGCCAGGTAGGCGCCGGCGAACTCAAACACCATGGCGATCAGGATCGCCTGTTTGATGGTCAACGCCTTCGAGCCCACCGATGTACCCATGGCGTTGGCCACGTCATTGGCGCCCACACCCCAGGCCATGAAAAAACCAAAGAGACAGGCAAGCAGCAGCAATACGAGGCCGTAGTCCGCAATCAGAGACATAAATAGTTAATCCGTAGATTCCAGAAAGGACACTGGCGCTTAGCGCGCCAGCAGTTGTTCCAGTCGGTTGCCGACACGTTCGGCTCGGTCGGCTACATCGCCGATCCATTCGATGATCTTGTAGAGAAACATCACATCGACAGCCGGGAGATCCTTTTCCAGTTTGAACAGCGCACGACGAACGTCGATTTGCATCTTGTCGGTGTCGCGTTCGATTTGCTCCAGCTCCAGCACCATGGCTTCGACCAATGCTGCTTCACGACCACCAAAGCCGGTTTCCAGCAATTCATCGAGTTCATTCATGGCCTTCAGCGCCTGGGCGCTGGCATCCACCGTGCGCTGCACGAAGCTGCGCATCAGCGGCTGCAGGGCCTGCGGAATGACCATTTCACGGCCCAGCATAAGGCCGGCAATGTCCTTGGCGCGGTTGGCAACTTTGTCCTGTACACTCAGCAGCTCAAGCAAGTCCGAGCGCGGTACGGGCAGAAACAGGCTCTTGGGCAGGTGCTGGCGCACGCTTTTCTTGAGCTTGTCGGCCTCATATTCGAGGCTGGCCATTTCCTGTTGTACCTGTTCCACCTTGGCCCAATCCTGAGCCATCACGGCCTCAAAGAACGGCACAAGATTCGCGGCGCACTCATGGGCTTTGGCGAAGTGCTTCTGCATCGGCCCGATGGGTGAACGGCCAAACAGGCTGGCAAACGGATTGACTGGCATAGGGTGAACCCCGGCTTTAAGAAGGCGGCAAGTATACGGATCACTCCCCAGGCTCGCCAGCGCATGTAATCGGACTGTCACATATCATCGTAGGCGCACTATTCATCACTATGTTCAAAGAAACCGAAATTAAACTGCGAGTCAGCCCCGAAACCCTGCTGGCGCTGCGCGACCACCCGCTGTTGAAGAAACGCAACAAGAGCGGCTGGCAGGAACACCCGCTGTACAACCAGTACTACGACACGCCTGCGCGCGACCTGGCCTCGGCCAAAGTCGCCTTGCGCCTGCGCCGTGACGGCGAGCAAATCATCCAGACCTTCAAGAGCCGCGGCCAGAGCATCGCCGGCCTGTCCGAGCGCCACGAGTGGGATTGGTACCTGGAACAGCCCGAACTGGATATTAGCCGCCTGGACGACAGCTGCTGGCCGGCAGCGCTCGCCGAGCTGGATAAAGCCCAGCTGCAGCCGCTGTTCACCACCGACTTCGTGCGCCAGCGTGCGGAAATCGCCTGGGGTCGCGGCAAAGCCAAGGTGGTTATCGAAGCCGCCCTGGATCTAGGCAAGGTGATTGCCGGTGAGGGTGAAGAAGAAATCTGCGAGCTGGAGCTGGAGCTGCGCCAGGGCGAACCCGAAGCCCTGCTTGAACTCGCCGAGGCCCTGGCCGCCGACCTGCCGCTGATGCCCTGTGACATCAGCAAGGCCGAGCGCGGCTACCGCCTGTTCGATGCTGGCAGCTACAGCCTGAGCCTCAACGCACCCGAGCTGAATGCCGAAACCAACCTCGACGACAGCCTCAGCGCCCTCGCCTGGCACCTGCTCGGCAGCAGCCAGCGCCTGGCCGAGCAGTATCGCTTCAACGGCCACTGGCGCCTGCTGGTGGACTGGGTTACGCAACTGGTTGATCTGCGCGCACTGCTCGGCAGCCTCGGTCAGGCCGCGCCGCGCCCCAGCAGCGCCGCCCTGCGCCAGACCCTCGACGCGCTGCTGCAGCACTGGCGGCCCATCGTCCAGGCTGGGCAACTCGACGACGCCGTGCGCCAGGCCGCCCCGGCGCAGTTCGCCGAAGAACTGACGCTTACCCGCTGGGGGCAGTTCTCCCTGGGCACTTCCAGCTGGCTGCTGGCCCGCCGCTGGACCATTGAGCGCAACAACCGCGGCAATCGCCAGGGCGCCGCACCGCTGGGCAACTGGCTGCCGACCCTGATCGCCGAAGAAGGCGCCGCCCTGCAGCTCAAACGCTACCAGCAGCAGCCCGAAGACTTGAGCGAGCAACTGCCACGCCTGGAGCGCCTGCTGGTCTGGCTGCGCCTGGCGCGCAACGTCCTCGACGTAGCCGAAACAGACCGCCTGTATGGGGAGATGTGCAAGCTCAGCGAGCTCGCTCAGCAGCCGCGTGATGCCGAGGTACTGGCTGCCCGTCAGGCCCAGGCCCATACTGTGGCAACGCTGAAAGCCTGGCGGCAATTAGTGAAGTAATCGACAGTACGGCCGCGCAGGCCCGGCCATGCCCCCCGCGCATGGCACCTGCACGGCCGTTTTGCGGCACACTGTAGGGCCATGACTCACTCGCACGAGGGTCTATTGATTTTTCGTGCGCGGCCGCGACGAAACGTCAACAGACCCTAGGGAGCCCCATGTCCGCACTTGCCCAGCCTCCTCAGGACCGCCTGCTCGACCTCAACGACCTGCTGCGTGAACTGGTCGCCCACGGCCGGCTCGACCAGGACGGTGCCGAGCAGTGCCTGAGTCTACGGCGCACGGCCGCCAATCCGCAGCAACACCCGCTGGAATTTATCGCTGCACAGCAGCTGGCCGACCTGACTCGTCCCGGCAAAACCCTGGACCTGGAAACCCTGACCGTCTGGCTGGCCGAGTATGCCAGCCAACCCTACCTGCGCATCGACCCGCTGAAGATCGACGTGGCGGCCATCACCCCACTGATGTCCTATGCCTTCGCCCAGCGCCACAAAATCCTCGCCGTGGCAGTGACCGCTGATGCAGTGACCATTGCCAGCGCCCAGCCGCTGATGCACAGCTGGGAAGCTAACCTGACCCATGTGCTCAAGCGCCCGATCAAACGGGTGGTGGCCAACCCGGCGGATATCCAGCGTTTCACCGTCGAGTTCTACCGCCTGGCGCGCTCGGTCAGCGGCGCCTCGGCCGCCGATGCGCGGGTCAGCGGCGTCGGTAACTTCGAGCAGTTACTCAACCTCGGCGCCCAGGACCAGGAGCCCGACGCCAACGACGCACACATCGTCAATATCGTCGACTGGCTGTTCCAGTACGCCTTCCAGCAGCGCGCCAGCGATATCCACATCGAGCCGCGCCGCGAACAGGGCAGCGTGCGTTTTCGCATCGACGGCGTGCTGCACACCGTCTACCAGTTCCCGCCCCAGGTCACCATGGCCATCGTCAGCCGCCTGAAAACCCTTGGCCGGATGAACGTCGCGGAAAAACGCAAACCCCAGGACGGACGGGTCAAGACCAAGACCCCGGCGGGTGGCGAAGTCGAGCTGCGCCTGTCGACCCTGCCGACCGCGTTCGGCGAGAAGATGGTCATGCGGATTTTCGACCCGGACGTGCTGCTCAAGAGTTTCGACCAGCTCGGCTTCTCCCCGGACGACATGCGCCGCTGGGCCGACATGACCCGCCAGCCCAACGGCATCATCCTGGTTACCGGCCCCACCGGCTCGGGCAAGACCACCACCCTGTACACCACGCTCAAGCAACTGGCCACGCCAGAGGTCAACGTCTGCACCATCGAAGACCCGATCGAGATGATCGAAGGCGCCTTCAACCAGATGCAGGTTCAGCACAACATCGACCTGACGTTCGCCAGCGGCGTGCGCGCCCTGATGCGCCAGGACCCGGACATCATTATGGTCGGCGAGATCCGCGACCTGGAAACTGCCGAAATGGCGATCCAGGCCGCACTGACTGGCCACCTGGTGCTCTCGACCCTGCACACCAACGATGCGCCGAGCGCCATCACTCGCCTGCTCGAACTGGGCGTGCCGCACTACCTGCTCAAGGCCACCCTGCTCGGTGTCATGGCCCAGCGCCTGGTGCGCACCCTATGCCCACATTGCAAGGCGCCCCACGACCTCGATGAGGAAGACTGGCAAACCCTGACGCGCCCCTGGAACGCGCCGCTGCCGACCGGCGCGCAGCGCGCGGTCGGTTGCCTGGAATGCCGCGACACTGGCTATCGCGGCCGCGCCGGGGTGTACGAGATCATGCAGCTCAACGACGCGATCAAGCCGCTGATCACCGCTGACACCGACCTTATCGCCCTGCGCCGCCATGCCTTTAAGGAAGGCATGCGCAGCCTGCGCCTGTCTGGCGCGCAGAAGGTTGCCGCCGGCCTGACTACAATTGAGGAAGTACTGCGGGTGACCCCGCAGAGCGAGCAGAAGTAACCCAAACGGGCCGCCGGACGGCAGCTCGAACGCGCCCAGGCGCCGCAGAAAATGGAGTTTGTATGGAAATCGGCAGTGTGATTTTTCTCTTCGTCGGCCTTGCCGTCGCCGTGGTATTCATGGGTTTCAAGGTGGTCCCGCAAGGCTCGCAGTGGACGGTAGAGCGCTTCGGCCGCTACACCAACACCCTCAAACCGGGTCTGAACATCATCGTCCCGGTAATGGACCGCATCGGCCGTAAGCTCAATGTCATGGAAAGCGTGCTGGACATCCCGCCCCAGGAAGTCATCACCGCCGATAACGCCACGGTGCAGATCGATGCCGTGTGTTTCTTCCAGGTGATCAACGCAGCGCAGGCGGCCTATGAGGTCAACAACCTCGAGCACGCCATCCGTAACCTGCTGCAAACCAATATCCGCACCGTGCTCGGCTCCATGGAGCTGGACGCCATGCTCAGCCAGCGCGACGGCATCAACGAGAAGCTGCTGCGCACCGTCGATGAGGCCACCGCGCCCTGGGGCATCAAGATCACCCGCATCGAGATCAAGGACATCAGCCCGCCCGCCGACCTGATGGCCGCGATGTCCGGGCAGATGAAAGCCGAGCGCATCAAGCGCGCGCAAATTCTCGAAGCAGAAGGCCTGCGCGCCGCTGCCATCCTCACCGCCGAAGGCAAGAAGCAGGCGCAGATCCTCGAAGCCGAGGGCGAACGCCAGGCCGCTTTCCTCGAGGCCGAAGCCCGTGAACGCGCGGCAGCCGCTGAAGCCGAGGCGACCCGGGTGGTTTCCGAGGCCATTGCCAGTGGCAACGTGCAGGCGATCAACTACTTCGTCGCACAGAAATACATCGACGCCCTGGGCAAGCTGACCGCCTCGCCCAACAGCAAGGTGATCCTCATGCCGCTGGAAGCCAGCCAGATGATTGGCGCGGTGGGCGGCATCGGTGAAATCGTCAAGGCCACCTTCGGCACGGCCACCGACGGCGACAGGAAGCGCTAAGCCATGTTCGATGCCCTGCAGCACCTGAGTTTCTGGAACTGGTTGGCCTTCGGCACCCTGCTGCTGATCCTCGAGGTGTTCGGGGCCGGTGGCTATCTACTGTGGATCGGCCTGGCCGCGGCGGCGGTAGGTTTACTCACCTACCTCATCCCGGACCTGCACTGGACCCTGCAGTTCGTGCTGTTCGGTGTCCTCGCCATACTCACCGCCGTGTATTGGTGGCGCCGCCAGCGCACCGCCGCCAAACCCTCTGACCAACCGGGGCTGAACCAGCGTGGCAGCGAGCTGCTGGGGCGCACCTTCACCCTGCACGATGCCATCAGCGGCGGGCGCGGCAAGATCAAGGCTGGCGACAGCCTGTGGCTGGTCAGCGGCCCTGAGCTGCCGGCCGGCAGCCAGGTGCGGGTAATCGGCCAGGATGGTGTGCTGCTGAAGGTCGACGCGGTGCCATGACGCTGCCGATCACGGCGCTGACCCCGGCCGATAGCGCGGCGGCAATCGCGCTGCTTGATCGCGCGTTTGCCGAAGACCCTTGTCTGGCCTGGGTGCTGCGACAGACCCAGCCTGGTTATCCGGCACGCCGGCGGGCCTATTTGGGCGCTTACCTGCGCTATCACCAGGACAATGCCTTGCCCCTGCTGGGCGCCTGGCAGGCCGAGCAACTGCTGGGGCTGAGCTGTTTCACCCTACCCGAGCCCGTTGCCGACCCGGCGAGCCTGTCAGCCCTCGGCGGGCGCATTGCCCAAGCCTGTGGCGTCGACCGCCTGGCGCGCCTGGAGCAGTTGATCGATGCCTTCGACCAGCACCTGGGCGATGCGCCGGCTGCGCGCATCGAGTTCCTCGCCGTGGCGCCTGAGGCCCAAGGCCGCGGTCTTGGTAGCGCCCTGCTGCAAGCCAGCCTGGCGTATATCAAGAACCAGGGCTGTATGCACATCGCCCTGGAAAGCGGCGAGCCGCGTAATCTAGCCCTGTATCTGCGTCATGGTTTCCAGCTCAGTGGCGGGGTGCAACGCGACGCACTGCATCAGTTTTACCTGCAACGCCTATGCTGAAGCAGGCGCTGCCACCATCCGACTGAACCCTTGCGTCAATCGGCGTTCTTATCCTTCAGGATTACCCCCTCACGGAGCTACTGCCATGCGTAAGTTCACCCCCCTGCTGCTTGCTGTACTCGTCGTTTGCAGCGCCTCGGCCTCGGCCGCCGGCCTGCGCGATATTCTTTCTTCCGGCGCCACCACGGCTTCGACCTACCTGACCTTCAAGGACAAGAAGCTGATCGTCCCGGCCCACGACGAGGCCACCAGCTTCGTTGCCAGCGGCGGTGAGATACGCGGCCCGTACCTGGAAGCCGCATTGCAACAACTGCGCGCCGATAACCCGAACCTGCAAGCCAGCGACATGGAACTGGCCAGCGCCATCCTCGCGGCGGAGTGACGAAACAAGTGGCACAAAAAAGCCGCCTTGCAGGGCGGCTTTTTCATGGGCGACAGATAAGCGCAATTAAGCGTCAGTTTCGGACGCCGCTTTGTAAGCTTGGGCGTCGAGCAGCTTATCCAGCTCGCTGGCGTCCTGCGGCTTGAGCGTGAAGAACCAGCTGCCATAAGGATCGCTGTTGACGCTCTCCGGGCTATCGGCCAGAGCTTCGTTGATTGCGATGACTTCACCGCCAACCGGGGCGTAGATGTCCGATGCCGCTTTCACGGACTCGACCACGCCGGCTTCCTGGCCTGCAGCCAGTACCTTGCCGACTTCCGGCAGTTCAATGAACACCACATCACCCAGGGCTTCCTGGGCGTGGTCGGAGATGCCCACGGTGATGCTGCCATCGGCTTCCAGACGCGCCCACTCGTGGCTGGCGGCGTAACGCAGGTCGGCGGGAATCGTGCTCATGTAGGCGTCCTCATAGGTCGGTGACGGCGATCGCGCCGTCAGGAAAAGTTAACAGGTCATGGCCTGGCTGCGATAGCCATTCCAGGCCCAGGGAACATCAGATCAAGGCTTTACCGTGGCGCACGAACAGCGGTTTGACCACTCGCACCGGGTACCACTTGCCGCGAATTTCCACCTCGGCACGCTCCCCGGTGGCCGCGGGCACACGGGCCAGGGCAATGGACTTGCCCAGGGTGGGCGAGAAGCTGCCACTGGTAATTTCACCCTCGCCCACACCATCGACCCGCACCACTTGGTGCGCGCGCAGCACGCCGCGCTCCTCGAGCACCAGGCCGACCAGCTTGGCCTGCACGCCAGCGGCCTTTTGTGCGGCCAGGGCAGCACGGCCGATAAAGGCGCGGGTCGGCGGGTTCCAGGCCACACTCCAGGCCATGTTGGCTGCCAGCGGGCTGGTCTGCTCGTCCATGTCCTGGCCGTAGAGGTTCATCCCGGCTTCCAGGCGCAGGGTGTCGCGCGCCCCCAGGCCAATGGGCGAAATCCCCGCGCCCACCAGCTCATTGAAAAAGGCCACGCCCTGGTCAGCCGGCAGAATGATTTCCAGGCCATCTTCGCCGGTGTAACCGGTGCGCGCGATAAACCAGTTGCCTTGGGCAAGCCCGTGGAAGGGTGCCAGATGCTGGATCAGCTCGGCACGCGCCGGGCTGACCAACTCAGCGACCCGAGCACGGGCTTTCGGCCCCTGGATCGCCAGCATGGCCAGCTCGGCGCGCTCGTCGAGCTGCACGCTGAAACCTTCGCACTGCTGACGCATCCAGGCCAGGTCCTTGTCGCGGGTCGCGGCGTTGACCACGACCCGGTACGCCAGGCCCTGCTCGCTGTCATTGCGGTAGACGATCAGATCATCGATTACCCCACCCTGGGCATTGAGCATGCCGCTGTACAGGGCTTTGCCCGAGGCCTCGAGCCGCGCCACGTCGTTGGCCAGCAATTGCTGCAGGTAAGTCTGAGCATCAGGTCCGGCGACATCCACCACGGTCATGTGCGACACATCGAAAACCCCGCAATCGCGGCGCACCTGATGGTGCTCCTCGACCTGCGAACCGTAATGCAGCGGCATGTCCCAGCCACCAAAGTCGACCAGCTTGGCGCCCAGGGCGAGGTGCAGGTCATAGAGCGGGGTACGCTGTCCCATGGGTATCTCCTTCCGGGCGTGGCGAAGCTGCGGGCGAGCGTCAGGCCGGGGTAGCCCTGCAGCAGGCCAACACGGTCCGGTGAGCCCGGTCAACATGACGGGCCGCAGCGAATGGCGCGCATTGTAGCGGCAAGCCTGCGGTGGGTCATCCTGACCATCGGCCATCGGGGCGAACGGTCAGCCCTCGCCGACCTGGCGCGCCGAGCGCCGAATCAGCCCAACGACCGGCAGCAGGCCCACCAGGACCAGGGTCAGGGCCGGCAGTGCCGCCCGTGCCCACTCCCCTTCGCTGGTCATCTCGAAAACCCGCACCGACAAAGTGTCCCAGCCGAAGGGACGCATCAGCAGCGTCGCCGGCATTTCCTTGAGCACATCGACGAACACCAGCAGCGCCGCCGACAACACCCCCGGCACCAGCAACGGCAGGTACACTCTGAAGAACAACCGTGGCCCACCTACACCCAGGCTGCGCGAGGCTTCCGGCAACGACGGGCGAATACGCGCCAGGCTGTTTTCCAGCGGCCCATACGCCACCGCCATAAAGCGAATCAGGTAGGCCAGCAGCAACGCTGACAGGCTGCCGAGCAGCAGCGGTTTACCCGCGCCGCCAAGCCAGCTGGACAGCGGGATAACCAGCTCACGATCCAGGTAACTGAAGGCCAGCATGATCGCCACCGCGAGCATCGAGCCCGGCAAGGCGTAGCCGACATTGGCCAGGCTGACGCCGCTGCGCATCAGCCGGGTCGGCGCCAGGCGCCGGGCGAACGCCAGCAGCAATGCCACCGACACGGTGATCAAGGCGGCCATCGCGCCCAGGTACAGGGTGTGCAGGATCAGCGCGGTGTAGCGCTCATCGAGGTCGAAACGCCCACGCTGCCAGAACCACACCAGCAGTTGCGCCATCGGGATGACAAAGGCGCAGGTGAACACCAGCACACACCAGCCCGTGGCCGCCGCGGCCTGCAGCCCCTTGAGCGGGTACAGCGCCTTACCCCGTGGGCGCTCGTTGGTCGGCCGCACCGCGCCACGGGCACGCCGCTCGCCGTAGAGCACCAGCATCACCGCCAGCAGCAGCAGGCTGGCCAGTTGGGTGGCGCTGGTCAGACTGTAGAAGCTGTACCAGGTCTTGTAGATAGCGGTGGTGAAGGTATCGAAGTTGAACACCGACACCGCGCCGAAATCGGCCAGGGTTTCCATGATCGCCAGGGCCAGCCCTGCACCGATGGCTGGGCGCGCCATTGGCAGGGCAACCCGCCAGAACGCCTGCCAGGGCGACAGGCCAAGCACCCGCGCCGCCTCCATCAGCCCCTTGCCCTGGGCGAGAAAGGCATTGCGCGCGAGCAGGTAGACATAGGGATAGAACACCAGCACCAGGACGATGATCACCCCGCCGGTAGAGCGCACCCGCGGCAAGCGCAGCCCACTGCCGAACCACTCGCGCAACAAGGTCTGCACCGGTCCGGCAAAATCCAGCAGCCCAACGAAGACAAAGGCCAGCACATACGCGGGAATGGCGAACGGCAGCATCAGCGCCCAATCCAGCCAGAGCCGGCCGGGAAACTCGCAGAGGCTGGTGAGCCAGGCCAGGCTGACGCCCAGCAGTGTCACGCCAATACCGACCCCCAGCACCAGGGTCAGGGTGTTGCCGATCAGGCGCAGCAGCTGGGTTTGCCACAGGTGCGCCCAGATCTGCTGGTCCACCTCGTGCCAGCTGAACAGCAACACGCTGAGCGGCAGCAGAACCAGCAGCACGACAACGAAGACGATCGGGTACCAACGGCGCTGGGCGGGATGGGCCACGCAGATTCCTCAAGACAAAAACACGACGCCCCGGCAAGCCGGGGCGTCGAGTATAACGGCAAGGCGGCTAGCCGCCCTCTGTCTGCAGCCAGTTAGTTCCAGCCAGCGCGGTCCATCAGCATGGTGGCTTCGGCCTGGCGCTTACCAGCGACCTCAGTGGCGATCGAGTCGGCCTTGAAGGTACCCCAGGCCGCCACTTCCGCGGACGGTTCAACCGCCGGGTTGGCCGGGAACTCCTGGTTGACGCCGGCGAAGATGGTTTGCGCTTCTGCAGTGGTCATCCACTCCAGCAGCTTCTGTGCAGCCTCGGCATGCGGCGCATGCTTGGTCACGCCAGCACCGGCAAGGTTGACGTGCACGCCACGGTCCTGCTGGTTCGGCCAGTACGGTTTCACTTTCAGGTCAGGCTGCTGCTTGTGCAGACGGCCGTAGTAGTAAGTGTTGGTAATGCCGACGTCACACTGGCCGGCGTCGATGGCTTGCAGCAGCGCGGTGTCATCGGCGAACACGTCAGTGGCCAGGTTATTCACCCAGCCTTTGATGATTTCTTCGGTCTTGGCCGCACCATGGGTTTCGATCAGGGTGGCGGTCAGCGACTGGTTGTAGACCTTCTTGCTGGTGCGCAGGCACAGGCGGCCTTCCCAGTTCTTGTCGGCCAGGGCTTCGTAAGTGGACAGCTCGCTCGGTTTGACCCGCTCGGTGGAGTAGAAAATGGTCCGCGCACGCAGCGACAGGCCAGTCCAGCTGCCGGTGCTGGAGCGGTACTGGGCGGGAATGTTGGCGTCGATCACCTCGGACTTGACGGGCTGCAGCACGCCTTCCTGCTCGGCCTGCCAGAGGTTGCCAGCGTCTACAGTGATCAGCAGGTCGGCCGGTGTATTGGCGCCCTCGGCCTTGAGGCGAGCGATCAGCGGGGCCTCCTTGTCGGTGATGAACTTCACCTTGACCCCGGTCTTCTCGGTGTAGAGGTCGAATACTGGCTTGATCAGCTCGTCGATACGGGCGGAGTAGACCACCACCTCGTCAGCAGCCTGAACGGCAGTTGCCAGGGTGCTGAGGGTAAATGCAGCGAGGAGCGCGTTACGAGCCTTCATGGGACCAGCCTCTTGTGGGTAAGCAGAGAGGCCGAATAGTAGTGAATGGCATTTCGCTTCTCAACTAGCCATTTGTATCCGTCGTACACAATTAACCCGGCAACGGCCCAGGGGCTAGCGCCGTTGTGTTCGCGCTCTGCAACGAAATGTCAGCAGCCCTCAGGGCCTTGCCAGCGGCGGCAGGTCGCCCGATAAGCCAAGCGCCTGACGCACGAAAAGCGCCTTGGCCTCGGGCAAACCATCGACCCAATCAAGGCCGATATTGCGCAGCAGGCGCAGCGGCAGGGGGTCAGCCTGGAACAGCCGCTCGAAGCCCTCCATGGCCGCCATCATCGCCAGGTTGTGCGGCATGCGTCGACGCTCGTAGCGGCTCAGCACACGCTCATCAGCCAGGCACTCACCACGCCCATGGGCATGCTGCAGCACCTCGGCCAATACGGCGGCATCGAGAAAGCCCAGGTTAACGCCCTGACCAGCCAGCGGATGAATGCTATGGGCCGCATCACCGATCAGCACCAGCCCCTCCTCCACGTAGCGTTTGGCATGGCGCTGGCGCAGCGGGATGCACAGCCGCGGATCGGCATGCAGAACCTCGCCCAGGCGCTGCTCAAAGGTACGCCCCAGGGCCGCGCAAAACGCTGCGTCGTCGAGCTGCATTAGGCGTTCGGCCTCACTCGGTACGGTTGACCAGACGATCGAACACCAATGTTCACCCGGCGGCCCCTGCAGCGGCAGGAAGGCCAGCGGCCCGTCATCGGTGAAGCGCTGCCAGGCCGTAGCCTGGTGCGGCTCGGCACAGCGCACGCTGGTGACGATGGCGTGGTGCAGGTAATCCCACTCGCGCGTGGCGCAGCCCGCCAGCCGGCGCACCGCCGAGTTGGCCCCATCAGCGGCCACCAGCAGCGGCGTGCGCACTTCGCGGCCATCGGTGAGCGTCAGCAGCCAGCCGTCGCCACTGCGGCGCAATTGTTCGAGACGCGCATTGCCGAGCAAACCGATGTCGCTGTCATGCAGGCGGCTCAGCAGCGCATCCTGCACCACGCGGTTTTCGACGATATGGCCGAGCACCTCGGCATGCACGCTGGCAGCGCTGAAGTGGATCTGCCCAGTGCCGGAGCCGTCCCACACGCGCATCTCGCCATAGGGGCTGACCCGCCGCGCCTCGATAGCCGACCAGACCCCAAGGCGCTGCAGAATACGCTGACTGGCGCCGGACAACGCGCTGACCCGTGGCTCGAACGGCGCATCGGCGGCGAATGGCGCGACCTGCAAGGTACCACCGTCGACGATCAGGATCTCCAGCCCCAGGTCCTGCAACGCCAGGGCCAGGGTGCTGCCGACCATACCGGCGCCCACGATGATCAAATCTGCTTGCATGTACTGTCCTCGCTCGTCTGTCGCAGGTGCGGCTTGAGCCGCACATAGAGGGTCTTGTGCACCCGGGCCACCAACTTACCGGCACTGTCACGCACCTCGACGTCGAGCACCGGCAGGTACTTGTCGCCTGCGGCGGTGTGCTGGCGAATACGCGCCAGCAATGCCTCGTCGATGTGAAACTCGGCGTGCACCGGACCGGTGCCGGGGCTGACGAAATCGATACTCGCCGCCTTGTCCCAGACGATGTAATCGCGGCCGAGGTTCTCCATCAGCATGAGCATGTAGAACGGGTCGGTCATGCTGTACAGGCTGCCGCCGAACTGGGTGCCCACGTAATTACGGTTGTACCAGCCCAGGCCCATGCTGACACGCACCTGGCGGAAGTCTGCGCTGATCTGCCGCACACGCACACCAGCGCCCAGATAGGGTGGATACAGGTTCATCGCCCAGCGCAGCCAGCGGGCTTTGCGCGCCAGGCGCGTGGCACTCATGCTTTAGTAATCTGCGCGGGTGCCCAGGCCCATAGCCTGGCGGGCGAACCAGCGCTTGGCTGGCGGCAGCATATCGAGGCCAAGCAGACCGAGGCTGCGGCCGGCGGCCAGCAGCTTGTCGTCGCGGCTGAACAGCCGGGTGACCTGATCGGAAAAGCCCACGGTGCGTAGCTGATCGCTGCGCTGACCATCCGCATAACGCTGCAACGTGGTCAGATCGCCCAACGGCGCCGTGCTGGACAGCAGGCACTCGGCCAGGGCCAGGGTGTCACGCAGCGACAGGTTGTAGCCCTGGCCGGCGATGGGGTGCAGGCTGTGCGCAGCATTGCCCAGCACCACCAGATGGCCGCGAACCTGCTCGGCCGCCTCGACCAATGCCAGCGGGTAGAGATAGCGGGCACCGACCTGTTGCAATGCACCCAGGCGGTAACCAAAGGCCTGCTGCAGCTCGGCGAGGAAGTCCGCATCGCTGGTCTGCAGCAGCCGTGCGGCGTCTTCGCCGCTGCGCGTCCAGACCAGGGCGCAGCGGTTATCGGCCAGCGGCAACAGGGCCAGCGGGCCATCGGCGGTAAAGCGCTCGAAGGCCTGGCCGGCATGGGCTTCTTGCGGGGTGATATTGGCGATCAGCGCGGTTTGCCCGTACGGCGTGTGGCGTACCTGGATACCGAGTTGCTCACGCAGACTCGAACGGCCGCCTTCGGCGATCACCGCCAGGTCACAGTCCAGGGTCGAGCCGTCGTCGAGGGTCAGGCGGTAGCCGTCGGCGAGCGGATCCAGGCGCAGCACTTCGGCTGGGCTGCGCCAGGTCACCACATCCGGGTCGAGGGCGCGCCACAGGCACTCACCAATCCAGGCGTTCTCCACCACATAACCCAGCGCCGCCACACCTTCGTCCTCGGCGCTCAGGCGCGCCGCGGCAAAGCGCCCCTGGTCGGAGACGTGAATCTGCCGGATCGGCTCGGCACGCTGGTTGATCGCAGGCCACAGCCCCAGGCGCTGATAGATCTGTTGGGTGCCATAAGACAGGGCGGTAGAGCGCGCGTCGTAACTCGGCTGGTAACCGGCACCTGGGGTGAAGGGTTCGATCATCACGATCTGCCAGCCGCGTTTGCGCGCCTCATCCTGCAGTGCCAGGGCCAGGCTGGCGCCGACCAGGCCACCACCGATAATCGCCAGATTGACCCTGTCCATAGGCTTAAGCGGCCTCGCTGCGGGCGGCAGCCATCAGGGCTTCGATTTCGGCAACGGTCTTGGGCACGCCGTTGGTGAGAATCTCGCAGCCGCTCTTGGTCACCACCACATCGTCTTCGATGCGCACACCAATGCCGCGCCATTTCTTGGCCACATTCTGGTTGTCCGCCGCGATGTAGATGCCGGGCTCGACGGTCATCGCCATGCCGGGCTCCAGCACGCGCCACTCGCCGCCGACCTTGTAGTCGCCGACATCGTGCACGTCCATACCCAGCCAATGGCCGACCCGGTGCATGTAGAACGCTTTGTAGGCCTCGCCAGCGATCAGTTCATCGACATCGCCCTGCAGCAGCCCAAGCTCGACCAGCCCGGCGGTGATCACCCGCACCGTCGCTTCGTGGGCTTCGTTCCAGTGCTTACCCGGCGCAATGTGTTTGAAGGCCTCTTCGTTGGCCGCCAGGACCAACTCGTAGATGGCTTTCTGCTCCGGCGAAAAACGCCCGTTGACCGGGAAGCAGCGGGTGATGTCGCTGGCATAGCAGTCAATCTCGCAGCCAGCGTCGATCAGCACCAGCTCACCATCCTTGAGCGGCGCATCGTTCTCGCGGTAATGCAGGATGCAGGCATTCTTGCCAGTCGCGACGATAGAGCCGTAAGCCGGCATCTTCGCCCCACCCTTGCGGAATTCGTAATCCAACTCGGCTTCCAGGTGGTATTCGCTGAGCCCGACCTGGCTGGCCTGCATTGCACGGATATGGGCCTGGGCGGAAATCTGCGCCGCAGCACGCATCACTTTGACCTCGCCCGCCGATTTGTACAGACGCATGTCGTGCAGCAGGTGGTCGAGGGCGACGAACTCATTCGGCGGCTGCGCGCCCTGACGCGCCTTGGAACGGATCACGTTGATCCACTCCATCAGATGACGGTCAAACTCAGGGTTGGTGCCCATGGCGTAGTAGACGCGCTCACGGCCTTCGATCAACCCCGGGAGGATGTCGTCGATATCGCCAATGGGAAACGCATCATCAGCGCCGTACTGGCTGATCGCGCCGTCCTGACCCGCACGCAGGCCGTCCCACAGCTCGCGCTCGGGATCACGTTCGCGGCAGAACAGCACGTACTCACCATGGGCGCGCCCCGGAATCAATGCGATCACCGCCTCGGGCTCGGGAAAGCCACTGAGGTACTGGAAATCGCTGTCCTGGCGATACACATGCTCGACATCGCGGTTGCGGATGTACACCGGTGCAGCCGGCAGGATGGCGATGCTGTTGGGTTCCATCTGCGCCATCAACGCCTTGCGTCGACGAGCGTATTCCGACTTGGAGATGCGGGTCATGGGCAGCGAGTCCATCGGGTTGGCGGAAAAAATCAGTGCAGCAGGGGCTTGGGCGCCGGCACAGCGGGCTTGGTGCATTCGCTGAACAGCAGCATGGGGGCCACGCGCAGGTACTCCATCACTTCCATGTAATCGCTCTCGCCGTCCTCGGACTCTTCGAGGGCATTCTGCACCTGGGCGATGGCGGAAAGATCCTGCAGCACTTCCATCGCCTCGGCGCTCAGCGCGCTGTCACGGGCGGTCAGGCCAAAGCCACCGAGAAAGCCCTGGCACCACTGGCCAAGGGCGACCGCACGCTCGCTGAGCGGCGCTTCATCGTTAGGCAGCAGCAAAACTACGGCGATATCTTCGCCGCTGAGCTCGCCCTTGACCATTTCCTGCAGGCCAATCAGCGCCTGGCGCACAGTGTCCTGCGGTTCGCCACCGAGCAGCTCGGCGGCATCGACCAGCCAGGGCGCGATATCGAAGCCCGCGCCGGCGCAGCTGCGGCCCATCAGCAGGCCATGCAGCTCGGCAGGGGAAACGGTGTAACCGGCACTGCTGAGCAGTGCGGCGAAGGCGGAATACGGAGAACTTGAAGTCGGCATAGATAACTAGGCGCCAGACGGCGCAATCACTAGAATGGAGGCCTCGTATCCTAGCACCGGCAGACGCGGCAAAACCATCGAAGGGTTTGACCCCACCCCATGGTGCGCCTATATAACCGGTCACCCCTTGCCTTAGCGAGACCCCATGGAAGACGCCGATTTGCAAGCCCTAACGACCAAACTGGAGCTGTTGATCCAGCGTGTCGAGCAACTCAAGGCCCAGAACCGTCTTCTGCTGGCGAGTGAAAAGGCCTGGCGCGAGGAACGCGCCCATCTGATCGAAAAGAACGAAATGGCCCGGCACAAGGTCGAATCGATGATTTCGCGCCTCAAAGCCCTGGAGCAGGACTCATGACCCAGTCGAATACCGTTACCGTCCACATTCTGGACAAAGAATATTGCATCACGTGCCCATCCGACGAACGCACCAACCTAGAGAGCGCTGCCCGCTACCTGGACGGAAAAATGCGTGAGATCCGTACCAGCGGCAAAGTGATCGGTGCTGATCGCGTGGCCGTAATGGCGGCACTCAACATCACCCACGACCTGCTGCACAAGCAACAGCACCAGGACCTGCAGGCCAACTCCACGCGCGAACAGGTGCGTGACCTGCTGCAGCGTGTCGACCAGGCGCTGACCCACGACGACGTCTGAAAAGCTGCGGCAATGGGTCGCCCCCTGATGCTTGCCATGCCCATGCCGAGCGGCCCAAGAACACTCACTCATCCAGTGCAGCCTTGCCTACGGGGTGTCCTGGCGGCAGATTCGGGTATACTGCCCGCAGCTCCCTGAAGTGTGCGCCAGTTGGTGATGTCCCTGAGCCGATACGCACAAACCCGGGGGTTGCATGTTGAGGCCGGTGTGCATGTCCGCCTGACGGAAAGCCTTAACGCCTCCTGCAACCTCCACCTTGAACTTTCGGGTTCAAGGGCTAAGCCGACAGCGGCACGTCGGGGAGTCATTTCTTTTTCGCTTATTGCCTCCTCTTTGCAATAGGTTGTCAGCTCGATGCTCGACCCCGCCGCCCACAGCCGCCCACAACTTCGTCGCCTGCTGCGCCAAACGCGTCGCGCACTCTCGCCCCAAGCCCAGCGCCAAGCCGCGTGCAGTCTGTACCGCCAACTGGCGCAGCACCCGACCTATCGCCGTGCCCGGCACCTAGCCCTGTACCTACCGACTGACGGTGAAATCGATCCACGCCCACTACTGCGCGAAGCCCAACGGCGCGGCAAGGCCGTCTACCTGCCGGTACTCAAACCCTGGCCACGCACGCGCATGGTGTTCCAGCGCCTGCGGCCCGGCGAGATGCTGATCGCCAATCGCTACGGTATCGCCGAGCCACGCAACAACCCGGCATGGCAACGACCGACCTGGACACTGGATCTGGTGCTGTTGCCCTTGGTGGGGTTCGACGCCCAGGGCGGTCGCCTGGGTATGGGCGGGGGATTCTATGATCGCAGCCTGGCTTACCTGCGCATGCGCAAAAATTGGCACAAGCCGACATTGCTGGGCGTGGCGCATAGCTGTCAGCGCGTGGAGCGCCTGGCGCTAGCGAGTTGGGATATACCACTGCAAGCGACTGTGACCGACGCCGGCTGGTACTGAAAGCCGCTTCCGTGCGGCCGGCATGATCAGCGGCTGGGCAGGACCAGAGCTGGCGGTGTGCCTGGTGCTTCCCACTGGCTCTGGGTGTACCCCGTCGTCACCATGCCCAGGCTGAACAAAATAACGAGTACCCACAACAGATCTGGTTTGCGTTTCATCCAATGCCTCCCCCTTAAAGGCAGACGGCGCACGGTGCACCCGGCGCTCGTTGTTCTCGATCTCTCCGAGTTTGCACCCAGATTGCAGACCTGGCCCAATAGGGCCGATTCCAAGGAGCAATGTTCATGCCCAACTGGCTGATGAAGTCCGAACCCGATGAGTTTTCCATCCACGACCTGCAGCGTCTGGGAACGGCGCGCTGGGATGGCGTGCGCAATTACCAGGCGCGCAACTTCCTGCGCGACATGCAGCTGGGTGATCTGTTTTTCTTTTATCACTCCAGCTGCCCGCAGCCGGGGATTGCCGGCATCGGCCGCATCCAGGCCGCCGCTTATCCAGACCCGACGGCCCTGGACCGCGACAGCCACTACTTCGATGCGCGCGCCAGTGCCGAGAAGAATCCCTGGAGCGCCATCGATGTGGCTTACGTCGAAGCCTTCCCTCAGGTTATCGGGCTGTCACTGCTGAAAGCTCAGCAGGCTTTGCTTGAACTGCCCCTGATCCAGAAAGGCTCACGCCTGTCCGTAATGCCGGTGAGCGACGCCCACTGGCAGGCAATCCTGGCGCTGCGT
The DNA here is from genome assembly GCA_018826895.1 of Gammaproteobacteria bacterium. GTDB lineage: Bacteria > Pseudomonadota > Gammaproteobacteria > Pseudomonadales > Pseudomonadaceae > Aquipseudomonas. Next base: position 25,103 of record JAHJYA010000061.1, read on the forward strand.
TATTGAATGATAAGGTTGTTGAACAGCAGGTCTTCGACCAGGGGCGCGCCTTCTTCCTGTACCAGCACATCCTGCACCTGCTTGAGTGCAGCCTGGCGCAGCGTCTCCTTGGCGTCAGCGGCGGCCATGGTCTCGTCGGTCTGCTGGGAAAACAGCATCACCAACTGATTGCGGATCAGCGGCTGGTGGTGCACCACCTTGGCCTCGGCCTCGGCGCCAGTGACACGCAATGAAACATCGGCCTTGAAGAACTTCAGTCGCGGCCCTGTTCCGAAATTGCCGACCAGGGCGGGGAACAAGCCGACGTAAGCGACAACGGTAGCAGGATCGGCCTTGGGCTCTTCCGACGAACTGGCCTGCGCGAATAACGGCAGGGTCATGAGCAACAGCGATGCGATCCAGGTTTTCAAGGGACTTCCTCCACAGATAGCCTCTAGCATAGCCACAGCGGCGCCCCATCCCAAGCCCCGTCGCTTATGCAGGCCCATCAGGGCCAGCCATGCTCGTTGACCGAGCGTCCCGGCGCCCTACACTGCCTCGACCATCCGCAGAGGAGTCGCCCGATGAAAGCCGTGCTGTGCAAAGCCTTCGGCCCCGCCGAAACCCTGGTTCTGGAAGACATCGCCAGCCCCGAAGCGAAGAAGACCGAGATTCTGCTCGAGGTACATGCCGCGGGCGTCAACTTCCCGGATACGCTGATCATCGAGGGCAAGTACCAGTTCAAGCCACCCTTCCCCTTCTCACCCGGCGGCGAAGCGGCTGGCGTGGTCACGGCAGTGGGCGAGAAGGTCAGCCACCTCAAGGTCGGTGACCGGGTCATGGCCCTGACCGGCTGGGGCAGCTTTGCCGAAGAAGTGGCAGTACCGGGCTACAACGCCATGCCAATCCCGCCGAGCATGGACTTTGCCAGCGCTGCAGCCTTCGGTATGACCTACGGCACCTCCATGCATGCGCTCAAACAGCGCGCCAACCTGCAGCCTAGGGAAACCCTGCTGGTGCTTGGCGCCTCCGGCGGCGTCGGCCTGGCCGCGGTGGAAATCGGCAAGGCCATGGGCGCCAAGGTGATTGCCGCAGCGAGCAGTGCGGAAAAACTCGAAGTCGCGCGAGCAGCAGGCGCCGATGAGCTGATCAATTACAGCGAAAGCAACCTCAAGGACGAGGTCAAACGCCTCACCGGCGGCCAGGGCGCGGACGTGATTTACGACCCGGTCGGTGGCGACCTGTTCGATGCCGCCATCCGCAGCATCGCCTGGAACGGTCGCCTGCTGGTGGTGGGTTTTGCCAGTGGGCGCATTCCCGAACTGCCAGTCAACCTGGCACTGCTCAAGGGCGCCGCCGTGGTCGGGGTGTTCTGGGGCGCCTTCGCCCAACGCCAGCCCGCCGATAACGGCGCCAACTTCCAACAGCTGTTTGCCTGGTATGCCGAGGGCAAGCTCAAGCCGCTGGTATCGCAGACCTTCCCGCTGGAACAGGCAGCCGAAGCGATCAATACCCTCGGCCAGCGCAAGGCTGTGGGCAAGGTGGTGGTGCAGGTGCGTTAAATGTAGGGTGGATGACGCTTTATTCATCCACCACTCACGCCCAAATGGGTGGATCGGTGAAGCGTGATCCACCCTACGAAGCCGCCCAAAGCGGCTTCTTTCATTCAGCCGCGCGGCGCGTAGGCGAATACGTCGGCGCGCATCTGGTGGGCATCCATGCCGGCTTCGACCAACGCATCGAGCGTGGCATAGACCATCGCCGGTGAACCGCTGGCGTAGACGTGCAGCGCCTTGAGGTCGGCGAAGTCTTCGCGCACCGCCTCGTGCAGCAGGCCGCAGCGGCCTTGCCAGCCACAGGCTTCACTGACCACTTGATGCAAGGTCAGGTTGGCCACGTGCTGCCAGTCGGCCCAGTGCGGCAATGCATAGAAGTCGTCCGCATGACGCGCCCCCCAATACAGGTGTACCGGGTGGGCGAAGCCGGCCGCGCGGCAATGCTCGATCAGGCTGTGCATCTGCGCCATGCCGGTGCCGGCGGCGATCAGCACCAACGGCCCATCGGGCAGCTCGGCCAGGTGGGTATCACCGAATGGCAGCTTCACGCGCACACTTGGCTGCTGCTGCAAACGCGCCACCAGCGCCTCCGTCACAGCATCACGCGCAAGGATATGCAATTCCAGATCACGCCCCTGATGCGGCGCCGAGGCCAGGGAAAACGCTGCGTAGTCCTCCCCTTCACGCTGCAACAGCACGTATTGACCAGCGTGGTAACGCGGCAGTTTGCCAGCCGGCGCGCGCAGGCGCAGGCGGTAGACATCGCCGCCCTGGGGCTCACAATCGACGACCTGACAGGCCAGCTCACGCACCGGTAGCTCGCCTGGCGCGAGCACGCCATCCCAATGCAGTACACAGTCTTCCAGCGGCTCGGCCAGGCATGTGAACAACTCGCCCTGTTCGATGACTTCGTCCGCCTGACGCACACGGCCCTCGACCAGCAAGGCGGCGCAGACATGGCAGTTGCCGTTGCGGCAGCTATGCGGGCAATCGAAGCCCAAACGTCGCACAGCATCAAGAATGCGCTCGCCGGGTAGCATTTCGAAGACTGCACCGGAAGGTTGCAGGGTGACTCTCATGGCATGTCTATCCAAAACAGGTTCGTGGCGGCGACCAGGTCGCCGGTGTGCCGTCAGTCGATGCCCAGCTCGGCCCAGAGCGCGTCGACGCGCTGCTTGACCGCCTCATCCTGGACGATCGCCCGGCCCCACTCGCGGGTGGTTTCACCCGGCCATTTGTGGGTTGCATCCAGGCCCATCTTCGAACCCAGCCCGGAAATCGGCGAGGCAAAGTCCAGGTAGTCGATCGGCGTGTTGTCGATCAGCACGGTGTCGCGCTTGGGGTCCATGCGCGTGGTGATGGCCCAGATCACGTCGTTCCAGTCGCGAGCATTGATGTCGTCATCGGTGACGATAACGAACTTGGTGTACATGAACTGTCGCAAAAACGACCAGACGCCGAGCATCACGCGCTTGGCGTGGCCGGGGTACTGCTTCTTGATGGTGACCACCGCCAGGCGGTAGGAGCAGCCCTCGGGCGGCAGATAGAAGTCAGTGATTTCCGGAAACTGCTTCTGCAGGATCGGCACGAACACCTCATTCAGCGCCACGCCTAGGATCGCCGGCTCATCCGGCGGTCGGCCGGTGTAAGTGCTGTGGTAGATCGGCTGGCGGCGGTGGGTGATGCGCTCGACGGTCATCACCGGGAAGCGGTCGACCTCGTTGTAGTAGCCAGTATGGTCGCCATAGGGGCCTTCATCGGCCATCTCGCCAGGATGGATCACGCCCTCAAGCACGATCTCGGCACTGGCCGGCACCTGCAATTCACTGCCGCGGCACTTGATCAGCTCGGTGCGGTGACCGCGCAGCAAGCCGGCAAAGGCGTACTCGGACAAGGTATCGGGTACCGGTGTGACCGCGCCGAGGATGGTCGCTGGGTCGGCGCCCAGGGCGACGGCGACCGGGTACGGGCGATCCGGGTACTTCAGGCACCATTCACGGAAATCCAGGGCACCGCCGCGGTGGCTCAGCCAGCGCATGATCAGCTTGTTGCGACCGATCACCTGCTGACGGTAGATGCCGAGGTTCTGCCGCTCCTTGTTCGGCCCCTTGGTGACGGTCAGGCCCCAGGTGATCAGCGGGCCGACATCGCCCGGCCAGCAGGTCTGCACCGGTAGCATGCCGAGGTCGACATCCTCACCTTCGATTACCGCTTCCTGACAGGGTGCGTCCTTGACCACCTTGGGCGCCATGGCCAGGACCTTCTTGAAGATCGGTAATTTGCTCCAGGCATCCTTGAGGCCCTTGGGCGGCTCGGGCTCCTTGAGAAACGCCAGCAGCTTGCCAATTTCCCGCAGCTCGCTGACCTCCTCCGCGCCCATCCCTAAGGCCACGCGCTTGGGCGTGCCGAACAGGTTGCCGAGCACCGGCATGCTGAAGCCAGTCGGGTTCTCAAAGAGCAACGCCGGGCCACCCTTGCGCAGGGTGCGGTCACAGATTTCGGTCATCTCCAGCACCGGCGATACCGGGGTCTGGATGCGCTTGAGTTCGCCGCGCTGTTCAAGGCCACGGATAAAGTCGCGCAGGTCGCGATACTGCATTGCAAGGTGCCTCATGTGGGGCAAAGCGGGGAACGGCAAAGTTTAGCGCCGAAGTCGGTCTTTCAGAAGGCCGCGCAATGCGCAGACGCACAAAAGCCGGGTTTCCCCGGCTTTTGCAGACCATCAGGCAAGCATGGCGGCGACTACGGCATAGCGCCGCATTTAGCGCGTGTTACTTGCGCTTCATCGACATAAAGAACTCGTCGTTGGTCTTGGTCGCCTTGAGCTTGTCGATGAGGAACTCGATGGCGGCGATTTCGTCCATCGGGTGCAGCAGCTTGCGCAGAATCCACATGCGCTGCAGCTCGTCTTCGGCGGTCAGCAACTCTTCGCGGCGGGTGCCGGAGCGGTTGATGTTGATCGCCGGGAACACGCGCTTCTCGGCGATACGACGGTCCAGAGGCAGTTCCATGTTGCCGGTGCCCTTGAATTCTTCGTAGATCACTTCGTCCATCTTCGAGCCGGTTTCCACCAGCGCGGTGGCGATGATGGTCAGCGAACCGCCTTCCTCGATGTTGCGCGCCGCACCGAAGAAGCGTTTCGGCTTCTCCAGGGCGTGGGCGTCGACACCACCGGTGAGTACCTTGCCGGAGCTCGGGATCACGGTGTTGTAGGCACGCGCCAGACGGGTGATGGAGTCGAGCAGGATGACCACGTCCTTCTTGTGCTCTACCAGGCGCTTGGCCTTCTCGATGACCATCTCGGCCACTTGCACGTGACGGGTCGGCGGTTCATCGAACGTCGAGGCGACCACTTCGCCGCGCACGGTGCGCTGCATTTCGGTCACTTCTTCCGGGCGCTCGTCGATCAGCAGCACGATCAGGTGGCACTCGGGGTTATTGCGCGTGATGTTGGCCGCGATGTTCTGCAGCATGATGGTCTTACCGGCTTTCGGCGGTGCGACTATCAGGCCACGCTGGCCCTTGCCGATCGGGGCGCAGAGGTCGATCACACGACCGGTGATGTCTTCGGTGGAGCCGTTGCCGGCTTCCATGACCAGACGCTTGGTCGGGAACAGCGGCGTCAGGTTCTCGAAGAGAATCTTGTTCTTGGCGTTTTCCGGGCGGTCGTAGTTGATGGTGTCAACTTTGAGCAGCGCGAAGTACCGCTCGCCTTCCTTCGGCGGACGGATCTTGCCGACGATGGTGTCGCCCGTGCGCAGGTTGAAGCGGCGGATCTGGCTGGGCGAGACGTAGATATCGTCGGGGCCGGCCAGGTACGAGGCATCCGCAGAGCGGAGGAAGCCGAAACCGTCCTGGAGAATCTCCAGCACGCCATCACCGGAGATTTCCTCACCGCTTTTAGCGTGTTTTTTCAACAGCGAGAAAATCACGTCCTGCTTGCGCGAACGGGCCATGTTCTCGATGCCCATTTGTTCGGCCATTTCTAGCAGTTCGGTGATCGGCTTTTGCTTGAGTTCGGTCAGATTCATAGGAATGACGTAATCATTGTAGGAGGGGAAATAAGCTATGCGCTTGGGAGGCCGCGCCGCGGAGAGGCGACTGGATCGCCTGCTTGTGTATCGAATTATTCGATCGGGAAGGCGTCGGCGACGGCTTGCAGGGGGCTGCATAGGAAATGCAGCGAGGCCGAATGTAACACCGGCCAGACGAGGCCGTCCAGACGTATAACCGAAAAAAACCCCGCATTTGGCGGGGGTTTTTCGTGGAACATCGCTTAGATGTTGCTGTCGAGGAACGCCGCCAGTTGCGACTTGGACAGCGCACCGACCTTGGTGGCCTCGACATTACCGTTCTTGAACAGCATCAGGGTCGGGATACCGCGCACGCCGTACTTCGGCGGGGTGTCCTGGTTTTCATCGATATTCAGTTTGCAGACTTTCAACTTGCCTTGGTAGGTCTGGGCAATCTCGTCGAGCACCGGTGCAATCATCTTGCACGGGCCGCACCACTCAGCCCAATAATCAACCAGAACCGGGCCGTCGGCCTGGATGACATCCTGGTCGAAGCTGGCATCGCTGACGTTGGTGATGAATTCACTCATGGAAGTCTCCGCAGGTTCGCAAGCAAAAAGTGACCGACATCATAGCTCGGCTTTTCTGTCACAGGAAGGCGGTGTCGATTGAGCTTAACTATCAGACGATAGTCAGGCCCACCAGCGCCTCAGCTGCCCAGCGTGACAAAGGCGATGCCGGTCCGCAAGGCTGCCGCGCGAATATGCTGTTGCATGGCCTTCTGCGCCGGTCCCGCGGCATGCCGGCCAAGGGCCGCAAGGATCTTGCGGTGTTCCTGCCAGGTTTCCATTGCCCGCTCCGGGCGAATGAACGGCAACTTCTGGCTCTCCAGGAAAATCGCCGCACTGGAGGTGACGATGCCGCTCATCGCCTGGTTGCCGCTGGCCTGGAGAATGCGCCGGTGAAAATCGAAATCCAGTTGCGAGGCGCGCTCGAAGTCGGCGGCGCGCAGTTCCTGGCGCATCTGCTCGACATTGTCCTGCAGTGCATCCAGGTCTTCAGCGGTCAGGGTCGCCGCGGCCAGGCCGCAGGCAAAACCCTCCAGAGCAAAGCGCAGTTGAAAGGTGTCAGCCGCACTGACCTGGGCAGCGAAGGGCCAGGCGAACGCGCCGTTCGTGGGTGCCGGCGGCTCGCGCACGAATACTCCCTTGCCCGGCTGCACACTGACCCGCCCCAAGGCACTCAGCGTAGACAGCGCTTCGCGCAGCGACGCGCGGCTGACGCCCAACTGTTCGGCCAGATCCCGTTGCGAAGGCAAGGCATCGCCGGGCCGATAGCCTGCCGTGTCTATCAACTGGCGAATCGCCTGGACGGCATATTCGGGTACCGCACGGGAGGGAGTGTCATGCATCACTGTTCAGGCCAGTCAGTCCGTAAGAACCTCCTTTGTAAGGCCTGAATGACCCTCCAGGCAAGCGCTGCACCCTCGCAGAACAGGCCCGCACGCCACCGCACCAACAAAGCGCACAGATCAGCCTGACCACCTAGTCAAGTTCACCAACTGTTCAGACCAGTAAGACCTTGTAATTACTCGCAGACACCGATCAACGCCAGTAAATACGAGACTCTGGCATGGCAGATGCAATATCCCGAACAACGCATTCCGCATCTTTTGCTCAGGAGCTTGCCATGACCCTCACCCCGCGCCGCCTGTTGACCGCCCTGTTTGCCAGCCTCGCCATCGGTGTCAGCCCGGCATTTGCCGACGGCCTTGCCGACATTACTGAACGCGGCGTTTTGAAGGTCGCCGTGCCCCAGGACTTCCCGCCGTTCGGCTCGGTCGGCCCGGACATGAAACCCCGTGGGCTGGATATTGACGCAGCGCAACTGCTGGCCGACAAGCTGGCGGTGAAACTCGAGCTGACCCCAGTCAACAGCACCAACCGCATCCCCTTCCTCACCACCGGCAAGGTCGACCTGGTGATTTCCAGCCTGGGCAAGAACCCCGAGCGCGAAGCGGTGATCGACTTCTCCGCTGCCTACGCCCCCTTCTACTTGGGCGTGTTCGGCCCGGATGATGCCACGATCACCAGCCTGGATGACCTGGATGGCAAGACCATCAGCGTCACCCGTGGCTCCATCGAGGACATCGAACTGAGCAAGGTCGCCCCCAAAGGCGCCACCCTCAAGCGCTTCGAGGACAACAACTCGACCATCGCCGCCTACCTCTCCAACCAGGTTGACCTGATCGCCAGCGGCAACGTGGTCATGGTGGCCATCGCCGAACGCAACCCCAAGCGCGTGCCGGTGATGAAGCTCAAGCTCAAGGACTCGCCGGTGTATGTCGGCGTGAACAAGAACGAAACCGCCCTGCTCGACAAGGTCAACGCCATCCTCGCTGCAGGCAAAGCCGACGGCAGCCTCAGCGCCATCAGCGAGAAGTGGCTGAAGCAACCGCTGCCGGCTGACCTGTAATCCCGTACTGCCAGGAGGCGCGTCACAATGGCGTATCAGTTCGACTTCATCCCGGTTCTGCAGAACCTTGACCTGCTACTGCAGGGCGCCGGCTTCACGCTCGCCCTGACCGCCGTAGGCACCCTGCTCGGCGTGGGTCTGGGGATAATCGGTGCCGTGCTGCGCGCCTGGCGGATCAAACCGTTCAACACCCTGTTCGGGGTCTATGTGGAGCTGATCCGCAACACGCCGTTCATCGTTCAGCTGTTCTTTATCTTCTTCGGCCTGCCCGCCCTGGGCGTGCGGCTGACGGAGTGGGAGGCCGCGGTCCTGGCCATGGTGATCAACCTGGGCGCCTACTCCACGGAAATCATCCGCGCCGGCATCCAGGCCATTCCCCATGGCCAATTGGAAGCCGCCGCGGCACTGGCCATGAGCCGGGTCGAGACGTTTCGCTATGTGGTCCTGCGTCCGGCTCTGGCCAAGGTCTGGCCGGCGCTGTCGAGCCAGATCATTATCGTCATGCTCGGCTCGGCCGTGTGTTCGCAGATCTCCACCGAAGAGCTGTCGTTTGCCGCCAACTTCATTCAGTCGCGCAACTTCCGCGCCTTTGAAACCTACCTGGTGACCACCCTCATCTATCTGGCCATGGCGATCCTGATTCGCCAGCTGCTGGCCTGGTTCGGTCGCCGCTTTATCCAGGGAGCCCGCTGATGGAGTTCACCCTCTGGGACATCCTGCGCAACCTGCTGGTCGGCTTGCAGTGGACCCTGTTGCTATCGCTGGTGGCCTTCATCTGTGGCGGTATCGCCGGGCTGCTGGTGTTACTGGCACGCATTGCACCACTGGCCGCGCCGCGCATTCTCGCGCGCTGCTACATCGAACTGTTCCAGGGCACGCCGCTGCTGATGCAGCTGTTTATGGTGTTCTTCGGCGTCGCCCTGCTCGGCGTGGATGTCTCGCCCTGGCTGGCGGCGGCCATCGCCCTGACCCTGTTTACCAGTGCCTTTCTCGCCGAGATCTGGCGCGGCTGCGTCGAATCGATCACGCGCGGCCAATGGGAGGCGGCCGAAAGCCTGGCGCTGAGCCGGCTGGAGGTGCTGCGCCATGTGGTCCTGCCCCAGGCCATGCGCATCGCCGTGGCACCCACGGTGGGCTTCTCGGTGCAGGTGGTCAAAGGCACAGCCGTGACCTCGATCATCGGTTTTACCGAACTGACCAAGACCGGCGGCATGCTGGCCAATGCCACCTTCGAACCTTTTATGGTCTACGGCTTCGTCGCCCTCGGCTATTTCCTGCTCTGCTACCCGCTCTCGTTCGCTGCACACCGCCTGGAAAGGAGGCTGAATGTCACTGCTTAACGTCACCGCCCTGCACAAGTACTACGGCGACAACCATGTACTCAAGGGTATCGACCTGAAGGTCGAAGAAGGCGAAGTAGTCGCCATCATTGGCCGCAGCGGCTCGGGCAAGAGCACCCTGCTGCGCACGCTCAATGGCCTGGAGTCGATCAACGACGGCGTTATCGAAGTCGACGGCGAGTACCTCGACGCCTCCCGGGCCGACTTGCGCAGCCTGCGCCAGAAGGTCGGCATGGTGTTCCAGCAATTCAACCTGTTCCCGCACCTGACCGTGGGTGAGAACGTCATGCTGGCGCCCCAGGTGGTGAAGAAAACCTCCCGCGGTGAGGCGGAGAAACTGGCGCGACAGATGCTTGAGCGGGTAGGCCTGGCGGAAAAATTCGACGCCTACCCCGAGCGGCTCTCCGGTGGCCAACAGCAGCGCGTGGCGATTGCCCGTGCCCTGGCCATGTCGCCCAAGGTATTGCTATGCGATGAAATCACCTCGGCGCTCGATCCCGAACTGGTCAACGAGGTATTGGCCGTGGTCAAGCAATTGGCCAGCGAAGGCATGACCCTGATCATGGTCACCCACGAGATGCGCTTCGCTCGTGAAGTCGGTGACAAGCTGGTATTCATGCACCAGGGCAAGGTCCATGAAGTGGGCGACCCCAAGGTGCTGTTCGCCGAACCGCGCACCGATGAGCTGCGCAACTTTATCGGCTCGGTGAACCTGTGAACTCAGCTGCAGCCACTCTCTCTGCCCTGCCACTGGCCGTCGAAGCCCTGACGGCCGAGGCCTTCGCGCCCTTTGGCGAGGTCCTCGAAACCGCAACCGCGCAGCACTTTCCGATCAACGCGGGAACCACCACGCGCTATCACGACCTGGCGCGCGTCTGCGCCAGCGGTGAAGCACCACGGGTACTGTTCAACCTGTTCGACGGCCAGGGCTGGCACGCGCCGATCAACATCACCATGCTCGAACGCCACCCGCTGGGTAGCCAGGCATTCTACCCGGTGGACGGCGCCTGCATGCTGATAGTCGTGGCCCCACCCGGCGAGCTGGATGAACAGGCGATACGCGCCTTCGTCAGCCGCCCGGACCAAGGCGTCAATTACGCCCCAGGTACCTGGCATCACCCGCTGCTCAGCCTGCAGCGACCCGGACGCTTCGCTGTCGTCGACCGCGGCGGTGCAGGCAATAACTGTGATGAGCAAGCATTGCTGCAGCCACGAGTGGTGCGACAAATTATCCTACCGGACTGAGCCGGACGCCGCGGCGCAGGTCATGCCTGAATATGACAGCGGCGGTTTGCGTTGGCGCTGAGAGGCTATCGTGGCACGATGTCGGGGTTCTGCTCTGAGACGTCAAACCATGCCGCACACCCAATCTTTCCCCTTGATCGCCGCTATCGATCTGGGTTCCAACAGCTTCCATATGGTCCTGGCCAAGGCCGACCATGCCGAGATTCGCATTCTCGAACGGCTGGGAGACAAAGTGCAGCTGGCCGCCGGTATCGACGAAGCCCGTATGCTCAGCGAAGAGGCCATGCAGCGCGGCCTCGATTGCCTGCGCCGCTTCGCCCAGCTGACCAGCAGCCTGCCCGAGGGCGCCGTGCGCATCGTCGGCACCAACGCCCTGCGCGAAGCGCGCAACCGCGCCGAATTCATCGTGCGCGCCGAAGCCCTGCTGGGCCACCCGGTGGAAGTGATCTCCGGTCGCGAAGAAGCCCGCCTGATCTACCTCGGCGTCTCGCACAGCATCGCCGATACGCCCGGCAAACGCCTGGTCACCGACATCGGTGGCGGCAGTACCGAGTTCATCATTGGCCAACGCTTCGAGCCCCTGCTGCGCGAAAGCCTGCAGATGGGCTGCGTCAGCTACACCCAGCGCTACTTCCGCGACGGCAAGATCACCCAGGCTCGCTACGCCCAGGCCTACACAGCTGCGCGTCTGGAAATCATGGGTATCGAACATGCCCTGCGGCGCCTCGGCTGGCAGGATGTGGTGGGCGCCTCCGGCACCATCAAGGCCATCGGCCTGGCGATTCAGGGCGCAGGACTGGGTAACGGCGAGGTGAATGCCGAAGGGTTGGCCTGGCTCAAACGCAAGATTCTCAAGCTGGGCGAGGTCGAGAAGCTCGATCTCGACGGTATCAAGCCCGACCGTCGCAGTATCTTCCCAGCAGGCCTGGCGATTCTCGAGGCGATTTTCGATGCCTGCGAGCTGCAGCGCATGACCCATTCAGAAGGCGCGCTGCGTGAAGGCGTGCTCTACGACCTGCTCGGCCGCCATCAGCATGAAGACGTGCGCGAGCGCACCCTGTCGTCGTTTATGGAGCGCTACCACGTCGACCTGGAGCAGGCCGCACGGGTCGAGAGCAAGGCGCTCTCGGCGCTGGACAAGGTCGCCACGGACTGGGGACTGAACGATGACTGGCACCGCGAATTGCTCAGTTGGGCCGCCAAGGTGCATGAGGTGGGCCTAGACATTGCCCATTACCAGTACCACAAGCACGGCGCCTACCTGATCGAGCACTCCGACCTGGCCGGCTTCTCACGCCAGGACCAGCAGATGCTCGCCCTGCTGGTACGCGGCCACCGACGCAATATTCCCAAGGACAAACTGGCCGAGTTCGGCAGCGAGGCGATCAAACTGATCCGTCTGTGCGTGCTGCTGCGTTTCGCCATCCTGTTCCATCACATCCGCGGCACCCAGGAAATGCCCCAGGTGCAGCTGCACGCCAGCGAGCAGGGGCTGGCGATCAGCTTTCCGGATGGCTGGCTGGCCGCCAACCCGCTGACCGAAGCGGACTTCCGTCAGGAAGCCGAATGGCTCAAGCGGGTCGACATCGAACTCAGCGTGCGCTGACCAGCGGCACGGTGAGCTTGTCCAGCAACCCGGCCTGCGCACTGCGCGGGTTCTGGTTGCCGGTCGGCTGCAGACGCAGGTAGCGGCCGTCGGCCTGCAGCACCCAAGCGTGGGTGTTGTCGGTCAGGTAGGCGTCCAGTTCCTTCTTCACGCGCAAAATCAGCTTTTTGCCCTCGACCGGGAAACAGGTCTCCACGCGCTTGTCGAGGTTGCGCTCCATCCAGTCGGCGCTGGACAGGTAGATTTTCTCCTCCCCGGCATTGAGGAAGTAGAACACCCGCGTGTGCTCCAGGAAGCGACCGATGATCGAGCGCACCTGAATATTGTGCGAAACCCCAGCGATGCCTGGGCGCAGGCAGCACATGCCACGCACCACTAGGTCGATCTTCACGCCAGTCTGGCTGGCCTTGTACAGTGCGCGGATGATCTTCGGATCGGTCAGCGAGTTGAACTTGGCGATGATGTGCGCCGGCTTGCCCTCGGCCGCCAGGGCGGTCTCGCGGGCGATCATGTCGAGCAGGGTCTTTTTCAGGGTGAAGGGCGCGTGCAGGAGTTTCTTCATGCGCAGCGTTTTACCCATGCCGATCAGCTGGCTGAACATCTTCGACACGTCTTCGCCCAGGGCCACGTCGGCAGTGAGCAGGCTGTAGTCGGTGTACAGGCGCGCGTTACCGGCGTGGTAGTTGCCAGTGCCCAGGTGCGCGTAACGCACGATGTCGCCACTCTCGCGGCGCAGGATGAGCATCATCTTGGCGTGGGTCTTGAAGCCAACCACACCGTAGATCACCACCGCACCGGCCTGCTGCAGGCGGCTGGCCAAAGCCAGGTTGGACTCTTCGTCGAAGCGCGCGCGCAGCTCGATCACCGCCGTTACTTCCTTGCCGTTACGAGCGGCCTCGACCAGCGCATCGACGATCTCCGAGTTGGCTCCGGAGCGGTACAGGGTCTGCTTGATCGCCAGTACATGCGGGTCTTTCGCCGCTTGGCGCAGCAAGTCGACCACCGGGGTAAAGGACTCGAAGGGGTGCAGCAGCAGGATGTCCTGCTTGCTGATCACGCTGAAGATGTTCTCGCTGTTCTGCAACAGCTTGGGGATAACCGGCGTGAACGGCGTGTACTGCAGCTCCGGGTGGCTCTCCAGCCCGGTGATGCTGAACAGGCGGGTAAGGTTGACCGGACCGTTGACCTTGTACAGCTCGCTCTCGGCCAGGCCGAACTGCTTGAGCAGGTAGCCGGTCAAGTGCGCCGGGCAGGTGTCGACCACCTCCAGGCGCACCGCATCGCCATAGCGCCGGCTGAACAGCTCGCCGCGCAACGCACGGGCCAGGTCTTCAACGTCCTCTGTGTCCACCGACAGGTCGGCGTTACGGGTCAGGCGGAACTGGTAGCAACCCTTGACCTTCATGCCCTGGAACAGGTCATCGGCGTGGGCGTGAATCATCGACGACAGGAACACGAAGTTGTCGCCAGGGCCACCGACGTCTTCCGGCACCTTGATAATGCGCGGTAGCAGGCGCGGCGCCGGGATGATCGCCAGACCGGAATCACGGCCGAAGGCGTCAATGCCTTCCAGCTCGACAATAAAGTTCAGGCTCTTGTTCACCAACAGCGGGAACGGGTGCGTAGGATCGAGACCAATCGGGGTGATGATCGGCGCGATCTCGTCGCGGAAATAGCGGCGTACCCAAGCCTTGTGCTTGGCCGTCCAAAACCGTCGACGGATGAAATTGACATTGTGCTTGGCCAAGGCCGGAAACAGCACGTCGTTGAGAATCGCGTACTGACGATTGACCTGCTCGTGCACCAGCTCGCTGATTCGCGCCAGCGCCTGATGCGGCTGCAGGCCATCGGCCCCGGCCTGTTCACGAGCAAAGTTGATCTGCTTCTTCAGCCCTGCCACGCGAATCTCGAAGAACTCGTCGAGGTTGCTGGAGAAGATCAGCAGGAACTTCAGGCGTTCGAGCAATGGATAGGACTCATCCAGCGCCTGCTCCAGCACGCGGATATTGAACTGCAGCTGCGACAGCTCGCGATGGATGTACAGGCTGCTGTCATCCAGGCTGGGCACCACTTGTGGCGGCGCCGGTGTGGCCGCCACTGCTTCGGTGATGACCGGCACCTCGACTGGGATGTCGACCTCGCTCTGGGTGTCGACTTCCTGCATCTCGTTACTGCTGAGTCCTTCGGTATTCATTGCTCGTCCTGCGGGGTTCTACCCCTGCTGTAACAGTTCTGCCGCGCGAACGGCGAAGTAGGTAAGGATGCCATCGGCCCCGCCACGTTTGAAGGCGGTCAGCGATTCGAGGATGACCGCCTCGCTGAGCCAGCCGTTCTGGATCGCGGCCATGTGCATGGCGTACTCGCCGCTCACCTGATAAACGAAGGTAGGCACCTTGTAGGCGTCCTTCACCCGCCAGAGGATATCCAGGTACGGCATGCCCGGTTTGACCATGACCATGTCGGCACCCTCGGCCAGGTCTGCCGCCACTTCGTGCAGGGCCTCGTTGCCGTTGGCCGGGTCCATCTGGTAGCCGAGCTTGTTGCCCTTGCCCAGGTTGGCCGCCGAGCCCACCGCATCGCGGAACGGGCCGTAGTAGGCACTGGCGTACTTGGCCGAGTAGGCCATGATGCGCACATTGGTATGATCGGCCAGCTCCAGCGCCTCGCGGATCGCCTGGATGCGCCCGTCCATCATGTCCGAAGGCGCGACCACCTGAGCACCAGCATCGGCATGGGACAGCGCCTGCTTGACCAGGGCATCGACGGTGATGTCGTTCTGCACATAGCCGGACTCATCGAGAATGCCGTCCTGCCCGTGGGTGGTGAACGGGTCCAGGGCCACATCGCTGATCACCCCAAGCTCGGGGAACTTGGCGCGCAGCGCACGAATTGCGCGCTGGGCGATGCCATCCGGGTTCCAGGCTTCGGCACCATCGAGGGATTTCTTCTCAAGCGGCGTCACCGGGAACAGCGCCAGCGCCGGAATACCCAGAGCGACCCAGTGTTCGGCTTCCTTGAGCAGCAGGTCGATGGACAGGCGCTCGACGCCCGGCATCGAGGCAATCGTTTCGCGGCGGTTGTCACCGTCGAGCACGAACACCGGCAGGATCAGGTCGTCGACGCTCAAGCGGTTCTCGCGTACCAGGCGCCGAGAGAAATCGTCGCGGCGGTTGCGACGCAGGCGGGTAGCGGGGAACAGACGATTGGCGGGGGTAATGCTCACGGCAGACTCCAGAGCCCGCAATCGCGGGCGAGTGTGACAGGTATAGGCGAACATTATGACCAAATGATGACGACCCGCCCATTCGTGCGACGGTGGGCCGCAGCCTAACGTCACCCTAG
>JAHJYA010000062.1 GCA_018826895.1 Gammaproteobacteria bacterium
ATCTGCTCACGGATGTTATCCATGCCGGTGATGGTGTTGTGCACCACTTCGTTGCCCTTGTTGGCGATGGCTACGGAACGTTCCGCTACCGCGGAGGACTCCGAGGCGTTCGCCGATACCTGGTCAATCGACACGGCCATTTCGTTGATTGCCGCAGACGCACCGGCAATTTCCTGGGCCTGGTGCTCCGAAGCTTCCGCCAGGTGCATCGCCGTGGCCTGGGTTTCCTGGGCGGCACCAGCTACCTGCACAGCGGTCATGTTAATCGTCGCCACCAGTTCACGCAGCTGGTCGATGGAGTAGTTGATCGAGTCGGCAATGGCACCCGTGAAGTCCTCGGTTACCGTCGCGGCTACAGTCAGGTCGCCGTCGGCGAGGTCAGCGATTTCGTCGAGCAGACGCAGAATAGCCGTCTGGTTACGCTCGTTCTTCTCCAGGTTTTCGGCCAGCCGGCGGTTGCTCTCACGCACCATGACGATACCGATCAGGATGATCGAAGCCAGCGCCAGCACGCCCAGCAGGTAACCGGCCAGGGTGTTGATCGCCCGCGCATCTGCCAGGCTTTCAAAGCCATCAGCAAGGTCGGACGCTTTGTCCAGCAGGGTCTGCGAGACGGTAAAGATGCCGTTCGCCGACTCACGAACCTGGAACAGTTCAGGCGAGGTCTCGAGGATTTCGTCCACCGAGCCCGATACGAACTCGAACAGCTCGGAGATTTCTGTCAGACGCTCCAGTGCTTCTTCATCGGTAACCTGCGCGATCTCCATGGCAGCGTTGCCTTCGATCATCGCAGCCAGCACCCGACCGAACAGGCTGGCGTCACGACCGAACATGTCGGCGGCCTGCACCGAATCCTCGTCACCGGCCAGAACCTTGTTCACCGAGCCAAGAATTCGTTCAGCCAGCAGTGACTGACGCTGTGCCACGGCAACCTGAGCTGCCGGCGCGCCGCTTTCCAGCAGGATGTCGACAACTTCTTCGTACTCGACCTGCAACTGCGGGATGGTTTCGGCGAGCGTCGCAGCAACCTGGTGCAACGACAGAACGGTCTGTTCGCTGGCAAGAATGGCGTCGGTGTTCTGCCGCAGGCTGTCCCAGTCCTGCTGCACAGCAGCCATCTGCGGTTGCACCGAGGCCGGGGCCGACGGCAGACCGCTTGCCGAGTTGCCGTCGGTCAGGTAACCCCAGCGAGTCTGAAAGTCATTGCGCGCATCGCGCAACAGGGCGAACGCCTCGGGCGTACCCGCTGCCGCTTCGGTGGAGTTCTTGGCGATACGCTGAGACAGCACGCGCAGCTCACCCGCGTGGCTGATGTATTCCGTATCGTAGTTGGACTGTGTGTTGATGTAGGCGAAGTTGGCGAACAACAGCACGATGGAAACGATGAGGACGATAAACAGCCCTGCAATCAACGAACTGCTGCGCGTACCCGCGAACATATTGCCTGCTTTTAATTTATTCATTAACTGGCCCCCGCCTGGACCGACCGCACTACGGTACCCATGTAACGCCAAAAGGCCGGCAGTGCCGACCCAACCGAAAATCGTTTAATACGCCACGTCAAGAAATGCTGGATGCTGCGCCAACGCATGCGGACTAAAGACTAGCCAAGCCTGCTCGCGCTGGAAAAGACCGTGTATGAACGGCTGGATGGACGCTTCGAGCGGCGGTAGCTGCTCGGAGAAGGTGTCGACCACGAAGTGCTGCATACCGAAGACTTCATCGACCGTGAGCCCCGCGAATACCTCGTGGTGATCGACCACCAATACGCGCCGCTGCTTGCGCAGCGGCGATAGTTCGTTGCCGAAAAAACCACACAGGTCCATCACCGGCAACAATCGCCCACGCACGTTGGCCACACCCTTGACCCAGCTCTTCACGCCAGGCAGCAAGGTGTAACGGGGCTCGTGCAAAACTTCACCGATCTCACCCATCGGCGCCACGAACAACCGCTCACCCATGCGAAAGCCGATACCACTCCAGGTCTGTACCGTCGCTTGCTGCGAAGGCAGACCAGCCGCCAGCGCCCGACAGCGCTGGTCGATTCCGAGGAGTAGCTGAAATGGCGTTTGTGTGTCCGACATGCCAAACATGGCCTTCTTGTTTTAATGAATAGCGGACCCGTCCGGCATCAACCGGCCAAAACCGCCTTCAAGGTCTTGAGCAGTGTCTCTTCATCGACCGGCTTGGTCAGATAGTCCTTGGCACCCTGCCGCTTACCCCAAACCTTATCGGTTTCCTGGTCCTTGGTGGTGACGATAATCACCGGGATGTGACTGGTGTCGGCATCTTTGGTCAATTGACGGGTCGCCTGGAAGCCATTCAGGCCCGGCATGACGATATCCATCAGCACGGCATCAGGTTTTTCCTGACGAGCCAGCGCCACGCCATCGGCACCGTTCTCCGCCTTGAGCACCTGATGACCATGCTTTTCCAGCATGGCGGTGAGCTTGTACATCTCGGTCGGCGAGTCATCAACAATCAGAATTCGAGCCATGGTGTTTCCCAATACGTGAAAAGACGCGAGCCAACGCTCACGTCAGGATGCCTGCTCCACCGGAACGAAGTCAGGGACGTGGGCCTTGATCGCCCCGAGCAGCTCTTCCTTGCTGAAGGGCTTGGTCAGGTACTGATCGGAGCCCACGATGCGCCCCTTGGCCTTGTCGAACAGGCCGTCCTTGGAGGACAGCATGATCACCGGGGTGGACTTGAAAGCACTGTTGTTCTTGATCAGCGCACAGGTCTGATAGCCGTCCAGACGCGGCATCATGATGTCGACGAAAATGATGTTGGGGTGGGTGTCGGCGATCTTTGCCAAGGCATCGAAACCGTCCACCGCAGTGATCACATCACAACCCACCTTCTTCAGCAGGGTTTCGGCGGTACGACGAATCGTTTTCGAATCGTCGATAACCATCACCCTCAAACCCTCGGAATGCTGTTCCATGTTTGCCCTACCATTGCCTCGGTGAGTCGTTGTTTTTTCGTTATCCAGTGCGCCTGAGGCCTTGCCACCGACGGGCTGCAACCCGATCGTCGGGCCTTTTTAGCACACTCTACCTACGCAAGCTATAAGCCGCTCAGGGCCACGGTTTTTTCCTTGACCCCCCGCCCCGGCAGCGCCACCCTGACGCTTTGCAATCGCCCGGCACCCTTGAAAAACGGCGCCTTCAACCGGAGAAATACCCCATGAGCGTTCGCCTCGGCATTGTCATGGACCCCATTGCCCAGATCGCCTTCAAGAAAGACAGCTCGCTGGCCATGCTGCTAGCCGCCCAAGCGCGGGGCTGGTCCCTCTTCTATATGGAGCAAAAGGATCTCTACCAGAGCAAGGGCCAGGCCCGTGCACGCATGAGCCCGCTGACCGTACACCACAACCCAGAGCACTGGTTCGACCTGGAGGCCGAGCAGGACCTGCCATTGCAGGAACTGGATGTGATCCTGATGCGCAAGGACCCGCCCTTCGACAACGAGTTCGTCTACTCGACCTACCTGCTGGAGCAGGCGGAAGAAGCCGGCGTGCTGGTGGTCAATCGCCCGCAGAGCCTGCGCGACTGCAATGAAAAGTTCTTCGCCACGCGTTTTCCGCAATTCACACCGCCCACCGTGGTGAGCCGCCGTGCCGACATTCTGCGCGAGTTTGCCCGCGAGCACCGTGACATCATTCTCAAACCCCTGGATGGTATGGGCGGTTCGATGATTTTTCGTCACCGCGAAGGTGACCCCAACCTGTCAGTCATCCTTGAGGCCCTGACCGAGCATGGCAGCCAGCAAATCATGGCGCAGGGCTATCTGCCCGGCATCAAGGATGGCGACAAGCGTATCCTGATGATAGACGGTGAACCCGTGCCCTACTGCCTGGCGCGCATTCCGGCCGCTGGTGAGACCCGCGGCAACCTCGCCGCCGGTGGACGCGGCGAAGCGCGACCGCTGAGCGCTCGTGATCGCGAAATTGCCGAGGCTATCGGCCCAAGCCTGCGCGAGCGCGGCCTGCTGTTCGTCGGCCTGGATGTGATTGGCGAGCACCTGACTGAAATCAACGTGACCAGCCCGACCTGCATTCGCGAGATCGATGCGGCCTATGACACACGCATCGGCGAACGCCTGATGGATTGCATTGCCGAGAAGCTCGCAGCGCGCAGTGCTTCATAGACTTTTAAGCCTACCCTCGGCAGACTGCGCGGCAACCTGAGCGGACCCACAACGCGATGAACGCAGCTGCCGACCTCACCGATTCCCAACCCGCCGGCGTACGCCCGGCGGATCGCCTGGGCTTTACCCTGTTTCTCGCCGCTGTGCTGCATGCGGCGCTGATCCTCGGTGTCGGCTTTTCCCTGGCCGACCCCAGCCAGGTCAGCAAAACCCTGGAAATTACCCTGTCGACGTTCAAGAGCGAGCAAGCGCCCAAAGACGCCGACTTTCTCGCCCAGGACAACCAGCAGGGCAGCGGCACCCTGGAACACAAGGCGGCACCGACGACGACCGAGCAGGCCCCCTTTCAGGATACCCAGGTCAACCGCGTGACACCGCCCGCCGCACCGCAGCCACCGGCCGCTCGCCAGGAAGCGCCAAAAGCAGCAGTCGCCACGCGCAGCCCGCAAGCGCAGAAAACCCCGGTCAAGCGCGAAGAAACACCGCCTGCCCCGCCGACACGCCAGGCGCCAGTGTTCGACGCCGCGCAACTGTCGTCAGAAATCGCCAGCCTGGAGGCCGAACTGGCCCAGGACATCCAGCAATACGCGAAAAGGCCGAAGATCCACCGCCTCAATGCAGCGTCGACCATGCGCGACAAAGGCGCCTGGTACAAAGATGAGTGGCGCAAGAAGGTCGAACGCATCGGTAACCTCAACTACCCGGATGCCGCCCGGCGCCAGCAGATTTACGGCAGCCTGCGCCTATTGGTGTCGATCAACCGCGATGGCACGCTGTTCGAGGTACTGGTCCTGGAGTCATCCGGCCAGCCGCTGCTGGACCAGGCCGCACTGCGCATCGTCCGCCTGGCCGCCCCCTTTGCCCCGTTTACCGGCGACCTGGCCGACATCGACCGCCTGGAAATCATCCGCACCTGGCGCTTCGAACGTGGTGATCGACTGTCGAGTAACTAGGGTCTGTAGGAGCGGATTTATTCGCGATCTATGCCGACACCGATCCCACCTATGATCGCGACTAACGCCCAGTGTCACCCGCTCGCTGCTACAGCTTGTAGCCTGAGGCTTGCGGCTTCAAACTAGCGGCCATGAAAAATTCAGCGCCCACCTTCCTTAAGCATCATTTTCTGATCGCCATGCCGCACATGGCCGATCCGCATTTTGCGCAAACCGTCACCTACCTGATCGAGCATAACGATCAGGGCGCGATGGGCCTGGTGATCAACAAACCCAATGGGCTGACCCTGGCCGACGTCCTCGAGCAACTGCGCCCTGACGATGCCGCGCCGATGCTCTGCCACAGCTTGCCGATCTTTGCAGGCGGCCCGGTGCAGACCGACCGAGGTTTTGTCCTGCACCCCGCTGGCCCGCAGTTCCAGGCCACTCTGGAGTTGGGCGAGCTGGGCTTGTCGACGTCCCAGGATGTGCTCTTCGCCATTGCTGACGGCACTGGCCCCGAGCGCTACCTCATCGCCCTCGGCTACGCCGGCTGGGACGCAGGCCAACTGGAGGCCGAGCTGGCCGACAACGCCTGGCTGACCTGCCAGGCCGACCCGGCGATTCTCTTCGACATCCCTTTCGATCAGCGCCTGGACGCTGCTGCCGCGCGCCTGGGTGTCACCCTCGCGCTGCTCACCTCCCAGGCCGGGCACGCCTGATGCCGGCACAATCAGGAGCCTCTGCATGAGCACCGCGACCGCTAAACCGCTGCGCCTGTTGCTCGGCTTCGACTATGGCACCAAACAAATCGGTGTCGCCGTCGGCCAGGTGATCACCGGCCAGGCGCGCGAACTGTGCATCCTCAAGGCGCAAAATGGCGTGCCCGACTGGCAAAAAGTCGAAGCCCTGATCAAGGAGTGGCAGCCTGACGCCATCGTCGTCGGCCTGCCGCTGAATATGGACGGCACGAAAAGCGAGATGAGCGAGCGCGCAGAGAAATTCGCCCGGCGCCTCAACGGCCGCTTCAACCTGCCCGTGCACACCCACGACGAACGCCTGACCACCTACGAAGCCAAGGGGCAGCGCCTGCAGCAAGGGCAGAACAGCGGCTACCGCGAACGCCCGGTCGATGCCCTGGCCGCCGCCCTGTTGCTGGAAGGCTGGCTCAACGATCATCCGCACTAAACCAACCCTACTACTAGCCCTACTGAATCAGGCCCGCGTTGCCGCGCACCATCACCTGCATCCGGAGTGTCGCCATGAACCTACCCAACCCCGCCGACCTGCTGCCCGAGATGGCCACCGCCCTGGAGGCGCACCTGGAGCAGCGGCAAATCAGCGAACCGCGCTTTATCGGCATCCGCACCGGCGGCGTGTGGGTCGCCCAGGCGCTGCTCGACGCCCTTGGCCGTGACGATGCGCTGGGCATTCTCGACGTGTCCTTCTACCGCGACGACTTCACCCAGAACGGCCTGCACCCCCAGGTGCAACCGTCCGAGCTGCCGTTCGAGATCGAAGGCCAGCACCTGGTACTGATCGACGACGTGCTGATGAGCGGGCGCACCATCCGCGCCGCGCTCAACGAGCTGTTCGACTACGGTCGCCCGGCCAGCGTGACCCTGGTCAGTCTGCTCGACCTGAATGCCCGCGAGCTGCCGATCCGCCCCGACGTGGTCGGCTCCACCCTGTCGCTTGCCGCCAATCAGCGGGTAAAATTGACCGGCCCCACGCCGCTGACCCTCGAGCTCCAGACGCTCGCCCACTGAGAAGCCCGCAATGACCCCGATTGCCGCCAAGCGCCCGCTGCAGCTCAATGACCAAGGCCAGCTGCGCCATTTCTTATCCCTCGACGGGCTGCCCCGTGAGCTGCTGACCGAGATTCTCGACACCGCGGACTCCTTCCTCGAAGTCGGCGCCCGCGCGGTGAAAAAAGTCCCGTTGCTGCGCGGCAAGACCGTATGCAATGTGTTCTTCGAGAACTCCACGCGCACCCGCACCACCTTCGAGCTGGCAGCCCAGCGCCTATCGGCGGATGTAATCACCCTCAACGTCTCGACCAGTTCCACCAGCAAGGGCGAGACGCTGTTCGACACCCTGCGCAATCTGGAAGCCATGGCCGCCGACATCTTCGTCGTGCGCCACGCCGACTCCGGCGCCGCGCACTTTATCGCCGAGCATGTCTGCCCGAACCTGGCAATTATCAACGGTGGCGACGGCCGCCACGCGCACCCGACCCAAGGCATGCTCGACATGCTGACCATCCGCCGGCACAAGGGCAGCTTCGAGAACCTCTCGGTGGCCATCGTCGGCGACATCCTGCATTCGCGGGTGGCGCGCTCGAACATGCTGGCGCTGAAGACCTTGGGCTGCCCGGATATCCGCGTGATCGCGCCCAAGACCCTGCTGCCGGTCGGCATCGAACAATACGGCGTGAGCGTCTACCACGACCTGACCCAAGGCCTCAAAGATGTCGACGTGGTGATCATGCTGCGTCTGCAGCGCGAGCGTATGAACGGCGGCCTGCTGCCCAGCGAAGGCGAGTTCTACCGCTTGTTCGGCCTCACCGAACAGCGCCTCAAACTGGCTAAACCGGATGCTCTGGTGATGCACCCGGGGCCGATCAACCGTGGTGTGGAGATCGAATCGGCAGTGGCCGATGGGCCGCAGTCGGTGATTCTCAACCAGGTTACCTATGGCATCGCCGTGCGCATGGCGGTGCTGTCCATGGCCATGAGCGGGCAGACCGCGCAACGTCAACTCAACGCCGAGGAGGCCAACTGATGCGTACGGCAATCATCGGCGCCCGGGTCATCGACCCAAGCAGCAGCCTGGATCAAGTCACCGACCTGTATATCGAAGGCGGCAAACTGCTGGCCATCGGCAACGCGCCCGCCGGTTTCAGCGCTGAAACCACCCTCGACGCCCACGGTCTGATCGCCGCCCCCGGCCTGGTCGACCTCAGCGTCGCCCTGCGCGAGCCGGGCTACAGCCGCAAAGGCAGCATCGCCAGCGAAACCCTGGCCGCTGCCGCAGGCGGGGTGACCAGCCTGTGCTGCCCACCGTTCACCAAACCGGTACTGGATACCTCGGCAGTGGCCGAGCTGATCCTCGACCGCGCCCGCGAAGCCGGGCACACCAAGGTATTTCCCATCGGTGCTCTGAGCAAAGGCCTTGATGGCGAACAGCTCGCCGAGCTGGTGGCCCTGCGTGACGCCGGCTGCGTGGCGTTCAGCAATGGCCTGGACAGTTTCCGCAACAGCCGTACCCTGCGCCGCGCGCTGGAGTACGCGGCCACCTTCGACCTGCAGGTGATTTTCCACTCCCAGGACCACGACCTCGCCGAAGGCGGCCTGGCCCACGAAGGCGCCACCGCCAGCTTCCTCGGCCTGCCGGGCATTCCGGAAACCGCTGAAACCGTGGCCCTGGCCCGCGACCTGCTGCTGGTCGAACAAAGCGGCGTGCGCGCCCACTTCAGCCAACTGACCAGTGCCCGCGGTGCCGAGCTGATCGCCGATGCTCAGGCCCGTGGCCTGCCGGTGACCGCCGACGTGGCGCTGTACCAGTTGATTCTCACCGACGAAGCGCTGATCGACTTCTCCAGTCTCTACCACGTACAACCGCCACTGCGCTCGCGCGCCGACCGTGACGGCCTGCGCGCGGCGGTGAAAAGCGGGGTCATCTCGGCTGTCGCCAGCCACCACCAGCCCCACGAGCGTGACGCCAAGCTGGCGCCGTTCGGCGCTACCGAACCGGGTATCAGCAGCGTGCAACTGCTGCTGCCGCTGGCCATGAGCCTGGTCGAGGATGGCCTGCTCGACCTGCCAACCCTGCTCGCCCGCCTCAGCAGCGGCCCGGCCAACGCCCTGCGCCTGCCGGCCGGACGCCTGGCCGTGGGTGCGCCGGCGGACCTGGTGCTGTTCGACTCCAGCGCCTCAACCCTGGCCGGCGACACCTGGTTCTCCAAGGGCGCCAACTGCCCGTTCCTCGGCCATTGCCTGCCGGCGGCGGTACGTTACACCCTGGTCGACGGGCATATCAGCTACCAGGCCTGACGGCTAACGCATACAGGTGCATTACCTCTTTGATAAGGGCCGGGCGGCGCGCCGCTTCGGCCGCGCTGTCGCGGCTAAAGCCCCTCCCACCGCAATGTGAAGACACCGGGCCGGTAGCCTGGGTCGAGCGCAGCGACACCCGGGAAACACTCACGAACATCGCCGCATTGATTACCGCGCTTGCGCGTTCTTGATCGACACCTGGGTATTGAGCGTCCAGAAGTCGTAGAGCACGCCGACCAGAAATAGCCCGCCGGTAAACAGGTAGATGATCCCGGTGATCCACTTGCCCTGGTACATGCGGTGCACGCCGAACACACCGAGGAAGGTCAACAGAATCCAGGCGACGTTGTAATCGGTGGCGCCTGCGGTGAAACGCAGGTCGGCTTCGCGGTCCATCGCCGGAATCAAAAACAGGTCGATGATCCAGCCGATAAAAAACAGCCCGAGGGTGAAGAACCAGATAGTCCCGGTCACCGGCTTGCCGTAATAAAAGCGGTGCGCGCCGAGAAAGCCGAAGATCCAGAGTAAATAGCCAATGACCTTGCTGTGGGTGTCCTGTTGCATGTGTCTCTCCTGTAGGAACCGATCTGACGCCGCAGGCTACGCGAAGGTTTCCTTACTGGCTATGGCGGCCAACCCTGGGCTTGCCGGTTAGCGCACTCTGCTCGATACTGTATGGACAAACAGTATCAGGCAGGTTATTCGCCATGCAGTTGATCGACAAACTTACCGTCCTCGCCGACGCCGCCAAGTACGACGTGTCCTGCGCCAGCAGTGGCGCGCCCAAACGCAGCTCCAAAGGCAAGGACGGCCTGGGCGCCACCAACGGCATGGGCATTTGCCACAGCTTTACCCCGGACGGGCGCTGTGTCGCTTTATTGAAAATCCTGCTGACCAACTTCTGCCTGTATGACTGCCAGTACTGCGTCAACCGCCGTTCCAGCGACGTGCCACGGGCGCGCTTCACCCCCGAAGAAGTGGTCACCCTGACCCTGGATTTCTACCGGCGCAACTGCATCAGCGGGCTGTTTCTCAGCTCCGGCATCATTCGTTCGGCCGACTACACCATGGAGCAGCTCAACCGCGTGGCCAAGCTGCTGCGTGAGGAGCACGGCTTTCGCGGTTATATCCACCTCAAAACCATTCCCGACGCCGACCCACTGCTGATCGAGGAGGCCGGCCGCTATGCCGACCGCCTGAGCGTCAATATCGAGTTGCCCACCGAAGCCAGCCTGATACGCCTGGCGCCGGAAAAACAGGTCGTGACGATCAAGCAGGCGATGCACAGCATCCACCAGGGCGAACACCAGGCCCGCGAGGAAAAGGGCTCGCCGCGCTTTGCCCCGGCCGGACAGAGCACGCAGATGATCGTCGGCGCCGATGCCACTGATGACAGCACCATCCTGCATACCGCTCAGTCACTGTACGGCGACTTCCGCCTGCGCCGGGTCTATTACTCGGCGTTCAGCCCGATCCCACACAGCCCCAACACCGTGCCCTTCGAGGCGCCACCACTGTTGCGTGAGCACCGTTTGTACCAGGCGGATTTCCTCATGCGCGGTTACGGCTTCGCCGCCGGCGAGCTGCTCAGCGGCCCCGGCAACCTGGCCCTGGATATCGACCCGAAACTGGCCTGGGCACTGAACAACCGCGAGCACTTCCCGGTCGACCTCAACCGCGCCGAGCCGGCGATGATCGCCCGGGTGCCAGGCATCGGTGTGCTCAGCGCCCAGCGCCTGGTCAGCCTGCGCCGGCAGAAACGCATTCGCTACGAGGACCTCACCCGTCTGCGCTGCGCCCTGGAAAAAGCCAAACCCTTTATCGTCACCCAGGACTATCGCCCGCAGCTCGCCACCCGCGAGTCCCTGCTGCTGCGCCAGCAACTGAGCGAGACGCCGCGACAGATGGCGCTGTGGTGATGCACCTGGTCGAGTTCGATGGCAGCTTCGCCGGCTGGCGCCAGACTGCACGGCGCTTGCTGCACGAGGGCATGGCGCCGCACACCCTGACCTGGCGCACGCGCGACGAAGCGCCGGGCCTGTTCGATGCCGCGCCAGCCAGCGCGCCGGATACCGCGGTCAGTGCCCGAGTACGCATCCCCCGGCAATTGCTCGACGAGCTGGAGGCCGCTGCACGCTTTCGTGTAGCCGACCGCTGGAGTCTGCTGTACCGCATCCTCTGGCGCGTGGCCAAGGGGGACGTGGCCGCGCGACTGGCCGGGGATATCGACGGCAGCGAGCTGCACAAACGGCTCAAGGCGGTGCGCCGCGAAGCCCACCACCTGCATGCCTTTCTGCGTTTTCGACCGTGCCAGAGCGAGGCTGGCGGCGCCGAGTTCGTGGCCTGGTTCGAGCCGGCCCATGACATCCTGGCCAGCGCCTCGCTGCACTTCGCCGAGCGCATGGGCCGCCACCGCTGGCTGATCGCCACACCCGACGGCGCGGTATTCTGGGATGGACAGCAGTTACAGGAGCATCGTCCCTGCCCGCCGGCCTGGCGTGCCCTGGCTGAACAGCCAGTGGACGAGGGGCAGGCACTCTGGCTGGCCTACTACGGCAGCACCTTTAACCCGGCGCGGCTCAACCGCAGCGTGCTGGAAAGCAATCTGCCGGTGCGTTTCTGGCGGCACCTGCCGGAAGGGCTGCTGATCCCGCAGTTGATGAGCCAGGCACGTGCTGGCGCGCAGCGTGACGGCCAGGCCAGCGCCGTGGCGCGCCAGGCCGGCAAGCGTATCCGCGCGCGGGTCAGCGAAAACGCCGGCCCGGATCGTCCTGACTGACTTCCAGAGACAACCCCTGAGACATGCTGGTCAGGTGATCGCCGTCGGTTTCGGAACCCAGCTTGATCATCAGGCGCAGGTCGTTGGCCGAGTCGGCATACAGCAGAGCGTCTTCGTAGGTGATCTCGCCCTGGCTGTAGAGGGCATACAGAGCCTGGTCGAAGGTCTGCATGCCCTGTTCGGTGGAACGCTTCATCAATGCCTTGAGCTCGTGCACTTCGCCCTTGCGGATCAGGTCGGCGGCCAATGGGGTATTGATCAGCACCTCGATCACCGCCCGGCGGCCCTTGCCGTCCGGCGTGGGGATCAGTTGCTGGGCGACGATGGCCTTGAGGTTGAGCGACAGGTCCATCCACACCTGGTTCTGCCGATCCGCCGGGAAGAAGTTGATGATCCGGTCCAGCGCCTGGTTGGCGTTGTTGGCGTGCAAAGTCGCCAGGCACAGGTGGCCGGTTTCGGCGAAGGCCACGGCGTGGTCCATGGTTTCGCGGGTACGCACCTCACCAATCAGGATCACGTCCGGCGCTTGGCGCAGGGTGTTCTTCAGCGCCACCTCGAAGGACTCGGTGTCGATGCCCACTTCGCGCTGGGTGACGATGCAGCTCTGGTGCTGGTGGATGTATTCGATCGGGTCTTCGATGGAGATGATGTGGCCGCTGCTGTTCTTGTTGCGGTAGCCGATCATCGCCGCCAGGGACGTGGACTTGCCGGTGCCGGTGGCGCCGACGAAGAGCACCAGGCCGCGCTTGGTCAGGGCCAGTTTCTTGAGGATTTCCGGCAGCTTCAGCTCGTCCAGGGTCGGGATATTGGTTTCGATGCGGCGCAGCACCATGCCGGCCAGGTTGCGCTGATAGAACGCGCTAACGCGAAACCGCCCAATGCCCCGGGCGCTGATGGCGAAGTTGCACTCGTGGTTCTCGGCAAAGTCGCGGCGCTGCTGCTCGTTCATCACCGAATGTACGGTTTCACGGGTCTGTTCGGGCGACAGCGCAGTTTTGGTCACGGGCATGATCTTGCCGTTGACCTTCATCGACGGCGGCACACCCGCAGTGATGAACAGGTCAGAGCCGCCCTTTTCGACCATCAGGCGCAGCAGTTTTTCGAATTCCATGGGTTATCTCGCCATCGCCACCACGCGCCGTGCATCGAATGCCGCTGGGGCGCGTGTTTCGCCAGCAGCCCGCTACCCGGCGCGCCTTGCGGCGGCCGGAAACGCTTAGAAATTTTCCGGATTCTTGGCTTTTTCCCGCGCCGCCTCGCGGCTGACCAACCCCTTGGCCACCAGCCCCTTGAGGCAGGAATCGAGCGTCTGCATACCCAGCGAACCACCGGTCTGGATGGCCGAGTACATCTGCGCCACCTTGTCTTCGCGGATCAGGTTACGGATCGCCGGGGTGCCAATCATGATTTCGTGGGCGGCCACCCGGCCACCACCGATCTTCTTCAGCAGGGTCTGGGAAATCACCGACTGCAGGGACTCGGAAAGCATGGAGCGAACCATGGATTTTTCTTCGGCCGGGAACACGTCGACGACTCGGTCGATGGTCTTGGCCGCACTGGTGGTGTGCAGCGTGCCGAATACCAGGTGGCCGGTTTCCGCGGCGGTCAGCGCCAGGCGGATGGTTTCCAGGTCGCGCATCTCACCCACCAGAATGATGTCCGGGTCTTCCCGCAGGGCCGAGCGCAAGGCTTCGGAGAAGCCCAGGGTGTCGCGGTGTACCTCACGTTGGTTGACCAGGCACTTTTTCGACTCGTGGACGAATTCGATGGGGTCTTCGATAGTCAGGATATGGTGGTACTTGGTGCTGTTCAGGTAGTCGAGCATCGCCGCCAGGGTGGTCGACTTGCCCGAACCGGTCGGCCCGGTAACCAGCACCAGCCCACGCGGCACGTCGGTAATCTTGCGAAACACCTCGCCCATGCCGAGGTCTTCCATGGTCAGGACCTTCGACGGAATGGTCCGGAACACCGCGCCGGAGCCGCGGTTCTGGTTGAAGGCGTTGACCCGGAAGCGCGCGACACCGGGAACTTCGAACGAGAAGTCGGTCTCCAGGAACTCCTCAAAGTCCTTGCGCTGCTTGTCGTTCATGATGTCGTAGATCAGCGCGTGCACCTGTTTGTGGTCCAGGGCAGGCAGGTTGATCCGCCGTACATCGCCGTCGACCCGGATCATCGGCGGCAGGCCCGCCGAGAGGTGCAGGTCCGACGCGCCTTGCTTGGCGCTGAAGGCAAGCAGCTCGGTGATATCCATGGGACTCCCTAATGGCAAGCAAGCAGGTAGAATGCCGCGAACGTAAAACGACCGGGCCAGGCGCGAGTAATGTCCACGATAGCAGAGAATATTGCAAAGGTCGGTGCACGGATCCGTGAGGCAGCGCATGCCTCGGGGCGCGGGCTTGAGCCTGTCGGCTTGCTGGCAGTGAGCAAGACCAAACCTGCCGAGGCCCTGCGCGAGGCCCATGCGGCCGGAGTCAGGGATTTCGGCGAGAACTATCTGCAGGAAGCGCTGGACAAGCAGGTCGCCCTGAGCGATCTAGCGCTGACCTGGCACTTCATCGGGCCGATCCAGTCGAACAAGACCCGGCCGATCGCCGAGCACTTCGACTGGGTGCATTCGGTGGACCGTCTCAAGGTCGCCCAGCGTCTCTCCGACCAACGCCCGCCGCAGTTGCCTGCACTGAACATCTGCCTGCAGGTCAATGTCAGCGGCGAGGCCAGCAAGTCCGGCTGCAACCCCAACGAACTGCCCGCCCTGGCCGCGGCCGTGGCGCAGCTGCCGAGGCTGCACCTGCGCGGCTTGATGTGCATTCCCGAGCCAACCGATGACCCGGCCGAGCAACGCGCCGCCTTCGCCCGCCTGCGCCAGCTGCAAGCCAGCCTCGGCCTGCCGCTCGACACCCTGTCGATGGGCATGAGCCATGACCTGGAGGCCGCCATTGCCGAAGGCGCCACCTGGGTGCGCATCGGCACTGCCCTGTTCGGCGCACGGTCTCAGCCCTGATGCCCTGTTCCCACTCTATTAAGGAAGCCTTTTTATGACTGCTCCCCGTATCGCCTTCGTCGGTGCCGGCAATATGGCCGCCAGCCTGATCGGCGGCATGCTCGCCCAGGGCGTCGCGGCTTCGGCCATCCGCGCCAGCGACCGTGGTGACGAGCAACGCGCACGCATCAGCGCCGAGCACGGTATCCAGACGTTCGCCGACAACGCCGAAGCCATTCGTGGCGCCGACGTGGTGGTGCTGTCGGTCAAACCCCAAGTGATGAAAGACGTCTGCCTGGCCCTGGCACCGCACCTCGAGCCCCAGCAACTGGTGATTTCCATCGCCGCCGGCATCACCTGCGCCAGCCTAGAGCAATGGCTGGGTGCCGTGCCGCTGGTACGCTGTATGCCCAACACCCCGGCACTGCTGCGCCAGGGCGTCAGTGGCCTGTACGCCAGCGCACGGGTCAACGCCACGCAGCGCGCACATGCCGAACAACTGCTCGGCGCCGTCGGCCTGGCGCTTTGGCTGGATGAGGAGCAGTTGATCGACGCCGTGACTGCGGTGTCCGGCAGTGGCCCGGCGTATTTCTTCCTGCTGATCGAGGCGATGACCGCCGCTGGCGAAAAACTCGGGCTGCCGCGCGCTACCGCCGCGCAACTGACCCTGCACACCGCCTTGGGCGCCGCGCGCATGGCCGTGGCCAGTGATGTCGAGGCCAGCGAGCTACGCCGCCGGGTTACCTCGCCGGCCGGCACCACCGAAGCAGCAATCCGCACCTTCCAGGCAGGCGGCTTCGAGCAGTTGGTCGAAGACGCCCTCAACGCCGCCGCGCAGCGCTCGGCAGAACTGGCCGAACAACTCGGCCGCTGAATCACCGCAACCGCCGGCAGCCCATTGCGCCGGCCCTGCATGCCGTCATCCAAGGAGTCAAACATGATCGGACTGAACACCGCCGCGGTATACATCCTGCAAACCATCGGCAGCCTGTACCTGCTGATCGTGCTGCTGCGCTTTATCCTGCAGCTGGTACGCGCGGACTTCTACAACCCGATGAGCCAGTTCATCGTGCGCGCCACCCATCCGCTGCTGCGCCCGCTGCGCAAAATCATCCCCAGTGTCGCCGGCCTCGACCTGGCGTCCCTGGTGCTGGCGATCCTGGTGCAACTGGTGCTGATGGCGCTGACCCTGATGCTCATGGGCTACGGCCTGGGTGACCCGTTGCAACTGCTGGTGTGGTCGATCATCGGCGTGACCGCGCTGTTCCTGAAAGTGTTCTTCTTCGCCCTGATCATCAGCGTGATTCTGTCCTGGGTCGCCCAGGGCAGCCACAACCCGGCGGTCGAGCTGGTCAACCAGATCTGCGAGCCGCTGCTGGCACCGATCCGCCGCCTGCTGCCGAGCATGGGCGGCCTGGACCTGTCGCCCATAGTTGCGTTCCTGATCCTCAACCTGATCGACATGCTGGTAATCCGCAACCTGGCGATCAGCACCGGCATGCTCAGTGGCTTGAGCCTGGCGGTCTGACAGGCCCCATGAGTTTTTACCGCTGGGACGGCGAGGACCTGCTGCTCGCCTGCCACCTGCAGCCCAAGGCCAGCACGGACGCCTTTGCCGGGTTGCACGGTGACAGCCTGAAGATCCGCCTCAGCGCACCGCCGCTGGAAGGTCGCGCCAACGCGCAGCTGCTGGTATTTCTCGCCGCCGCCTTTGGCGTGAGCAAAAGCCAGGTTAGTCTGGAGGCCGGCCAGCAGAGCCGACAGAAGCGTGTGCGTATCCAACAGCCGCGCCAGCTGCCAGCCGAGCTGGGGATAACCGCTCAGGGCCATTGAGCGACCGCAAGGCTGGTCGAACACAGGGGGTGGATTGACGCGCTCGCGGCACCCCGCATAATGCCAGGCAATCCAGCGCCAATCCGCGCCCGATGGATACCAACTTGAGGTAGCCCGCATGAGCATGGAACGCCTGAGTCAGCAGGTCGACGCCTATGTCGGGTGGAAGCGTGAGCTGATGCGCGAGATCACCCGCTACCGCAGTTGGCTCGCGCACAACCGCTTAAGCTCCGACGCCGTCGAGGCCAAGCTCGAGCGAGCCGTCAAACTGCTGCGCACCGATCACATCACCCTGGCCTTCGTTGGTGAGTTTTCCCGCGGCAAGACCGAGCTGATCAACAGCCTGTTCTTTTCCGAGTTCGGCCAGCGCATGCTGCCCTCCCAGGCCGGGCGCACCACCATGTGCCCCACCGAGCTGTTCTTCGACCCCCGCTCGGAACACGCCTATATCCGCCTGCTGCCGATCGAGACCCGCGCTGCTTCGGCGAGCGTCGCACAGTTCAAGCGTATTCCACGGCACTGGGTAAACATTCCGCTGGACCTCAGCGACCCGGACAACATGGTCCAGGCCTTCGCCCAGGTCGCCAAGACCAAGCAGATGCCGGTGGAGCAGGCCATCCAATTGGGCTTTCACCCCGACCTGCTGGAGAGCACCGGCAAGCCCGGCCAGGTGCTGGTGCCGGCCTGGCGTCACGCCATGGTCAACCTAGACCACCCCTTGCTGCGCCAGGGCCTGCGTATCCTCGACACCCCAGGGCTGAACGCCCTGGGCAGCGAGCCGGAACTGACCCTGTCGATGCTGCCCAACGCCCAGGCCATTGTCTTTCTGCTGGCCGCCGACACCGGGGTGACCGCCAGCGATATGGCGGTCTGGCAACAGCACATCCGCCAGCTCGACGAAGACACCCAGAGCAGCCTGTTCGCCGTGCTCAACAAGATCGACGTGCTCTGGGATGACCTCGCCGGCGAAGCCGCCGTGCAACAGGCCATCAGCCGCATCCAGGCGACCACCGCACGTCAGTTGGGCATAGCGCCCGACGCCGTGCTGCCGCTGTCGGCCAAACAGGCCCTGCTGGCCAAGGTGCGCCAGGACGATGCACTGCTCGCACGCAGCCAGATGGCCCGCCTGGAAACCCTGCTCTGCGAGCGCATCGTCACGCAAAAGGAGCGGCTGATCGAAGACCGCGTGGTGATGCAGGTGCTGCGCCTGCTGCAGAACAGTCAGCACGTGCTGAGCCTGCGCCTGGACAAGGTCAGCGAGCAGCAAGCCCTGCTCCAGCACCACCAGCACGACAACGGGCAGATGCTGTTCGAGCTGACCGCACGGACCAAGGACGATCACAGCAAGCACCACCGTCGCCTGCTGGGTTTGAAGACCAACCAGCGCCTGCTCAAGCGCCAGGGCGACCTGCTACGTGCCGCCGTACGCCCGCAGCGTCTGGACGAGCACCTGCAGCAGGTGCGCCGCGGTCTCACCGGCAGCTGGACCACCCTGGGCATCAACCAGGCGATCCTGCAGTTCTTCCACAACGTGGAGCACGACCTGCACGCCCTCGAACAAGAGGCCGAGATGGCCAACCGCATGGTTGCGGCCATCTACCGCCGGCACAACGAGGAGAACCCGCTGCACGGCGTCGACGCGCCGCAGTTCGACCTGCAACGTTACCACCGCGAACTGCGCCAGCAGCAGGCCAAGGCCGACCAGTTCCGCCTGCACCTGAAGACCCTGCTGACCGAACAGCGCAGCCTTACCCGGCGCTTCTTCGCCACCCTGGTGCAGGAAGTCATCGGCCTGCACCAGCGCCTGCGCCAGGATGCTGAACACTGGGCCAACGATGCCCTGATGCCGCTGATGCAGCACACCCTGGAGCACAAACAACTGCTGGAAACCCATATGCTCCGGCTCAAGGCCCTGGCCCAGGAAACCCAGCAAACCCGCCAACGCAGCACCCAACTGGCGCACTACCGCGACGACCTGCAACAACAGCTGGCCCAGGCCAACGACATGTTGCGCGTGCTGCGCCGCCCGGCGCCGATTCAGCGTCAGGGCAAGGTGGTCAGCCTGCTGGGGTCTGGCCGTCCGCACAGCGCCTGACACTGACCTACTAACCGGCAGCGCGCTTGCCGGGTGCAGCCGTGCTCTTTAGACTGCTGCACTTCGTTTACTCCTTCCTTTTGATGAGCAGGGTCGATGCCGACTGTCTTTGCACCAGACTCCGTTGGCCTGGTCACGCCCCAGGTGCTGCACTTCGCTGAACCCCTGGCCCTGGCCTGTGGGCGCAGCCTGGCTGACTATCAACTGACCTATGAAACCTATGGCCAACTGAATGCCGCCGGCAGCAATGCCGTGCTGATCTGCCATGCCCTGTCCGGCCATCACCACGCCGCCGGCTACCACAGCGTCGACGAGCGCAAGCCGGGCTGGTGGGATAGCTGCATCGGCCCCGGCAAGCCGCTGGATACCAACCGCTTTTTTGTCGTCAGCCTGAACAACCTCGGCGGCTGCAACGGCTCCACCGGCCCGGCCAGCCTCAACCCGGCGACCGGCAAGCCGTTTGGCGCGGACTTCCCGGTAATGACGGTGGAAGACTGGGTGCACAGCCAGGCACGCCTGGCCGATGCTCTGGGCATCGGCCAATGGGCCGCGGTGGTCGGCGGCAGCCTGGGCGGTATGCAGGCCCTGCAGTGGACCATCAGCTACCCCGAGCGCGTGCGCCACTGCCTGGCAATCGCCTCGGCGCCCAAGCTCTCGGCGCAGAACATCGCCTTCAACGAAGTCGCGCGCCAGGCCATTCTTACCGACCCGGAATTCCACGGCGGCGACTTCCTCGACCAGGGCGTGATCCCCAAGCGCGGGCTGATGCTGGCGCGCATGGTCGGGCATATCACCTATCTGTCGGATGACTCCATGGGCGAGAAATTCGGCCGTGGCCTGAAGAGCGAGAAGCTCAACTACGACTTCCACAGCGTCGAGTTCCAGGTGGAAAGCTACCTGCGTTACCAGGGCGAGGAATTTTCCGGGCGTTTCGACGCCAACACCTACCTGCTGATGACCAAGGCGCTGGATTACTTCGACCCGGCTGCCGCCCATGACGGCGACCTGGCCAAGACCCTGGCCGTGGCCCAGGCGGATTTCTGCGTGATGTCCTTTACCACCGACTGGCGCTTCTCGCCGACGCGCTCACGGGAGATCGTCGATGCCCTGACCGCCGCGCGCAAGAATGTCTGCTACCTGGAGATCGACGCGCCCCAGGGCCACGACGCCTTCCTTATGCCGATCCCGCGCTACCTACAGGCCTTCAGCAGCTATATGAACCGAATTGCCCTATGAAGCGGATGACCTTACGCCCATGAGAGCCGACCTGGACATCATCCAAGACTGGATTCCCGCCGGCAGCCGCGTGCTCGACCTCGGCTGCGGCAATGGCGAGCTACTGGCCTGGCTGCGCGAACACAAACAGGTGTTCGGCTATGGCCTGGAAATCGACGCCGATAACATCGCCGCCTGCGTGAGCAAGGGCGTCAACGTCATCGAGCAGGACCTGGACAAGGGCCTGGGCAACTTCGCCAGCGACAGCTTCGATGTGGTGGTGATGACCCAGTCGCTGCAAGCCCTACACTTCCCCGACAAAGTGCTGGCGGAAATGCTCCGGGTCGGCAAGACCTGCATCATCACCTTCCCCAACTTCGCCCACTGGCGCTGCCGCTGGTACCTGGCAAGCAAGGGCCGCATGCCGGTCTCGGACTTTCTCCCGTACACCTGGTACAACACGCCGAACATCCACTTCTGCACCTTCGAGGACTTTGAGAACCTCTGCCACGCGCAGGGCGCTCAGGTACTCAATCGTCTGGCCGTGGACCGTACCCACCGTCATAGTTTCGCCAGCCGGATATTGCCTAATCTGTTGGGTGAAATCGGTATCTACCGCGTCAGCCGCCCCGGCGTGGCTGACGCGCAGATCGCCACCTGAGTCGAGGAGCCTGTTATGCGCCACATCGCCCTGTTTCTGATCGCCCTGTGCCTGAGCTTGCCGGCAGCCGCCGAACGCAAACAGCGTTTCGGCGAACTGGACGTGCACTACATCGCCTTCAACTCCAGCTTCCTGCAGCCGGAGATCGCCGCCGCCAACCAGTTGGTGCGCAGCAAGACCCAGGGCGTGGTGAACATCTCCGTACTCAAGGCCGGCACCCCGGTGACCGCCGCTATCAGTGGCGAGGTGAAGAACCTGCTGGGGCGCAGCTACCCGCTGAGCTTTCGCCAGGTCAGCGAAGGCCCGGCGATTTACTACCTCGCCCAGTTTCCCTTTGAAAGCCGCGAAGTGCTGCGCTTCAGCATTCGCGTACAGGCCGCCGACGGCGTGACCAACAGCCTCGACTTCAACCAGGAATTTTTCCCCGACGAATGATGACCTTCAACGAGCTGGTGCTGGCCAGTCATAACGCCGGCAAACTCAAAGAGCTGCAAGCCATGCTCGGTAGCAGCATCCGCGTGCGCTCAGTCGGTGAGTTCTCCAACGTCGAGCCGGAAGAAACCGGCCTGTCGTTTATCGAGAATGCCATCCTCAAGGCACGTAATGCCGCACGCCTGTCGGGCCTGCCGGCGCTGGCCGACGACTCGGGCCTGGCGGTGGATTTTCTCGGCGGCGCACCGGGCATCTACTCGGCGCGCTACGCCGACGGCCAGGGCGATGCGGCGAATAACGCCAAGCTGCTCGACGCGCTGAACGATGTGCCGGACGCCGAGCGCGGCGCCCAGTTCGTCTGCTGCCTGGCCCTGGTACGGCATGCCGATGACCCGCTGCCGATCATCTGCGAAGGTCTCTGGCACGGGCGTATCCTGCATGCGGCGCAAGGCGTCGAAGGCTTTGGCTACGACCCGCTGTTCTGGGTGCCCGAGCGCGACTGCTCCAGCGCCGAGCTGCCGGCCAGCGAGAAAAACCAGATCAGCCACCGCGCCCGCGCCATGGCCCTGCTGAAACAACGGCTGGGCCTGGCATGACCCTGGCAGTCGGCGGCAGCTTCGCGCTGCCGCCTCTGGCGCTCTACATACACATTCCCTGGTGCGTGAAGAAGTGCCCCTATTGCGACTTCAACTCCCACGCCGCCGGCCCGACGCTACCTGAACAAGAGTACGTTGACGCCCTGCTCGCGGACCTGGATGGCGAGCTGGCACAGGTGCATGGCCGCCCACTGACCTCGATCTTCTTCGGCGGCGGCACACCCAGCCTGTTTTCCGCCGTGGCCCTGGGTCGTTTGCTCGACGGCGTGGAGCGGCGCATCGCCTTTGCCGCCGACATCGAAATCACCCTGGAAGCCAACCCCGGCACCTTCGAGCAGGCCAAGTTTCGCGCCTACCGCCAGCTCGGCATCAATCGCCTGTCGATTGGCGTACAAAGCTTCCAGGCCGAAAAACTCAAAGCCCTCGGCCGTATCCACGATGGCGATGAAGCCATCCGCGCCGCCGACATGGCCCGCGCCGCTGGCTTCGACAATTTCAACCTGGACCTGATGCACGGCCTGCCCGAGCAGACCCTGGACGACGCCCTGAGCGACCTGCGCATCGCCATCGCCCAGGCGCCGACGCACCTGTCCTGGTACCAGCTGACCATGGAACCGAACACGGTGTTCTGGAACCAGCCGCCGACGGTGCCGGAAGACGACATCCTCTGGGACATCCAGGAAGCCGGCCAGGCCCTGCTCGCCGCCCAGGGCTACGCCCAATACGAAGTGTCCGCCTATGCCCAGCCTGGCAAGGCGGCGCGGCACAACCTCAATTACTGGACCTTCGGCGACTTTATCGGCATCGGCGCCGGTGCCCACGGCAAGCTCAGCCAGCCAAGCGGGCAGATCACCCGCAACTGGAAGACCCGCCTACCCAAGGACTACCTCGACCCGGCCAAACGCTTCAGCGCCGGCGAGCGCATCCTCACGCCCGACGAGCTGCCGTTTGAGTTTCTGATGAACGCCCTGCGCCTGAGCGATGGCGTGCCGGCCGAGTTGTTCAGCACGCGCACCGGCCTGCCCCTGGCCAGCCTGAATAGCGCGCGGCGCAGCGCCGAAGCGCGCGGCCTGCTGCACAGCGACCCCGCACGCCTGTGCGCTACGCCCGAGGGCCAGCTGTTTCTCAATGACCTGTTGCAGCATTTTCTACCCTGACCGTTAAGGACCCCGGATGGATCTGTTACTCGACCTGATCGTCACCCTGTCGCGCTGGAGCCGCGGCCACCTCTACGACATCTCGCTGGCGATCATGGCCACCCTGTTCGTACTGTTCGGCCCCGGCATCAACGCCTCGGTACAGCGCGCCATCGGCAACCTCAATTTCATCCTGCGCACGCTGATCTTCGTCGCCATCTGCGCCGTGGGGTATGGCCTAGCCATGGTCTTTATCACCCCGGTGCTGGCTCAGGGGCTAGGCCACTTCAACAACTACACCCTGGCGCCGGTGCTGTTGCTGGTGTTCTTTATCATCGGTGTGCTGGCGGACCGCAACTAGGGTCTGTTCTCGCTTAACTCGGTTATTCGCCTCGCTCGCTCCTGTAGCCGCTAGCACTGCTGTATTGCACAAACGAGCCTGCAAGCGACCCTGCCAACACCCAAACACCAAAAAGCCGCCCGCAGGCGGCTTTTTCGTCTAAGCGCAGTCAGTTACCTTCGCGGCGCAGCGCCTGGGGCGTGAAGTCGCGCGGGCTGAGCGGCGCACTGAAGTCGTACATCGACTCGTTATTGTCCAAACCATCGACGAAGTAGCGGCCACCCTTGAGGTCGTAGAGGGTTTCCAGGGTGCTGCCGAACATCGGTACTTCGTAGTAGCTGATCGGGTGGATCTCCTGCAGGCCACTGAGCGCACCGCTCTTGTCGTACAGATCCACCGCAAGGATCTGCCAGCTGTCCTCGTCCAGGTAGAAGCGGCGCTTGCTGTAGACGTGGCTAAAGCCCTTGCGCAGGGTCGCTTCGACCACCCAGATCCGATGCAATTCATAGCGCAGCAACTCGGGGTTGACCGTGTTGCGCTGCAGGATCTGCTCGTAGGGAATGCCTTTCTGGTGCACGGCATAGCTGTTGTAAGGCACCAGCATTTCCTGCTTGCCGAGCAGTTGCCACTCGTAGCGGTCCGGCGCGCCGTTGTAGGCGTCGACCACGTCAGCGGTGGCCAGGCCGTTGGTGTCCGGCTGCAGGCTGTCGTAAGCCAGGGTCGGCAAACGCCGCACACGCCGCTCGCCCCGGCTGAAACGCCAGGCCTTGCGGATCGCCAGCACCTGATCGAGGGTTTCCTGCACCACCAGCGCCGAACCGGCCAGTTTGGACGGCGCGACCACCTTGTATTTGTAATGGAACAGGGTGTTGTCCAGGTCCTGGGGGCTCACACCATCGCGGCCATAGACGAAGTAGATGTTGCGCTCCAGCTTGAGCAGGTTGTAACTGCCATTGGCGAGTACCGCCGCCTGGTTGGTGACGAAGCTGATCTGCTCACCGCGGTAGCGCATGATGTGATTCCAGATCGCCTCTTGCCCATTGCGCGGCAACGGGAAGGGAATCCCGGCCGCGACACCGGATACGCCGTTACCGCCCGAGATCAGCTCGGCATTGAGCGCATTGAAGCGCGTTGCGTCATAAATGCGTTGCGGCGCCGCAGCGCTGCGGCGGGTCGGAAACACCCGCAGGGCGTAGTTGGGGTTGTTCTGCAACAGCATCTGCGTACCAGCCGGCAACACGGCCTGGTACTGCGCCATATTGCTGGCATCAACCCGATAGAGGGGCGCATCGGCAGCATAGGGATCAGGATGGTGCATACCGGCTTGATAGCCCGCTACGGGCTGCGCCAAACCGCCATCCCAGGCCGGGATGGTGCCAGCGGCGTTGCCCGCGCGTTCGCCGCCCAAGGGTGTCAGGTCTTGCCCGAGCCGAGCCGCCTGGGCGGGTTCGACCTTAGCCTGAGCCTGTACGGCCAGAACCGCCAGCAACAGCAGTGAATATCGCTTCAACACAGCAAACTCCTCGCCGCGGACCCGCGGGTCGCAGCCTACTTTTGTTATACGCCCGGTGGGCTTTATGGGTGCCGTCTTGCGGTGAGGGCCGTCCTGGCGCCGGGTGGTCCCGGTCTGCTGCAGCCATCCGTGATGCTGCGGTTTGGTCTGGCACCGCGAGGGCGCCGACTTTCTAATGCGCCGCCCAAAAGCGGCACGGGTCAATCAGTCAATGCGTTCAAACTTGAGGTCCCAGACGCCATGCCCGAGGCGCTCGCCGCGCCGCTCGAACTTGGTGGTTGGGCGCTCTGCCGGGCGTGGTACACAGCCGCCATCGGCTGCCTGGTTACGGTAGCCAGGCGCAACGTTCATCACTTCCAGCATGTATTCAGCATAGGGCTCCCAGTCGGTAGCCATATGCAGCACACCGCCGACCTTGAGCTTTTGCCGCACCAGTTCGGCAAACGCCGGCTGCACGATACGGCGCTTGTGGTGGCGCGCCTTGTGCCAGGGATCGGGGAAGAACAACAGCAGGCGATCCAGGCTGGCATCGGCTACGCAGTCGCGCAGTACTTCCAGGGCATCGCAGGTGTAGACCCGCACATTGCTCAGCTTCTGGGTCATCAGGCCATTGAGCAGGGCACCGACCCCGGGGCGGTGTACTTCGACGCCAATAAAGTCCTGCTCGGGCGCGGCCGCGGCCATCTCCAGCAGCGAGTGGCCCATGCCGAAACCGATTTCAAAGGTGCGCGGCGCACTGCGCCCGAACACCTGATCGAAATCCCGCAGGCCGTCGGCCAGCTCCAGGCCAAACAGTGGCAAGCCCAGGTCCAGGCCGCGCTGCTGACCTTCGGTCATGCGCCCGGCACGCATCACGAAGCTCTTGATCGCGCGGTGGTGGGAGGTGTCCTCGGCCGGGGCCGAGGGATCGTGCGCTTCGCTCATCACATACTCTTCAGATCGGTAAACAGGGGCAGCGACTCAGCGAATCATCCCGTCGAGGGGCGAAGAGGCGCTGGCATAGAGTTTTTTCGGCATACGCCCGGCCAGGTAAGCCAGGCGCCCAGCCTCGATGGCGTACTTCATCGCCTGGGCCATCATCACCGGGTGCTGAGCGTGGGCAATGGCGCTGTTCATCAGCACGGCCTCACAGCCCAATTCCATGGCGATGGTGGCATCGGAGGCGGTGCCAACACCGGCATCGACCAACACCGGTACCGTGGACTCTTCCAGGATGATGCGCAGGTTGTAAGGGTTGCAAATGCCCAGGCCCGTGCCGATCAAGCCGGCCAGCGGCATGACCGCCGCGCAGCCCATTTGCGCCAGTTCACGGGCGATGATCGGGTCGTCGCTGGTGTACACCATGACGTCGAAACCGTCCTTGATCAGCACTTCGGCGGCCTTCAAGGTTTCGATAACGTTGGGGAACAGGGTCTTCTGGTCAGCCAATACTTCCAGCTTGACCAAGTTGTGGCCGTCGAGCAGCTCGCGGGCCAGGCGGCAGGTGCGCACGGCTTCGGCGGCGTCGTAGCAACCGGCAGTGTTCGGCAGGATGGTATAGCGCTCGGGGCTGATCACATCCAGCAGGTTCGGCTCACCGGGATTCTGCCCCAGGTTGGTCCGACGCACCGCGACCGTGACGATCTCGGCACCGGAGGCCTCGATGGCCGCGCGGGTTTCGTCGAAATCCCGGTACTTGCCGGTGCCCACCAGCAGGCGCGACTGGAAGGTGCGGCCGGCCACGGTAAAGGGTTTGTCACTCGGAACTGGATGCATCGGATACTCCTCGGGGCGGGAACGGACGACGGGCGGAAGCGCAGCTTCAACCACCGCCGATGGCATGCACCACTTCAACCCGGTCGCCATCGCTCAGGATAGTCGTGGCGTGCTGGCTGCGGGGCACGATTTCCAGGTTGAGCTCGACCGCCAGGCGGCGCCCACTGAGGTCCAGGCGGGCAATCAGGCCGGCAATGGAGGCGCCATCGTCGAGCTCGAAGGGTTCACCGTTCAACTGAATGCGCATGGCGAAGCGGTCACAACTGGCTAGGGGGCGGGCATTCTAGCCCGATCAGCACGCCTGACCAAGGCTGCAGCACACCATTCGTCCTCAGCGCGCGCCTAGCTGCCAGGCGGCGATACCCAGGCTCGCCCAACCGGCGAGGAAGGCCAGGCCGCCAAACGGGGTAATGATGCCGAGCTTGCTGATACCGGTCAGCGTCAGCAGGTACAGGCTGCCGGAAAACAGCACAATACCCAGGGCAAAGCAGGCACCCGCCACCTGCACGGCACGGCCGGGCACCTGCAGGACCAAGAGCGCAACACCGAACAGCGCCAGGGCATGGATCAACTGATAGTGCGTACCGGTTTGAAACACCGCCAGGTACTCCGCGCTCAGGCGCGACTTCAAACCATGGGCAGCGAACGCCCCCAGGGCGACACCACTAAAGCCAGCAAAGGCAGCCAGCAACAACCAGAGACGAACCATGACAACTCCTGACGAACCCAAGGGCAACCCACCCCGGCTATAATGGCGCGCAAACCCGTACCGGCCAAGCGCGCATGCTCCGAACCTTTCGCCGTCGTCTGCTGAAAACCCTGTTCTGGCTGATTGCCGGCTCCTGCCTCTTGGTGCTGGTGCTGCGCTGGGTGCCGCCACCGGGCAGCGCCTTGATGGTCGAGCGCAAGATCGAGTCCTGGATTGATGGCAAGCCCATCGACCTGCAACGCACCTGGGTCAGTTGGGACGCCCTGCCTGATGATCTGAAAATGGCGGTGATCGCCGCCGAAGACCAGAAGTTCGCCGAACACTGGGGCTTCGATGTGGCCGCGATTCAAGCCGCCCTGGAACATAACCAGGCCGGAGGCTCAGTACGCGGGGCCAGCACCCTGAGCCAACAGGTGGCCAAGAACCTGTTTCTCTGGTCGGGCCGCAGCTGGCTGCGCAAGGGTATCGAGGTGTGGTTCACCGGTCTGGTCGAGCTGCTCTGGCCCAAGCAGCGCATCCTTGAGGTGTACCTCAACAGCGCCGAATGGAGCGAAGGCGTATTCGGTGCCGAAGCGGCCGCCCGCCATCATTTCAACACCGGCGCCAGCTACCTGTCGGCACGCCAGGCCAGCCTGCTCGCCGCGGTACTGCCCAACCCGCGCGAATGGAGCGCCAGCCGTCCAAGTGCCTACGTCAACCAGCGCGCCAACTGGATTCGCCAGCAGGTCCGCCAGCTCGGCGGCAGCC
This sequence comes from Gammaproteobacteria bacterium, assembly GCA_018826895.1. Taxonomy (GTDB): domain Bacteria; phylum Pseudomonadota; class Gammaproteobacteria; order Pseudomonadales; family Pseudomonadaceae; genus Aquipseudomonas. The sequence continues at coordinate 27,934 of JAHJYA010000062.1, forward strand.
ACTACCTCAACCGCCTGGGCGGTACTTATCCAGCCTGGTGGCCGCAGAGCTGGCGCGACTGAGTCTAGGGTCTGTTCCCGTTTCGTCGCAAGCCGCGTTGCCGCGAAAAATCTCACCAGGCTAGGCGGAGGACGCAGGTAATGGTTGTTCCC
>JAHJYA010000063.1 GCA_018826895.1 Gammaproteobacteria bacterium
AAACGGCAACAGACCCTAATGAACCGAGGACCACACCACAGACCGCAGCCTGGCTGCGGTCTATACTCGGCGGTCTTCATCCAAACAAGGACGTGTTGTCATGAAACAGTACCTTTCCCTCGCCGCTCTTGCCCTGCTCTCCTTCCAGGCCGCTGCCGTAGAGTTGGCCAAACACTCGCAAGTATTCGATGCCGGCCAGGGCGTCAGCCTGGCCCTTGCGCCCACCGCTGATGGTAGCCAGGCCTTAGTCCAGGTCAGCGGCATCAACCACCCGCTCGACGAAGTGGTGTTCCTCACCCAGGTTCGCGAATTGGGTAACGAACAACGCGACTACAGCATCCTGCTCGACGGTCGCGCCTACAACCTGCTGAACAAGCGCCGTGCCTGGAGTGGCGAGAGTTTCCAGCTCAACCTGCCAGATACCCAGGGTTTTGAACTGGGCTACAGCGAAGAAAAAACCAAAGCACTCAAGCAAAGCGATCTGCTGGCACTCTACCAACGCCAGGAAAGTGCCGGCGTACAGGCGCGACTGGCCACCTTTGACCGCGAGAAACGCGTGGCAGAGTACAGCAGCCGCCTGCAAGAGATGGACAGTGAAGCCTCCGAGGCCTGCGACACGCCCCTGGTCACCCGCGTGGATTGGAGCGCCGTCACCGACGAGCAACTGATGAGCCTGAGCGTGCCGAGCTTCTGCGGCGAAGTGGTCAGCCAGATGGCCAACCTCTGTGGGCGTGCCGACACCTACAAAGCCGAGGCCCGCACCATCAAGGGCGTCGACTGCCAGTTTGGCGACGCCATGAAACTGCACGAGAAAGACGGCACGCTGCGCTTCAGCACGCGCCAGGATGAAGCCAACCAGGGCGATTTCATCAACGCCATCCTGCGCAATCGCTGATGGCTGTTGCCGCGGCCGCAGAACCTGCGCGCCGCGGCATATTTCTTGCGTTCTAACGGCCACCTGGACCAACCGGAACGCCCCATGTTGCACGCCCCTCTGACCACCCTGCATGTGGTGACGCTGATCCTGCAACGCTTCGCCGAGCAGCCGGCGCTCAGGCCACAATTGCTCGCCGCGAGCGGCATCAGCAGCGCTGACCTGACGAACCCCGACACCCGCATCACCCGCGAGCAGGAACTGCAGGTGTGTGCCAATGCCCTGAACCTGTGCGCCGATATCGGCCTGGAACTGGGCCGCAGCCTGCACGTGTCGTCTTATGGGATGCTGGGTTACGCCGCCTTGTCGGCTGCCACCTTTGGTGACGCCTGGCGCCTGTTGCTGCAGTACCCGGCGCTGCTGGGTACCTACTTCCACCTGGAGCTGCAGATCGAGGGCGAGCAGGCCTGGGTCTGCGCCAGCGGTTATCGCAGCGCCGCGGCGCTGGAAGTCTTCAATGTGCAAATGTGCCTGGCCTCGCTCAAGCTGATCGGCGACGAGCTGCTCGGCCAGCCCCTGCCGCTGCAGCAGGCCGAGTTCTGCCATGCCCGGCCTGAGTACGTGGCGCGCTACGGGCAGAGCTTCCCCTGCCCGCTCACGTTCGATGCCCCGCGCAATGCCTTCGCCTTTCCCGCCGCGCTGCTGGAGCAGCACCTGCCGCTGGCCGACCGCGTCACCCATGGCGAGATGGTTGAGCGTTGCCGCCGGCTGAATGCCGAATTCAGCAGCCGCCAGGCCTGGCTGGAGCGGGTTCGCCAGTTGCTCGCCGCACACCTGGCTGCACCGCCGGGGCTGGAGAAGCTGGCGCAACAACTGCACTGCTCGCCGCGCACCCTGCGCCGCCATCTCCAGGCGTTGGGTACCAGCTATCAGGAACTGCTCGACGAATTGCGCTTCGAGCGCGCCAAGGCCCTGCTGAACGACCAGGGCTGGCCGATCTGCCGGATCGCCGAGCACCTGGGCTTTAGTGAAAGCGCCAGCTTTCGCCACGCCTTCCAGCGCTGGAGCGGCGTGGCGCCAAGCCGCTTTCGCGCGCAGAACCGTAGAACGGACTACCCGTTATTCCAGCCGATAACCTGAGATCCCGTAGGAGCGGCTTCAGCCGCGATAAAAGCTCGCCGCTGAAGCGCCTCCCACAAACGGTGCTCAGGCCGCCATCCACCCTACGCGCACGCTGTGCTGCTCATTCTTGCGCCTTTACGTTGCGGTACATCTGCAGCCGCGCCGTCTCGTGCAGGCCACGGCTGAGGCCGAGCAGGCGCTGGAATTCCTCGGGGTGCTGGGCGGCCACATCGTCGCGTGGGGTGGCCGAGGCCAAGGCGTGCAGGGTCGGCGAGCTGCCGTCGTGCTGCATCTGCAGTAAAAAGTCGCGGGTCACCGCGCCGATCACCGGGAAGCTGCCTTCCTGCAGCACCAGCGGCACCACCCGCTCGCCTTCGCCAGCCGGCAGTTGAATGTCACGGCCCAAACCGCCGTTGCGGTAGCTGACTCCAAGCAGACCGGCGACGGTCGGCAGCAGGTCGGCCAACCCAGTGGCCTGCTCGAAAACCCTCGGCTGCAACAGACCGGGCGCATGGATAATCAGCGGTACATGGTTGCTTTCCAAGCCCAGTTGCTCGAAGGCCGGCGGCATGTGCGGCAGCTGGCTGATGCGCGTGTTGTGGTCGCCGAAGAACACGAACACCGTGTTGTCGTAAAAGCCACCGGCCTTGGCCAGCTCCATCAGCCGGCCGATGTTGAAGTCCAGCAGGCGCACCGCGTTGTACTGGGCCAGGCTGCGCGAGCCGTATTGCTGCACCTGCTCCAGGGGCAGGTCGAGGGCCTCGAAGCCGTCGTTATCCTTGGGAATGGTGAAGGGCCGGTGGTTACCCGAGGTCTGCAGGTAGGCGAAGAATGGCTGGTCCTTGGGCAACGCGGCGAGGATCTGGCTGCTCTCCTTGAAGAAGTCCAGGTCGGAGATGCCCCACACGTCCACCTGGGGCGCTTGCCAGTCTCGCTCCTCATACAGCTGCACGCCATCGATGCTCTGGCGGATCATCGCGTTGATGTTGGCCCAGCCAGCATTGCCACCAATCATGTAGAACTTCTCGTAGCCCTCGAACGCGTTGATCAGGCTGTGCTGACGGGCGATCAGCGGGTTGCGGGTGGCTGTTTCCTGGCGGGAGACATCGGGAATGCCGGTGATGCTCGCCCACACCGTTTTGGCGGTGCCGGTGACCGGCACATAGAAGTGTTTGAAGAACCAGCTTTGCGCGGCCAGGCGGTCAAGGTTCGGCGTCGGGTTCAGCGGGTTGCCGTAGGCACCCACGGCACTGGCGCCGAGGGATTCGAGCATGACAAAAACCACATTCGGCGGGCGCTGTGTAGTCAACCGCTGGGCGTGGGGCCCTTGCTCACGGACGAAGTTCAGCGCGGCAGGGTCGCGTTGGGTAACCCCCAGGTAATCCGCAACCTGGTCATAGTGCGCCCGCGTCGCCGCCTCGTCGTAGGCACTGGGCTCAAGTTTGAGCGTGTCGACCAGAAACAGCACCGGGTTCAGGCCGATGGCCGCGACCTGGCTGTTGCCGCTGTAGAAGGCATCGCTCCAGCGCAGCGGCACGGGGTTTTCCAGGTTGAGGCTGGCAACCCGACCCAGCAGGCCGAACAGCAGCGCGATAAACACCACGACGCCCCCGCTGCAGGCCGCCACGCGGCTGACTGGCGCACCCGGCGCGCGGTCCAGGGTACGTCGCTCCAGGCGCAGCAGCGCCCACAGCCAGAAAGCCACACCCGCCAGCCAGGCCAGGGTTATCCACAGCACCGGGTAGGTTTGCCAGAGCATGCCGCTGGAGATGTGCGCGTCCTCGGCAAAGCGCAGCACCGTGGCGTTGAGGCGCACGCCCAGGTAGGCATAGTGGCCAAAATCGACAATGTAGAGCAGCCCCAGCACCGCCAGTATCAGGCCCAGGTAGCCGCGCACGAGCCAGCGAAAGGCGCTGAACCTGGCCAGGCGCAGCTTCGGCAGTGCCAGCAGCAGCGCAATCGGCAGCACCAACAGCAGTGCCAGGCGCAGGTCGAAGCGCACGCCGATACCCAGGGTGCGCAGTACCGCCGGGTTATCGCGCAACGCCGGCAGGTCCAGCCCGGAGAAGCCGAACAGGAACAGCACGCGCAAGGCGACAAACAGCAGCAACAACAGCGCGGTGACGCCGGCCAGATACTGCAGGCGGCGTGATCCCAGCCAGCTCATGGGTGATTCCTTGTGATCGTCGAGTGAAAGGCGGGACGCCGCGCCCGCAGCCAGTGCACAGCCGCCCGCGCCAAGACGCCCAGGCAGTAGAGCGCGAGGAACGGGTCGAGCAGGTAATCCCAATAATTTGTCGAGGCTTTCAGGCGCAAGGTGAAGGCCAGGGTCGCTAGCAGCAGGAGCGCGGCACCCAGCCAGCAACGTCCCAGCGCCAGCATCAGGCTGAGCAGACCCAGCACCAGCAGCATGGGCCGCGGGGCGTAGCCGAGCTGGTAGGGGTCGCTGTAGCTCAGGCCCAGCGCCGCCGGATAGAGCAGCACAGCCAGGCCGAACAGCAGGCCCAGACTCAACAAACGGTCACGGCTTGCCGCTGGCGGCAGGCCAAAGCGCTGCAACACCGCGCAGGCCAGCAACACCAGGCTGCTGATCGCCAGGTCATCGGTATAGGTACGCAGGTGCAGCGCCAGGCTCAGCCCAGCCACTGGTAGGCCACCGAGCAGGGCGCAGGCCAGTAGCTTGGCGCTCTGCACCCCAAGGCCACGGCCCCAACGGGAGATACACAGAAAGGCCAGCAGGGTGAAGGCCAGGTGCGCGAGCCAGAACTCAGTCATGGGGGCGTCGCTCCGACAACCAGGCTTCATTGAAGGCCAGGTGCTTGATGAACATGTCGTTCCACGAATAGACCAGGTGGTAGGTGCCCGCCCGGTCCCGCGTGAAGTAGGGGTATTCGTACTCAAAGCCGCAGCCGTCCTCGGCACACATGCGCGTCTGCACCCGCTCGAGAAACGCCGCCTCATGCTCTGGGCGGCCGCCGCTGGCGCGGAATTTCTCGGCGATCAGCGCCGGGAAATCCTCGCGCGCAACTGCCTCGCCCCAAGGGTTGGGGGTTTCGTCCAGCTCGCCGTAGCTGCGCCAGTTCGTCAGGTTGGCATCGGTGCCGTAGAGGGTCAGGCGAAAACGCCCGTCTTCCAGGTCATTCATCGCCACCAGCAAGCTGCCATCCGGGCGGCCGACTGCGGCCAGGGAGGAGTTGGGGTTGCTCGGCTCCAGCGGCTGCGGGGTGCTCCAGGTGCGTCCGGCGTCCTCGGTGCGGCTGGCCAGCACGCGGTGATGGGTCTCGCCGGCATAGCGCAGCAGCGCCACCGCGCGGCGCTCATCCAGCGCTACCACGGTCGGCTGCAGCGAGTCGCGCCCCTTGCCAATGCGGTATTTGCCAAGCACCTCGGCATTGGCACTGAGCAGCAGGTACTCGGGAAACTTGCCGAGAAACTCGTGGTACACCGGCAAGCCGATGCTGCCGTCGGCGTGAAACACCGGCGCACCGCGCACCAGGGTGCTGATATTGAGGAACGGCGTGGTGACCAGTTGGCGGGGTGCCGACCAGGTAGCGCCGAGGTCGTCGGAGACCATGGCGTTGATCGCACTACCGGCCCAACCACCCAGCGACACCGAGACATAGAACAGCCACAGGCGATTATCCGGCGCCAGGCTGATCACCGGGTTACCGAGCTTGCGGATGCGCTTGCCGACCGCCTGCTCGGTGGACTCGCGGGTCGCCAGGACCTGTTCCGGCCCCCACTCGCCGCTGGCGGCATCGAAACGCGCGGCGCGGATCTGCACATCCGCTGCGCCTTCGCGGGTGCCGGCAAACCAGGTGGCCAGTAGATCCCCCCCCGGCAGGCCGGTGATCGAGGCCGAATGGACGAAATCATCCAGGGTCGAGGAGGCGAAGCTCGCCGCCAGGCGCGGCGCTGGCGTGGCGAGTGCGGGCGTCTGCTGGGCGAACCCGGCCACTGGGCGAGTACCGGCGCCCAGCCAGGCGATTGCGAACACCACAACCAGGGCCAACACCAGCACGGGGCGCAGCAGCGGCAATCCAGTGAGCGGCCTCATGGTGTTTGCGCAGCCCGTAACGCGCCGGGCACCTCGGCCACCGGGGTCGCCGTCACCGGGTCGTAATACACCTCAAGGCGCTGGCCCTGGGCGTCGAAACCGTAGATTTCGTAGCAGTTGCCCGGGGTGATGCGGAACTTGGTGATCTGCACGCCCTGACGCTTCAAGTGCTCGCGAAAACTCGACTCGGGCATCCAGCTCGCACGCGCGCTCGCTGGGCAATCGACATCAGCCTGCGCCGGCAGCGCCAGCAGCCCGAGGCTCAGCGCCAGCACGGAGGATGAGAGGGTCAAGCGGAGGTCGAGCATGGCAGCACCCTGTAAAGCTGGTAAGGGGCACAGCCCCGACAGGGCGCCACAATGGGAATCTGAGGCTTAAGGGAAGCTTAAGGCACACGCCCTGTAACAGGTTCGACGGCCAAAGAATTTGGCCACATCGATCCCCTTTTGGCCGTTGCCAGCGTTTTCTAAGCCCGCGGCGAGGCCAACAATGCAGTACACCCACCGCCGGAGCGCTGTGCGATGCGCACCTACTACAGCGACGACCATCACCTGCACCACGGCAACTGCGAGCTGATCGACGGGCAACTGATGCCCTGCTTCGAAAAACCGCAGCGCGCCGACCATATCCTGCAACGGGTCAAGGACCGCCAGCTCGGCGAGGTGCGCCCGCCCCGTGATTTCGGCCGCGCGCCGATCGAACGCATCCACAGCGCCGCCTACCTGGATTTCTTCGCCGGGGCCTGGCAGCGCTGGCAGGCGCAGAACGGTAGCGGCGACCTGCTGCCGTTCACCTGGCCAGCGCGCACCCTGCGCCGAGTCATCCCCAGAGATTTGCATGGCCAGCTCGGCTACTACAGCTTCGACGGCGGCGCGCCGATCACCGCGGGCACCTGGCAAGCGGCCTACAGCGCCGCCCAGGTCGCCCTCAGCGCCCAGGCCGAGATCGCCGCGGGCGCCCACAGCGCCTTCGCCCTCTGCCGCCCGCCCGGCCACCACGCTGCCGGCGACCTGATGGGCGGCTACTGCTACCTGAACAACGCCGCCATCGCCGCCCAGGCCTTTATCGACCAGGGCCGCCAGCGGGTGGCGATTCTCGATGTCGATTACCACCACGGGAACGGCACCCAGGACATTTTCTACGCCCGTAATGACGTGCTGTTCGCCTCGATCCACGGCGACCCGGCCGAGGAGTTTCCGTTCTTCCTCGGCTATGCCGACGAGCGCGGCACAGGGGCCGGTGAGGGCTATAACTTCAACTACCCGCTGGCCATGGGCAGCCCCTGGGCGGTGTGGAGCGCGGCGCTGGATGACGCCTGCCAGCGGATTGCCGAGTACGACGCCGAGGTCATCGTCGTCTCGCTGGGCGTGGACACCTTCAAGGACGACCCGATTTCCCAGTTCAAACTCGACAGCCCGGATTACCTGGCCATGGGCCGGCGCATCGCCGCCCTCGGCAAACCAACCCTGTTCGTCATGGAAGGCGGCTACGCGGTCGAGGCCATCGGCGTCAACGCGGTCAACGTACTGGAAGGGTTCGAGGGCGCCTAAGCCAACAGCACATCCAATAACGCTTCAGGGGTGAGACACGATGAATACGAGCAAACACCTACTCGGCGCCGCGCTGTGCAGCGCCATCTTACTCAGCGCCGCTGCGCAGGCCGAAACGCGCGAACTGCGTGTCTATAACTGGGCCGACTACATGCTGCCCGAGGTCCCCAAAGACTTCGCCGAGAAAACCGGCATTAAGCTGACCTGGGACGTGTTCGATACCAACGAGGCCCTGGAAGCCAAGTTGCTCACCGGCAACTCCGGCTACGACCTGGTGGTGCCCACCAACACCTTCCTCGACACCCAGATCAAGGCTGGTGTGTTCCAGCCCCTGGACAAGAGCAAGCTGCCCAACTGGCAGCATCTGGACCCGGGCCTGCTCGAACTGATGACCACCAACGACCCCGGCAACCAGTACGCCGTGCCCTACATGTACGGCACCGTGCTGATCGGCTTCAACCCGGACAAGGTCAAGGCCGCCCTCGGTGCCGATGCGCCGGTGGACAGTTGGGACCTGATCTTCAAGGAAGAGAACATCAGCAAGCTCAAGCAGTGCGGCGTCGCCATGCTCGACTCACCCGGCGACATCCTGCCCATCGCCCTGCACTACCTGGGCCTCGATCCCAACAGCACTAAGCCTGAAGACTACGAAAAAGCCAGCGCACTGATGCTGAAGATCCGCCCCTACGTGGCCTACTTCCACTCCGCCAAGTACATGACCGACATCGCCAACGGCGACATCTGCGTAGCCATCGGCTATTCGGGCAGCTTCTATCAGTTCGCCAATCGCGCCAAGGAAGCCGGCAACGGCGTGGTGGTCGACTGGCGCCTGCCGAAGGAAGGCGCGCCGCTGTGGTACGACTCCTTCGCCATTCCGAAGAGCGCGAAGAACATCAGTGAGGCCCACGAGTTCCTCAACAACCTGCTCGAACCGACAGTGGTGGCGCCAATCAGCGACTTCCTCGGCTACCCCAACCCGAACAAGGACGCCATGCCCCTGGTCGGTCCGGAAATCCGCGACAACCCCGACCTGACACCCACCGCCGAAGCGCAAAAAAACCTCTACGTGCTGCAACCGCTGCCGCAGAAGATCGAACGCGTACGCACGCGGGTGTGGAACACCATCAAGTCCGGGACGTGATCGCGGCAACGCGTTCGGTTTTCCGATTAGCCCACTCGCACAAAGACGCCCGGCCGAACGGCC
>JAHJYA010000064.1 GCA_018826895.1 Gammaproteobacteria bacterium
CGCGCCGCCGCCGTGACGGGCCATGCCGCCGTAGCTGTCGACGATGATCTTGCGGCCGGTCAGGCCGCAGTCGCCCACCGGGCCGCCGATGACGAAGTTGCCGGTCGGGTTGATATGGAACTGGGTGCCTTTGTGCAGCAGGTCGGCCGGCAGGGCGTGCTTGATGATCAGCTCCATCACGCCTTCACGCAGGTCGGCCAGGGACACGTCCGGGCTGTGCTGGGTGGACAGCACCACGGCGTCGATGCCCACCACCTTGCCGTTTTCGTACTGGCAGGTGACCTGGGATTTCGCATCCGGACGCAGCCATGGCAGCAGGCCGGATTTGCGCGCTTCGGCCTGGCGCTCGACCAGGGCGTGGGAGAAGCGGATCGGCGCGGGCATCAGCACGTCGGTTTCGTTGCTGGCGTAGCCGAACATCAGGCCCTGATCACCGGCGCCCTGGTCTTCCGGCTTGGCGCGGTCGACGCCCTGGTTGATGTCCGGGGACTGCTTGCCAATGATGTTGATGATGCCGCAGGTGTTGCCGTCGAAGCCGACATCCGAGCTGGTGTAGCCGATGTCGCAGATGACCTTGCGCACCAAGTCTTCGAGGTCGACCCAGGCGCTGGTGGTGACTTCACCGGCGACGATGGCCACACCGGTCTTGACCAGGGTTTCGCAGGCCACGCGGGCGTGTTTGTCCTGGGCGATGATGGCGTCGAGCACCGCATCGGAGATCTGGTCGGCAATCTTGTCCGGATGGCCTTCGGACACGGACTCGGAGGTAAACAGGGAATATTCGCTCATCGATCGGTTCCTTTACCGCAGGGTGAGGGCCCGCAGGCCGTGGTGTTCGTCGGGTTTGGCGAAGTGCCGCACCTGAATCTGGAAACCATTGCGCAAGCCCACATACAGGCTCTCGCCAGAGATCAGCCCGGCGGCAAGCGCCCAGCGGGTCAAGTCGTCTTGTTCGAAGCCTAGCCAGAGATCGCCGCAGGCTTGCCGCGCCCAGCTCTGGTTATGGCTGCACAGTTCGGTGATCAGCAGGCTGCCACCGGGGCTGAGGCGCTGGGCGAGCTGCTGCAGGGCGTCGGCCGGGGCGGCGAAATGGTGCAGGACCATATTCAGCACCAGGCAATCGGCCGGCGGGTAGTCGTCGCTCAGGGCATCGGCCAGGTGCAGGCTGACATTGCTCAGGCCGGCCTGCTGGCAGCGTGCCTGAGCCAGCTCGAGCATCGCTGGGCTGTTGTCCAGTGCGCGCACCTGGGCAAAGCGCTGCGCCAGGTCGGGGAGAAAGCCGCCGTCACCGGGGCCGACTTCCAGGGCCGTGGCGTTGGCCGGCAGGTTAAGGCTGTCGAGCAGGGCCAGGACGCTGTCGCGGTATTGCGCGAGGCCGGCGATCAGGTCCTGCTGGGCCTGGAAGCTGGCGGCCATGCGGGCGAAAAACTCCTGGCTGGCGGCGGCGCGCTGGGCATGCACGGCGGCGATGCGCGCCTGCACCTCGGCGGGCAGCGGCAGCATGTCGATCTCGCCGAGCAGGGCGCCCTGCAGGGCGCCACCAGGCTGGTCGAGGCTCGCCAGGGCACGGCGGTAGAAGATCGCATTGCCCTCGCGCCGGGTCGCCACCAGGCCAGCCTGGGCCAGCACCTTGAGGTGGTGGCTGATGCCCGACTGGCCAATGGCGAAGATCTGCGCCAGCTCCAATACGCCGAAGGAGTCGTTGGCCAAAGCACGCAATACGTTCAGGCGCAGTGGATCTCCGGCGGCCTTGCACAGGACGGCCAGAGAATCGGCGGGCTCGAAACGCGGTTGTGGGGCGGGCAGGTTCATGGGGCGGCAGTCTAGTCGGTCATTTTTCATACAGCAAGGGCAATATCAAAAAGTTTTGATATTGCTGCTCTGGCTAGTCTGGCGCCTGGCTCAATGCCAGAAAAGCCGCAGGGGCCGGGCTCAGGCTGGCGCCCAGGCGCCACAGCACGTGCAATTCGCGTTCGATCTGCAGGTCCTGCACCGGCAAATGACAGAGTTCACCGCTGGCCAGTTCGCGCTCTACTACCCGTTGCGACAGCCAGGCAATGCCCCGCCCGTCGGTGAGCAGGCGCTTGAGTGCCTCGGTACTGCCGATGGCCATGCCGGCACGGGGTTCAAGCCCGTGGGTGCGGTAGGCCTGCTCGATACTGGCCCGCGCGCCAGAGCCGGGCTCGCGCATATACAGCGGGTATGCCTGCAGGTGCTCGGCGTACAGGGTGTCATAGCTGGCCAGCGGATGCTGAGGCGACGCCACCGGCAGCAGGGCGTCGCGAGCCAGCAAGCGATGAGCGTAGTCGGTCTGTGCGAAGGAGCCTTCGACGAAGCCCAGGCTGATGGAGCCTTCGTCCAGTTGCCGGGTCACGATATCGGTGTTGTTCACGCCCAGGCTGACGAATACCTGCGGATGCAGGGTGCGGAAGCGGGTGAGCAACGGTGGCAGCAGGTAGGTGCCGAGCGTGGCGCTGGCGCCCAGCAGCAATTCGCCCTGTTCCAGTTGGGCGAAATCGCGCAGATCACGCTCTGCTGCGCGCTCCAGACTAGAGATGCGCTGAGCGTAGTCGAGCAGACGCAGGCCGCCTTCAGTCAGTTGTACGCCGCGCGGCAAGCGGTCGAACAAGCGCAGGTTGAGGCGAGCTTCGAGGTCGCGAATTTCCCGCGTCACCGCCGGTTGACTGATATGCAGGCGCTCGGCGCCGGCGCTGATACTGCCGGCTTCGGCGACGGCAAGAAAGACTTTGAGGTGGTGAAGGTTCATGGTCGAGGCATATATAAAAAGTATGCTTTAGATGCTGAATATGTATTTTTAATATGGCAAGTCCCTTCGTAACCTTGCGCCATCACTCATGTCACGGGACAACCCGATTCATGCTGCGCGCCTTCAGTCGTTTACCCGAACCCCTGGCGTTCATTCGCCACTTCACGCCCAACTGGTTTGCCATGACCATGGGCACCGGTGTGCTGGCGCTGGTGATTGCTCATTTACCTTGGCCATCACCGGGGCTGATGCGGCTGGCCGAGGGGCTGTGGTGGTTCACGGTCGGCTTGTTCGTCCTTTTCAGCCTGCTGTTCATGCTGCGCTTGATACTGTTTCGCGACACCATTTGGCCGATGCTGCTGCATCCCGTGCAGTCGATGTTTCTGGGCGCCATTCCCATGGGGCTTGCTGTTTTGATCAAGGGGCTGCTGTTATTCGGTGTGCCGCGTTGGGGACATACGGTGTACGCGTGGGCGCATGCCTTGTGGTGGCTGGATGCTGCGCTGGCGCTACTCGGGGCCTTGCTGGTGCCCTATTTGATGTTCACCCGCCAGCACCATGCGCTGGAAAAGCTTACGGCGGTATGGCTACTCCCCATTGTCGCGCCGGAAGTGGCGGCCAGTACGGCGGGCGCTCTGGCGCCTCATTTGGCTGCTGAGGCCGCGCAGCAATTGCTGGTGGTCGGTTTCGTGCTCTGGGGGTTGTCGTTGTCATTGGCCTTTTCGCTGATCACCCTGGTACTGCTGCGACTGGCCTTGCACAAGCTGCCGGATACCGATTTTGCCGCTACCAGTTGGTTGCCTCTGGGACCGCTGGCCACCGGTTGTCTGGGGTTGATCAGCATGGGCCAGGCCGCGCCCTTGGCGTTCGCTGGCACGCCCATGGCCAGTGCCGCCGGGCTGGCCGGTGATCTTGGCTTGATCGGCGGCTTGGCACTGTGGGGCGCCGGCTTGTGGTGGCTGGTGATCGCGACCTTATTCACCCGGCACTATCTGCGCGACAGCATGCCGTTCAATCTGGGATGGTGGGGGTTTACTTTTCCGCTGGGCGTGTTCGCCCTGGCCACCTTCGAGTTACAGACGCTGACGGGGCTGGGCTTCTTCGCTTATATCGGCGGGGTGTTGGCGGTGCAACTGGCCGCTGTCTGGACACTTGTGTTCAGCCGTACCCTGGCCGGCGTCTGGCATGGCGAGCTGTTTCAAGCACCGTGCCTGGTTGGGACGCAGGGTCAGGCGGAGGGTGTACTGAGCAGCCAGGCCGGCTGATTTAGCCTCTGCGACTATCTGTCATTGCCCCACGGGGCTTGCTGGGCGAAAATGGCCGCCTTTTTCGCCCCCCCTTCATTTTGAAGCAGCCCCCGCAGGAGATTAGCGATGCCCAGCCGTCGTGAGCGAGCCAATGCCATTCGTGCCCTGAGCATGGATGCCGTGCAGAAAGCCAACAGCGGCCATCCCGGTGCCCCCATGGGCATGGCGGACATCGCCGAGGTGCTGTGGCGTGACTACCTCAAGCACAACCCGAGCAACCCGAGCTTCGCTGACCGTGACCGCTTCGTGCTGTCCAACGGCCACGGCTCGATGCTGATCTATTCGCTGCTGCACCTGACCGGTTACGACCTCGGCATCGAGGACCTGAAAAACTTCCGTCAGCTGCACAGCCGCACCCCGGGCCACCCGGAATACGGCTACACCCCAGGCGTGGAGACCACCACTGGCCCGCTCGGCCAGGGCATCGCCAATGCCGTGGGTTTCGCCATTGCCGAGAAGGTGCTGGGCGCGCAGTTCAACCGCGACGGCCACAACATCGTTGACCACTTCACCTACGCCTTCCTCGGCGATGGCTGCATGATGGAAGGCATCAGCCATGAAGTCTGCTCCCTGGCCGGCACCCTCGGCCTGGGCAAACTGATCGCCTTCTACGATGACAACGGCATCTCCATCGACGGTGAAGTCGAGGGCTGGTTCACCGATGATACGCCCAAGCGTTTCGAGGCCTACGGCTGGCAGGTTATCCGCAATGTCGACGGCCACGACGCCGAAGAGATCAAGATCGCTATCGACACCGCACGCAAGAGCGAGCAGCCGACTCTGATCTGCTGCAAGACCACCATCGGTTTCGGTTCGCCGAACAAGCAGGGCAAGGAAGACTGCCACGGCGCGCCGCTGGGTAACGACGAAATCGCCCTGACCCGCGCCGCCCTGGGCTGGAACCATGGCCCGTTTGAAATCCCGGCCGACATCTATGCCGAATGGGATGCCAAGGCCGCTGGTGTTGCCGCCGAAGCTGAGTGGGATCAGCGCTTTGCTGCCTACGCCGCTGCCTACCCGGAGCTGGCCAGTGAGTTCAAGCGGCGTATTGCTGGCGACCTGCCGGCCGATTTCGCCGAGAAAACCGCAGCCTATATTCAGGAAGTGGCTGCCAAGGGCGAAACCATCGCCAGCCGCAAGGCCAGCCAGAACACCCTGAACGCCTTCGGCCCGCTGCTGCCGGAATTCCTCGGTGGTTCGGCTGACCTCGCCGGCTCCAACCTGACCCTGTGGAAAGGCTGCAAAGGCGTCTCGGCTGAAGATGCCGCCGGTAACTACATGTTCTACGGCGTGCGCGAGTTCGGCATGAGCGCGATCATGAACGGCATCGCCCTGCACGGCGGCTTCGTGCCCTACGGCGCGACCTTCCTGATCTTTATGGAATACGCGCGCAACGCGGTGCGTATGTCGGCGCTGATGAAAAAGCGCGTGCTCTACGTGTTCACCCACGACTCCATTGGTCTCGGCGAAGACGGTCCGACTCACCAGCCGATCGAGCAACTGGCCAGCCTGCGCGGCACACCGAACCTCGACACCTGGCGCCCGTGCGACGCCGTGGAATCGGCGGTGGCTTGGAAATACGCGATCGAGCGCAACGACGGCCCGAGCGCATTGGTATTCAGCCGGCAGAACCTGCCGCACCAGGAGCGTGACGCTCAGCAGCTTAGTGATATTGAACGTGGCGGCTACGTGCTCAAGGACTGTGCCGGCGAGCCGGAGCTGATCCTGATCGCCACCGGTTCGGAAATCGGCCTGGCTGTAGCCGCTTACGACAAGCTGAGTGCCGAGGGCCGTCAGGTCCGCGTGGTGTCGATGCCGTCGACCAGTGTGTTCGACCAGCAGGACGCCGGCTACAAGCAGGCCGTGCTGCCGCTGCAAGTGGGCGCGCGCATCGCCATCGAAGCTTCCCATGCCGACTACTGGTACAAGTACGTCGGTCTGGAAGGCCGCATCATCGGCATGACCAGCTTCGGTGAGTCGGCACCCGCGCCGGCGCTGTTCGAGCATTTCGGTTTTACCGTGGACAACATCCTGGAAACCGCTGCCGAGCTGCTGGACGCCTGAGCCGTTGCATAAAGGCTGAACCGCGCGTCTGCGGTTCAGCCCTTGCTGCTTTCCCATTGAGATCGCCATGTCCAAGCGCCCCTATCGAATTGCCCTCAACGGTTACGGCCGGATTGGCCGCTGCGTGCTGCGCGCGCTGCACGAGCGAGGCGCTGGGGCGCAGCTGGAAATCGTTGCGCTGAATGACCTGGCCGACCAGGCCAGCATCGAATACCTGACCCGCTTCGACTCCACCCACGGGCGTTTTCCCGGTGAGGTGAAAGTCGACGGTGATTGCCTGCATATCAACGGCGACTGCGTAAAGGTGTTGCGCCAGGCTACGCCAGAAGGCGTTGATTGGGCCGCGCTGGAGATCGACCTGCTGCTCGAATGCTCCGGCCAGTACACCAGTCGCGCTGCGGCTCAACGCTTTATCGACGCCGGCGCGCCGCGTTTGCTGCTGTCGCAGCCGATGGCCAGCGAAGCGGATATCGACGCCACCGTGGTGCTTGGGGTCAATCAGGACTGCCTGACGGGCCGCGAGCGGCTGGTGTCGAATGCTTCCTGCACCACCAACTGTGGCGTGCCGCTGCTCAAGTTGCTGAATGAGACGGTGGGCATCGACTACGTGTCGATCACCACCATCCACTCGGCGATGAACGATCAGCCGGTGATCGACGCCTACCACCACGAAGACCTGCGCCGTACGCGCTCGGCCTTCCAGTCGGTGATTCCGGTGTCCACCGGTCTGGCGCGCGGTATCGAACGCCTGCTGCCGGAACTAAGCGGGCGGATTCAGGCCAAAGCCATTCGCGTGCCGACGGTAAATGTCTCCTGCCTGGATATCACCCTGCAGACTGCCCGCGATACCTCGGCGGCGGAGATCAACGCGGTGTTGCGTCAGGCAGCCGAGAGTGGCCCGTTGCGTGGTCTGCTGGCGTACACCGAGCTTCCTCACGCCAGTTGCGACTTCAACCACGACCCGCATTCGGCCATTGTCGATGGCAGCCAGACCCGGGTCTCCGGCCCGCGCCTGGTCAACCTGCTGGCCTGGTTCGACAACGAGTGGGGGTTTGCCAACCGCATGCTCGATGTCGCCGAACATTTTCTCGATACAGCGCTGCGCGCTGTTCCACCCGCCTCTGTGAAGGATTGATGTGATGACCGTTCTGAAGATGACCGATCTTGACCTCGCCGGTAAGCGCGTGCTGATCCGCGAAGACCTCAACGTGCCGGTGAAAGACGGTGTGGTGAAGAGCGATGCGCGCATCCTGGCGTCCCTGCCGACCATCAAGCTGGCGCTGGAAAAGGGCGCGGCGGTGATGGTCTGCTCGCACCTGGGTCGCCCGACCGAGGGCGAGTTCAGCGCAGAGAACAGCCTGGCACCGGTGGCCGCTTACTTGAGCAAGGCCCTGAGCCGTGACGTGCCACTGGTTCAGGATTACCTGGGCGGCGTTGAGCTCAAGGCGGGCGAGATCGTGCTGTTCGAGAACGTGCGCTTCAATAAGGGCGAGAAAAAGAACGCAGACGAGCTGGCTCAGCAATACGCTGCCCTGTGCGATGTATTCGTCATGGACGCCTTCGGCACCGCCCACCGCGCCGAGGGCTCGACCCACGGCGTGGCCAAGTTCGCCAAAGTGGCCTGCGCCGGCCCGCTGCTGGCGGCCGAGCTGGACGCGTTGGGCAAGGCCCTGGGTAACCCGGCCAAGCCAATGGCGGCGATTGTCGCCGGCTCCAAGGTATCGACCAAACTCGATGTGCTCAACAGCCTGAGCCAGATCTGTGACCAACTGATCGTCGGTGGCGGCATCGCCAACACCTTCCTCGCCGCTGCCGGTTTCCCGGTAGGCAAGTCGCTGTACGAAGCCGATCTGGTCGATACCGCCAAGGCCATTGCGGCCAAGGTCAGCGTGCCGCTGCCGGTTGATGTGGTCGTCGCCAAAGCCTTTGCCGAAGACGCCGAGGCCACGGTCAAACTAGTCGCGGATGTGGCCGAAGACGACATGATCCTCGACATTGGCCCGCAAACGGCCGCGCAGTTTGCCGAATTGTTGAAATCCTCGAAAACCATTCTGTGGAACGGCCCGGTCGGCGTGTTCGAGTTCGACCAGTTTGGCAACGGCACCAAAGTATTGGCCCAGGCCATCGCCGAAAGCCCGGCGTTCTCCATCGCGGGCGGTGGCGACACCCTGGCAGCCATCGACAAATATGGTGTGGGCGAGCAGATCAGCTACATCTCCACTGGGGGTGGCGCCTTCCTCGAGTTTGTCGAAGGCAAGGTGTTGCCGGCGGTCGAGGTGCTCGAGCAGCGCGCCCGCGGCTAAACCTTTGGTGCAGGTCGAGGGTCTCTTGTTCATCTACCCTTGGACAGGAGTCACCGATATGCGCCTTACCACCCTGGTTTTAGTCTGCTGTGCCGGCCTGGCCGGTTGTGCTGGCGGTACGTCCGAGCGGGTCTGCGATGTCTTCAGCCCCGCCGAGATTGACCTGCCGACCACCCGTGATGATGCTCGCGTGGACGGGCAGGGCACGGGTGACCCTACGGCCCCGGCGCCTGAACAGGATTGTTGAACACGAGCGCAGCGCATTGAGCGGCTGCGAGTTGCAAGGTGAATGAAGATGCTGGCGAAAGCCGTAGGTGCGCTGGCCCTGGTGGGGCTGGCAGGCTGTGCCGGGCAGGGCGCCGCATCCGGACCCTGGACCCATTGGGTCTGCGACAGCCAGGCCGAAGTGTTCTGGCGCCCGGCAGGTGATGCCGATCAGGTCGAGGTGCGGCTGGCTGCGGATGAGCCTGTCCGCGTGTTGCAACAAGAGCCTGCCGGCTCTGGTGCGCTGTACAGTGATGGCCAGCTGTCGCTGCATGTGCGCGGCGATGAAGGCCTGGTGTACTGGACGGCCACGGATGATTTGATCGGCCGCGGCTGCAAAGCGCGCTGATCGCTGGGCACGCCTGGCGTGCCCATACCCTAACGCCCCGGGCCTGGCCTGGGTAACGCGCGCAAGCGCAGCCCTTGAATAGCACCTGTCCCTGCGGCAGGCTTGCACGATCAACGACCTCCACAGCGGGAGACAGGAAACATGGCACTTATCAGCATGCGCCAGATGCTCGACCACGCCGCCGAATTCGGCTACGGCGTGCCGGCATTTAACGTCAACAACCTCGAGCAAATGCGCGCGATCATGGAAGCGGCTGACAAGACCGACTCCCCGGTGATCGTCCAGGCTTCTGCCGGCGCTCGCAAATACGCCGGTGCGCCGTTCCTGCGTCACCTGATTCTGGCGGCCATCGAAGAATTCCCGCACATCCCTGTGTGCATGCACCAGGACCACGGCACCAGCCCGGACGTCTGCCAGCGCTCGATCCAACTGGGCTTCAGCTCGGTGATGATGGACGGCTCGCTGAAAGAAGACGGCAAGACCCCGGCCGACTACGACTACAACGTCCGCGTGACCCAGCAGACCGTGGCCTTCGCCCATGCCTGTGGCGTGTCCGTGGAAGGTGAGCTGGGTTGCCTGGGCAGCCTGGAAACCGGCATGGCCGGCGAAGAAGACGGCGTTGGCGCTGAAGGCGTGCTGGATCACAGCCAACTGCTGACCGACCCGGAAGAAGCCGCCGACTTCGTCAAGCGCACCCAGGTCGATGCCCTGGCCATCGCCATCGGCACCAGCCACGGCGCCTACAAGTTCACCAAGCCGCCCACCGGCGACGTGCTGTCGATCGAGCGCATCAAGGAAATCCACAAGCGCATCCCCAACACCCACCTGGTGATGCACGGCTCCAGCTCGGTACCGCAGGAGTGGCTGGCGATCATCAACCAGTACGGCGGCGACATCAAAGAAACCTACGGCGTGCCGGTCGAGGAAATCGTCGAAGGTATCAAGCACGGCGTGCGCAAGGTCAATATCGACACCGACCTGCGTCTGGCTTCCACTGGCGCCATCCGCCGCATGATGGCCGAGCAACCGAGCGAGTTCGACCCTCGTAAGTTCTTCGCCCAGACCATCGTGGCCATGCGCGACATCTGCATCGCCCGCTACGAAGCCTTCGGCACCGCCGGCAATGCCTCGAAGATCAAGCCGGTCTCCCTGGAAGGCATGTTCCAGCGCTATGCCAAAGGTGAGTTGATCGCCAAGGTCAACTAACCGGCAGCCAACGCCCGTCGTGATTACGTCGGGCGCATAACGAGAAACGCCGCGTCTCCTTTCGGAGTGCGGCGTTTTTTATGGCGCTGTGGCCTGTGGCCGTAGGGTGCGCCGTGCGCACAAAATGCCAATAGTCAGCACTGCTGGTGCGCAGGGGCTCACACGCCCTGGGACAGTCCGTCAGTTACGGGTGATATTCAACCCCTTGAGCAGGTTCAACGCCTGGCTCAACTGGTAGTCGCCATCCTGAGGACGTGCCGGCTTGTCACCTTTGCTGCGGAGCTTGTCGGCGCCGCCGTTGCCATTGCCCAGGTGGCCCTGCAGATCGGCTTCCTTGATACCTTCCTCGTCCTGTTCGCGGGTGACCTTGGCACGGGCCACCTCGATGTCCGGGACGATGCCCTGGGCCTGGATCGAGCGGCCGTTGGGGGTGAAGTACAGCGCGGTGGTGAGTTTGAGCGCGCGGTCGTTGTTCAGCGGCAGTACGGTCTGTACCGAGCCTTTGCCGAAGCTGTCGGTGCCCATCAGCACGCCTCGCTTGTGATCCTGCAGGGCGCCGGCGACGATTTCCGAAGCCGAGGCGCTACCGCCGTTGATCAGCACCACCAGTGGCACGCCTTCGCTGGCGTCTGCCGGGTCGGCATTGAAGCGCAGCTCGGAGTTGGCGATGCGCCCTTCGGTGTAGACGATCAGCCCGCTCTTGAGGAAGTGGTCCGTCACTTCGACCGCTGCCTGCAGCACGCCACCGGGGTTGTTGCGCAGATCGAGGACCAGACCGCTGAGTTTCTTGCCGTTGTCCTTGCGCAGTTTATCCAGGGCTTTGCCGACTTCTTCGCCGGTATTGACCTGGAACTGGGTGATGCGCACGTAGCCGTAGCCTTCGTCGAGCATCTGGCTTTTCACGCTCTTGACCTTGATCACCGCGCGTTTCAGCTCAACGTCGAACGGCTTGCCGCCTTCACGCACCAGGGTCAGGACGATGGGGCTGCCGGCCTTGCCGCGCATCTTTTCCACCGCTTCCATCATCGACAGGCCTTTGGTCGGCTGGTCGTCGATTTTCACGATCAGGTCGCCTGGCTGGATGCCGGCGGCAGATGCCGGGGTGTCGTCGATGGGCGAGATGACCTTGATGAAACCGTCTTCTGTGCCAACCTCGATGCCCAGGCCGCCGAACTCGCCACTGGTGCTTTCCTGTAGCTCGAGGAAGGCTTCGGGTTCCAGGTATGCGGAGTGCGGGTCGAGGTTGCTGAGCATGCCCTTGATGGCGTTCTCCAGCAGGGTCTTGTCGCTCACCGGTTCGACATAGGCGGACTTGATGCGGTCCATGACCTCGGCGAAGGTGCGCAGCTCATCCAGGGGCAGCGGTGCCTTTTCGCTCGTGACATCGGTCGCGGTCGGCGTCTGGTCAGCCTGCAGCAGGGGCGTAGCACCGAGCAGGGCAATGGCCAGGGCCAGCGAGGTAAGGCGAGACAGATGCGGCATAACGAGCTAACTCCTAAAGAGGTGAACGCAGTACTGAGCGGCCTGTGGGCGGGCTATTGGACAATTTCGACGGTACAGGCTCGCCGAACTTGCGTGAACCACCTCGCGGTACAGGCCATTAGCCTTGCGCGCGACACCATTGTGCGGGGTCGCTGGGGCGGCCCTGCTGTCGAATCGCAAAATACAGCGCTGGGGTATCCTGACCACCGGTGGTGCCGACGGTGGCGATGGGCTCACCGGTCTTGACCACGTCGCCAGCATCCTTGAGCAGGCTCTGGTTGTGGCCGTACAGGCTCAGGTAACCATTGCCATGGTCGAGAATTACCAGCAGGCCAGCGCCACGTAACCAGTCGGCAAACACCACCCGCCCGCCATGCACGGCGCGCACCTGGCTACCGGCGCTGGCGCCGATCAGCACACCGTCCCACTTAGTACGAGCGTCATCGCCGCGCGGGGTTCCGTAACGCGCCACCAGGCGACCATCGACCGGCCAGGGCAGTTTGCCACGGGCCTGGGCGAACGGGCCGCCATAGCTGGCGCCAGCACTGACCAATGGGCCACTGCTGGGCGCGCTGGGGCGGGCCTGACGCTCCTCCTGTTCGCGGGCATCGGCCAGGGCGCGGGCACGCGCGGCTTCCGCTTCGCGGGCCTGGCGTGCGAGGGTCTGTTCAATGGTCTTGAGCACCTGGGCCAGTTGCGCCTGGTCTTCCTGGCGGGCCTTGAGCTTGCGGTCGCGCTCGGTGAACTCCTTGTTCAGGCGCGCCAGGGCGACCTGGCGCTCCTTGCGCACCTCGGCCAGTTGCGTGCGGCGGCTGTCCAGGGCGGATTTCTGCTCGAGCAGTTGCGCCTGCTGTTGAACAATGTCTTGTTCGACATTATTCAGTTGGCGCAGGGTCTCGTTGAACGTCGCCAGTTGTTCCATGCGGGCCTGGCTGATGTAGTCGTAGTAGGTCAGGGTGCGAGCGAAGCGCTCGGGGTTCTGCTGGTTGAGCAGCAGTTTGACGTATTCCTGACGACCACTCTGGTAGGCGGCGCGTGCCTGGATACCGATCAGCCGCTGCTGTTCCAGGCGAGCGCCTTCGAGCTGCTTCTTTTCTTTGTCCAGGCGCTGGATTTCGCCTTCGCTGCTTTTCAGGTCACGTTGCAAACCGTCGACCTGCTTTTGCAGCTCGCCCATCTCGGTTTCGGTTTTCTTCAGTTCGCTCTGCACGCCGGACTTGTCGCGCTGCAGTTGCTCGAGCAGCTTTTTCAGCTCGGCCACATCGCTGCGCGCCGCTTCTAGCTGCTTTTGCGCATCGGCCTTTTCATCGGCGAACGCCGGTGTCAGCAGGCAGGTCAGGCAGATGAGGAGCAGGGCACGGAGCATGGTGGGGCGATACCAGGGTTGGAGTGGCCCTAGTATGCCTAAAAAAGCGTTGGCAAGCTGCAAGGGCGTGCGCCCTTGCAGGGGTTTGAACAGGCTGTATTAGCCGAGTTCGACGATGCTGTGACCGGTCATCTGCTCCGGCACGGGCAGGCCCATGAGGGTCAGCAGGGTGGGCGCCACATCGGCCAGCACACCGCCTTCACGCACGCGCGCCTGGCGTTTGCCGACATAGATGAACGGCACGGGCTCGCAGGTGTGCGCGGTGTGCGCCTGCCCGGTGCTTTCATCCTCCATCTGCTCGACATTGCCATGGTCGGCAGTGATCAGGGCTTCGCCGCCGACCTGCTCCAGGGCTTTGACGATGCGCCCGACACAGCTGTCCAGGCATTCGACTGCGGCGACTGCGGCGGCGAATACGCCGGTATGGCCGACCATATCGCCATTGGCATAGTTGACCACGATCACGTCATAACGCTGCTGCTCAATGGCTTCGACGATGCGGTCGGTGACTTCGGGCGCGCTCATTTGCGGCTGCAGGTCGTAGGTGGCGACATTCGGCGAGGGAATCAGAATGCGCTCTTCGCCCTCAAAGGGCTCCTCGCGCCCGCCGGAGAAGAAGAAGGTGACGTGGGCGTACTTCTCGGTTTCGGCGATGCGCAGCTGGGTTTTACCCTGCTTGGCCAGGTATTCGCCGAGCACGTTGTCCAGGCTGGCCGGGGCGAAGGCGCTGGGGGCTGGAATGCTCGCGGCATACTGGGTGAGCATGACGAACTCGGCCAGCTGCGGCACCCGCGCGCGCTCGAACTCCTTGAAGCCCGGCTCGACGAAGCAGCGGGTCAGCTCGCGGGCACGGTCGGCACGGAAGTTCATAAACACCACGGCATCGCCATCTTCCACCTGGGCGGCAGCGCCGATGTGAGTGGCTTTGACGAATTCGTCGCTTTCATCGCGGGCATAGGCGTCCAGCAGGCCTTCTACGGCGCTGTCTGCCGTGAACTGGCCGTGGCCGTCGACGATCAGGCGGTAAGCCTGCTCGACGCGGTCCCAGCGGTTGTCGCGGTCCATGGCGAAGTAGCGGCCGATCAGGCTGGCGATGCGCCCCTTGCCCAGGCGGGTGAACGCCGCATCGAGCAGCTCGATGGAGTGTTGCGCGCTTTTCGGTGGGGTGTCGCGGCCATCAAGGAAGGCGTGCAGGTAGATCTTCTCGGCGCCGCGGCGGGCGGCCAGCTCAGCCATGGCGACCAGGTGATCCTGATGGCTGTGGACACCGCCATCCGAGAGCAGGCCAAGGATGTGCACGGCCTTGCCGGCGCTGACGGCCTTATCGACGGCGCGGGTGAGCGTCGGGTTATCGAAGAACTCGCCGTCGCGGATGGCTTTGGTCACGCGGGTGAAGTCCTGGTACACCACGCGGCCGGCACCGAGATTCATGTGGCCAACCTCGGAGTTGCCCATCTGCCCGTCTGGCAGGCCGACATCCATGCCTGAGCCGGAGATCAGGCCGTGCGGACAGGTGGCGCGCAACTGGTCGTAGACCGGTGTGTTGGCGGCCATGATGGCATTGGAGGTGGGGTCGTCACTGTGGCCGAAGCCGTCGAGGATGATCAGAACCAAAGGTTTGGGCGTGGCGCTCATAAAGCTGACTCGCTCTGCTTGGGGCAAAAAGAACGCCCATCTTACGGCTAGGCGGCGTGCGCGTCACCGCTGTACAGGCTTTGGCCGACTTGTGGGGCTGTGTATACTGGCCGACATTTTACCGTCCCCGGAATCACGTGATGCTTGCCAACCTGATTGAATTTGCCACCACCCACTATGTACTGAGCGGATTGTTCGTACTGCTCCTGGCGCTGCTGATCTTCACTGAGCTGCGCAAGGGCGGTCAGAGCCTGAGTACCCGCGAGCTGACCGCGTTGGTCAACAGTGAGCAGGGCCTGGTGCTGGACATTCGCGGGCAGAAGGACTTCTCCGCTGGTCATATCGTTGGCGCGCTGCATATCCCCCAGGACAAACTGACTGCTCGCATGGCCGAGCTGGACAAACACAAGGCCAAGACCCTGATTGTGGTCGACGCCATGGGCCAGCACGCAGGCTCCGTGAGCGGCAGTCTGAAGAAAGCCGGTTTCAATGCCGCCAAGCTGTCCGGCGGGATCGCCAGCTGGCGTGCTGACAACCTGCCACTGGTGAAGTGACATGAGCACTGTCGTCATCTATTCCAGCGATTGGTGCCCCTATTGCATCCGGGCCAAGCAATTGCTCGGTAACAAGGGCGTGGCCTTCGAGGAGATTCGCGTTGACGGCAAGCCTGCTGTGCGCGCCGAGATGACGCGCAAGGCCGGGCGCACCTCGGTGCCGCAGATCTGGATCGGCGACACTCATGTCGGCGGCTGTGACGACCTCTTTGCGCTGGAGCGTGCCGGTAAGCTCGACGCACTGCTCCAGCGCTGATGCACCCCTCCAGGGCACCTCTAAAAACGTAGGCGAGGCAGTCAGCGCAAGGCAAAAACAGGCGAAAAAGCGGAGTTTACGAGTTGTAAATGAGCATTTTGAGCCTGTTTTTAACGCCGCGATGACAACGCAGGTAGTTTTTAGAGGTGCCCTCCATTCAAGCACCCATTGATAAGAAGGCTTTGCCATGACTGAACAAGCTAGCAACGGCGCCGCCCAGGGCGAGCAGAACCCGCAGTTTTCCCTGCAGCGCATCTACGTGCGTGACCTGTCGTTTGAAGCGCCGAAGAGCCCCGAGATTTTCCGCAAGGAATGGACGCCGAGCGTCGCCATGGACCTCAACACCCGCCAGAAAGCCCTCGATGGCGACTTTCATGAAGTGGTGCTGACCCTCTCGGTAACGGTCAAGACTGGCGAAGAAACCGCGTTCATCGCCGAAGTGCAGCAGGCCGGTATCTTCCTGATCAAGGGTCTGGACGCCGCCTCCATGAGCCACACCCTGGGCGCGTTCTGCCCGAACATCCTCTTCCCTTATGCCCGCGAAACCCTGGACAGCCTGGTAGTGCGCGGCTCGTTCCCGGCGCTGATGCTGGCTCCGGTGAACTTCGATGCTCTGTACGCGCAAGAGCTGCAGCGCATGCAGCAGTCGGCCGAGTAAACGCCGCTGCGTGGAGTGAAAGCCGCCTTCGAGGCGGCTTTTTCATGTATCAGGCAAAGTCCTGCTGGCGCCAGGCCTCGTAGACCGCCACGGCCACGGTGTTGGACAGGTTCAGGCTGCGGCAGCCTTCACGCATCGGTAGGCGCAGGCGCTGCTCGGCTGGCAGGGCGTCGCGAATTTCGGCCGGCAGGCCCCGACTCTCTGGGCCGAACAGGAAGGCATCGCCGCGGCGGTACTGCACTTGATGGTAGGCCTGGCTGCCTTTGGTGGTGAAGGCGAACACCCGCGGTTGGCCCAGCGCGTCGAGGCAGGCGTCGAGGTCCGCATAACGCTGCAGACTGGCGTATTCGTGGTAATCCAGACCGGCACGGCGCAAGCGCTTGTCATCGAGTTCGAAGCCCAGCGGCTCGATCAGGTGCAGGTGACAGCCGCTGTTGGCGCAGAGCCTGATAATGTTGCCGGTATTGGGCGGGATTTCCGGTTGGAAGAGGATGACGTGAAACATGCGCGGCTCCGTGGATGAAGACCAGCGGCATTCTACAGATACACGGCCTCGACCGTGGCTGCGGGTTATCCTGTCGCTAGGGATCTTTGGTTTTCTTATTGGCCTGATGATCGGCCGACTGCTGCAGCCTGATCCGCTGCGTCTGGATAGGGTCGAGACGGCGGACCAGGCGTTGCAGTTGTGGTTCAACGTCGAGCCGCAGCTGCAGGCGACCTACGTATCAGGCACGGTAATACTGCGCTTTGAGGCGTTTGGGCGAGAGCGGGAAGGGCAACTGCGCTGGGCGGATCGGTTGGCCAACTGGCGGGTGACCCGCGAGCGGCGTGACCTGGTGTTGCGAGTGGTGGCGGCGCGTCCACTGCGCGCCGAGTGGCGCGCGGAGGCGGTGGACGGTGAGTGGCGGCTGACGGTCAGCCTGCTGGAGCAATAAAAGAGGGGAATCCCCGGCCTGCCTGTACCAAGGTCCCCGAAACTGGGATTACTAGAGTCTATGCAGCTCGTGTGCCAGTTTTCTTACAACGCCTAAAAAGCCCTGAAATCAGCTGTTCTGGGCTGAAAGTACTCAGGGTTGCCGCTCCGCTACGGTGTCTCGTGTACCGTCGCTGTGCACGCCGCGCCTTAACAGTGCCGAGACTGTGCATTTTCAAGGGCCGTGGGTGGAGTTGTGCAAGCTATGTCCCAGTTGGCTGTTGCACTCCTGTAGGAGCGAATTTATTCGCGATTGATCGTGGAGACGCCGCAAACGTCGCGGCTAAAGCCCCTCCCACGCAGCCCGGAATTTACCGACATTTGATGCATGTCGTGACACTAGGCACCCCTTCGCGCCTACACCCGCCTAATCAGGGTTGCACCAGTTATTGGGATACCGCCAAAAAAACGGGCCCCGAAGGGCCCGTCGTGTATACGTGCTGCAGTCAGGCGTCGTCGCCATCATCGTCGTCAGCGCCGTCGACCTTCATGCCGAGCTCCTTGATCTTGCGCGTCAGGGTATTGCGGCCCCAGCCCAGCAACACGGCGGCATCGCGGCGGCGGCCGGCGGTGTGCTTGAGTGCGGTCTCGATCATGATGCGCTCGAAGGCTGGTACGGCACTGTCGAGCAGGTTGGACTGACCGCGTGCCAGGGCCTGGTCGGCCCACTGGCGCAGGGCCTGTTCCCAGTTGCTGACCGGTGCGCTGTCCTGCGGTTGAGTCAGCAGCTCTGGCGGCAGGTCATCAACATGCACTTCACGGCCCGAGGCCATGACGGTGATCCAGCGGCAGGTGTTCTCCAACTGGCGCACGTTGCCCGGCCAGGGCAGGTGTTTGAGGTAATCCTCGGTCTCCGCTTTGAGCAGCTTGGGTTCGACGGCCAGCTCCAGGGCGGCGCGGGCGAGGAAGTGGCGGGCCAGGGTCGGGATATCTTCGCGGCGATCAGCCAGGCGCGGGATATGGATGCGGATGACATTGAGGCGGTGGAACAAGTCTTCGCGGAACTTGCCGGCCTGTACCAGGGTTTCCAGGTTCTGGTGGGTCGCGGCGATGATGCGTACGTCGACCTTGACCGGGGTATGGCCACCGACCCGGTAGAACTCGCCGTCGGCTAACACGCGCAACAGGCGGGTCTGGGTGTCGGCCGGCATATCGCCGATTTCGTCGAGGAACAGGGTGCCGCCGTCGGCTTGCTCGAAGCGCCCGCGGCGCTGGTTGGCCGCGCCGGTGAAGGCGCCTTTCTCATGGCCGAACAGCTCGGACTCCATCAGGTCCTTGGGAATCGCCGCCATGTTCAGCGCAATAAAGGGTGAGGCTGCGCGTGGGCTGTGGCGATGCAATGCATGGGCGACCAGCTCCTTGCCGGTACCCGACTCGCCGTTGATCAGCACGGTGATGTTGGAGTGGCTCAGGCGGCCGATGGCGCGAAACACTTCCTGCATGGCCGGCGCTTCGCCGATGATTTCCGGCGTGCGCGCCTGCTCGACAGGTACCTGCAGGCCCTGCTGCTCCTGGGCGTGCTGGTTGGCGCGCTTGACCAGGGAGACGGCCTCGTCGACATCGAAGGGCTTGGGCAGGTACTCGAAAGCGCCGCCCTGGTAGGACGCCACCGCACTCTCCAGGTCGGAATGAGCGGTCATGATGATCACCGGCAGACGCGGATACAGCTCGCGAATGCGCGCCAGCAAATCCAGGCCGCTGGCACCCGGCATACGGATGTCAGAGATGATCACATCCGGTTGCTGGCGGGTCAGGCGTGCCAGCACGCCGTCGGCGCTGTCGAAGCTCTGGGTGGTCATGCCTTCCTGTTGCAGGGCCTTTTCCAGTACCCAGCGAATGGAACGGTCATCATCGACAATCCAAACGGTTTCACTGCGACTCATGACGGGGTTGCTCCTTGTTCCAGCGGCAGGAAGATCGAGAACACGGTGTGGCCAGGGTGGCTGTCGCATTCGATCAAGCCTTGGTGCTGGCTAATAATGTTCTGGGTAATGGACAGGCCGAGCCCGGTGCCGTCGGCACGCCCGCTGACCATTGGGTAGAAAATGGTTTCCTGCAGTTCCTGCGGCACGCCTGGGCCGTTGTCGATGATCTCGAGCTTGGCCACCAAGCGGTGGCGCACGTGGCCGATGGTGAACTGGCGCAGGGTACGGGTACGCAGGGTGATGCGGCCCAGGCGCATTTCGTTCTGCGTGCCGATGGCCTGCATGGCGTTGCGCACGATATTGAGCACGGCCTGGATCATCTGTTCGCGGTCGATAAGCACATCCGGGATGCTCGGGTCGTAATCGCGCACCAAGGTGATGCTGCCCTGGCTTTCCGCTTCGATCAGGCTGCCGACGCGTTCGAGCACTTCATGCACGTTGGTCATCGCCAGGGACGGCAATTTGTTCGAGCCGAGCATGCGGTCGACCAGATTACGCAGGCGATCGGCCTCCTCAATGATCACGTTGGTGTAATCCTTGAGGCTTTCCTCTGGGAGTTCACGCGCTAGCAGCTGGGCTGCGCCACGGATACCGCCGAGGGGGTTCTTGATCTCGTGAGCCAGGCCGCGCACCAGCAGTTTGGTGGTCTCCTGTTTGGACAGCTGCGCTTCTTCCTTGGTAATGCGCAGCAGGCGATCGCGCGGGTGCACCTCCAGCAGCAGCATGGTGGTGCCGCGGCTGAGGATGGGGGTCACGGCGTAATCGACTGTCAAGGTTTGCCCGGTGATGGCGGTCAGCACGGCTTCACGCTTATTGAACGGGTGCGCCTGCTCGACCGCCTGACGCAGGGCGCCGAGGGCTTCCGGTGACTCGGTGAACAGTTCGCTGATGAACTGCCCGTGGCTGCGCTGGCCGCTGACGGCAAGCAGCATTTCGGCGGCTGGGTTCATGTATTCCAGGCGCAACTCGGCGTTGAGCAACAGCGTTGCTGTCGTCAGGTTATCGAGCAGTAGGCGGTGCAGTGCGTCGTTAATGATCATAGGCTGAGGCATTCCGGCAATGGAGCAGGAAAATGCAAGAAGCAAACCAAGGCCCCGAAAAGACGCGTGATTGCTGAGTGAAAGGTGATCAGGGCCGTGTTTCGGCGCAGCGAACGGCACCGCGAGCGGTCCAAAACAGGGAGAGTATAGAAAGTGGTGCGCAATAGCGCACCTTTATGGTGCGGACCTGGTGGGTCAGATGAAGGGAATGAAGGGAATGTCTTTTTCCTCGACGGGTTTATCTTTCAGCGGGCATTCCGGGCGCACGCCATAGTCCGTCTTGGTGCAGGGTTTGGCCTTGCGTTTCTGCGCCAGGGATATGCGCATCATATGGAAGGGTTGGCTGGGGGTGCGTTCCAGGGTTCGTCCCTGGGCGTCGAGAATTTCCACGGCTAACTGATGGGTCCCTCGATCAATATTCTCCAGTGCGAACACCGGACTGCGGCCTGCCTCGCCCCAAGGCTGGCTGTCGAGAACCAGGCGATAGAGGTGGCCAGGCTGCAGTCCCGGCTCGCTGGTGGCGGTAACGATCAGGTTGCCCGTGTTGTCGCGGATGGTTGCGTCCGGCTGTGGGATCAGAATGCGCAGCATCTGATAAGCAGGCGCCGTGGTGGTGGGGGCTTCCTGCGGCTGTTGCTGCGCCGGGCTAGACGGTTTGGCCATGCTGTTGGTCGGCGCGAGCTGCACGGATTCGACATTGTGCTGGTTAGCCGAGGGGCGGTCGGTGAAGACCCGATTACCCTCGGCGTCAATGTAGGTGTAGACCTGCGCGCTGGCCGATGTGGCGAGTAGCAGCAGGCTGAGCAGCAGATTGCGCATGGGTCAGTTGGCCGGTTTTGGGGGCGTGGGAGGCTTGGGTGGTGGCGGGCGCAGCGCCGGGCTGCTGGTATTGACCCGCTGCACGGTGAAGGTCAGGGTCTCGCTTTGCTGCACTATGCGCTCGCCACTGAGAACCTGGACTGCCAGGCTGTGCTCTCCGCGATCTATCTGGCTCAACTGCAGGGGGGGCGCCTGGCGCGGCTCGCCGTACGGGCGCCCATCCAGTACCAGGCGCAAGCGGTGGCTCGGTGCCAGGGCTGGCTCGATTTGCACGCCAACGCTGAAAGTGCCGTTGTTGGCGCGCAGGGCTTCGTCCGTTGGAATATCCGTCAGACGCAATACGCGGTAGGCCGCCTGAGTCGGGGCGGGCTCGGGGCTGCTGGCCGGGAGCTGCGGTGCTTGCATCTCCACGGTGTTGGTCGGCGGCAGTTCGACGCTCTCGGCCTGAATACCCTCGGGAGGCTGGTTGGTGAACACCGTGTTGCCTTTGGCGTCGGTGTACTTGTAGATCTGCGCGCTGGCGGGCAGGGCCAGGGCAATCAGCAGGCAGGTTAGCAATAGGCGCATGGGCCTGTCTCCTGGGGCGTGGGTATAAGTACAGTGCTGCTGCTAAGCCTTGCACTGCTGCTCGTACCTGGCAAGCGCTTGTGCGTTACGGCGTGTACCGGCGCACTCAAATGCTCTTAATCATGGTCGTGAACAGGGGTTTGTCCCTGGGGCTCGGTATTGCTTGGGCGTCCTTGAGAGGGTAGATCCTGGGTATTAGGCTCTACATGAAAAAAGGCCTCCCCGGTTTGCACCGGGGAGGCCTTGGTCACGCCGCGTCTGCGGGTGTCGCGGGGTTAGACGCTGTAGTACAGGTCGTATTCCAGCGGGTGTACGAAGGTGCGGACTTTGATTTCTTCTTCGGACTTCAGCTCGATGTAGGCATCGATGAAGTCGTCGGAGAACACGCCACCTTTGGTCAGGAACGCACGGCCCTTGTCCAGCTCTTCCAGGGCTTCTTTCAGGCTGCCGCATACTTGCGGGATCAGCTTGCCTTCTTCCGGCGGCAGATCGTACAGGTTCTTGTCAGCAGCGTCGCCGGGGTGGATCTTGTTCTGGATGCCGTCCAGACCAGCCATCAGCAGTGCAGCGAAGGCCAGGTAGGGGTTGGCAGCCGGGTCCGGGAAGCGTGCTTCGATGCGGCGGGCTTTCGGGCTGGAAACGTACGGAATACGGATCGAGGCAGAACGGTTACGGGCCGAGTAGGCCAGCATGACCGGTGCTTCAAAACCTGGGACCAGACGCTTGTAGGAGTTGGTCGACGGGTTGGTGAAGCCGTTGAGTGCTTTACCGTGCTTGATGATGCCGCCGATGAAGTACAGGGCGGTGTCGGACAGGCCGGCATAGCCTTCGCCTGCGAAGGTGTTCTTGCCATCTTTGGAGATGGACATGTGTACGTGCATACCCGAGCCGTTGTCGCCGTACAGCGGCTTCGGCATGAAGGTTGCGGTTTTGCCGTAGGCATCGGCGACGTTGTGTACGCAGTACTTCAGGGTCTGAACTTCGTCAGCCTTGGCTACCAGGGTGTTGAACTTCACGCCGATTTCGTTCTGGCCGGCAGTCGCCACTTCGTGGTGGTGAACTTCGATGACCAGGCCCATTTCTTCCATGGCATTACACATGGCAGTACGGATTTCGTGGTCGTGGTCGCATGGCGGAACCGGGAAGTAACCACCTTTGACGGCAGGACGGTGGCCCTTGTTGCCGCCTTCGATGTCAGCGTCGGTGTTCCAGGAACCCTGTTCGGAGAAAATCTTGAACATGGAGCCGGAGATGTCGGACTTGAACTTCACTTCGTCGAAGATGAAGAACTCAGGCTCCGGGCCGACGAATACGGTGTCGCCGATGCCGGTGCTCTTGAGGAATTCTTCAGCGCGCTTGGCGATCGAGCGCGGGTCACGATCGTAGCCTTGCATGGTGCTCGGCTCGATGATGTCGCAGACCAGGATCAGGGTCGGTTCTTCAGTGAAGGGGTCCAGCACGGCGGTTTCGTCAACCGGCAGCAGGATCATGTCGGAGGCTTCGATGCCTTTCCAGCCATGGATGGAGGAGCCGTCGAACATCTTGCCGATTTCGAAGAATTCGTCGTCCAGCGCATCACGGGCCGGCATGGTCACGTGGTGCTGCTTACCCTTGGTGTCGGTGAAGCGCAGGTCTACCCACTTCACGTCGTGTTCTTTGATGAGTTGAATCGCCTTCGACATGCTGTCCTCCAGGTGGATAAGGCTCGAAGCTTGAGCCCCTATAAGTTCGGTGAAGCCTGGCTGGATACTCCGCCAGGACGACCTGCCTCACAAGGGAGCAAATTGCATGCCAGTGCCCCGGAATGGGTGCAATGCCCGAAACGCAGGCGTGGCGGGGGCTGTGTCTAAAGATTAAGAAGTTGCGTGCGCTTTGTTGGTGCGCTTTAAAAGGACGGCGACCCAAAACGGTGCTCGATAAAGGTGCGTAAGGATTTTTGATCAAAGCTTGAGCAATTTCCGCTATAATCCGCGCCCCTGTTTTTCGACTCTGTCGGCCCGCCCCACTTTCATGAAACTCATCGTTAAAGTTTTCCCGGAAATCACCATCAAAAGCCCGCCGGTACGCAAGCAGTTCATCCGGCAGCTGGCGAAGAACATTCGCTCGGTGCTGCGCGATCTGGATCCGCAGCTGCTGGTGGTGGGCGTGTGGGACAACCTTGAGGTGCAGACCGAGGTGCGCGAGCCGGCCGTGCTGCAGGCGATGATCGAGCGGTTGAGCTGCACGCCAGGCATCACCCATTTTCTCCAGGTCGACGAATACCCCTTGGGGGACTTCGAGGACGTGCTGGAAAAGTGCAAGCGCCATTTCGCTGATCTGCTGCCGGGTAAAGTCTTCGCCGTGCGCTGCAAGCGTGCCGGCAAGCACCCGTTCAGCTCGATGGATATTGAGCGCTATATTGGCAGCCAACTGCGTCAGCAGTGCGGCGCCGCCGGTATTTCGCTGAAGCAGGCCGAGGTTGAGGTTCGCCTGGAGATCCGTGACCAGCGCCTGTTCGTCATTCATCACCAGCACGACGGCCTGGGCGGCTACCCGCTTGGCGCGCTGGAGCAGACCCTGGTGCTGATGTCCGGTGGCTTCGACTCTACCGTCGCCGCCTATCAGATGATGCGCCGCGGTTTGGTTACCCACTTTTGCTTTTTCAACCTGGGCGGCCGTGCGCACGAACTGGGCGTGATGGAAGTGGCCCACTATCTGTGGAAGAAATTCGGCAGCTCGCAGCGCGTGCTGTTTATCAGCGTGCCGTTCGAAGAGGTGCTGGGTGAGATTCTCGGCAAGGTCGACAACAGCCAGATGGGCGTGGTGCTCAAGCGCATGATGTTGCGCGCGGCGACGACCATGGCTGAGCGCCTGCAGATCAATGCCCTGGTTACCGGCGAGGCGATCAGTCAGGTCTCCAGCCAGACCCTGCCTAACCTCTCGGTGATCGACGCGGCCACCGACATGCTGGTGCTGCGGCCACTGCTGGCCAGCCACAAGCAGGACATCATCGATACAGCAACGGCCATCGGTACGGCCGAGTTCGCCAAGCACATGCCCGAGTATTGCGGGGTGATTTCGGTCAACCCGACCACCAAGGCGAAGAAGCTGCGCATCGAATACGAGGAAAGCCAATTCGACCAGGCCATCCTTGCGCGCGCTCTGGAACGGGCAACCTTGCTGCCGATCGACAAGGTGATCGACGAGCTGGCAAAGGATGTGCAAGTCGAGGAAGTCAGCGAAGCCCTGCCCAGTCATGTCATCATTGACATCCGCCATCCAGATGACACGGATGAGCAACCCTTACAACTTGACGGCATCGACGTGCAGACGTTGCCGTTCTACGCCGTAAACAGCCGCTTCAAGGAGCTGGATGCCAGTCGCCAATACCTGCTGTATTGCGACAAAGGCGTCATGAGCCGTTTGCATGCCCACCATCTGCTCAGTGAGGGGTATGCCAATGTGCGCGTTTATCGTCCGACATAAGACGCCCGGGTTGAATGGCGGGAGCATCCGCCATCGCCCTCCCGATTGTCAGGCAGCTTGAAGCTGCTGCCATGCCTTGGCACCGCCTGGCCGAATTCGCATTTAGTTAATACTCGCCGCCTAAACTAAGCGGCACACCGAATCCTCTGATCGAGATACACACGTGATCGAAAATCTACGCAACATCGCCATCATTGCCCACGTTGACCATGGTAAGACCACCCTGGTAGACAAACTCCTGCGTCAGTCCGGCACCCTGGAACGCGGCGAGCTCAACGATGAGCGCGTGATGGACAGCAACGACCAGGAAAAAGAGCGCGGCATTAC
>JAHJYA010000065.1 GCA_018826895.1 Gammaproteobacteria bacterium
CGCAGCGCTGGGCGAAGGCCGCGCGCAGTTTTCCCCCGGCCTGCTGGCCCGCGCCGATGACGGCGTGCTCTATGTCGATGAGGTAAACCTGCTGCCGGATCATCTGGTCGATCTGCTGCTCGATGCTGCCGCCAGCGGGGTCAACCATGTCGAGCGCGACGGCATTTCCCATCGTCACGCCGCGCGCTTTGTGCTGATCGGCACCATGAACGCCGAGGAAGGTGAGCTGCGCCCGCAACTGCTCGACCGTTTCGGCCTCAACCTGGCCCTGGATGCGCAACCGCAACCGGCCCAGCGTGCCGAAATCGTCCGCCGCCGCCTGGCCTTCGATGCCGACCCGCAGGCGTTTCTCGAGCGTTGGCAGGGCGAGCAAACTGAGCTGCGTGAACGCTGCCAGCGCGCCCGTCAGGGCCTGGCAGCGATCCCCCTGGATGACACTGCCCTGGAGCAGATCAGCCAGCGCTGCTTTGCCGCTGCTGTCGATGGTTTGCGTGCCGACCTGGTCTGGCTGCGCGCTGCCCGCGCCCATGCCGCCTGGCGTGGCACTGCACGCATTGAGCCTGTGGACATTGATGCGGTGGCCGAATTCGTTCTGCGTCACCGGCGCCGGCACACCCCGCCGCCGGCTGCGCAACCGCCGCAGTCTCAGCCCGAATCGCAGCCCAGCCATAACGCGTCCAGCGAGCCGCCGCAAGGCGAAGGCCAGTGGGGCGAATTACCCGCCCAGGCGCAAACCGCAGGCCCCCGGCGTGAACCGCCGCGCTGGACAAAAAAGCCCTAGGCATCCGCCCGCGCACAGCCCCAGGCGCGGATGCCCGGGCCGCTCCCGGAACCTTGGGCGGTGGTCGCAGCGGCGCCAGTCGCCAGGGCGCGGTAGGGCGTATCGACTGGCCGGCCACACTGCTCAAGGGTCGTCCGCGCACACGGGCGGATCTGCGGCTGCGCCCACGCAGCGCCAAGCCCGCTGAGCTGTGGTTGGTGATCGTTGATGCCTCCGCCTCGACCCGCCGTCACGGTGCCTTGAGCAAAGCCAAGGGTTTGCTTAGCGAAGTCTTCGAGCAAGCCCGGCGCCAGCGCGCCCGCCTGGCCGTGCTGCACGCCACTGGGCGCCAGGCGCAGTGGCTGTGGCAAGGGCAAAAAGCCTCCCAGGCGTTGCAGCACTGGTTGAACGAGCTGGGCGCCGGCGGTGGCACGCCGTTGTTCGACGCCTTGCAGCAGGCGGCCGCTTGGCAAGCGCGGCGTCAGCGCCTGCACCCGGCCGAGCGCCAGCGCGTGCTGATCATCACCGACGGCCGCTTGCGCGCCTGGCCCGCCCTGGCCCCCAGCGCCTGCCCGGCGCTGCTGGTGGACATCGAGAGTGCACCGATCCGCCTTGGCCGTGCCCGCCAGCTGGCGGACGAGCTGGGCGCCGACTATCACCACATCGACAACCTGGCACCGCTCGCCGGGTGGAGAGCCCCATGAAAACCCTGCTGCTGGTCGGCATTGGCGCCGGCGACCCCGACTACATCACCCAACAGGCGATCAAGGCCCTGCGTCGCAGCGACGTGATCTTCCTGCTCGACAAAGGCCCGGCCAAACACAAGCTCAACGCGTTGCGCCGGGAAATCTGCGTGCGCTTTCTTGAGGGCCACAGCCCACGTTTCGCCGAAGCGCCGCAACCGGAGCGCGAACGCGACGCCGCCGACTACCGCGCCAGCGTCGATGAGCTAAACCGCGACAAACAGGCAGTATTTGAGCAACTGATCGATGAGCAGATGAACGACGGCGAAGTCGCTGCCTTGATGGTCTGGGGCGACCCCTCGCTGTACGACAGCAGCATCCGCATCGTCGAAGGCATTGTCGCCACACGGCGCGACTTCGACTACCAAGTGATCCCCGGCATCACCAGCCTGCAGGCCCTCACCGCCCGCCACCGCATCCCGCTCAACCGCATCGGCCGCGCCGTGGAAATCACCACTGGCCGCCTGCTCGCCGACGGCTGGCCGCAAGGCGTGGACAGCGTCGCGGTGATGCTCGACGCCAAAGACACCTACCGCCGCTTTGTGGGTCACGGCCTGCATATTTACTGGGGCGCCTACGTCGGCACTGCCGACGAAATCCTCATCGCCGGCCCGCTGGATGAGGTGGCCGAACGGATCGCCATCACCCGCGCTGAGGCGCGGGAGAAGAATGGCTGGATTATGGATAGCTACCTGCTGCGCAAAGACGGTAAGGGGTGAGGCAGTAGCAGCGATGCCTGGCAACCTTGGCATTGCGCAAAGCTAGGCAGAATGCCTACACTTTGGCCATGAAAGCGCTCTTTCTAGAAACCACCACGTTTACTGCTACCGTGGGTGATTACCTGACGGATGAGC
This sequence comes from Gammaproteobacteria bacterium, assembly GCA_018826895.1. Lineage (GTDB taxonomy): Bacteria > Pseudomonadota > Gammaproteobacteria > Pseudomonadales > Pseudomonadaceae > Aquipseudomonas. The sequence continues at coordinate 2,358 of JAHJYA010000065.1, forward strand.
AGTATCGCGCGCTACAGGAAGCGATGTTGGGCAACCCCTTGGCGGGTGATGTCATGCCTCGTACGGGTGGGTTTCGCAAGCTGCGCTGGACGGACAGTCGGCGTGCCAAGGGCAAACGCGGCGGGTTGCGCGTCATCTACTACTGGCTGTTGGGTGATGGCCAGTTCTGGATGTTCGCCATCTACGACAAGGACGAACTGGAAAACCTGACCGCCGAGCAGGAAAGAGCCCTGAAGCACGCCATCACCCAAGAGCTGAAAGCGCGAGGTGCCCCATGAAAAAACGTGATCTGTTTGCCGAGATGATCCAAGGCGTGGCGCAGATGGCTGCCCATCGTGAGGGCAAGATCACCCTGCGCACCTCGACCCTGGAAGACAAGCCTGCGCCCGAGGTGTCTGCTGCTGAAATCGTTGCACTGCGCAAGAAGTTGCGCATGTCGCAGGCGGTATTTGCACGGCGCATCCGTACCAGCACCGAGACACTGCGTAACTGGGAACAGCAAAAATCCAAGCCCAACACTCAGGCGGCACTGCTGATCAAACTGGTCGAGCAGTACCCGGATATGGTGGAACGTCTGGAGGCGGTGTGACGCCCAGGTGAGCCCCGGCTACCCGCGGGCGAAGTGGTCGAGCTGCTGGCGTTAATCCAGGCAAAACGATGCCGGTTTTTCGGCAATGTCTTGCCGCTCTTCGCCGATCTATTGTCCGTATACGAAGCCTGTCCTCTGTTGTTCCTGCACACGATGAGCGCGGATACATAGGCAAAGTAGGGCATCTGCTCATGGGATTGATTGGCACACAGCCTTGGCGCAAGTTTTGCGAGGGTTGTCCTGTCATTAACGTGCCGGAGGCATAGTTTCGATGAGAGTTGATGCAGGAATAAGCTACCCATACGTGAGTCAGCGCCAGCAGGCTTTATCCGCCGATCATTCAGTCGCTACGTCTTTTTCGGCCCCGCTGACTCCCACGCAGGTCGACGGTTCCAATCAGAATGACTTCACCAGCATGACCCGTCAGGAAATGCGTGATTGGGTCAATACTCAAATCAGCAGCGGGGAAATGTCACTCGACGACAGCCGGCCTTTCATGGCGATGACCATGAAAATTTCGGTAGACAGCCTTGGCGGCGAGATGCCGGCTGAAAGCGATGCAACGCGGTACGACTTCACGCAGAAGATTCGTGATGGTATTGAGGGCGCGCAGTCACGCAATGACGAAACGACTTTGAAGATGCTGGAGTCCGCTATGCAAATCATCCAGCGGTCTCAGGGGCAGGCCACAAGGGTTGATGTGCGGGCCTAGGGAAACTCTGAAAAAGACTTTCTGATTTGGCAAAATACCGCGACCCCACCCACCGAGTTTCCCGATGAAGCAGATGACCTTCGCCGACGCCGAGTACGCTGGCAAGCGCAAGC
>JAHJYA010000066.1 GCA_018826895.1 Gammaproteobacteria bacterium
CCCCCCCAAGGCCCAGTGCGACAAACCCTTTTGGGAAGTGTGCATTAGTGCGGCCCTGAGCCTCACCCCGCGTCATTGACGCCTGCAGCGCTGCACACTACTCTGCGCTGCTTGCAACAGGTGCCCCCGACGCTGTGCGACTGCGGGGTGAAACAGGGAAGTCGGTGCGTTGTGCGTGTGTTCGCCAACTATTCCGACGCTGCCCCCGCAACGGTAAGTGAGTCAAATGCCGCAACTGCCACTGTGCTGTATGCATGGGAAGGCGCGGCTTAGAACCTGTTCACGATCTGCTGCGCGTCGGCGCTACTGCGTTAAAAACAAGCTCGGAATGCTCATTTACAGCTCGTAAACTCCGCTTCCTCGCTTATTTTTGCCTTGTATCGCTCTAGCTCGCGAGATCGTGGACAGGCTCTAAGAGCCTATTGCTAGGTTCGCTCACAAGCCCGGAGACCGGCCTGTCGCAGTCCACAGCATCGCGGAGGGCGTTGTCTGGCGTGTGGGTCGTGCTGTGCGCGAGTTCCACGCTCTTTCTATCTCCGCATTTTTTCAGGCAGATCGCCCCGAGGCGATGGAGCAGTGCGGATGACCGAATCGATTGAGCGCGACGCCCGACACAAGGCGCGTATGGCCCGCAAGAAGGCGCTGATCGATGAAAAAATCGCCCAGGCCCAGGATGAGTATGGCTTGCTGCTGGTGCACAGCGGTAACGGCAAGGGCAAGAGCAGCGCCGCTTTCGGCATGCTTGCCCGGGCGCTGGGGCACGGCATCAAGGCCGGTGTGGTGCAATTTATCAAGGGCGCGGCGACCACGGGTGAGGAGGCCTTCTTCCGGCGTTTCCCCGATGAGGTCAGCTACCACGTGATGGGCGAGGGCTTCACCTGGGAAACCCAGGACCGCCAGCGTGATGTGCTCAAGGCGCAGCAAGCCTGGGAGGTGGCGCGCGGGCTGCTGAATGATCCGGCGATTGGTCTGGTGCTGCTCGACGAGCTGAATATCGCGCTGAAATACGGCTATCTGGAACTCGACGCGGTGCTCGCCGACATCGAAGCCCGACCGTTGCTTCAGCATGTAGTGGTGACCGGGCGCGGCGCGCTGCCGGGGATGCTCGAAGCCGCCGACACCGTCACCGAGATGGGCCTGGTCAAGCATGCCTTCAAGGCCGGGGTGAAGGCGCAAAAAGGGGTGGAGTACTGATGTCGGTGCGCCAATGCCCCGCGCTGCTCATCGCTGCTTCGGCCTCCGGCCAGGGCAAGACCACCGTCACTGCGGCCCTGGCTCGCTTGCACCGGCGCCAGGGCAAACGCGTGCGCGTGTTCAAGTGCGGCCCCGACTTTCTCGACCCGATGATTCTGACCCGCGCCAGCGGTGCGCCGGTGTACCAACTCGACCTCTGGCTGGTTGGCGAGCAGGACTGTCGACGGTTGCTCTGGGAGGCGGCGGGGGAGGCTGACCTGATTCTTATCGAAGGCGTCATGGGCCTGTTCGATGGCACGCCGTCGGCAGCGGATCTGGCGCGGCGCTTCGGTGTACCGGTGATGGCAGTGATTGATGGCTCGGCCATGGCCCAGACGTTCGGTGCCATGGCCCACGGCCTGGCGACGTTCCAGGCGGATTTGCCGTTCGCCGGGGTGCTCGGCAACCGTACCGGTAGCCTGCGCCACGGCGAGATTCTGCGTGACGCGCTGCCGCCGTCGATTCGCTGGTATGGCGCCTTGCCACGCAGTGCCGAGGTCGAGCTGCCTAGCCGTCACCTGGGGTTGGTACAGGCCGATGAGCTGCACGACCTGGACCGGCGCCTGGATGCCGCTGCCGACGCCCTGGCCGCCAGCGCCGATGTCAGCCTGCCGCCGGCGGTCAGCTTTGCCGCGAGTGAGCCTGCGCCGCTGCCGCCGTTGCTGGCTGGCGTGCGCATTGGTGTGGCCCGCGACAGCGCCTTCGCCTTTCTCTACGCTGCCAACCTCGACCTGTTGCGCCAGCTCGGTGCCGAGTTGTGTTTCTTTTCGCCCCTGGTCGACAAGGCGTTGCCGGAGGTGGACAGCCTGTACCTGCCTGGCGGTTACCCAGAGCTGCACCTGGCCGCGTTGCAGGCCAACCAGGCCATGGCCGAGGCGATCCGCGCCCATCATGCCGCCGGCAAGCCACTGCTCGCCGAGTGCGGCGGCATGCTTTACCTGCTCGATCGGCTGACCGATAAGCAGGGCAACAGTGCGCCCATGCTCGGGCTGCTGACGGGCGAGGCGACCCTGCAGGCGCGCCTCACCGCCCTGGCGTCGCAACAGGTGACGCTGCCCGAAGGCCTGCTGCGCGGCCATACCTTTCATTACTCGACGCTGATTACTGCACTGCAGCCCTTGGCCCGTGGTGTATGCCCGAACCAGCGCCCGGCGAGCGAGGCGGTCTATCGCTGTGGACGGCTCACGGCATCCTATATCCACTTTTACTTCCCGTCGGCGCCAGAGGCGGCGGCGGCGCTGTTTCACCCGGAGGGTTCAGGATGAACGAACAGGCATTCAGCACGGCCGAACGCGCCGCGGTCTATCGGGCCATCGCCGAGCGGCGCGATATGCGCCATTTCAGCGGCGGCACGGTCGCCCCCGAGGTGCTTGCGCGTCTGCTCGAGGCGGCGCACCAGGCGCCCAGCGTCGGCCTGATGCAGCCTTGGCGCTTCGTGCGCATCACCCGGCCGGCGTTGCGCACGGCGATCCACGCGTTGGTCGAGGCCGAGCGGGTACGCACGGCGCAGGCCCTGGGTGAGCGAGAGGAGGAGTTCATGCGCCTGAAGGTCGAGGGCGTTCTGGACTGTGCCGAATTACTGGTCGTGGCCTTGATGGACGGACGCGAGCCACACCTGTTCGGACGTCGTACAATCCCGCAAATGGACCTGGCTTCGGCCTCCTGCGCGATCCAGAATCTTTGGCTCGCCGCGCGCGCCGAGGGCCTGGGTATGGGCTGGGTGTCGTTGTTCGAGCCTGCGGCGCTGGCCGAACTGTTGGCCATGCCGAGCGGCAGCGAGCCTATTGCCGTGCTTTGCCTGGGGCCAGTGAATGAGTTTTACCCGCAGCCGATGCTGCAGGCCGAGGGCTGGGCGACTCCGCGTCCGCTGGCCGAGCTGCTGTTCCAGGACGAGTGGGGCAGCCGCTGAACGTTTCGCACTGTTGGTTTTTTCTGATGACTGGATCGCCCATGCGCAAAGGCCTGTTTTTGCTTGCCTGTTGTCCCGCCCGTGCCAGTGAGGTCGCGCCTTGAGCCTGGTTCTCAGCACCCTGGCAGGTGTCACCCTGGATGCCTTGATCGGTGAGCCTCGCGGCTGGCACCCATTGGTGGCCTTTGGTCGGTTGGCTGAGCGCCTCGAGCAGCGCTTCAATCCGGGCGGTGCTGGTTGGCGCAGCCATGGTGTGAGTGCCTGGTGCCTGGCGGTATTGCCGCTGACTGTGCTGGTCGCGCTGCTGGCACAGGTGGAGGCGTTTGGCTGGGCCGTGGAGGTGCTGGCGCTGTATTTCGCCCTGGGCCTGAACAGCCTCGGCCAGCATACACGGCCGGTGGCCGAGGCCCTGCGTTTGGGCGACCTGGCCCTGGCCCGTGAGCGCGTCGGCTATATGGTCAGCCGCAATACCGCAGCGTTAGATGCCTCCGGTGTTGCGCGTGCCGGCACCGAGTCGGTCCTGGAAAACGGCTCCGACGCAGTCTTCGCGGCACTATTCTGGTTCATCATCGGGGGGGCGCCGGTGGTGGTGCTGTACCGCTTGAGCAATACCCTGGACGCCATGTGGGGTTACCGCACGCCGCGTTTCGAGCGCTTTGGTTGGGCGGCGGCGAAAATCGACGATGGACTCAATTACCTGCCGGCGCGGCTGGTTGCGTTGACCTACGCGCTGCTCGGCAAGACCGCCCTGGCGCTGCGCTGCTGGCGGCAGCAGGCGCCCTTGTGGGACAGCCCTAATGCCGGCCCGGTGATGGCCGCCGGCGCCGGCGCCTTGGGCGTGTCGCTGGGTGGCAGCGCCGATTATCACGGCGAGCGTCACGAGCGACCTGACCTGGGTCAGGGACCGCAGCCGCAGGCACGGGATATCGAGCGGGCGTTGAACCTGGTCAACGGCGGCGTGCTGTTGTGGTTGTCGATTCTGATCATCTGGGGGCTCGCCAATGCTTGAGCATGGAGGACGCCTGCGCGCGGCCGCGCTGGAATATGGCATTGCCCTGGCTGACTGGTTGGACTTGTCTACCGGCATCGCCCCCTACGGCTGGGCGATACCCGAGGTGCCGGCCGCTGCCTGGGCGCGTCTGCCTGAGTTGCACGATGGTCTGGAAATCGCCGCACGCGATTATTACGGCGTGGCCACACTGCTGCCTGTAGCCGGCTCCCAGGCGGCGATTCAGGCTCTGCCTCGCCTGCGGCGCAATGCCAGCGTCGGCATCGTGTCACCGGCCTATGCCGAGCACGCCGCAGCCTGGCAGCGCGAGGGGCATCGAGTGCTGGAAATCAGTGAGTCGGGTGTTAACCGGGCCTTGGAGCGCCTTGATGTGCTGCTGTTGATCAACCCCAACAACCCCACCGGACGCCACTTCTCGCCAGCCCAGTTGCTGGCCTGGCATGCGCGTCTGGCGCAGCGCGGTGGCTGGCTGATCGTCGATGAGGCTTACATCGATACCCTCCCGGCGCAGAGCCTGGCCGCGTACAGCGCAGAGCCTGGGCTGATCGTGTTGCGCTCGTTCGGCAAATTCTTCGGCATGGCCGGCATACGCCTGGGCTTCGTGCTGGCGGAGCAGGCGCTGCTCGACCGGCTCGATGGCCTGCTGGGTCCCTGGACGATCAGCGGGCCGGCGCGCTTCGTTGCCAGCCGATTGTTGCAGGACCAACCGGCACAGGTGCGTCAGCGCGAGCGATTACTGGTCGATGGCGAACGTCTGGCAACCCTGCTGCGTGGCCACGGTTTACCGCCTACCGGCGGCTGCGCGCTGTTCCAGTGGATCGCCAGTGAGCGGGCGAAGCTGCTGCATGAGTTTCTGGCCTGCAACGGCATATTGACCCGGCTGTTCACTCAACCGGCCAGTCTGCGTTTTGGTCTGCCCGCGGATGAGTCCGGCTGGCAGCGGCTGGATCAGGCTTTGGCTATGTTCGCCAGGGAGTGCCCATGAGTACGCTGATGGTCCAGGGCACCACCTCCGATGCCGGCAAAAGTACCCTGGTGACGGCTCTGTGCCGTTGGCTGGTGCGCCAGGGCGTTGCCGTGGTGCCGTTCAAACCGCAGAACATGGCGCTCAACAGCGCGGTGACCGCCGACGGTGGTGAGATCGGCCGTGCCCAGGCGGTGCAGGCCCAGGCCGCGCGGCTGGCGCCGCACACCGATATGAACCCGGTGCTGCTCAAGCCCAACAGTGATATCGGCGCCCAGGTGATCATCCACGGGCGTGCCCTGCGCAGCATGGATGCGGTGGCCTATCACGGCTACAAGCAGATGGCGATGCAGGCGGTGCTGGAATCCCACCAACGCTTGAGCGCTGCCTATGCGGTGGTGATGGTCGAAGGCGCTGGTTCGCCGGCGGAGATCAACCTGCGTGCCGGCGACATCGCCAATATGGGCTTTGCCGAAGCGGTGGATTGCCCGGTGATTCTGATCGCCGATATCGACAAGGGCGGTGTCTTTGCGCATCTGGTCGGCACCCTGGCGCTGCTCAGCCCCAGTGAGCAGGCGCGGGTCAAAGGTTTTGTGATCAACCGTTTCCGTGGCGATATCGCGCTGCTGCAGCCAGGCCTGGACTGGCTCGAACAGCACACTGGCAAGCCGGTGCTGGGCGTGTTGCCGTACCTGATGGATTTTCATCTGGAGGCCGAAGACGCCATCGACAGGCGCCAGGCCGTCAAACTCGATACGCCGCTGCGGGTGGTGGTGCCGGTGTTGCCGCGTATCAGCAACCACACCGATTTCGACCCGCTGCGCCTGCATCCCCAGGTACAGCTGACATTCGTCGGCCCCGGTCAGGCGATTCCGTCGGCGGACCTGATCATCCTGCCCGGTTCGAAAAGCGTGCGCGCCGACCTGGCTTACCTGCGTAGCCAGGGCTGGGAGGCGACCATCAGCCGTCACCTGCGTTATGGCGGCAAGCTGCTGGGCATTTGTGGCGGCTTGCAGATGCTCGGTGAGCGTATCGCAGACCCCCATGGCCTGGAAGGTCCGCCGGGCGAGAGTCAGGGCTTGGGGCTATTGGCCTTCGACACCGTGCTGGAACACGACAAGCAACTGCGTACGGTGCAGGGCCGGCTGTGTCTGGAAGGCGCCGCCGTCAGCGGCTATGAAATTCACGCCGGGGTCAGTCAGGGGCCGGCCCTGGCTCAGGCCGCGGTGCAACTGGACGATGGTCGCTGTGACGGCGCGCTGAGCGACGACGGTCAGGTACTGGGCACCTATTTGCACGGGCTGTTCGAGACTCCTGAGGCCTGCTCTGCGCTGCTGCGCTGGGCCGGGCTGCAGGCGGTGCAGGTGGTGGACTACCATGGGTTGCGTGAGCGTGATATCGAGCGTCTGGCAGATCTGGTCGAACAACACCTAGATACTCAGGCCCTTGAGGCTCTTTGCGGTTTGCCCCCGCGCAGTAACGGAGCGAGTGAACACGATGCATGAACTGATTCTGGGGGGCGCCCGCTCCGGCAAGAGCCGGCTGGCCGAACGGCTGGCGAGCGAGTCCGGCCTGGCGGTGACTTATCTGGCTACCAGCCAGGCGTTGGACGGCGAAATGAGCGCGCGTATCCGCCAGCACCGTGAGCGCCGACCCTCGGCCTGGGCCTTGGTCGAGGAGCCGCTGGCCCTGGCCCGCGTGTTGCGCGAGCAGGCGTCCGCCGAGCGCTGTCTGCTGGTCGATTGCCTGACGCTGTGGCTGACCAACCTGCTGATGCTCGACGACCCGGCCCGGCTGCAGGCCGAGTGCGATGCGCTGCTCGACAGCCTGGCAGAGCTGCCAGGGCAAGTCATTCTGGTCAGCAATGAAACCGGTTTGGGTGTAGTGCCGCTGGGTGAGTTGAGCCGTCGTTATGTCGACGCGGCCGGCGAGCTGCACCAGGCCGTGGCAGCGCGCTGTGCACGGGTGGTGTTCTGCGTGGCCGGGTTGCCGATGGTTCTCAAGGGAGCCGCGCTATGAACCTGGCCTGGTGGCAGGGACCCCGTCAACCGCTGGACCATGTCGCGCGGCACAAGGCGCTGGCGCGTCAGCGTGAACTGACCAAGCCGGCCGGCGCCCTGGGCCAGTTGGAGACGCTGGCCGTACAGCTGGCGGCTTTGCAGGGGTGTGAGCGGCCGAACCTGGATAAGCTGTGGATCAGCCTGTTTGCCGCTGACCATGGCGTGGTAGCTGAAGGTGTTTCAGCCTACCCCCAGGCCGTTACCGGGCAGATGCTCAGCAATTTCCTCAATGGTGGCGCGGCGATCAGTGTGCTGGCACGGCAGTTGGGCGCCGAGCTGGAGGTCATCGATCTTGGCCTTGCCGTGCCGCAGGCGCCACATCCCGGTGTCCGCCAGCAGCCCCTTGGCCCTGGTACCGCCAACTTGATGCGCACGGCGGCGATGACCCCGGCGCAGCTCGCTGCAGCGCTGCAGGCCGGCCGCGAGGCCGTGTTGCGCGCGCAGCAGAGCGGGGCGGCGCTATTCATCGGCGGGGAAATGGGCATCGGCAACACCACCGCCGCCACCGCTCTGGCCTGTTGGGCGCTGCGTGAGCCTGCGCATGAACTGGTCGGCCCCGGCACAGGGCTGGACGATGCCGGGGTGGCGCACAAGGCAGCGGTGATCGACGTTGCCCTGCAACTGCACATACCGCTTATAGACGGCCCGCTGGATGCACTGCAGCGCCTGGGCGGATTCGAGATCGCTGCCCTGACCGGTGCCTATATCGCGTGCGCACAGCAGGGCGTGATTGCCCTGGTCGACGGTTTTATTTGCAGCGTCGCCGCCCTGTTTGCGGTGTGCCTCAACCCCGACTGCCGTGACTGGTTGCTGTTCGCTCACCGTGGCGCCGAGCCAGGCCATGAGCATGTACTGCGAGCACTGCAGGCTGAACCCTTGCTCAAGCTCGGCATGCGTCTGGGCGAGGGCAGTGGTGCCGCGCTGGCCGTACCCTTGCTGCGTATGGCCTGCAGCCTGCACAACGACATGGCCACGTTTGCCGAAGCCGCCGTTGCCGAGCGCCGTTCGTGAGCCTGTACCTGGAGCTGTTGCGCCACGGCGAAACCGAATCGGGTGGCGGCCTGCGCGGCAGCCTGGACGATGCCCTCACGGCGACCGGCTGGGCGCAATTGCGCGGCGCGATGCAGGGCGCCGGGCCCTGGGATCGGATCATCAGCTCGCCCTTGCAGCGCTGCGCCCGCTTTGCCGAAGAGCTGGCCGCTGCCCACGCCTTGCCGCTTACTTTGGAAGCTGATCTGCAGGAATTGCACTTCGGCGCCTGGGAGGGGCGCAGCGCCGCAGAGCTGATGGAAACCGACGCCGATGCCCTGGGTCGCTTCTGGGCCGATCCCTATGCATTTACCCCACCCGAGGGCGAGCCGCTGTTGCAGTTCGAAGCTCGCATCCATGCCGCACTGCAGCGTCTGCAGCGTGATTATCCCGACGAGCGCCTGTTGATCGTCACCCACGGCGGGGTGATGCGCCTGCTGCTGGCCCAGGCCCGCGGCCTGCCGCGCCAGGACCTGCTGCAGGTCAGCGTGGCCCATGCCGAGCGGGTGCGCCTGCAGCGGACAGTAGAGGGGACCTTGGCGGTGCTGCCGTGATGCCCTTGCCGCTGTTGATCGCGGTGCAGTTCCTCACCCGTTTGCCGGTGCGCTTACCTGGCATGCCGGTGGCAGAGCAGGTGGGTCGATCATTGCTCTGGTATCCGCTGGTGGGCGCGCTGATCGGCCTGTTGCTGGTGGCTGCGCACCTGCTGCTGGCGGGTACGCCGGCGTTGTTGCAGGCGGCGCTGTTGCTGGCCCTGTGGGTGGCCCTCAGTGGCGGCTTGCACCTGGATGGCCTGGCAGACAGCGCCGATGCCTGGGTGGGCGGCTTCGGCGACAAAGAGCGCACCCTGATGATCATGAAGGACCCGCGCAGCGGGCCGATTGCCGTGGTGGTGCTGGTGCTGTTGCTGCTGCTCAAGTTCGCCGCCCTGGTTGCCTTATTGCAGGCGGGCGAGGGGGGCTTGCTGCTGCTTGTGCCCTGGCTGGCTCGTGGCTTGCTGCCACTGCTGTTTTTCTGCACGCCTTATGTGCGCGCCGGTGGTCTGGGGCAGGCATTGGCCGAGCACCTGCCGCGCCAACAGCTGCCCTGGGTGCTGGCGCTACATGGCGGGCTACTGCTGTTGATCGGCGGCGGTTCCGCTGTATTGGCCTTGCTGGTTGCGGCCTTGGTATTCCTCTGGCTTCGCCGCCTGATGCGCCAGCGCCTGGGCGGGACCACCGGCGACACGGCGGGGGCGCTGCTGGAAATCGCCGAGTGTGCGGTGCTGGTTGCGTTAGCAATCGCACCGTAAGTGGGCGCTTGCACTCACAGGGCGCACTGCCACTATTGTAATGAGAATTGTTTGCATGCAGGATTGTCGCTCTTTGTTTCAGAGTGCAATCGTCCATGGAGTGTTCTCTCGAATCCTTACCGGTATCGCGCCGGCGAGTCGTACGGCAAACCTGCAACCCGCCTGTTGCTATACGCAGTAGTACTGCCTCGGCTCTGGATCGCAAGGCTTTGTTGAATGCCTACCAGACCCAGGGTCAGTCGTTGCTCAACCTGGCGACCCGCGTGCTGGGCTGCCGCGTCAGGGCCGAAGACGTGGTGCAGGATGCCTTTCTCAAACTCTGGGAGGGCAGCCTGAAACTGTCGCGGGTGCAAGCGCCCGAGCGTTATCTCAATCGCCTGGTGCGCAACCTGGCTATCGATCACCTGCGCCGCCTGCAGTTGGAGCAGCGCTACGGTGCCGACGCCGAGTTGGCCGATCTGCAGCCGTCGGACATTTCGCCGGAGCAGACCGTGGGCGCGCAGCAGACGCTGCGCCAATTGCTGGCTGCCCTGGCGGAACTGACCCCGTGCATGCGTCGGGTGTTTACCCTCAGCCAGCTGGATGGGCTCACTCAGCGTGAGGTGGCCAGCACGCTGGGGGCGTCGCCAACGCTGATCAATTTCATCCTGCGTGACACACTGGGGCATTGCCGTACCCGACTCGATGGCTATTGCCCGTCTGCCTGCCCGTTGGCCAAGAGGTCTTGAATGAAGCTGCTGCGTCTGGTTTTTCGTGAATACCGTTGGGCCATTGCCCTGGTTCTGGCGCTCAGCCTGAGCAGTGCGCTGCTCAGCGTGGCGGTGATCGCCTTCGTCAATCAGCGAATGCTGACCCCGGCCGCCAACCCGGGTACGGCCCTGTGGCAGTTCGCCGGCCTGTTGGCCCTGCTGCTGGTGCTGGCGTCTGCCGCGCAACTGTCGCTTACGGCGCTGGGGCACCGCTTCGTCTATCGCATGCGCCGCGCCCTGGTCAAGCGGGTGCTGGACACCTCGATTGAGCGCCTTGAGGCGATTGGCGGCTCGACCATCATTGCCAGCCTGTCCAGCGACATCCGCAATATCACCCTGGCGTTCGTCCACCTGCCTGAGCTGATCTACGGCAGCGTGCTGACCCTGGCAGCGTTCGCCTACCTGGCCTGGCTGTCCCCTGGTCTGTTCATCACCACCCTGCTGTGGATGAGTTTCACCTTGGGCATCGGCTGGCTACTGGTGGGCAAGCTCAACCATCACCTGCGCATGCTGCGTGAGTCGGAGGACCGCCTGTATGGTGACTACCAGTCAGTCATTGATGGGCGCAAGGAACTTACCCTCAACCGCTACCGCGCCCAACGCTTGTACGAGGACGAGTTCGATGTCAGTGCCCAGGCTTACCGCGACCATGTGACCCTGGCCGACCGCTACCATGGCATCGCCAGCAACTGGGCCAACATCATGGTGCTGGGCACCATCGGTCTGGTGTTCTTCCTGGCCAATGGTCTGGGCTGGGCTTCCACCGCCGTGGCCTCGACCTATGCGTTGACCATCCTGTTCATGCGCACGCCACTGGTCTCCGCGGTGGCCGCCATCCCGGCGCAGATCGCCGGGCGCGTAGCGCTGGACAAGGTCGAGTCCCTGGCCCTGGCGCCCCACGTCGACGCCTTCGATCACCCGGCCGACACTCTTGCGGCCAACTGGCAAACTCTGGAGCTGCATGAGGTCGAATACCGCTACCCGGCCCAGGGTGATGAGCCGGGTTTCGATGTCGGCCCGATCAGCCTGCAGCTGCGTCGCGGCGAGACGGTGTTTCTGGTCGGTGGCAACGGCAGTGGCAAGTCGACCTTCGCGCGTTTGCTGAGCGGTCTGTACATCCCGCAAAAGGGCGAGATTCGTATTGACGGCCGGCTATTGGCTGCAGACGAGTGGCCGGCCTATCGTCAGCTGTTTGCCTCGGTCTTCACCGACTATCACCTGTTCTCGCAACTGCTCGGCCCCAAAGGATTGGCGGTGGCGGACGAAGAGTTGACGCACTGGCTCGACAGTCTGCACATGGGCCACAAGGTGCGGGTAGCCGAAGGGCGTTTGCAGGATACGCGCCTGTCGGCGGGGCAGCGCAAGCGTCTGGCCTTGCTGCTGGCGATGCTTGAGGGGCGTGAAATCCTCCTGCTCGATGAGTGGGCTGCGGACCAGGACCCACTGTTCCGGCAGGTGTTTTACCGTGAGCTGTTGCCCCAGTTGAAAGCGGCCGGCAAAACCCTGTTCGCCATCAGCCATGACGATCATTACTTTGACCAGGCCGACCGCCTGCTGAAAATGGACGCCGGCCAGCTCAGCGAGCTACACGGCGAACACCGCGCCCGCGCCAGCCGCAATGCGCTACGCGAAATCGCCGGTCACGCCCACTCCTGATCCTTATGCCGCGGTGCGGGGTATAGGCCTGTCCGCCTGCTTCTGCGCAGTTCTGCAGTCGACCCGCCAAGGTATCTACGCCTTGGCGGGTGTTGTTATCAGGTCCGTCAGATGACCTGAAATAACCCTAAACAAATCCCCCCCCTTGTCCGTCATTGCTAATGAGAATGCTTTTCAGTTGATTACAGCTGAACTGCACCACATTCAGTAACCGACATCAGGGGGAATTATGGGGCTCGTATACGACTACATCGGGGTTGGCTTCGGGCCCTCTAATCTGGCCTTGGCCATCGCCACCGACGAGTTCGCACAGCGCAATGGCCGTGAGCCGACGTTCTGCTTCGTCGAGCGCAAGCCAGCTTTCAGCTGGCACGAGGGCATGCTGATCGACGGCTCGACCATGCAGATATCCTTTCTCAAGGACCTGGCGACCCTGCGCAACCCAGCCAGCCCCTTCACCTTTATCAGCTACCTCAAGGCGCGTGGACGGCTGGAAGACTTCGTCAACCTGAAGACCTTCTTCCCCAGTCGCGAGGAGTACAACGACTACCTGGGCTGGGCCGCCGAGGCGTTCGCCGAGCGGGTGCACTACGGCGAGGAGGTGATCGCCATCGAGCCGTTCTACAGCGCCGGCGAGTGTGTCGGTGCCGAGGTGGTGTCGCGTGGTGCGGACGGCCAAGTCGTGCGTCGGCGCGGGCGCAACCTGGTGTTCGGCATCGGCGGTGTGGCGCAGGTGCCTGAGGCGTTTGCCGGCGTGGCGGATGCGCGAATTGTCCATTCGTCGCGTTACCTCGGTGCTATCGGCGGCCTGCTTGGCGATGGCACACAGCCGCGCCGTGTGGCGATTGTCGGCGGTGGGCAGAGTGCGGCGGAAATCTTTCACGACCTGACCTGCCGCGGCAATCAGATCGAGGCGACTCTGCTGCTGCGCCGTGGCGCCTTGAAACCGTCCGATGACAGCCCCTTCGTCAACGAGATCTTCAATGCTGGCTTTATCGACCAGGTTTTCGATCAGGGCACGGCGCAGCGTACGCAGCTGCTCAACGAGTACCGCAACACCAACTATTCGGTGGTCGATCTGGAGCTGATCGAGAAGCTCTACCAGTTGTTCTACCAGCAGAAGGTGCGCGGCGATCAGCGCCACCGCCTGTTCGGCCATCGTGAGGTGGCTGCAGTGGCGACGACAGCGACTGGGGTGCAGCTGTCTGTGCGCAATACCCAGACCGGTGAGCTGGAGGCCCAGGCCTTCGATGCGGTGATCCTCGCCACCGGCTATTGCCGCGACTACCACCGCACCCTGCTGGCCGGTTTTGCCGACTACATCGAAAGCGACGCAGTCGACCGCCAGTACCGCCTGGCACTGCGCCCTGATTGCCCGGTGCAGGTCTTCCTGCAGGGCAGCTGCGAGCACAGCCACGGCCTGAGCGACACCCTGCTGTCGGTGCTGGCTGTGCGCTCCGAGGAGCTGGTCAACACGATGTTCGGCGACGCGGCCCGCGCGCCGGCGCGTGAGTCGCTGCGCCTGGCCGCTTCCGCCAGCTAGCGCGGTAACGCGGTTCCCCTTCTTTTTGCGACGGCCCGAGCCATTGGCCGGGTCGTCGTGCCGGTACGAGTTTTCATGGGTGACGAAATGATATCGACAGTGGATCAGGCGCTGCACTTTGCCGACATTCTGGATTATTACGCCGAGCGCGAGCCGGGCCGCCTGGCTATCCGGCACATCGTGGATGATCAGGGCGAGCCACTACTGACGACTTACGGCGAGCTGCGCGAGCAGGCGCTGGCCATCGCCGGCCTGCTGCAGCAGCGCCTGGGCCGCCGCGGGGGCGAGCGCTGCGTGCTGATGCTGCCCAGCGGCGCCGATTACGCGGCGGCGTTCTTCGGCTGCCTGTATGCCGGAGTGATCGCCGTTCCGGCGTTCCCACCGGAGAACAACCGGCAGATGCACATCGAGCGCCTGACCGGCATCCTGCGCGACGCCAAACCGGGCGTGGTGCTCGCCCCCCGCGAAGTGATCGCGCGCTATCAGGCCCAGTTGCAGCCGCTGCTGGTCGACGGCGCGGTGCTGCTGGCCATCGAAGATATCGGCAACGATTACCGCGCCGCTTACCAGCAGCAACTGATCCACAGCGCTGGCCTGGCGTTCCTGCAGTACACCTCTGGCTCCACCAGCGCGCCCAAGGGGGTGATGGTCAGCCACGCCAACCTGATCGCCAACGAACACAGCATGACCCGGGGCTTTGCTGCCAGCGCCGAGGAGTCCTGGGTCAGCTGGTTGCCGCTGTATCACGACATGGGCCTGATGGCTGGCCTGCTGCTGCCGATTCTGCACGGCGGCACGCTGACTCTGATGGCGCCGAACTTCTTCCTGGCGCGCCCGGCGCGTTGGCTGCAAGCGATCAGCCGCTATGGCGGCAGCTTCTCCGGTGGGCCGGATTTTGCCTATCGGCTATGCGCCGAACGGGTGCCGGACAGTCTGCTGCACACCCTTGATCTGAGCACCTGGCGCATGGCGTTTTCCGGCTCCGAGCCGATTCGGGTGGACACCCTGGAGGCCTTCAGTCAGCGATTCGCCGTTGCCGGATTCCGTGCCGAGGCCCTAACCGCCAGTTATGGCCTGGCCGAGGCGACGCTGTTCGTCAGCGCCGATGCTACTGACCGGCAGCCCCAGCTCAAGACAGTCGCATCGCTGCAGCCAGGCCAGCCCGCCAGCCGTCTGCCGGCCTGTGGCTGGAGCGACAGCGAGCACCCGCTGCGCATCGTCGACCCGCAAAACCTGGCGCCATTGGGCGACGAGCAGGTGGGGGAAATCTGGGTGGCCGGGCCGAGCATCGCCCAGGGCTACTGGCAGAACCCCGAGGCCACGGCGGCCTCGTTCGTCGAGCGTGACGGTCAGCGCTGGCTGCGCACCGGCGACTTGGGCATTGCCAGTGCCGGCCAGCTGTACATCGCCGGGCGGCTCAAGGACCTGATCATCCTCAACGGCCAGAACCTCTACCCGCAGGACATCGAGCAGGCCCTGGAGCAGGACATCGAGCTGCTGCGCAAAGGCCGTATTGCCGCCTTTGCCGTGACCGACGTGCGTGGCCAGGAAGGCGTCGGCCTGGCCCTGGAGATCAGCCGTAATGTGCGCAAACTGATCAGCGCCGAGATGATCTGCCAGCGTATCGCCGATGGCCTGGCCGAACGTTTTCAACTTGCCCCGCAACTGATTCTGTTGCTCGAACCCGGCACCTTGCCGCGCACCACCAGCGGCAAACTGCAGCGTTCGGCTTGTCGCGCTGGCTGGCAGAACGGCAGCCTGGAGACCTTCGCGGTCTGGCAGCACGGCCAACTGGGTGGCGCTGCGCCCGCCACGGCGAGTACCGCGACGGATACCCTGTTGCCGGAAGTGCTGGCGGCCTGGCAGGAGGTGCTTGGCCGTTCTGAGCTGGGGCGTGACGACCACTTCTTCGCCCAAGGCGGCGACTCGGTGGCGGCGATGCAGGTGCTGGCCCGTTTGAATGCCGAACTTGGCCTGGAACTGCAGGCCGAAGGTCTGTTCGCGCAGCCACGCCTGGGCGACTTCAGTGCCTGGGTTGCGGCCCAGCCGCGCAGTGCCCGGCAGATGCCGGCCCTGGTCGCCACGCCACGCTCTGAGTGCAGCGCGCAATCCTTCGCCCAGCAGCGCCTATGGTTCCTCGACCGTCTGCAGGAAGAAGCCAGCGCCTACCTGCTGGCCGGTGAATTGCGCTTTCAGGGGCGTCTGGATGAAGCGGCCCTGCAGCGCAGTTTCGCCGACCTGGCCGCCCGCCATGAAAGCCTGCGCACGCGCTTTGTCGCCGGCGACGAGGATGCGGCGCCCATGCAATGCATCGAGCCCGCGGCGAGCGTGCCTCTGGCGCGTTTCGATCTGCGTGAGCACGCCGATGCGGCGCAGGCCCTGGCGCAACTTAGCGACGCGCAACTGGTCCAGCCCCTGGACCTGCAGGAAGGGCCGCTCTGGCACCTCAGCCTGGTGCGGGTTGCCGATGAGGATTACCGCCTGCTGCTGGTCATGCACCACATCATCTGCGATGGCTGGTCGATGCAGGTGCTGATCAAGGAATTGGCCGAGCTGTATAGCGCTCATGCCACCAACCGGGCGCCGCAATTACCAGCCCTGACGGTGCAGTACGCCGACTATGCCGCCTGGCAACGGGCCTGGCTGGCGGCCGGCGAGGGCGAGCGGCAACTGACGTACTGGCGCGCGCAGTTGGGCGATACCCAGCCGCTGCTCGAACTGCCCAGCGACCGTCCACGGCCGGCGCGGCAGAGCCACCGCGGCGGGCGCCATGTTATCCAGCTCGATCAAGACCTGAGCCAGCGCCTGCGGGCGAGCGCGGCAGAGCAGGGCGTGACCCTGTTTATGCTGCTGCTGGCGGCGTTCAAGGTGCAGTTGCAGCGCTACAGCGGCCAGCGCGATATCCGTGTCGGCGTACCCAGTGCCGGGCGCGTGTGCCGAGAAACCGAAGGGCTGATCGGCTTCTTCGTCAACACCCAGGTGCTGCGCAGCGAGTTCGGCGCCGAGCATTCCTTCGAGCAGGTCCTGGCCCAAGTCAAGGCTGCGGCCCTCGGCGCCCAAGACCACCAGTTGCTGCCCTTCGAGCAACTGGTCGAGGCCCTGGCACCGCAGCGCAGCCTGAGCCACAACCCGCTGTTTCAGGTGAAATTCACCCAGCAGTTCGTGCTGGCCCAGGATCTGGCCTTGCCCGGCGCGACCCTCAGCGCTCGCCAGCTGGACGAGCAGGCCGCGCATTTCGACCTGGGGCTGGACATCACCGACCTGCACAGCGGGATTACGGCGGCCTTCACCTATGCCTGCGATCTATTCGATGCCCCGCGCATCGAGGCCATGGCGGCGGACTTTGCGCAGTTGCTCGAACAACTGCTGGCGCGCCCGCAGGCTCCCCTGGCTACCCTGGACTTTGCCGTGCAGCCCTCGCAACTGAGCGGCACGACGGCGCAGTTCCCGGTCCAGCAGATACTCACGCTCTGGCAGGCCCATTGCCAAAGCAACGGCTGTGCCCTGATGCAGGCGGACCAAGCCTACAGCTTTGCCCAACTGGAAGCCGAGGCCAACCAGTTAGCGCATCAGTTGATCACCCTGGGTGTTGGGACCGAGCAGCGGGTTGGTCTGTGCCTGCCGCGTTCCCCTGCGTTCGTTGTGGGCCTGCTGGCAGTGCTCAAGGCTGGCGGCGCTTTCGTGCCGTTGGACCCGGCCTGGCCGGCCCAGCGCCAGGCCTTCGTTCTGGCCGACAGCGGCTGTGTCGCGCTGATTTCTGAGCAGGCCGGCGCCGCAGCCTTTGCCGGGCCGCAGCTGGACGTTGCCGCCGATGCCGCCTGGCGCCGGCAGCCGGCCATTGCACCGCAGTTGGCCGTGCACCCGGAACAAGCGGCTTACCTGATCTACACCTCTGGCACCACCGGTCAGCCCAAGGGCGCGGTGATCAGCCATAGCGCCCTGGCCGACTACGTGCAGGGCCTACTGCTGCAACTGGACCTGGCGCCGGGGGCGAGCATGGCCATGGTCTCCACCGTGGCGGCGGACCTCGGCCATACCGTGCTGTTCGGCGCGCTGTGCTCCGGCCGCACCCTGCACCTGCCGAGCGCGGAGACGGTGGCCGATGCCGATCGCCTGGCCGATTACCTGGCCGAGCAGCAGGTCGGCGTGTTGAAGATCGTCCCGACCCATCTGGCTGGCCTAATCCAGGCCGGTGCTGGCGCGCGGGTGCTGCCGGCCCATGCACTGATCTTCGGCGGTGAAGCCCTGCCGGCCGAGCTGGTGGCCGAGGTCAAGCGCCTGCGCCCGAGCTGCCGGGTGATCAACCACTACGGCCCCAGCGAAACCACGGTGGGCGTACTCACCCACGAGGTCAGTGACGCGGAGCTGCCCGCTCTATCCGGCGTGGTGCCGATTGGCCGTCCGCTGCCCAACGTGCGTGCGCTGATCCTCGACAACTCCCTGGCGCCGGTGCCTCAGGGCGCGGTGGGCGAGCTGTATCTGGGTGGCCCGGGCCTGGCTCGCGGTTATCTGCAGCGCCCCGGCCTGACCGCGGCGAGCTTCCTGCCCGACCCGTTCGGCAGCGGCCAACGCCTGTATCGCAGCGGCGACCGTGCACGCCTGCTGGCGGATGGGCGTATCGAGTTTCTTGGCCGCGCCGACGACCAGGTCAAGGTGCGCGGCTACCGCGTGGCCCTGGGCGAGATCGTCGAGCAACTGCGCAGCCTGGCCGAGGTGGCCGATGCCCATGTGCAAGTGGATGAGCGCGGGCAACTGCTGGCGTACGTGGTCGCCCGTGGCGACGGCCTGGCCGTGGACAGCCTGCAGGCCGCGCTGGCCGAGCGCCTGCCGGCGTACATGCAGCCCAGCCATATCCTGCTGCTGCCGCGCTTCCCGCTGACGGCCAACGGCAAGCTGGACCGCCAGGCCCTGCCACAACCCCAGGCCCAGGACGCGGGCTTCGAGGCGCCCCATGAGGGTGTCGAGGCGCAACTCGCGGCGCTCTGGCAGCAGGTGCTGAAGGTCGAACAGGTCGGCCGTCACGATAACTTTTTCGCCCTGGGTGGCGACTCCATCCTCAGCCTGCAGATCATCGCCCGCGCCCGGCGCCAGGGTATTCGCCTGACGCCCAAGCAGTTGTTCGAGAAGCAGAGCATCGCCGAACTGGCCCAGGTCGCTGTGCTCGCCGCCGCGCCTGCGCCGGCGCCTGTCGAGCCGCAGCGCGAAGCCACGCAACCCTTTGCTCTGACGTCGATCCAGGCGCGCTTCTTCGCCCAGCCGCTAGCTCGGCGCAGCCACTGGAACCAGTCGCTGCTGCTGACCCCCGACGCACCGCTCGACAGCGCCGCGCTGGGCCAGGCTCTGGAAGCGCTGGTGCGTCATCACGCCAGCCTGCGCCTGAGCTTTAGCCAGGACGCCCAGGGCCATTGGCAACAGCGCTACCAGGAGGCACCGGCGGCGCAGAGTCTGCTCTGGGTCTGCCAGGTGGCCAGCCGCGACGACCTGTCAGCGCTGTGCGATGAAGCCCAGCGCAGCCTCGACCTGCAGCGCGGTCCGCTGCTACGCGCGGTCCTGGCGCAGCTGCCGGATGGCCAGAGTCGCCTGTTACTGGTGATCCATCACCTGGCGGTGGATGGGGTGTCCTGGCGTGTGCTGCTCGAAGACCTGCAGCAGGCCTACGGCCAGTATCAGGCCGGCCAGGCGCTGCACCTGAGCCCGGTGGGCGCGAGTTTCGAACAGTGGTCAACGCATTTGCAGGCGCTCGCGCGCAGCCCGCAGCTGGCCGCTGAGCTGGCCTACTGGCAGCGTTTCAGCGCCGCCGAGGCTGGTCTGCCCTGCGACAGGCCCGAAGGCAGTGCGCAGGTCGCCGATGCCGGTCACTTGCGTCTGTCCCTGGATGCGGCCACCACCCGTCGGCTGCTCAACGAGGTGCCGGCGGCCTACCGCACGCAGATCAACGATGCGCTGCTGGCGGCGCTGGCCCAGGCCCTGTGGCAGTGGAGCGGGCGCCAGCGCACGGTGATCAGCCTGGAAGGCCACGGCCGTGAGGACGACACCCTCGACCTCAGCCGCAGCGTCGGCTGGTTCACCAGCCTCTACCCGGTGGAGCTGGAGGCCGCCGATGACCTGGCTGCGACCCTCAAGCAGGTCAAGCAGCAGTTGCGCGAGGTGCCCGGCAAGGGCCTGGGTTATGGCGTCCTGAAATACCTGGCCGGCGCCGAGTTGGCGGAGCTGCAAGGCCAGGGGCTGACCTTCAACTACCTGGGCCGTTTCGATGACGAGGCCGCCACCCGCTGGCGCCTGGCGGACGAGCCGGGCGGTGCACCGCGTGATGCCAGTGGCCCGCTGGCTAATGCCCTGGCCATCGACGGTCAGGTGCGCGAAGGCTGCCTGCACCTCGACCTGACCTACAGCCTTGCGCGCTTTGACCAAGCCTCCGTGGCGCGTCTGCTCGACCTCTATCAGCAGGCCTTGCAGCAACTGATCGAGCACTGCTGCAACCCTGCCAATGGCGGCCTGACGCCCTGCGATTTCCCTCTGGCAAGCCTTGATCAGGCGCACCTGGACGCCTTGCCCTATGCGCCGCGCCAGGTGGAGGACCTGTTCCCGCTGGCGCCCATGCAGCAGGGGATTGTGCTGCACAGCCTGTTGCAGCAGGGCACGGGCATCTACCTGATGCAGGACCAGTATGCCGTCGCCAGCGCCCTGGACGTTGAGGCCTTCAGCTATGCCTGGCAGCAGGTGGTGCAGCGCCATCCGGCCCTGCGCACGGCTTTCCATGGTCTGGACGGCGGCATCGCCCATCAGGTGGTGCTGCGCCAGGTGCCGTCGCCGGTGCAGCACCTCGACCTCAGCCACTTGCCGCGGGCAGTAGCCGAGGCCGAGTTGCAGGCCATCCTCGCCGAGGAGCGCCAGGCAGGGTTCGACTTCGCCCAGGCGCCGCTGCTGCGCGTACGCCTGGTGCGGTTCGCCGAGGCCGACCTGCGCATTGTGCAGAGCCATCACCATGCGCTGATCGACGCCTGGTGCCGCGGCCTGATGCTCGCCGAATTCTTTGCCCACTACCGCGCGCGCCTGGCTGGGCGCAGCCTGCAGTTGCCACCCGCGCGGCCTTACCGCGACTTTATCGCCTGGCTCGCCGAGCAGGATGAAGCGGCCAGCCGCGACTACTGGCGTACCCAATTGGCGGGCTTCGACCAGGTCACGCCGTTGCCTTATCGCCAGCAGCAGGGCGAGGCGGGTATTGCCGACGTCAGCCTGCACCTCGATGCGGCGCAGACCCGCGCCCTGGGCGAGCAGGCACGCGGCCAGCAACTGACGGTCAACACCTTCGTGCAGGCGGCCTGGGCGCTGTTGCTGATGCGCTACGCCGGCAACGACGATGTGCTGTTTGGCGTCACCGTGGCCGGGCGGCCGACCGAGCTGGAGGGCATTGAAGAGGCGTTGGGGCTGTTTATCAACACCTTGCCGTTGCGTGTGCGCCTGCCCGCCAGCGACGCCACTGGCCTGCAGTTGCTGCAAGCGCTGCAGGCGCAGAACGCGGGCATGCGTCAGCATGAGCAGTTGTCCCTGGCCGAGGTGCAGAACTTCGCCGATACGCCCCGTGGCCAGCCGCTGTTCGACAGCCTGTTCGTGTTCGAGAACGTACCCCTGGGCACTGAGGTGCAGGAGGCCGTGGCGGCCTACCGGATCACCCCGCTGGCCAACCGCACCCACACCAACTACCCGCTGACCGTGGTGCTGTTGCCCGGCGCCAACCTGACCCTGCAACTGAGCTTCGACACCCAGCAGTTCGCCGTCGCGGATATGCAGCGTCTGGTCGAGCACTTCCGCCGGGTGCTGCTGCAACTGGTCGAGGCGCCGCAACAGCCTCTGAGCACGCTGCGCTTGCTGGATGATGACGAGCAGCGCGCGCTGTGCCAGCAGGGCCAGGGCGAGCGCCGCCCCGAGTGGATGGCGCAGCCCTATCTGCAGCGTTTCGAGGCCCAGGTCGAGGCCCAGGGTGCGCGTGACGTGGCGCGTTGCCAGGGCCAATCGCTGAGTTACCGCGCGCTCAACAGCCAGGCCAACCGCATTGGCCACAGCCTGATCGAGCAGGGCGTGCAGGCCGACACTGTGGTGGCGCTGTATGCCCCGCGCGGCCTGCCGTTGCTGAGCATGATCATCGGTGCATTCAAGGCCGGCGGCGCCTACCTGGCGCTGGACGAGCGCCATCCACCGGCGCGCAGCGCACGCATGCTCAGCAGCAGCGCGGCGCCCGTGCTGATCACCCAGCGTGAGCACCTGGGGCAGGTCGAGGCGATCCTGGCCGAACTGGCCCAGCCGCCACGGGTATTGATCTACGACGAGTTGCTGCAGCAGACGCGCAGCGATAACCCCGGACGCTACGCCAGCCCTGAGCAACTCGCCTACCTGATCTACACCTCCGGCTCCACGGGCGAGCCCAAGGGGGTTATGGTCAATCAGCGCGGCATGCTCAATAACCAGTTGGCCAAGGTGCCTTACCTGCAGTTGGGCGAGGCCGACGTGATCGCCCAGACCGCCGCCACCGGCTTCGATATTTCGGTCTGGCAACTGCTCACCGCGCCGCTGTTCGGTGGTTGCCTGGAGATCATCCCAGACGCCATCGCCCACGACCCGCAGGCGCTGCTGGAGTGCGTCGCGGCCAGTGGCGTGAGCGTGCTGGAATGCGTGCCCGCGGTGATCGACGGCATGCTTGAAGCCAAACCCGTGGCACTGCCGGGGCTGCGCTGGCTGCTGCCCACCGGCGAGGCGCTGACCCCTGAGTTGGCGCAGCGCTGGTTCGCCCGCTACCCGCAGATCCCGCTGGTGAACGCCTACGGCCCGGCTGAATGCGCCGATGACGTGGCCCTGCATACCCTGCACGGTGCACCAGCGCCGCGGCAGCGCATCGCCATTGGCCAGCCCACCGACAACAATCGCCTGTACGTGCTCGGCAGCCACCTGGAGCTGCTGCCCCAGGGCGTGGTCGGTGAGCTGTATATCGGCGGCACCGGTGTCGGCCGTGGCTATGCCGCGCGACCAGGACTGACCGCCGAACGCTTCGTCCCCGATCCCTTTGCCGAGCCGGGCGCGCGGCTGTACCGCAGTGGTGACCTGGCGCGCTGGAACGCCCAGGGCCAACTCGAATACGTCGGGCGTGTGGACTTCCAGGTGAAGATCCGCGGCCAGCGCATCGAGCTGGGCGAGATCGAAGCCTGCCTGCTCGCCAGCGCGCCCTTGCGCCAGGCCGTGGTGGTCGCCCAGGACAGCGCCGCCGGCGCGCAACTGGTCGCCTATGCCGTGGCCGAGACAGGCCAGCCGGTGGATGAACAGGCGCTCAAGGCGCAGCTGGCAGCGCAGTTACCGGCCTTTATGGTGCCGGCGCAGATCATCCTGCTGGAGCGCTTGCCCCTCAATGGCAACGGCAAGCTGGACCGCCGTGCCTTGCCCGCGCCGCAGTGGCAGGCACGCACCTTCGAGGCGCCGCAAGGTGAGCTGGAGCAGCACCTGGCGCAGCTCTGGCGCGGGTTGCTCAAGGTGCAGCAGGTCGGCCGCGACGACAACTTCTTCGAGCTGGGCGGGCACTCGCTGCTGGCCACTCGCTTGCTCGCGCAAATCCGCGAAACCCGTGGGGTCGCGGTACCGCTGGCCCAGGCCTTCGAGGCGACCACGGTCGCGCGCATGGCCGAATTGATCCGCACCCTGGAAAGCCAGGCCCTGAACGACGAGCGCCTGGATGCGCTTGACGACTTGATGAGTGCGTTGGAGGAAATCCAGTGAAGCTGTTGCATGACAAAGCCCTGCTGCTGTCCCGTCGTTTTCTCGGCCTTGGCCCGGTGCAGCGCCGCGCCTTCCTCGACAAACTGCGCGAGCAGGGGCTCGATGCCGCCAGCCTGCCGATACCGAAGGGCGTGGCGGACGCCGCAGGCAGTGTGCTGTCCTACGCCCAGCAGCGCCTTTGGTTCCTTGAACAACTGCAACCGGGCAACAGCGCCTACCACCTGCCGGGTGCCCTGAAGCTGCAGGGCACCTTGGACGCCACCGCGCTGCACGGTGCCTTTGAGGACTTGGCGCAGCGCCACCCGAGCCTGCGCACACGCTTTTTCGCCGATGCCGAGGGCAACCCGCAGCAACGCATCGACGCGGCGTCTGGGCTGACGCTCGAAGCGCTTGAAGGCGAGGATTTCGCCGCGCAGGCCAAGGCCTTTGCCCAGCGTCCGTTCGACCTGGAACAGGGTCCGCTGTGGCGGGTCGCGCTGCTGCGCCAGGGCGACGACGAGCATGCCGTGCTGATCTGCCTGCACCACATCATCGCCGATGGCTGGTCGATCCAGGTGCTGCTCACGGAGTTGGCCGAGTTCTACCGAGCCCGCGTGCACGGCCAGCCGGCGGTGCTCGCCGAGCTGCCGCTGAGCTACGCCGACCACGCCCTGTGGCAGCGCGCCTGCCTGGATGCCGGCGAAGGCGAGCGGCAACTGGCCTACTGGCGTGAACAACTGGGCGATGAACAGCCGCTGCTGGAGTTGCCGTGCGACTATCCGCGCCCGGCGCAGCAGAGCTTTCGCGGCGCGCGCCTGGCGTTCCAGCTGGATGACGTCACGGCGGCACGGCTGCGTGAACTGGCCCGGCAGGCCAACAGCACCGTATTCACCGTGCTGTTGGCGGCGTACAAGGTGTTGCTGCAGCGCCTTAGCGGGCAGAGCGACCTGCGCGTTGGTGTGCCCATTGCCGGGCGTACCCGTGGCGAAACCCAGGGGCTGATCGGCTTTTTCGTCAACACCCAGGTGCTGCGCAGCCAACTGCGCAGCGAGCAGCGCTTTATCGACCTGCTGGCTGAGGTCCATCGTCTGGCCCAAGGCGCCCAGGCCCATCAGGAACTGCCGTTCGAGCACCTGGTCGACGCCCTGCAACCCGAGCGCAGCCTGAGCCACAACCCGCTGTTTCAGGTGCTCTACAACCATCAGCAGCGCCCCGAAGATCGCCTGCAACTGGCGCCCGACCTGCACGCCGAACTGCTGGCGTTGGACGCTGGCAGTGCCCAGTTCGACCTGGCCCTGCACACCTGGGAAGGGCCGAATGGTCAACTGGGTGGTAACTGGAACTACGCCCTTGACCTGTTCGAGCCGGCGACTGTGGCGCGCCTGCACCAACGTTTCGTGCGCCTGCTTGAACAACTGCTGGCGCAGCCAGAAACCGCCATTGGCGAACACACCCTGGGCGATGACAGCGACCAGCAAGCCCTGACCCAGTGGAACGCCACTGCGGTGGATTACGGCCCTGTACAACCGGTGCATCAGCAGTTCGAGGCCCGTGTGCGTGCGCAGCCCGACGCCCTGGCGTTGCTGTTCGGCGCGCAGCGCCTGAGCTATGCCGAGCTGGACCAGCGGGCCAACCAGTTGGCTCATCACCTGCAACGCCTGGGCGTGACCCGCGACAGCCTGGTCGGCGTGGCCGCCCTGCGCTCGGTGGAAATGGTCGTGGCGCTCTACGCCATCCTCAAAGCTGGCGGCGCCTATGTGCCGCTGGACCCGGAATACCCCAGCGAACGCCTGCGCTATATGCTCGAAGACGCTGGCGTCAGCCTGCTGCTCAGCCACGATGCAGTGGTTGATGCACTGCCATCGGTCGATGGCGTGCAGGTGCTTAACCTCGACCAGCTGGACCTGTCCGCCGAGCCGCTTACTGCCCCCGAGGTGGACATCCACCCCGAGCAACTGGCCTACCTGATCTACACCTCCGGCTCCACCGGCCAGCCCAAGGGCGCCGGCAATAGCCATGCAGCGCTGTACAACCGCCTGGCCTGGATGCAGGAGGCCTACCAGCTCACGTCACAGGACCGGGTGCTGCAAAAGACCCCGTTCAGCTTCGACGTTTCGGTATGGGAGTTCTTCTGGCCGTTGATCAGCGGTGCCAGCCTGGTGGTGGCCCAGCCGGGCGATCACCGCGACCCGACTAAACTGGTCGAGCTGATCAAGGCCCATGGCATCAGCACCTTGCACTTTGTGCCCTCGATGCTCGCCGCCTTTATTGGCCATGGTGAGCTGAGCGGTTGCCAAAGCCTGCGCCGTATCGTCTGCAGTGGCGAAGCCCTGCCGGCTGAGCTGGCCAGCACGACCCGCCGGCTGTTGCCCCAGGCCGCGCTCTACAACCTCTACGGCCCGACCGAAGCGGCCATCGACGTCACCCACTGGCAGTGCAGCGACGTCGACCGACGCAGCGTGCCGATTGGTCAGCCCATCGCCAACCTGCAGATCCATATCCTCGACGCGCGCCTCAACCCGCAGCCGGTCGGTGTGGCCGGTGAGCTGTATATCGGCGGTGTCGGCCTGGCCCGTGGTTACCACCGCCGCCCGGGGCTGACCGCCGAGCGCTTTGTCGCCAGCCCGTTTGGTAGTGGTGAACGTCTGTACCGCAGCGGCGACCTGGCGCGCTGGCGCGCCGATGGCGTGCTGGAATACCTGGGTCGCATCGACCATCAGGTCAAGCTGCGCGGGCTGCGTATCGAGCTGGGCGAAATCGAAGCAGCGTTGCTGGAACACCCGGCATTGCGCGAAGCCGTGGTGCTGGTGCGTGAGGTGGCCGGCAGCCAGCAACTGGTGGCCTATGTGGTCGGTGACGCCTACGCCGAAGACGAGTTGCGTGCGCAGCTCAAGCAGCGCCTGCCGGAGTTTATGCTGCCGACCTACGTGCTGCAGTTGGCGCAGCTGCCGCTGTCGCCCAACGGCAAGCTGGAGCGCAAGGCGCTGCCGGCGCCGCAGCCGATCAGCCGCGACTATCAGGCGCCTCACGAGGG